>NZ_BAAAII010000011.1:0-180153 GCF_039525985.1 Tsukamurella strandjordii | reverse complement strand
GGCCCGTGCGCCCGGCCCCGCCGCCGCCCTTCGAGCGCGGGACCGGCGCCCAGCGCAAGACCGACGCGGGTCGCTGGGTGCGCCGCGACCACGACGACGAGCCCGGCGGGCCCGCCCGCCGTCCCCGCCGCGAGCCCGGTGCTCCCCGATGGACGCAGCCCAAGGACGAACCCCCGGGTCCGCCTCCAACCTCGCCTTAAGCACCCGGCAACCTGCGGCGCGGTAGATTCGTCTCGCTGCGAACGTGCAGGGGAATGGAGGTGTCGGCGAGGTGGCCGAACCGGGTGAGGTGATCGCGGGGTACGTGGTCGAGTCGGTCCTGGGGACCGGCGGCATGGGCACGGTCTACCGCGTGCGGCACCGCACGCTGCCGCGGTCGGTGGCGCTGAAGGTGCTGCAGAGCCAGTTCTCCGCCGATCCGTCGGTGCGCGCTCGCTTCGACCGCGAGGCCGATATCGTGGCCGGGCTCAAGCATCCGCACATCGTCGACGTCTACGACCGTGGCGAATCCGACGGACACCTGTGGATCGCGATGGAGCTGGTCGAGGGCGGCAACGTCGCCCAGATCGTGCAGCGTGAGGGGCCGTTCAGCCTGGACCGCGCCGTCTCCGTGATCGAGCAGGTGGCGGACGCACTCGACGAGGCCCACGGCCACGGCATCCTCCACCGCGACGTCAAACCGGCCAACTTCCTGGTGGACCGCGGCCGCCGCGGCGAGCAGGTCAAGCTCGCCGACTTCGGCATCGGCGCCGCGCAGACCGAGGTCGGCCAGCACACCCAGACCGGCACGGTGGTCGGCACGTTGGCGTACACCGCCCCGGAGGCGCTGCTCGGCAACCCGATCGACCAGCGCGCCGACATCTACTCCCTGGCGTGCGCGGCCGTTGTACTGCTCACGGGCGCCCCGCCGTTCAGCACCACGATCTCCGGGCAGCTCATGCTCGCCCACATCAGCCAGAACCCGCCGAGCGTGCGGATCAAGCGGCCTGACCTCTCGCCCGAGATCGACTACGTGCTCGGTAGAGCGATGGCCAAGAATCCCGCCGAACGGTACAACTCCGCGGGTGAGTTCGCGGATGCGCTATCGGCGGCGGCACGCCGGATGTCGGGCGCCGCGGGAATGGCGCCCCCGCCGCCGCCGAGCGGCACGAATTGGCAGGGCACCCCGTCGAATCCGGCGCTGCCCACGGGCTTCAACCCGGCTCAGGGGACGCCGGGTTACGCGGGGCCCCCGCCCGGTGGCGGTGCGCCCGCGCAGTTCTACGGCGGGCCGAGCAGTCCGAGCAATCCGAGCATGGCGCCGCCGCAGCAGTCGACCGCGAAGAGCCGTCGCCCGCTGATCATCGGGGCGTCCGCCGCAGTGGTGGTCCTGATCGCGATCGCCGTCGGGCTGTTCGCCTTCAAGGGTGGTGGATCGTCGTCCGACCTGCCGGCCCTCGACTCCTGGAGCGCCCGCACGGTGACGGACATCAACGGCGACACCAAGATCGACAAACGACCCGGCCGCATCGTGGCCCTGGGGCCGGGGGACGCGGAGATCGTCTCCGCCCTCGGATTCGACGTCGTCGCGGGAGGAAACGGACCGAAATCGGAACTGCCGTCCTGGGTTCCGGCGCTGAAGAGCGTCCCGACCGCGGGCACGTCGGTCAACCCGGACCGGTCGGTGATCGAGAAGGCCAAACCCGATCTGATCATCGACACCGATCCGGCGGCGGCCGATAAGGCCAAGGACCTGAAGACGGTGGCGAACAGCATCGCGGTGTCCCAGGCGGGTAGCAAGGGCTGGACCTGGCAGGAGCAGATGGCCTTCATCGCCGAAGCCCTGGGCGCCAAGGATCGCGCCGCCGAACTGCGCAAGCGGTACGAGCAGCGGATCACCGAGCTGCGCGCGGCGCACCCGGACTTCACCGGCAAGAAGGTGGACCTCGTGCACTACGACGGTCAGTCCACCCGGCTGGCGACGACCTCCGCGAGCCCCTTCCAGATGCTGGGGCAGCTGGGCTTCGCGATGCAGGTCCCGTCGAAGGGCAGCGGCTCGTCGTGGCTCACGCTGGGATCGTCCGACCTGTACACGGCGGTGAGCACCAGCTCCGTGGACCGGACCATCGTGGCGCGCACCGACCCCGGCGCCGGCAACGGCGGGTACGACGGCCTTCCGTCGTCCCTGACCTACGGTGCTCCCATCGTGATCATCGACAGCAGCAGCAGTGTCGACGCCCTGCTGTACGGCGGCCCGCTCGCTCTCGATACCGTTGCCAATGACGTGATCCCGGTGATCGCGAAGGGAGTCAAGTAGTGGCGGAGCAGACGCTCACGGCGGCGGATCTGGAGCGGTACGCCGCGGCGCTGGCGGACGGTAAACGGCCCACGGTGTACCTGATCGAGGCGGTGCCCAGCTTGGGGCTGTCCGCGGGCGCCTCCGCGAAGGTGCTGGAGGTGTCGGGGACCACCGTCACCGTCCGGCCCGCGGGGGTCGACGATCAGTTGCCCTACGACGCGCGGGAGTTGCGCGCCACCAAAGCGCCGAAGCCGGTCAAGCCGGTGAAATCGGCGGCCAGGCCCGCCGCGGCGAAGCCGGCGCCGGGCACGGCGAAGTCGGTGGCGATCACGGTGTACGTGGGTGCCGACAACGCCGCCGTGATGAAGGTGACCCGGAACGCGCAGAAGCCGGCCGGTGCGCGCGACGTGCCTCTCGCCCCGGTGCAGAAGGCCCTCGTCGCCCTCGGTGACAAGGAGGCCCAGGCCGCGGTCGACGATGTGCTCTCGGCCGCGCGTGAGGCCGCCGCGGACCGCGTCGCCGAATTGCAGGCCGAACTGGCCGCGGCGAAGAAGTCCCTGGCCTCGCTGGAACGGGCCAAGCGGGGGAATGCCGGCGCCCCTCGAGGTCGTTGAGGTAGGTCATGACCGAGTCGATTCCCCACCTGAACCTGAGTGCCGACGAAGTACTCACCTCCACCCGGTCGGTGCGCAAGCGCCTCGACCTCGAGCGGCCCGTCCCGCTGGAGGTGATCACGGACGCGCTCGAGGTGGCGCTGCAGGCCCCGTCCGGCAGCAATGCGCAGGGCTGGCACTGGATCGTGCTGACCGACCCGGAGAAGAAGCGGATCGTGGCCGAGTACTACGCCCGGTCGTTCGCCGCCTACGCCGCGGCCGGTGCCGAGGCCCGTGCCAAGAACCCGCCGAAGGACCTGCAGACCGCCGAGAAGGTGGCCTCCAGCGCCCAGTACCTCGCGGACGTCATGCATGAGGTGCCCGCCCTCGTGATCGGCGCGATCCACGTGCCGGGCGGCGAACTGCCCGAGGGCAACCAGGCCGGCGTGTGGGGATCCCTGCTGCCCGCGGCGTGGAGCCTGTCCCTGGCGCTCCGTGAGCGCGGCCTCGGTTCCGCATGGACCACGCTGCACCTGGTCTACGAGCGCGAGGTCGCCGAGGCCCTCGGCCTGCCGGAGAACATCCGCCAGGGCGTGCTGCTGCCCGTGGCCTACACCAAGGGCACCGATTTCAAGCCCGCCAAGCGTGCCCCGCTCGACACGGTCCTGCACGTCAACGGCTGGTGAGGCGCACCGAGCCCCGGTGACCGGATCGTTCCGGTCACCGGCTCGATCGAGCCTGTCCGAGGCGGCCCTCACCGGCCACGATGGATGCCATGAACGCACTGCTGGTGATCGATGTCCAGGACTCCTTCCGATACCGGGAGAACTGGGCGGACGTGTCGAATCCGGACATCGTCGACGATGTGAACCGTCTCGTCGACGCCGCTCGTGAACGGAACGATCTGGTGGTGTGGATTCTCCACAGCGAGCCGGGCACCGGCGACGTCTTCGATCCGGATTCGGGTCACGTCGCCCTGCAGCCGGGATTGGTACCGCGGGCGGAGGAGCCGGTCCTGACGAAGACGACTCGCAATGCCTTCACGAGCACCGAGCTCGGACGGATCCTGCAGCAGCAGGGCGTACGCAGCCTGACGATCGCCGGCATCCAGACCGAACAGTGCTGCGAGACGACGACGCGGCTGGCGGCCGACCTGGGCTTCGACGTCGACTTCGTCACCGAGGCGACCGCGACCTTCCCGATCATCCGTCCCGACACCGGCGAAGTCCTCGGAACCGACGCGATCATCGAGCGGACCGAATTCGCCCTCGCAGGGAGGTTCGCGACGATCCGCACGCTCGACGAGGCCGCCGCCCCCGCGGCATGATGCCGGTGTGAGTCCCACGACGGTCGCAGTCCTCCTGCTCCCCGGGGTGCACCTGCTCGACGTCGCCGGGCCGGCCCAGGCCTTCGGCGCGGCAACGGACCTGGGACACGAATACCGCCCGCGGTACGTGGGCGAGTCGTCACAGGTCGCGAGCCATCAGGGACTACCGCTCGTCGCGGAGACCACCTTCCCCATGCTGCGCACGTCGGACATCATCGTGGTTCCCGGATGGCGAACCGACACGGGCCGAGTGCCGGCGTCGACGGAGACACTGCGTTGGCTCACCGACCACCACGACGCCGGCGGAACCGTGATGGCGGTGTGCGCGGGCGCGTTCGCACTCGGAGCGGCGGGCCTGTTGGACGGGCGCCGCTGCACGACGCACCACGAGCTGTGCGATCGGCTGGCGGTGCGCAACCCAGCGGCCACCGTGGTCCGCGACGTACTGCACGTGACGGACGGGACCGTCCGCACGTCGGCGGGTATCGCGAGCGGCATCGACGCCACGCTGGCGCTGCTCGCAGACCGCCACGGACCGGCCGCCGCCGCAGCGGTGTCCCGCGCGATGGTGGTCTACGCGCGCAGGAACGGTCACGCATCACAGCATTCCGTGATGCTGCGGCACCGCGCGCATGTCAACGACGCCGTGCACCGTGCCCTCGACCTGATCGACAGCCGGTTCTCGCAGACCGTTCCGCTCGGCGAACTCGCGTCCGCGGTCGGAGTCAGCGCGCGGACCCTGTCGCGGGCCTTCGAATCCGAACTGGGGACCACCCCGCTCCGGTATCAGCAAGCGGTGCGAGTGGAGCATGCGTCCCTGCTCATCGATCAGGGCGCGACCGTGGAATCCGCCGCGCACGCGGTCGGGTTCACCGATGCCCGGATGCTCCGGAGGTTGCGATCGCGCGCGCGCTGATCAGATGCCGAGGGCGGCGTCCATGAGGGCGACGAGTTCGTCGTAGAACCGCGGGCGCCGGCGGAGGCGGCGGGTGCGGGCGAAGTCGTTGGCGATGGTCATGGCAGCGCCGACGGCGATGCGGGCGCCGGCACCGTCGACCTCGCCACCGGCCTCCAGTAGCGCGACCCACCGTGCGAGATAGGCCTTCTGCGCCGCGAGCAGTGCCTCGCCACCGGATTCGATGACCACCTCGCGGCCCACCGTGAAGGCCACCGCGAGATCGGTGGAGGCCACCAGATTCGCGGCGTAGGAACGCACCAGGGCGCGCAGCTCGGCCACGGGGTCACCGTCGGCCTGGGCGGCCGCGCCCAGCACCCCGATCTCCAGCGCCGCGCGGGCCCGGCCCACGACGCCCACCAGGATCGACGCCTTCGAGGGGAAGTGCCCGTACACGCTCGGCCCCGAAATGCCCACGGCGGCACCGATGTCGTCCATCCCCACCGTGCTGTAGCCGCGGGAGAAGAACAGCTCCGACGCGGCATCGAGGATCTCGTCGCTGCGGACCACGGGGGCGCGACGAGCCGGGGGAGCGGGCAACTCCGGCGCCATCGACGGTGCGGCGCGCAGCACGCGCTCGCTGATCCGCTCGAGATCCCCGCGGTACCGGCGGGTCCCGATCCGGCCGCGACTGGGCGGCACCGAACCTCCGACGGCCAGGACGGCCCAGGCGAGGACCCTGGCGTCGTCGTCGGTGACCTCGGGGTGATCGCGGCGCAGCACCTCGGTCCAGCGGCCGAGCACGCCCTCGCTGGCCGCGATCATCTCGCGAGCCTGCTCGGCGGTCAGGTGTCGCCGGTTCCAGCGCCACAGCGCGAGCGGGCCGGGGTTGTCGACCGCCATCGCGAAGACGGCGGCGGCGAGATCGTCGAAGCTGGCACCGGGCCGCGCAAGTGCCGCGTCGGTGGCGGCGGACATCTCGTCGACCGCCGAGCGCATCGCGGCGGCGAGGATCGCCTCCTTGTCCGGGAAGTGCCGGTACACGCTGGGGCCGCTGATGCCGGCGGCCCGTGCGATGTCCGCCACCGCGACGTTCCCGTAGCCGCGCTCGAGGAACAGGCCGGTGGCCACGTCGACCAGCTGTCGACGCCGCTCGGCGGGGCGCAGGCGTGTGTTCGGAGTTGCCATGATTAACGTCACGATAGCCCATGAAACCGGTTATATGTGTCGATCTACGTGCAGATCTTTCCAAATAAGCTACACACGGTTAGCCTGTAGTCGGACGGGCTCTGCGCTGGACCAGGGGAGTCCGAACACCTTCTTCGAAAGGACGGGAAGACCAAGTGTCTGACGCATTCATCTACGAGGCGATCCGTACGCCGCGTGGCAAGCTCAAGGGCGGCTCGCTGACCGCCATCAAGCCCACCGACCTCGTGGTGGGGCTCATCGACGAGATCAAGGACCGGAATCCGAACCTGGATCCGGGTGCCGTCGACGACATCGTGCTGGGCGTGGTCTCGCCGGTCGGCGAGCAGGGTGCCGACATCGCGCGCACCGCGTCGATCGTGGCCGGTTTGCCCGACACCGTCGCCGGTGTGCAGATCAACCGGTTCTGCGCCTCGGGCCTCGAGGCCACCAACATGGCCGCGCAGAAGGTCGGCTCCGGCCTGGGCGACGACCTGGTGCTCGCCGGTGGCGTCGAGTCCATGTCGCGCGTGCCCATGGGCTCCGACTTCGGCGCCCTGTTCTACGACCCGCAGTACAGCTACGACAACTACATCGCGCCCCAGGGCATCGGTGCCGACCTGATCGCCACCATCGAGGGCTTCTCCCGCGATGACGTCGACCAGTACTCCGCCGAGTCGCAGGACCTCGCCGCCAAGGCGTGGGACGAGGGTCGCTTCGCGAAGTCGGTCGTGCCGGTCAAGGATCAGAACGGCCTCGTCGTTCTCGACAACGACGAGCACCGTCGCCCCGGCACCACCGCCGCCGACCTCGGCAAGCTGCGCCCCGCGTTCACCGTGATCGGTGAGATGGGCGGCTTCGACGCCGTGGCGCTGCAGAAGTACACCACCGTCGAGAAGATCGACCACGTGCACACGGGCGGCAACAGCTCGGGCATCGTCGACGGTGCCGCCCTGGTGCTCGTCGGCAACGAGGCCGGCGGCAAGAAGGCCGGCCTCACGCCCCGCGGCCGCATCGTGGCCACCGCCTCGACCGGTGCCGACCCCACGATCATGCTGACCGGCCCCACCCCGGCCACCGAGAAGGTGCTGGCCAAGGCCGGCCTGACCAAGGACGACATCGACGTCTGGGAGCTGAACGAGGCCTTCGCCTCGGTCGTCCTGAAGTGGATGAAGGACTTCAAGCTCGATCGTGAGCAGGTCAACGTCAACGGCGGCGCCATCGCCCTCGGACACCCGCTCGGCGCCACCGGCGCCATGCTGGTGGGCACCGTGCTCGACGAGCTGGAGCGCACGGGCGGCCGCTACGGCCTGATCACCCTGTGCATCGCCGGCGGCATGGGCTCGGCCACCATCATCGAGCGCATCTGACGCCCGACGGAACTACAGGAGACTAGAAATACATGTCTGACAACATGATCCGCTGGGAGCAGGACGCCGACGGCATCGTCACGCTGACGATGGACGATCCGAACAGCTCCGCGAACACCATGAACGAGCTGTACGGCACCTCGATGCGGGCCACCGTGGACCGTCTCGAGGCCGAGGTGGACTCCATCACCGGCGTCGTGCTGACCTCGGCGAAGAAGACCTTCTTCGCCGGCGGCAACCTCACCGAGATCCGCAAGGCCACCAAGGCCGATGCGCAGAAGGTGTTCGACGAGGTCCAGGAGATCAAGAAGGATCTCCGTCGCCTCGAGAAGCTCCCCAAGCCCGTGGTGGCGGCCATCAACGGCGCCGCACTGGGCGGCGGCCTCGAGATCGCCCTCGCTGCGAACCACCGCATCGCGGCGGACGTCAAGGGCAGCAAGATCGGCCTTCCCGAGGTCAGCCTCGGCCTGCTGCCCGGTGGCGGCGGCGTGACCCGCACCGTGCGCATGCTCGGCCTGCAGGGCGCGCTCATGGGCGTGCTGCTCCAGGGCCAGCAGATGGCTCCGGGTAAGGCTCAGAAGACCGGCCTCGTGAACGATCTCGTGGGCACCGTCGAGGAGCTCGTCCCCGCCGCCAAGGCGTGGATCAAGGCCAACCCCGAGGCCGCGGCGCAGCCGTGGGACGTCAAGGGACACCGCATTCCCGGTGGCTCGCCGATCGATAAGACGCTGGCCCCCAACGCCCCGGCCTTCCCGGCCAACCTGCGCAAGCAGCTCAAGGGCGCGCCGATGCCGGCACCGGAGGCCATCATGGCCGCCGCCTTCGAGGGCACCTACGTGGACTTCGACACCGCGCTCGAGATCGAGTCGCGCTACTTCACCAAGCTGGCCACCGGCCAGGTGTCGAAGAACATGATCAAGGCCTTCTTCTTCGATCTGCAGCACATCAACGGCGGCGGCTCGCGGCCCGAGGGCTACGAGAAGTACCAGGCCAAGAAGGTCGGCGTGATCGGCGCCGGCATGATGGGCGCGGCCATCGCCTACGTCTCCGCCAAGGCCGGAATCGACGTGGTGCTCAAGGACATCGACCAGGCCGCCGCCGAGCGTGGCAAGGACTACTCGGTCAAGCTGGAGGAGAAGGCGCTCGCCAAGGGCCGCACCACCCAGGAGAAGTCCGACGCCCTGCTCGCCCGGATCCACCCGACCGTCGACCCGCAGGACTTCAAGGGTGTCGATCTGGTGATCGAGGCCGCGTTCGAGTCGGTCGAGGTGAAGAACAAGGTCTTCCAGGAGATCGAGGACATCGTCGAGCCCGACGCCATCCTCGGCTCGAACACCTCGACGCTGCCGATCACCATCCTCGCCGAGGGCGTCAAGCGCTCCGAGGACTTCATCGGCATCCACTTCTTCAGCCCCGTGGACAAGATGCCGCTGGTCGAGATCATCAAGGGCGAGAAGACCTCCGACGCCGTGCTGGCCAAGGTGATCGACTACACCCTGCAGATCAAGAAGACCCCGATCGTGGTCCACGACAGCCGTGGCTTCTTCACCTCGCGCGTGATCGGCACGTTCATCAACGAGGCCCTCGCGGCCATCGGCGAGGGTGTCGACCCGGTGTACCTGGAGCAGGCGGGTCAGCAGGCCGGCTACCCGGCGGCGCCGCTGCAGCTGACGGACGAGCTCACGCTCACCCTGATGCAGAAGATCCGCAAGGCCACCGAGGACGCTCTCACCGCCGAGGGCAAGCCGGTGCCGCAGCACGGCGCCTTCGACGTGGTCGACTGGATGGTGGCGAACGGCCGCACGTCCAAGAAGGACGGCGCGGGCTTCTACGACTACGCCGACGGCAAGCGCACCGGACTGTGGAAGGGCTTCCAGGAGCACTTCAAGTCGGGCAGCGTGAAGCCGGACTTCGCGGAGCTCCAGGAGCGCATGCTGTTCATCGAGTCGATCGAGACGGTGCGCTGCTTCGACGAGGGCGTGCTCGAATCGGTGGCCGACGCCAACATCGGCTCCATCTTCGGCATCGGCTTCCCCGCGTGGACCGGTGGCGTGATGCAGTACATCAACGGCTACGAGGGCCGCCCGGGCACGCCCGCCGAGGGTCTCACCGGGCCCAAGGCCTTCGTCGCCCAGGCGAAGAACCTGGCCGGTAAGTACGGCGAGCAGTTCACCCCGCCGGCGTCGCTGGTGGCCAAGGCCGAGGCCGGCGAGACCTACGAGTAGGTCGAGCGCTTCGAGCTAGCAGGCGAACGAAACGCCCCGGACCTCAGTGAGGTCCGGGGCGTTTCGCTTACCCGCAGTGCGGTGATCAGACCTGGGGGATGGCCTTGTTGGCCGACGACCGGATCTGGAACGCGTGCACGACCTCGACGAGACCGATGATGATCAGCGCGATGCCGGTGCCGTAGGTCAGCGGGGCGATGGCGTCGTACGGGTAGATCACGACGATCACACCGGCGATCGTGAACAGGATCGAGGCGAAGATGCCCAGGACGCGGTGCGGGGTGCCGTTCGGCAGGTCCAGGCCGACGGCGAAGCCGACGATGCCCTGGATGAGCCAGCCGACACCGATCCAGATGGCCAGCAT
Source organism: Tsukamurella strandjordii (assembly GCF_039525985.1). Classification (NCBI taxonomy): domain Bacteria; kingdom Bacillati; phylum Actinomycetota; class Actinomycetes; order Mycobacteriales; family Tsukamurellaceae; genus Tsukamurella; species Tsukamurella strandjordii. The sequence continues at coordinate 169,916 of NZ_BAAAII010000011.1, read as the reverse complement.
GACCAGCGAATCGCCCTCGCTACGGAAGGCGAGCACCGAGAGCACGATCGACAGCGCGCCCGACACGAAGGTCAGGAAGCGCCACCAGTTGCTCTCCGACTTGATCGGACCGAACACGGTGTAGAGCTGCAGGATGCCGATCAGCAGCAGGTAGATCGCGAACAGCACACCGACCACGCGGAGCGTGGGCGAGGGCCAGGCGAGGATGACGGCGCCGAGGATGATCGCGACGATGCCGATACCCAGTACGGACTGCCAGACCTTGGTGACGACGTCCGAGGCGTACCCACGGACCTCGTCGACGAGCGAGTGGCGCGGCTGCGGATCCTGCGGAGCCGAAGACGACGACGTGGTGTCAGTAGTCACTACTTCCTACTTTCCTGGTTGGGCCCGCTTCTTGGGCCCGGATTTGGTGATGTGAATCCACCGACGGTGTCGGCGGATGAGATCTTACGATCCGCTGGAGATGTTGAGTTTGTCCTTGAGCTTGTTCACTCGTGCGTGCCGATCCGCCGAGCGGTCGGCCTTCTTCTCCTCGCGGACCTTCTTGCGGGCCGCGGCGGCGGCCTCATCGGCCGCCTCTTCGGCCGCGTCGACCTCATCGAGGACCTCGTCGGTCGGCTTGCGCACCAGACGTGCGCCGGACCGCGCGGCGAGGCCGTCGACGGCGTCGTGGGAGCCCTCGACGACGTCGGCGATGAGGGCATTGGAGCCCGGCGGGATCGAGCTGGACAGGGCGGCGATCACCGAGTCCGAATCGTCGGCGCGGGACAGGTCCCAGGCGCCGCCGATCAGTGCTCCGCTGGCCCAGCCGAGCAGTGCTCCCACGGGGCCGCCGAGTACTCCGACCAGCACTCCGAGGGTGCTCCCTCCGAGGGTGGCGAGCCCGACGGTGCCGGAGTCACCCTGCGGCACGGTGAGGGTTCCGTCGGCCCCGCGCTCCACCACGGCGGACTCCCGAACCTCGACCGCACCCGAGTTGCCGAGCTCAGTCAGCTGACTCTGTGCCTCGTACGCCGAGGCCGTGGTGGGCCACGTCAGCAGGATGACGTTCTCTTCTGATGCCACAGTGAATCTCCTCCCGTTGAAGCTGTCGTGTGTCGTATGTTTCGTCAGAGTGTCGAACCAGGCGACACACCGCAGACAAGTGGAGCACGGCGGCCCGCTCGCCGCAGCATGAGATCGCAAATCGCTACCGGTTTGCGACACGTTTGCTGCGCGATCGATACGATCTCAGTGATCGCAATCGCGAATCAGATTTCATTGCTCTTCGGTGTCGCCGTTGGAACGGGTCGGCCCCTGCGATGCCCGGCGTCGGCGTGCGAGTGGCCGCGGCGCAGTGCGCTCCGAAATCAATTCCTCGAATCCGCGAATAGTACGCTTCCAACAACAACTGTTGTCATACGTCCGTAATGCGTGATTGCAAATAACAATTAGTTGGGCAATAGCCCATGCATAGCCAGCCGCACGAACAACTTTTTCAACCGTTCTACCTGCGACGATGCCTCTCGATTTCGAGACAATTCTGTAGTTAAGAATGGTACGTGTTCGTGCGCAGTATTGATTGTCGCTGTTGTGTAGCGGAAAAACTCAAGTACCCGCTACTGTGCCGTTTGCATCTGCACCAGCGACATACGCCACAACCCGCGGCGGGACGACGGTGACTCGAGATCCGAGGATGCGCACAGAGATGGAGAAGACCAGATGAACATGGGGCGAAAGAGGATCGGCACATCGATCATCGCCGCAACCTTCGTGGTGATGGGGCTCGGGCTCAGTGCCGGGCCGGCCGCCGCGGAGACGAGCACGCCGACGGTCGCACCCGTCGCCGCACCGGCGCCCGCTGCACCGGCACCCGCGGCCGCAGCTCAGACCGATCCGGTGGCATTGGAGTGCAAGTGTGATCCGAGTGCTCCGGGTTCGGCGCAGGCGGTCAAGGACGCGCTCGCCAAGCTGGAGGCGCTGAAGCAGGCGACGAAGACTGATCCGGTGGCGTTGGAGTGCAAGTGTGATCCGAGTGCTCCCGGTGCTGCGCAGGCGGTCAAGGACGCGATCGCCAAGCTGGAGGCGCTGAAACCGGTCACCAAGCCGGAGCCCACCACGCCGTCGCTGGCGTGCGATTGCGGTGACGTCAACCCGGGTGCCACTGACTCGATCAAGAACACGATCTCCAAGCTCGAAGCCATCAAGCCGGCCGCGAAGCCCGAACCGAAGCCCGAGCCGGAGACCCCCGTGTCGTGCAATTGCGCCATCAACGAGGGAGCGGTGGGAACGATCAAGTCCACGATCGACCGCCTCAACTCCATCCCGGCGAAGACCGAGGCGGATCAGTCGGCCGGCGCTGCTGCGTCCGGTGCGACCGACGACTGAGTGACGATCGGCAGCCGGTGATGCGCACGACCTGCGCATCACCGGCTTTCGCCGTATCGGCACGGATCCGGCGTCTCCTCAGCCCCAGGCTTCGAGGAGCTCGACGTTCCGTGTGGCGCGCGGCCCGAACACATGGAGATCACGCTCGTCGCGATACGGCCTCCACTGCGATGCCGGAGAACCGTCGCGGCAAAATGCCACCCACGCGCCGTGCATGGCATCGCGCAGATCCGTGGGCGGCGCGGTGCCCGCGTGCAGCCGGAACGCGGGATCGTCGAGATTCCCGAGCGCGAAGCCGAGGTCGAGCGCGTGGAAGGCCGTGCGGCTCAGCAGCGGCGAAGGCCAGCTGAACAGATAGGCGTAGCAGTTCTCGCCCTGCCCTCGCTGTGCCCGCAGGCTGGGCGCCGCGAACAGCCCGTCGGAGACGAGGTCCACGAAGGGCTGACCGGAGCTACCACGATAGGCGTCGACGATTTCCGGTGTGGCGCCCAGGATGCCGAGTTCTTCCGCGATCCAGGCAGCGGTCGCCTCCTCTGATTGGTCCGGCGGGAAGACCCCCGGTGTGCACCACAGATCGGCCTCGGCGGCGTTGTGGCCGATGATCATCGGTATCGCTGCGCGATCCCGGGCCAGGACGCGGTCCGGCCGCTCGGGGAGGAGGTCGCCGAGCGCGGGAACGAACAGCGTGGCCTGACGATGCGGTGGCATTCCCGCGACCACCGCCGCGACCGCGGCGGCCACCTCGCGGGGATCGATCCGCTGCAGGTCCGCGGCGGTGGGGGAGCAGCCGAGCTGCTCGGCGGCGATCAGGGCGGACCGTGCGGCGACATCCGCGGGATACGCCGATGCGATGCCGGATTGGCAGATCGCCCGGGCGAACAGGGAACCGGCGTGGGGCGTCACGGCGAGCGCCGAGGCGCTCATGGCCCCGGCCGATTCGCCGGCGAGGGTGACCCGCGCCGGATCTCCGCCGAACGCGGCGATATTGCGCTGCACCCATTCCAGGGCGCAGATCTGATCGCGCAGGCCCCGGTTGTCGGGAGCATCCGGCAGGTGCGCGAAGCCCTCGACGCCGATCCGGTGGTTCACCGAGACGAAGACCACGCCGTCCCGGGCGAAGGAGGTCCCGTCGAAGATCGTCTGGGCCGTGCTGCCCATGGCGAAGGAGCCGCCGTGGATCCAGACCAGGACGGGCAGGCCGGTCCCGGGTGTGGCGGGCGCCCAGATGTTGAGGGTCAGCCAGTCGTCGCCGGGGATCTCGGGATAGGTGAACGGCTCCGGTAGCACCATCGCGGCGGGCGAGGTGGGGCCGAACGCGTCCGCCGCCACCTCCGCCGCCGGGGCGGGCTCGGGCAGCCCGAATCGACGGGCCCCCACCGGGGGGAGCGCGTAGGGGATGCCGAGGAACCTGCGGACACCCGCCGACGCGGTTCCGGTGATCCGGCCGGCGTCGCACTCGACGACGGCCGGACCGGCGGTATCAGGCCTCGACGGCATCGGGTTCCCGCGCACCGCGCGGCACCAGGTACCAGACCACGGCGGCCACCGAGATGTACAGTCCGGCAAGCACCCACGCCACCGCGGTGTATCCGAAGGGCTCGGCGAAGATCGCCACGATCAGCGGGCCGACCAGGGTGGACAGTCCGGCACCGAAGTTCATCACGGAGATCGCCGCGCCCTTGTTGTTCTCCACGAAGTTCGCCACGATCGCGTCCAGTGGGATGTAGCCGGCCACGCAGGCCCCCAGGCACAGGCCCGCGATCATCAGCGCCGCGAAGTTGTGGCCGAAGACCTGCGGGGCGTAGAAGAAGGCGAGCGTCGACAGGGCGCACCCCACACCGCCGACGTAGGAGATGACCCGCTTCCAGCCGAGCTGATCGCCGAGATAGCCGAACACCAGGTTGAAGGCGATGTTGGCGAGCCAGGTGGTGCCCCACACCGCGAGCCATTCGGCAGTGGTGAAGCCGTAGTCCTCCAGATACAGGGGCATGAACACCGGCATCGCGAACAAGGGCAGGGTGTTGACGATGCGGATGCCGATCACGAGCCACAGCCGGGGCTCATCGCGCAGGATGGTGACCAGCGAGAACAGCTCGCGCCAACGTTCAGCCGCGGGGGCGTCGCCGGGCTTGATGTCGTCGCGGTTGAGAAAGACGATCGCGGCCGTGCCGAGGGCGGCGAACAGCACCGTCGACCAGAGCACCGGTACCGGCCCCACGGCGTCGATCAGCAGGCCCGAGCCGTAGGCGCCCACCACGCTCATACCGCCGGAGAAGGCGACCCAGAACCAGCCGTAGGCGGTGCTCAACCGGTGGGGCACTGCGCGATAGGCGATCCACACCAGGAAGGAGTAGGAGAAGAGCGGGTAGCTGAAACCCTTGATCGCGTAGCCCGCGAACAGCGCCCACACGGCGTTCTGGCCGATGCCCACGCCCACGAAGAGCGCGGTTCCTGCGGCGAAGAGGACGAAGGCGAGCAGCATGGTGCGCTTGGCGCCGACGATCTCGAAGACCACTCCCGAGACACACGACGAGATCGACACGCTCACGCCGTACACGGAGAAGATCGACGCGACCACGCTCACGCCGATGCCCTGGTCCGTGAGATACGGACTGAGCCAGCTGATCTCAAGACCCACGCCGATCATGAACAGGAAGACGCCGGCGAATCCCCACGCGATGCTCGGCGGGATGCCGATACGGGCGAGCAGGCCGGCGGGTCCGGAGCTCTCCAGGGTCGGTGGTGGGGTCATGATGCCTCCGAGGGATCGTTCTAGTGATGTTAAATCACACCAGACGGTAGGTGAATGTGACCTGGATCGCAATACCTTTGTGAGATCGCTGGGAAATTTCTCGTGACGTCGGTCACCACGATGTGATAAAGTCACACAAGTTCCACACCGGATCCCCGAGGAGGTAGCCGTGGCAACCGACGTCACCGAGCGACGACGCCTGATGCGCGACCTCGTCCAGGATGTGGGCGAGGTCGACTTCGCCTCGCTCGCCGCGCGCTTCCAGATCTCCGAGATGACGGCCCGGCGCGATGTCGACGTGCTCGAAGCCGAGGGGCTCGTCCGCAAGGTGATGGGTGGGGCGATCGCCACCGGCAAGTTCGTCGAGCCCTCGTTCGAGACCCGCATGGGCGCTTCGTCGTCCGGCAAGCAGGCCATCGGCGATGCGGTGGCGGCGTTGCTGCACACCCGCGAGACCGTGATCCTCGACAGCGGGAGCACTGCGCTCGCCGTGGCCCGCGCCGTTCGCGGCCGGCGGCTGGAGCTCACCGTGGTCACGCCCAGCGTGCAGGTGGCGGTCGAACTCTCCGACGAGCCCGGCACCACCGTCATCCTCACGGGCGGCACCATCCGTCCCGGCGAGCTCAGCCTGATCGGTGACGACGCGGTCTCGGCGCTGCGCCGGTACAACTGCGATACCTACGTGATGGGCGTCTCCGGCGTGCATCCCACCCGCGGGTACAGCGACTACCACCGCGAGGAGACCGCGGTGAAGCGCGCCGCCATCGAGGCGGCCGACCGGCTCATCGTGGTGGCCGACCGCACCAAGCTCGGTCGAGCCCACCTCGCTCAGGTGGCACCGCTCGACGCGGCGGATCTGCTCGTCACCGATGCCGATCCCGAATCCGATGTGGTCCGGACCGTTCGCGCGGCCGGAGTGCGCACCGTGTGCGCGGACCACGAAAACCCCTGATCCCCAAGGCGTACCGACTGTGTGCGCAGAATAGGAGACGGTCATCATGACCACCACCACCTGGCTCGACGATGTCTTCAGCACGAAGAAGCCGGTCATCGCCATGCTTCACCTCTCCGCCCTTCCGGGCGATCCGGGCTACGACACCGCCGCCGGGATCGGCGCGATCGTCGACCGCGCCAAGGCCGAACTGGACGCCCTGCAGACGGGCGGGGTGGACGGTGTGATGATCTCCAACGAGTTCAGCCTCCCGTACCTCACCAAGACCGAGCCGATCACCGCCATCACCATGGCGCGGATCATCGCCGAGCTGCTCCCGCAGATGTCCGTGCCCTACGGCGTCAACGTGCTCTGGGACGGCCGCGCCTCGATCGACCTCGCCGTGGCCACCGGGGCGAAGTGGGTTCGCGAGATCTTCACCGGCGTCTACGCCAGCGACTTCGGACTCTGGAACACGAACGTGGGCGAGGTGGCCCGCTACCGGCACCGGATCGGCGGCCAGGACGTCAAGCTGCTGTTCAACATCGTGCCGGAGTCGGCGCAGTACCTCGCCGACCGCAGCCTCAAGTCCATCGCCGAGACCACCGTCTTCGCCACCAAGCCCGATGCGCTGTGCGTCTCCGGGCTCACGGCCGGTGCCCCCACCGATACCCAGTCGCTCCGGATCGTCAAGGACGCAGCCGGTTCCGTGCCGGTCTTCGTGAACACCGGGGTGCGCGCCTCGAACGCGGGCGAGCAGCTCGCGATCGCCGACGGTGCCGTGGTGGGCACCGCCTTCAAGGAGGGCGGGGTCTTCGAGAACCGCGCCGACCTGGCTCGCGTGCAGGAGCTCATGGGCGCCGTCCGCGACTTCCGCGCCACCCTCTGAGCCCCCGCGGAACGCTGAGCCCATGACAGTCGTGCTCGGTGTCGACATCGGCACCTACGAGACGAAGGGCGTGCTGCTGCGCGGCGACGGCACCGTCGCCGCGAAGGCCCGCCGGCCGCACCGCGTCACGGTGCCCCGGCCGGGCTACGTCGAGCACGATCCGGAAGCCGTGTGGTGGAACGGATTCGTGGAGGTCACCGCCCGGCTGCTCGCCGAGAGCGGTATCGCACCGGCGGAGATCGCGGCGGTGGCCTGCAGCGGCATCGGCCCCTGCGTGCTGCCCGTCGACGCCGCAGGAGATCCGTTGCGGCCGGCGATCCTCTACGGCGTGGACACCCGCGCCGGTAGCCAGATCGACGAGCAGACCCGGGCGCTCGGCGCCGACGAGATCATGGCGCGTTCCGGCACCGCGCTCACCTCTCAGTCCGCGGGACCGAAGGTCGCCTGGTTGCACGACAACGAGCCGGAGATCTTCTCCGCCGCCCACCTGTTCGTGACCTGCCAGACCTTCGTCACCGGGCGCCTGACCGGGCGCTGGGTCACCGACCGCGCCACCGCCGCCTACTTCCACCCGCTGTACGACCGGCGGACCGACGAGTGGAATCTCGACGGTGTTCCCGGCGCGCCGCGTCGCGAACAGCTACCCGACCTCGGGTGGTCGTCGGACGTGGTCGGTGCGATCACCGAGAGCGCCGCCGCCGCAACCGGCCTCTGCGCGGGCACGCCGGTCCTGGTCGGAGCGCCCGACGCCGCCGTGGAGGCGCTCAGCGCCGGGGTCCGCCGGCCCGGGGACATGATGCTGATGTACGGCTCCTCGCACTTCCTCATCGAGGTGCTCGACCGGCCGGTGTCCTCCGAGGTGTTGTGGCCCGCGCCGTATCTCTTCCGCGACACCTACATCGCCGCGGCGGGTACCGCGACGGCGGGCAGCTTCACCCGCTGGTACGCCGATCTCCTCGCACCCGAGGGCGGCGGCACCGACGAGGTCTTCGCCGAGATCGCCGATCTCGCAGCGCGATCCCGTCCCGGGGCGCGCGGCCTGCTCGCCCTGCCCCACCTCAGCGGCGAACGCACCCCGCTGTTCGACGCCGGCGCTCGCGGCGGCTTCCTGGGCCTCTCGCTGGAACACGACCGCGGCGATATGGCCCGCGCCGTACTCGAGGGCATCGCGCAGTCCGCCGTGGCCGCGATCCGCGCGTACGAGGCGGAATCGCTGGCACCCGAACGGATCCGGGCCGTGGGCGGCGGAACCAAGAACGCCGTGTGGTTGCAGGCCGTATCCGATATCAGCGGCCGGTCCCAGGAGGTGGTCGGCGGATCCGGTGCGGCCCAGGGTGATGCGATGCTCGCCGCGTGCGCCGCCGGATTCATCACGCCGGACCGTCTGGACGAGTGGGTCACCGTCGAGAAGCAGGTGCATCCGCGCACCGAGCTCGCCCCGCTCTACGCCCGGCAGAGCGCCGCGTACCGGGCCTTCTACCGCGCCACTCGCGACATCGTCGCCGAACTCGACCACGTGAGGAACCATGACCAGTAACGATCCGCGGTGGGCACGTCTCGCCGACCACATCGCGAGCCGCCTGGAGATCGCCCCGCAATCGCGGGTCAGCATCTTCGTCAACGACGTCAGCGCCGCGCCCGCCGCACACGCCCTGATCCGCGCTGCCACCCGCATCGGTGCCGCCGTCCAGACCGTGTACACCGCCGAGTTCGCCGATGCGGACGCGCTCGCATCGCGCACCGTCGACGAGCTCGCCGAACCGGCCCCGGTCGAGGTGGCCGCCATGGAGTGGTCCACCGTGCACGTCTCGCTGCGCGCCATGCTCTGGCCCGACTCCGATGCCGACGCCGATCCCGATCTGCCCGCGAAGCTGGCGGCACAGCGCACGGCCAAGGGTGTCGTCTCGTCGCTGCGCTGGCGCGGGACCCGCTGGGCCGTGGTCCGGGTCCCCACCGCGGAATGGGCGGCGCAGATCGATGTCCCGTTCTCCGCGCTGCTCGACGAGTTCTTCGCCGGCGCACTCGAGAACTGGGACGCGCACCGTCGCACCTGGCAGCCGCTCGCCGACGCCGTGACCGCCGCGGACACCATCACCGTGACCTCGCCCGACACCCACCTCACGCTGCGCGTCGCCGGCCGCCTCGGCGTGCTCTTCGCCGGCGAGGCCAACCTGCCCGACGGCGAGGTGGCCACCGCGCCGCTCGACGATGGCGTGAACGGCCACATCACCTTCCCCGGCACCTTCGTCTTCGCGGGCCACGCCTTCGAGGACCTCCGGCTGGAATTCACCGACGGCCTGGTGACCGCGGTCGACGCCGCCCGGGGCGCGGACGTGGCACGCGCGCTCATCGCCACCGACGCGGGGTCGGCCCGGGTCGGCGAGCTGGGAATCGGCACCAGCTCCGTGGTCCAGACCTGGACCGGCGACCTGTTCCTCGACGAGAAGATCCTGGGCACCGTGCACATCGCCCTCGGCCGTGCCTACGCGGAATGCAAGGGCACCAACGATTCCTCGCTGCACTGGGACATCGTCAAGGACCTGCGCCCGGGTGCGCCCGGCGGAGCGGGAACGCTCGCCATCGACGGCCGGCCCGTGATCGTCGACGGCGAGCTCATCGGCTTCTAGTCCGGACCGGCCTCGATCACCTGCTCGGCCACCTCGGCCAGCCGGATGTTGCTGTCCTGGGACAGGCGCGCCAGCAGCCGGAAGGCACCGTCGGAGTCGAGCTTGTAGCGCTCCATGATCATGCCCTTGGCCTGCCCGATCACATCGCGCGTGGTGAGCGCGGCGCGGATCTGCTCCTTCTCCCGGACCGCCGAGAAGGCGACCGCGGCGTGCACCGCGAACAGCGAGCCGATCGACTGCGATTCGGCGTCGAAGGCGTTCGCCTCGCGGGCCATCAGATCGAGCGTGCCGTAGGCGTCGTTCTGCACGTAGAGGCAGAACGAGAGGATCGAGCCCACACCCGCGGCCCGGGCGGCCTCTGCGAAACGCGGCCAGCGCGGCTCGTCGGCGGTGTCCTCGACGAGGATCGTGGTGGACTCGAAGGTGGCGCCCACACTGGGCCCCTCCTCCAGCTCGCGCTGCACATCGGCCACCCGCTGCGCGGCATCACCGATCACCACGGGATGGCTGATCCCGCCCTTCGGATCGACCAGCGTGATGCTCGCGAAGGAGGCACCAGGCACCTGATCGACCGCGAACTGCGTGACGGCGGTGAGCAGTGATTCCGAATCGGAGGATTGCTCGCGCAGGAGCCGGGCGATCTCGCCCATCCGCTCGCTGAGCGTCAGCTCCTCGAGCGGAACCTCCTCCGCCGCCGGCGCCTCGTGCACAGTGCCGAGGACGGAGGGGAGTTGTTCTGTGGACTGCTTATGTGCTGGCACGGCCACCCGTTCTCCGCACCTCGATCTGGGGTGCGGGACTACGTACGTGGTAAGTCCGCCGGCTGCTGGACGGCTGTTCTCTCAATCGGCAGTTTGCTACAGAATCGCTACCGATCAGTAATCACCATATCGAGACGCGGCGCTCAGGGGCCAGAAACAGGGCGTCCCCGTCCGTGACGCCGAAGGCGGCGTAGAACGCGTCCAGGTTGCTGGCGATGGCATTGCACCGGAACTCCGGAGGCGAATGCGGGTCGATGGCCAGCCGTCGGATCGCCTCCTCGGGGCGACTCTTGCCGCGCCAGATCTGGCCCCAGCTGTAGAACACCCGCTGCAACCCGGAAAGGCCGTCGACCTCGGTGGACGCATCGTCGACGGTGCCGCCCTCCCGCTCCCGCGCGATCCCGTAGGCCACCAGGGCGATGCCGAGGCCGCCCAGGTCGCCGATGTTCTCGCCGACGGTGAAACCGCCGTTGACGTGGTGCTCGGAATCGGCGTCCAGTTCCCGCGGGGTAAGCGCGTCGTACTGCTCGATCAGGGCGCGGGTGCGCTCGCCGAATTCGGCGCGGTCGGTATCGGTCCACCAGTCCTCGAGGTTGCCGTCACCGTCGTACTTCGCGCCCTGATCATCGAAGCCGTGGCCGATCTCGTGGCCGATCACGGCCCCGATCCCGCCGAAGTTCACCGCATCGTCGGCCGTGGGCGCGAAGAAGGGCGGCTGCAGGATGGCCGCCGGGAAGACGATCTCGTTCATGCCAGGGTTGTAGTAGGCGTTCACCGTCTGCGGGGTCATGAACCATTCATCGCGATCGACGGGGGCGCCGATCTTCGCGAACTCCCGGTCGTGTTCGGCGGCGTTGCCGCGGCGCACGTTGCCCAGCAGGTCGTCTCGGCGGATCTCCAGCGCCGAGTAGTCGCGCGCGGAATCGGGGTAGCCGATCTTCGGCGTGAACTTGCCCAGCTTCTCCAGCGCCCGCACCCGGGTGGCCGGCGTCATCCACTCCAGGTCGGTGATCCGCCGGCGGTAGGCCTCCACCAGATCGTCGACGAGGGCCTGCATGCGCGCCTTGGAATCGGCGGGGAAGTGCCGCGCGGTGTACAGCTCACCGACCGCGAAGCCGAGGTGCTCCTCGACGAGGCCGACGCCGCGCTTCCACCGCTCCCGGTTCTCCGTGGCACCCGTCAGCGTGGTGCCGTAGAACGCGAAGCTGGTCGCGACCACCTCGTCGGACAGGTACGGGCTGCGGGCCCGCAGCACCCGCCACGCGAGCCAGGTGCGCCACTGCGCCAGCGGCCGGTCGGTGAGCAGCGCGGCGGCGTGCGTCGCGAACGAGGGCTGCCGCACATTGACCTCGGCGAAGGCGTCCGCGGAGGTGAGCGCCGCGGTCCAGCCGGACAGGTGCAGGCCGGGCGCCTGGGCGTCGAGGTCGGCCAGGGTGCGCAGGTTGTACGACTTGTCCGCGTCGCGACGGTCCACCACGTTCCAGTGTCCGGCCGCGATGGCCGTCTCCAGATCGAGGACGGCGGCGGCAGCCGCATCCTCCTCGCCCGCGGGCACGATCCCCTCCAGCACGCCGGGGGACAGGCGCGTCGCGAGCCGGAAGGTGTCCGCCACGTGCGCGGTGAACTTCTCCCGGACCGGCGCGTACTGCTCCTCGCGGTAGTAGGCCTCGTCGGGCAGCGACAGCCCGCTCTGCGTGAGCTGCACCAGGTACCGGTCCGAGCGTTTGGCGTCGGTGTCCACGTAGTAGCCGAGCAGGCCGCCGACCCCGGTGCGCTGCAACCGGCCCAGCACCGTCACCAGATCGGCGGGGGAGTCGGTCCAGCGGATCTCGGCGATCTCGTCGGCCACCGGCGTGACGCCCGCGGCCTCGATCGCGGCGGTGTCCATGAAGCTGGCGTACAGGTCGCCGATCTTGGCGGCATCGCCCGAGGCCGCTGCATCGGACGCGGCCGCCTCGACGATCTCCTTCACGTGCAACTCCGCCGCATCGCGCAGTGCGTAGAAGGCGCCGTCGGTGGAGCGGTCCGCCGGGATCTCGTGGCTGTCCAGCCACTTTCCGTTGACGTGCCCGAACAGATCGTCCTGCACGCGGATGTCGGAGTCGACGAAACTGAGGTCGAGTGCGCTGTCGCTGGTCACTCGCCCATCCTGCCAGTTGTTCGGCGATCTCAGTGTGTGAGATGGAAAGCTAGCGAACATTCTCGTGTGACGGGAGTCTCGGTTACGGTGCTCATCGATACCGGAATCCGCAACGTGGGTTCGTGACGACCGGGGAGAACAGATGAGGCTGACCCGACTGAGCCGGGCCGCGACCGCCCTCCTGACCGCTGCGATCATCGTGATCGCAGGCGGCGCGATCCCGATCGCGGCGGCACCCGCCGCCGCCGAACCCTGGAAGCCCGGACCCGGCGTGGCCGGGATGATCAACCCCGAGTGGATCGCCTCGCACGACGGCCCCAGCCAGTACCCGCGGATGGCCACGGAATGGGACGTGCCGATCCGGATGTCCGACGGCACGGTGCTGCGGGCCAACATCTTCCGCCCCGCGGACGCCGCGGGGAAGCCGATCGACACCAAGACCCCGGCGATCGTGAACATGACGCCGTACACCAAGTTCGTCAGCACCGTCGCCACAGTGATGACCAACGTGCCGGTGCTCTACCCGGCGCTCGTCGGCGTGCTGAACATGCTCAACTTCTCGGGCACCCCCATCGGCGGCGTCGACGACCTGCGCAACGTGCTCAACGGCGGCATGCTCAACACCTTCACCGTGGACCAGAAGCTGGTGCAGAGCGGCTACACCCAGGTGGTGGTGGACGTGCGCGGCACCGGCAACTCGCAGGGGAAGTGGGACGTCTTCGGTAGTCGCGAGCAGAAGGACACCGTCGAGGTGCTCGACTGGGTGCGCAAGCAGAGCTGGACCAACGGCCGCATGGGCATGTCGGGCGTCTCGTACTCCGCGATCAACCAGTTGCAGGTGGCGTCGAAGAACCCGGAGGGCCTGCAGGCGCTGTTCCCCGTGGTGCCGGGTGCCGATATCGCCGCCGACATCGTGGCGCCCGGCGGCGGCCTCGGCGTGGGCTTCCTCGGCCCCTGGCTGGCCATCGTGAACGTGCTCAAGTTCATCCCCGATCTGCGGTCGCTGCTCAACGGCACCTTCGACTGGAAGTGGCTGCAGGACCGGCTGCAGAATCCGGCCGTCTTCGTTCCCGAGCTGCTGTCGGGCGTCTTCTCGCCCACGGTGGAGGGACTGACCCCCACCACCAAGCAGCTGATCGACAAGAACTCGCCCCTGCGCGCCGCCTACCGCACGCCGCTCGACAAGGTGACCACCCCCACCTTCGCGCTGGGCGCCTGGAACGACCTGTTCACCAACACCGAATGGCGTCTGCCCAAGGACCTGAGCGCGCTGCCCACCAGCAAGAAGAAGCTGATCATGGGCGATGCCGCGCACGTCACCGTGACCAACGACATGGGCGGGGTGAACCAGCCGACGCGCGCCGACGTGCTGCAGAAGGCGTGGTTCGACAAGTGGCTCAAGGACATCGACAACGGCATCGACAACTATTCGCCGGTCACCGTGCACCGGATGGGCGGCGGCTGGTGGCAGGGCGACACCTTCCCCGAGCCCGCGCAGAAGTACCAGCGCATGTACCTGTCCAGCCTGCCCTCGGGGTCGGCGCCGGGATCGCTCAGCGACAACAGCCTGCAGACCGCTCCGCCGAAGATCGCGGCGCGGCGCACCGTGGGACCAGGCCTGTCGACGCTGTGCTCCAACGACACCGGCCAGGCCATGTTCGGCCTGCTGGTGCTCACCGGATGCACCAAGGACACCCGGGTCGCCGAGATGAACGCGCTCACCTTCTCGTCCAAACCGGTGGACAAATCCACCGTGATATCGGGGCCGATCAACCTGCGGCTCAACACCACCCAGGACGCACGTGACGCCTACTGGAGCGTGATCGTCACCGATGTCTCGCCCGATGGCCGATCGGAGAAGATCAGCTCGGGCCAGCTCACCACGTCGCTGCGGCAGATCGACGAATCGCGCAGCATCCGCACCGCGAACGGCGATCTCGCCTCGCCCTACTACCAGCTCAACATCGACGACCGCGAGCTGGTCAAGCCGGGACAGGTGGTGCCGCTCGACATCGGCACGCACGCGGTGAGCGCGGTGCTCAAGCCCGGCCACCGGCTGCGCGTGGACGTCTTCGCGCTCAACCTGATCAAGGCGATGACCGTGGGCCCCGTGACCGCGGAGACGCAGCTGCGGCCCCAGCACGTGCTGATCGACCCGAAGCAGCCGAGTTACCTGGTGGTCCCCTCGGACCGGCCGCTGCCCTAGCGGGGGACCGCCCCGGGCCGGGAGGTCGATCAGCCGCCGAGGCGCGCGTGCATCTCCCAGTACAGGAGCTCCGCGCCCGCGGCCCCGGCGGTCACCCGCGCACCGTCGTCGACGGTGCGCAGCGAGTCACCGTCGGACAGCGGCCCCGTGCCCTCGGCGACGGCGGACCCCGCGGCGAGGTAGAGGTGCCCGAAGGGCGCGTCCGGGAGGTCAACGACGGCACCCGGATGCAGGCGGGCCGCGTGCAGCGTGGCTCCCCGGCTACCGATCCGGATCGCCGCATCGCGCGCCGGATCACCCGAGGCCACGGTCACCAGAGCGCCCGCCGCCAGCTCGTCGCCCACCTCGCGCTGCTCGTACGACGGTGCCGCGCCCGCCTCGTCGGGCAGCAGCCACATCTGGACGAACCGGACGTCCGCGCCGGCGGGCTCCGGGCGGTCGTTGCGCTCGGAATGCAGGATCCCGGTGCCCGCGCTCATCCGCTGCGCGAGGCCCGGGTACACGATTCCCGCGTGGCCCTCGCTGTCCTGGTGGACCAGGGCGCCGCCGAGCACCCAGGTGACGATCTCCACCGCGCGGTGCGGATGCGTGTCGAATCCGCGACCCGCCGAGACCTTCTCGGCGTTGCAGGCCAGCAGCACGCCGTGATGGGTGTTCGCGGGGTCGTAGTGGTCGCCGAACGAGAAGCAATGGTGCGATCGAACTCCGGGCATCTCGGACGCCGCCCGGTCCGCCGCGGGGACGAGCAGGTGCATATCCCAAGGATGCCACGTGTAAGTGGGTAAACTCCGGCGTCAGGAATGGCGACGACCGTGGTGCGGCAGGTGGGAGACGATGTGAGACCGAGCGTGGCGCGAGGCACCGGTGCTGCCGCGCTGGTCACCCTGCTGCTGACCACGCTCATCGCCTGCGGCGACGACCAGACCGCCGATGTCCGGAAGGTCCTCGACGGCTACGCCGCGGCGATCGGTGAGCGCAACGCCGTGGCCGCCGCCGGCTTCACCTCCTCGCCCGACGCCGCCAGCGACGTGATCGGCCGCACCCTGCGGGACATGCGCCCCGAGAAGGTCTCGGTGAAGGCGCAGAACGTGCAGCGCTACTCCGGCGGCAGCGCCACCTTCGATCTCAAGACCGAGTGGAATTTCGGCAAGGGCCGCGACTGGGAGTACACCACCAAGGGCAGTGCGTCGAACTTGTCGATCGGCTGGCGCATCTCCTGGGACCCCGCGGTGCTGGCCCCCGGGCTGGCCCCGGGCACGTCGATCCGGCAGATCCGCACCGACGCCAAGCCGCCGAAGGTCTCCGCGCGCGACAACTCCGAGCTCATGTTCGCGGGCACCGTGCACAAGCTCACCGTCGATCCGGCGCAGACCAAGAACCTCACCGACAGCCTCACCCGGGTCGCGAACATCGTCGCGCCCGTGGCCCCGCTCGTGACCCCGGAGAGCCTCGCCGCCAAGGCGAAGGCCGATCCGGGCAAGCCCGTGCCCGTCGTGGACCTGCGCGGCGACGACTACGCGGTGCTCGAGGACAAGCTGAAAGCCGTTCCCGGACTGCGCGACACACCGGCCCCCGATCTGCTGATCGCGAACCGGCAGCTGTTCTCGCCGCTCTTCGACGGGATCAAGGGCTCCTGGCAGGCGAACCGGGACGCCACCGCGGGGTGGGCGGTGCAACTGGTCACCGACGGCAAGCCGCCCACGCAGGTGGTCGGCTTCCAGGGCCCGCCCGGACCGGACCTGAAGGCGGCGATGGACCCCAAGGTCCAGCTCGCTGCCGAGAACGCCGTGGTCCAGCTCGGACAGCCCGCGGCGATGGTGGTGATCTCCATCGGCAGCGGCGCCGTGCTGGCGGCCGCGCAGAACAACCAGGCCAGCACCACCTCGCCGAGCTGGGCGCTCACGGGACTGTCCACCACCGGGCCGGTGCTCGCGCCGCTGTACTCCGAGGTGAACGCGGCTGCGGGCAACGACACCGGCAAACAGGCCAAGCTGCTCTCACCGCTCGGGCTGGGCACCGATTTCGCGATGCCCGGGGTCACGACGGTGACCGCCGAACTGCCCGGCACCGGGGGCCGGCAGGCCGCCGAACTGGGCGCCGACACCATGAAGGCCACGCCCTTCGGGCTGGCCGTGTTCGCCTCCGCGATCGCCAAGGGCAAGACCACCGCGCCCTTCGTGGTGCAGGGGCAGACCGCGGTCCCGAGCGCGCCGATGGGTGATGTGGACGAGAAGATCCTCAAGGCGGTGCGCGCCAAGATGGACGCCACCGTGTCGCCGTCCGGCGACGGCAGCGATCTGGTCGCGACCAAGGCCAAGGGCCTGGTGGGCACCAACGGTCCCGAGGGCCCCGGCTGGTTCATCGGCTACCGCGGCGACCAGGCCTTCGCGGTGATGGTGACCGGCGAGCGCTCCGGCAGCGGTTCGCTGCAGATCGCGGGCTCGTACCTCAAGCAGTAGCGCGTCAGTCGCCGACCGCGGCGGAGCGACGCGACAGCACCACCTGGGCGATGGCGCGCCAGCCCAGCAGGAAGACGGCGAGCACGATCGCGGCCACGATCACGAAGCTGACCTGCACGCCGTCATTGGTGAGCAGGCCGCGGGCGGTCATGCCGACGGCGACGGTGGACACCCAGATGATCACGCCCTCGGGGAATACCCGGCCGGGGGCGAAGGTCTGTGCCTGGCCGGGCTCGTGGCCGCGGATCGCGGAGAGCACGTAGGCGAAGGCCCAGCCCACCGCGAGCGCCAACAGGAAGGGCCAGGCGGTCTCGCCGATGCCGGCGGGCGAGAGCGACTCGCCGTGGTTGAACCGTCCGATGGTCGCGAACAGCACCACGAGCACTGCGTCGACTGCGGCGATGACCGGAATTCGCATGATCTCCACCGTAGATCATTCCCGTACGGCGGTTCGCGGGCGAGGTCCCGCCGGTGCGCTCGACGATGCTCTCGGGCTCGTCTCGGAACGGCACTCGGCCGGGACGCGGTCCTCCCAGACGCGCCCCGGCCGGGCCTTCTCCCCCTGATTCCCCCCTCGTCCCTCCCCCCAGGGACGCGGTGTGAGCGTGCGGGTAACCCGCTCACGAGGAAGACGATGCCGGGCAGTACTTCTCGCCCGGTTGTGGACCGCTTAAGACGCAGGTGGCGGGGTCTGCGGTGGGGGAGCTGCGCCGGGCGGCTCGTCGTCGAGCGTGGCCGGGGCCTGCGCGGCGCCGGTGCTCTTCGACTCGTCGCCGCCCGCGGCGGGCTCCGCGACGGCATCGGGGTCGACGTCCATGGTGTCGCGGTAGCTGACGAAGAACACGATCCACCCGATGACCACCACCAGCAGGTAGCTGATGAGCCGGTACAGGATGGTCGCGGTGAGCGCCTGGCTCGCGGGCATCCCCGCCAGCACCAGCGCCGGGACCAGGGCCGCTTCGACGAGCCCGAGGCCGCCCGGGATCGGGCTGATGGTGTTGACCACCTTCGACGCCGCGTACGCGCCGGCCAGGGCGGCGAGGGCCGGGGCGTCGCCCACGGCGTAGCAGGCGAAGGCGAGGCAGGCCACATCGGCGACCCAGTTGAACAGCGACCAGCCGAAGGCCTCCACGCCGTACCGGCGGCTGAGCTTCACGGCCTGGAGCTGGTCGAGGATCTCCTTCCACCGCGCGAGCCCCGTGTCCTCGGGCTTGTTCCGCAGGTCGTTGACCCAGCGGATGAGCCGGGCACCCACCACGTACAGGCCGTCGGGGTGCGAGGCCACGTACTGCATCATCACGAGGAAGACCACGAGCAGGGCCACCGAGAAGATCACGGAGTACGGGCTGGTCTTGGCGCCCGCGAGCAGGCCGCCCACCAGGCCCAGAACGGCGAGACCGGCCGACATGAGCAGGCCGCTCATCACGATCTGCCAGGCCGCGACCACCCGCGAGGCACCCCACATGCGGGTGCGCCGGTACACCAGCGTGGGCGCCAGCACCTGCCCGCCGGGGAGCGACTGCGAGACCGCGTTCGAGGCGAACTGCAGCCCCAGCACCTGCATCTGCTTGACCTTGACCCCCGCGGAGCGCAGCAGCACCCGGGTGACCTGTGCGTACGAGTCGAACGAGAACCACACCGCGATCACGCAGGCGATCACCCATTCCCACTGGATGTGGCGCAGTTCGCGCAGCGATTTGGAGACCGTGGGCCAGAAGTACACGGCCTCGAAGGCCAGGATCGCCGCGATCAGGACCAGGACGGCCCGGCGCACCCACTTCAGTCGTTCCCGGGTGATCACCGAGGTTTTCGCGTCGTCGCCGTCACTGGTCTCCGGGGTGGTGGCCCCGTCGTCTGCAGTCGCCTCGTCGGAGCTCTTCTGCGTCGGCTCGTCCGGGTCGGTCGAATCGCGGTCGCTCATCACCGTCCTGCCCGTTCGTGTGCGCGTGCGCGCCGTACTCCGCCCCGCGTTTTCCAGGACGATCGGCGTCAGCCTACTCACCGGATACCGTGGGCACATGGATGGCACCGTGTCCCGGCTGCGGCGCGTCGTGCCGGTGGGTCGGGCGCAGCAGCCCCGGCCGAGCGACGACGACCCGCGGGCCCCGCTGTGGCGCGGTGCCCAGTACTTCCGCGCCATCTCGGTGATCTACGCGGTGGGACGCCACATCGACGAGGCCGGCCGGTACGAGCGGATCGGCTGGAGCTCGGTGCTGATGGGGCTGGTGGTGGCCTCCAGCGTGCTGGCCGGTGTCGCCTACGTGCGCGGATTCGGGCGTACCCGATGGTTCGTGGGCGGGGAGTTCGTGGTCGCTGCGACGCTCACCCTGTGCACCTGGCTGGTGGCCTCGCCCGGATTCACCCAGTACAACCAGGCGCTGCCGACCACGCTGTGGCTGACCAACCCGGTGGTCTCGGCGGCGATCCTCGGCGGTCCCGTCGCGGGGTTGATCGGCGGCATCGCGATCGCCGCGGTGAACGCGATCTACCGCGGTGTCTTCCCCGAGGGCACGCTGCGGGACGCGAATTACCCGGTGCTGATGTCGGTGGGGCTGGGGCTCGGGGTGGCGGCGCGGGTGGCCACGCAGTCGCGGGAGCAGTTGCGGGCGGCGGAACGGGTGGCAGCGGAGGCGCGGGCCCGGGAGCGGCTGGCCCGCGAGGTGCACGACGGGGTGTTGCAGGCCCTCGCCTTCCTGGCCCGACGGTGCGCCGAGCTCGGCGGGCAGGCGACGGCGCTCGGTGAGCTCGCGGCGCAGCAGGAACGGGCCCTGCGCCGGCTGATCGCGGAGGGCCCGGACGGGGGCGGGCCCGACGAGGAGGTCGGCACCGTCGACCTGCGCGACCTGCTGCGTCCGCTGGCCACGGCCGCGGAGAGCCCGGTGACCCTGGCCGAACCCGGTGGGCCCGTGACGCTGCCGGCCGGTGCGGCTGCGGAGGTCGCGGCCGCGGTGCGCAACGCGCTCGACAACACGGCCCGGCACGCGGGCCCGGGGGTGAAGGCCTACCTGCTGGTGGAGGACGTGGGGGAGGCGGTGCTGGTCACCGTGCGGGACGACGGTGCGGGAATCGCGCCCGGACGGCTCGACGAGGCCCGCGCGGAGGGCAGACTGGGCGTGTCGGAGTCGATCGTGGGGCGGATGCGCGAGTTGGGCGGCCGCGCCGAACTCACCACCGACATCGGAGAAGGGGTGGAGTGGGAACTGTGGATTCCTCGGAACTAGACGATGCGGCGATCCGCGTGCTGGTGGTCGACGATCACCCGATGTGGCGCGACGCCGTGGCCCGCGACCTGGAGGCGCGCGGCTTCACCGTGGCCGGCACGGCCGATTCGGTGGCGGCCGCGGGGCGGATCGCCGGTGCCGTGCAGCCCACCGTGGTGCTGATGGACATGTCGCTGCCCGACGGTGACGGCGCCGCGGGAACCGCGCTGGTGCTGCAGCACGCGCCGAGGGCCGCCGTCCTCATCCTCTCGGCGTCCGATGAGCGGGAGGACGTGGTGGAGGCCGTGAAGGCCGGTGCCTCCGGCTATCTCGTCAAAAGTGCCTCCGCCGAGGAGCTGGTGGCCGCGGTCCGGGCGACCGCGGCGCACCAGCCGGTGTTCACGCCCGGTCTCGCGGGCCTCGTGCTCGGCGAGTTCCGGCGGATGGCCGCCGAACCGGAACCGGCCGGTCCGCAGCTCACGCCGCGGGAGACGGAGGTGCTGCGACTGGTGGCGAAGGGGCTGTCGGCCAAGCAGATCGCCAGCCGCCTGCATCTGAGCCATCGCACCGTGGAGAATCACGTGCAGGCGACACTGCGCAAGCTCCAACTCGGGAACCGAGTGGAGCTCGCGCGGTACGCCCTGGAGAACGGCCTGGACTAGCTGCGCTGCAGCACCTTCCGGGTCACGGTCTCCGGCCGCAGGTCCAGCCGGCGCAGCAGCTGCGCGTTGAGCGCCACCACCACGGTGGACAGCGACATCAGGATCGCGCCCACCGACATCGGCAGGATGAACCCGATCGGGGCCAGCACGCCCGCGGCCAGCGGCACCGAGATCAGGTTGTATCCCGCAGCCCACCAGAGGTTCTGCTTCATCTTGCGGTACGAGGCCTTGGACAGTTCGATCACCGACAGCACCGACCGCGGATCGTCGCCGGCCAGGATCACCCCGGCGGAGGCGATCGCCACATCCGTGCCCGCGCCGATCGCCAGGCCCACGTTCGCCTGCGCCAGCGCGGGGGCGTCGTTCACGCCGTCGCCCACCATGGCGACGATGCGGGTCTCACCCTGCAGCTCGGCCACCCTCGCGGCCTTGTCCTCGGGCCGCACGCCCGCGTAGACCCGGTCGATGCCGAGATCGCGGGCCACCGCGTTCGCGACCGCCTCGGCGTCGCCGGTGATCATCACCACCTCAATGCCCAAGGCGTGCAGGGCGTCGACGGCCTCACGCGATTCGGGGCGCACCTCGTCGGCCAGGGCCAGGGCGCCGATCACGGCACCGTCGCGCAGCACGTGCAGGATGATCGCGCCCCGCTCGCGCCAGGTATCCGCCACGGCGAGCTCCTGCGCGCCCTCCTCCGCCAGCAGGTGCGGCCCGCCGACGCGGATCGTCGACCCGGCGACGGTCGCGGTGACGCCCACCGCGGGCGAACTGGTGAAGCCGGTGGCGGCGGGGACGGCGAGCCCGCGGTCCCGGGCGGCGCGCACGATCGCCTTGGCGAGCGGGTGCTCGCTATCGGCCTCCGCTGCCGCGGCCAGTGCGAGCACCTCGTCGCCGCCCTCGATCTCGGTCACCACGGGCTCGCCGCGGGTGAGGGTACCGGTCTTGTCGAAGAGCACCGTGTCCACGGTGCGCATGGTCTCGAGCGCCATCCGGTCCTTGATCAGCACACCGGCTTTCGCGGCCCGCTCGGTGGCGATCGACACCACGAGCGGGATCGCCAGGCCGAGCGCGTGGGGGCACGCGATCACCAGCACGGTGATGGTGCGGATCACCGCCTGATCGGGTTCGCCCAGGATGGTCCACACCGCCGCCGTGAGCGCGCCCGCGCCCAGCGCGTACCAGAACAGCCAGCCGGCGGCCCGGTCGGCGAGGGCCTGCGCCCGCGAGGTGGAGTTCTGCGCCTGCTCCACCAGCCGCCCGATGCCCGCGAGCGCGGTGTCGTCGCCGGTGGCGGTGACCCGTACGCGCAGCCCGGAGTCCGTGGCCACGGTGCCGGCCGTGACCGTATCGCCCACGGCGCGATCCACCGTCTGCGATTCGCCGGTGATCATCGACTCGTCCATCGCGGCGCGGCCCTCGACCACCTCGCCGTCGGCGGGCACACTGCCGCCGGGGCGCACCACCACCACGTCGCCCACCCGCAGCTCCGACGGTGCCACGGTGACGATCCCGCCGTCCTCGACGCGTTCGGCCTCGTCGGGCAGCAGGGCCGCCAGGGAGTCGAGGGCCGAGGTGGTCTGGGCCAGCGAGCGCATCTCGATCCAGTGGCCCAGCAGCATGATCACGATGAGCAGCGCCAGTTCCCACCAGAAGTCGAGCTGGTGGTGCAGCAGGCCCAGGCTGGCGCCCCACGAGGCCACGAAGGCCACGGTGATCGCCAGGCCGATCAGCAGCATCATCCCGGGCCGGCGGGCCTTGATCTCGGAGACCGCCCCGGTGAGGAAGGGGCGGCCGCCCCAGACGTACATCACGGTGCCGAGGATCGGCGAGACCCACTCGCGGCCCGGCACATCCGGCAGCGTGTAGCCGAGGATCATCGCGAACATGTCGGACAGTCCGACCACCGGCACGGCGAGTACCAGCATGATCCAGAACAGGCGCCGGAACTGCGCCACGTGATCGCCGTGCCCGCCGCCGCGGCCGCCGTGCCCGCTGTGGCCGGCGTGCTCGCCGCCGTGGCCGCCCGGACCGTGATCCGCGCCGGCATGACCGGCGTGGTCGGTGGCGGCGTGATCCATTGCGGTGTGATCCGCGTGATTCCCGTGATCCATCGCCGCACGGTCCATCGTTCCGTGATTCATCCTGCTGTGGTCCATACGACCGAACATATACCCCCTAGGGGTATCTGACAAGGGTCAATCCCGAGCCTCGGGGGAGTGCGGCTGCAGCGCGTGCGGCGGATGGCCGGTGAGGTACTCGGGGCTCAGCAGCGATTCCAACGTCGCCTCGTCCAGCAGGCCGCGCTCGCGCACGATCTCGACCACGCCGCGCCCCTCCTCCAGCGCCTGCGCCGCCACCGAGGTGGCCGCGGCGTAGCCGATGCTGGGGCTCAGCGCTGTGACCACACCGATCGACTCAGCCACCGACTGCTCCAGCCGCGCGGTGTTCGCGGTGATCCCGGCCACGCAGCGCTCTCCGAGCACCTGCGCGCCGCGGGTGAGGTGACTGATCGACTCGACCAGCGAGCGGGCGATGATCGGCTCGAAGGCGTTGAGCTGCAACTGCCCTCCCTCCGCCGCCATCGTGATGGTCACGTCGTGCCCGATCACCTCGTAGGCGATCTGATTCACCACCTCCGGGATCACCGGGTTCACCTTGCCGGGCATGATCGACGATCCGGCCTGCACCGCGGGCAGGTGGATCTCGTTGAGCCCCGCGCGCGGCCCCGAGGACAGCAGCCGCAGATCGTTGCAGGTCTTGGACAGCTTCACGGCGATCCGCTTGAGCACCCCGGACAGTTGCACGAAGACGCCCACATCGGCGGTGGCCTCGATGAGATCCGTGGCCCCGATAAGCTCGTAGATGCCGGTGATCTCGCGCAGCCGCTCGATCACCTTGGCGCGGTAGCCGGGATGCGAATTGAGGGCGGTGCCGATCGCCGTGCCGCCGATGTTGAGCTCGTGCAGCAGCCGCGTGGCCTCCTGCAACCGCACGATGTCCTCACCGAGCGTGGTGGCGAAGGCGCCGAATTCCTGGCCCAGCGTCATCGGAACGGCGTCCTGCAACTGCGTGCGGCCCATTTTGACGATGCCCGCGAACTCCTCCGATTTCGCGGCGAACTCGGCCCGCAGCCCGGTCAGCGCCTCCTGCAGTTCGCGCAGCTGGGTGATCAGCGCGATCTTGATCGCGGTGGGATACACGTCGTTGGTGCTCTGCCCCAGATTCACGTGGTCGAGCGGATGCACCGTGGCGTAATCGCCGCGGGGCCGCCCGAGGTGTTCCAGCGCGGCGTTGGCGATCACCTCGTTGGCGTTCATGTTGGTCGAGGTGCCGGCCCCGCCGGCGATGGTGTCCACCACGAACCACTCGTGCAGCGCACCGCCGCGGATGCGCTCGCACGCCGCGGCGATCGCCTCGGTCCGCTCGTCGGACAGCACGCCGAGCTGACGATTCGCCTCCGCCGCAGCCTGTTTCACACAGGCGAGGGCGTTCACCAGGTGGGTGTGCGTGGCGATCGGGATACCCGTGATCGGGAAGTTCAGCAGGGCGCGCGCGGTGTGCGCGCCGTAGTAGGCGTCAGCGGGAACGTCGATGTCGCCGAGCAGATCGTGCTCGCTGCGAGTGGTTTCGGTCATGCCAGCGATTGTCCGGCACCGTCGGGCGGCGGCGGCGCGGATGCGGGAAGTCGCCGGGTGGCAGCCCGATTCGTCGCCGGGTCAGCTGGTCTTGAGCGGAACGCCCGAGGTGGCGAAGACGTCGACCACCTCGTTGTAGAGCTTCGGGCCGAGCGCGGCGCGCACATCGTCGGCGTGCGTGATCCGGAAGCCGAAGGGCTCGTCCTCGGGCGTGCCGAAGCCTCCACGCAGGCAGTCGACCAGGGCGTCGAGGTTGCCGCCGAAGTAGCCGCCCGGCCCGTTCACCGCCCGGCCGAGTTCGGAGTAGAAGCTGTCGCGGTCGGTGACGCGGCGCCCGTCCACGGTGTAGGTCGTGCTCACGTCAGACTCCCGTCACGATGCAGAAGGAGGAGTAGTGGTCGCCGGTGTAGTACCAGTTCGGGGGCGAGGTCAGCGGCGTTCCGCCGGTCACGATCCGGCGCGCGCCGCGCGTGGAGGAGCCCGGCGTGGGCACGGTGTACTCGTGGTAGTACCCCGAGGCCTTCGCCGGGAGGATCCCCTCGCGGTTCTGGAAGACGACCCCGTCGTTGCGCGGGTACGGGAACGGTCCGCCCTGATGGATGAGGTCCACGGTGTCGGCGGCCTGGGAGGGCAGCGAGGACAGCGCGCAGGTGGGCAGGGCGGCGGAGGCGGAGGGGACGGTGCTCACGGCCGTGCTCAGGCCGAGGGCCACCAGGAGCACCCCCGCGGTGCGGGTTGCGGTACGCATGACTAGGAAGTTAGCGGACGCAGGTAATCGTCGCGTGGCGACCGGGTGAACTGCTACCGCTCGCGCGGCCGGTACGCGCCCAGCCCGAGCGCCACCACGGTGAGTTGGCGCCGTGTGCGGTCGATCAGCTCGTTCTCGTCGCGCGTGTTGCGCGGGTCGATGCGCACCAGCTCGGCGACGAAGCCCAGGATGATGGTCACGTAGAGGTCGGCGATCATGTCGAGGTCCTCGACGCTCCACTCGGCCAGCGCGGGGATCCGCGACAGGTCGTGGGTGAGGTCCTTGGCGAACAGGCGCAGCTCCACGTCGATGGCGCGCTGCAGCTCGGGCGAGCCGCCGTACCGCTCGCGCACCAGGAACTGGAACTCGGCGTCGTTGGTGCGGGCCTGACGGGCGACGATCCGCACCGCCTCCTCGCCGCTCGGGGCCACACCCTCGCGGCGTCCCTCGCGGAGCATGCGGCGCAGCACCCGCATCGCGTCCTCGACCAGGGTGACCCCGAGGTCGTCCATCGAGGCGAAATGCCGGTAGAAGGCGGTGGGCACCACGCCGGCGGCCTTGGCCACCTCGCGCAGCGAGAGGCTGGCGAACGCCCGTTCACCGGCGAGCGCCAATGCCTCGTCCAACAGGGCCTGGCGGGTGCGCTCCTTGGCCTCGGCCCGCGTCGGACCCGGGGTGTGCCGTTCGACGGCACGGGTAGGCGGACGGGGCATGGGTTTCAGTGTATCCGTGTGCGCCGAAACCGCTGTGGCGGAGGTCACCGATCAACTCCTTGACGGGATGTGCCCGGGTTGGTGCACACTGTCAGTGTACAAGCGTGCACTGAACGGAGAAACGCAGCCATGAGCCGCTTCACTCGAATTGCCGGAAACGTCATCGAGGCCGTGCTGACCCCGCACGCCGTGGATCGCTACCTCGAGCTCGTCGACCCGATGGTCACGTGGACCGAGATCCGCGGCCGGGTGACCGCCGTCAGCCGGCGCACCGACCGCTCGGTCACCTTCACCGTGACCCCCACGCGTCAGTTCACCGGCTTCCAGGCCGGACAGTTCATCCAGGTCAGCGTCGTTCTCGACGGTGTCCGCCAGACCCGATGCTTCTCGCCCGCGGGCTCGCAGCACGCCGGCGGCGACCTCGAGTTCACCGTGACCGCCGATGCCGACGGCACGGTGTCCAAGCACCTGCGCGAGAACCTCGCCGTCGGCGACGTCCTGGGACTCACCCCGGCGACCGGCACCTTCACGCTGCCCGGCGAACCGGGGGACCGCCCCGGCCGGATCCGCCTCATCAGTGGCGGCAGCGGCATTACACCCGTGCTCTCGATCTTGCGCACGCTCGTCGATGAGAACCACACCGGCACCGTCGACCTGCTGCACTTCTGCCGGGATGCCGCCGACAACCCCTATCGCGCCGAGCTGGACCTTCTCGCCCGCCGCCCCGGAGTGTCGGTGACCTACGTGTACACGCGTTCCGGTGGCCGCCACCTGGGCGCCGAACACCTCGCCGATTTCGGCGACGTGGGCTTCGCGTGCGGCCCCGCCGCGCTGCTGGAGACCGCCAAGGAGCTCTACGCCGATGCCGGCGTCGAGCTGCGGGTCGAGGAGTTCACCCCGCCCGCGGCCGCGGCACCGTCGGAGGACGCCACCGGCACCCTGCGGTTCAGCGAGTCGGGCACCGAGGTCGACAACGACGGCCGCACCATCCTCGATCAGGCCGAATCCTCGGGACTGTTCCCGGAGAGCGGCTGCCGCATGGGCATCTGCTTTTCCTGCACCGCCGTCCGCAAATCCGGCTGCACCACCAACATCCTCACGGGCGAGGCCGATTCCGAGCCCGACCAGCACATCCAGCTCTGCATCAGCGCTCCCGTCGGCGACGTCGAGATCGCGCTCTAGAACCCACCATGAACGGAAGGGACACACCATGACCGAGCACATCACCCTCACCGCCGAGCAGGTCGAGGCCATCGGCGAGCGCTTTGATGCCATCCGCACCCGGATTCTCAACGACCTCGGCGAGAAGGACCGCGAGTACATCTATTCCATCGTCCGGGCCCAGCGCGGTTTCGAGATCGCCGGCCGCGCCATGATGTACCTCCCGCCGCTGTGGCCGCTGGCCGTCGGCTCGCTCGGTGTGTCGAAGATCCTGGACAACATGGAGATCGGCCACAACGTGATGCACGGCCAGTACGACTGGATGCGCGAACCGGGCCTGAACTCCCGCGAGTTCGAGTGGGACACCGTGTGCCCCGCCGATCAGTGGAAGCACAGCCACAACTACCTGCACCACACCTTCACCAACGTCCTCGATATGGACCGCGACATCGGCTACGGCATCCTGCGCATGGCCCCCGAGCAGAAGTGGCACCCCTACTACCTGGGCAACCTCGCCTACGCGAGCGCGCTCATGGTGTTCTTCCAGTGGGGCGTCATGCTGCACGACCTCGAGGCCGAGCGGATCGTCAAGGGCGAGCGCAAGTGGTCGGACATCAAGGACCTGGTGCGCGGCATGCGGCGCAAGGCCGGCCGCCAGGTGCTCAAGGATTACGTGTTGTTCCCGCTGCTCACCGGGCCGCTGTTCCCGCTCACCTTCGCGGGCAACGTCTCCGCCAACCTGATCCGCAACCTGTGGACCTACTCGATCATCTTCTGCGGGCACTTCCCCTCGGGCGTGCAGACCTTCACCAAGGAGGAGACCGCGAACGAGACCAAGGGCGAGTGGTACGTGCGGCAGATGCTCGGCTCCGCGAACATCGACGGCGGCAAGCTCTTCCACATCATGAGCGGTAACCTCAGCTTCCAGATCGAGCACCACCTGTTCCCCGATATCCCGGCCAACCGCTACCCGGAGATCGCCGCCGAGGTGCGCGCGGTGTGCGAGGAGCACGGCCTGCCCTACAACACGGGTTCGCTGCGCGCGCAGCTCGGCTCCACCTGGAAGAAGATCGCCAAGCTCTCGCTGCCCAACAGCTGGACCAAGCAGGAGCCCGAGCTGGCCGTCACCATCGAGCGGGCCAAGGCCGAGGACGCCGCGAAGAAGGCGCTCGCGCAGGCGGGCTGGCAGCGCGCCGCCGCCCGTGAGATGGTGACTGCCTAGTCGAAGGTCGACGGACGGGGTGGTGCATCGTGGGCAAGTTCGAGCGGCGTAAGGACCTGGCCCAGGAGGCCGTCGAATCGACGGCCATCCGGGTGGGCCGGATCGCCACGATCATCACCACCGCCGTCGCCGATGTGGCCCGCGAGATCGGCGACGCCGTGAGCGACGGCCTGGAGATGCGGCAGGCCGCCAAGCGCGCGGCGGCCGATGAGGGCCGCACGAGCCCCGACGAGGGTCGCGCGGGCCTCGATACCAGCAAGGACGACGACGCCTGACCCGCGACCGTGGATGAAGCCACGGTGAAGACAAGGGTGGCAGCGCGCCGCCAACCGTGAGATGGTTGCTATCCAACATTCTTTCGGGAGAGGTGCCGTCGTGAGCACGTTCGAGCAGGGCAAGGTGCTGGTCAAGAAGATCGGTGAGTTGATCAACGGGGCCAAGCAGGCGCGGGGCGCGGCCGGCCGGGCCTCCGACGAGAAGACGCAGATCGTCGACGACGTCAGCAACGTCAAGTCCGCCGGTAAAGAGGTCACCGAGGGCGTGTCGAACCTCAAGTCGGCGGGCTCCAAGCTCGACGGTGATGTGAAGTCGACCGCGGCGAACGTGCAGGCCGATATCGCCGCCGTCAAGGGCGTCAAGACGAAGCCCGCCGCCAAGACCGATGCGAAGCCGGCCGCCAAGCCGGACGCCGCGAAGACCGATGCCGCGAAGGCCGCGCCCAAGGCGGACGCCCCCAAGACGGAGGCCCCGAAGGCCGCCGCGCCCAAGGCGGAGGCTCCTAAGACGGAGGCACCGAAGCCGGCGGCCAAGCCCGCCGCCGCTGCCCCTAAGGCGGATCCCAAGCCGAAGGCCTGACCCACCGCGAAGACGACGGAGCCCCGCAGGAATTCTCCTGCGGGGCTCCGTTCTTCGCTATTCGTCCCGGTCGCGCTGCGCGTGCGGGTGGCTTCCCTCACCGGACGGTCCGGGGAACGGACGCGGACCCGGGCGTGGGCCGCCCGGTGCGCCGGGGCCCTGCGGCCGGGGCGGGTACGGCGGTCGCGGCCCGCCGGGGCCACCCGGTCCGCCCGGACGCTGCTGGCGCGGCATCGGTCCGCTCGGACGCGGTCCGCCGCCCTGTCCCGGTGCGCCGTACGGGCCCTGCGGGCCACGCGGACCCGGGCCCTGCGGCGGAGGACCGGGGCGACGCTGCTGGCCCGGAACCTGCTGCGGGTAACTGCGCGGATCCTGCGGCGGCCGCTGCATCGGGGCCGACGGACGCGGCGGCTGTCCCGTGGGCGGCTGCCCGCCGGGCGGCGGTCCCTGACGACGGTGGCCGATCGGGGTCGGCGACGACGGGCGCTCGTTGTTCGACGGTGCGTTCGGGTCGGCCGCGCTGTCCGGGATCGGCCGCGAATCCGCGCTGCCGAGCGCTCCGGCGACGAGTGGCACTCCGGCCCCGACCTTCTGCGGAGCCGCGCGGCCGGGCACGGCCGTAGCGGGCCGCACCGATGCGAGCGGGCGACCGTCGCGGGTCTCCGCCGGCAGTGCCGTCTCGCCGAGACCGATCGCGTTCTGGATCTTGCGCATCCACTCGGGCGCCCACCAGCAGTCGTCGCCCAGCAGCTTCATCACCGCGGGCACCAGCACCATGCGGACCACGGTGGCGTCGATGAGCAGCGCGAACATCAGGCCGAACGAGACGTACTTCATCATCACCAGATCGGATGTGGCGAAGGCCGCGGCGACGCAGGCCAGCAGAATCGCAGCCGCGGTGATGATCCGGCCGGTGTTCGCGGTGCCGGCGCGGATGCTCTGCACCGTGGTGGCTCCCGCGGCTCTCTCCTCGATCATCCGGGAGATCACGAACACCTCGTAGTCGGTACTGAGACCGAAGACCACCGCGATCACCAGCACGAGCACCGGCGCCATCAGTGGGCCGCCGGAGAAGTTGAAGATCGAGCCGCCGTGCCCGTCCACGAACATCCAGGTGAGGAAGCCCAGGGTGGAACCCAGCGACAGGATCGACATCAGCACCGCCTTGATCGGCAGCACCAGCGATCCGAACGCCAGGAACATCATCAGCGTGGTCACCACGACCAACAGCCCCATGAGTAGCGGCAACTTCCCGAGCATCGAGTCGATCGAGTCGTTCTGCAGCGTCGGCATGCCGCCGACCATGAACCCGACGCCCTTGCTGGCGTCCGCACCGTCCATCGTGATGCCGCGGATCTGCTCCACGGCCTGACTGACAGCCTTGGTGTCGTTCGGATCCTGGAGGTTGCCGTTGGAGGTACGGACCTTGACCTCGGGCCCTTCGCCCCGGATCTGGAGCGGGGAGCCATCGGACTTGGCGGTCGCGACCGCTGCAGTCGGGGGGCTGAAGCGGCTTGAATTGCGATCGGCCGGATCGGTGTGGACGAATCCGGGAATCTTGTTCGCCTCGTCGAGCACCTGCTTGATCTGGGCGTCATCGGCATTGGTGAACACGATCTGAATCGACTGACCGGTATACGCCGGGAAGGTCTCGAAGAACTTGTCCTGCGCCTGCCGCGTCTCGTTGGTGGGCGGCAGGTAGGTCTGCGAGATACCGCCGAACTGCAGGCCGATTACCGGAATGGTGATCGCCAGCAGGAGGGTGACCACACCGACCGTGTAGGCGATGGGCTTGCGCATGACCGCATCGGTCACCTTGCCCCACATGCCGTTCTCGATATTGGCCTTGGTCTTCGGCTTACCGGTCTTCTCCGCGGCCCAGTGGATGATGCCGCCGATCAGTGGCAGCTTCCACTTGTCGAAGATGGTGAGGAACCAGTGGAAGCTCAGCGCGAACACGCGCGGGCCGAGCACGGCGAGCATCGCGGGCAGCAGCACCAGCGACAGGAGCGCCGCGATGAACACGCCCAGCAGCGCGCCGGTGGCCATCGAGGTGAGCAGGCCCAGCGGCGAGATGTACAGACACGCGAGCGCGCCCACGATCAGCAGGGAGGACATCACGATGGTGCGGCCCGCCGTCATCACCGTGCGTCTGACCGCGGTCGGTGTGTCGTACCCCTCGTCCAGTTCCTCTCTGAACCGGGACACCATGAACAAGCCGTAGTCGTGCGCGATGCCCAGGCCGATCAGCGAGATGATCGGTCCGACGAACAGGTTGACTTCCATGAATTGTGCGAGGACGGAGGCGATCGCCATCGATGCGCCGATCGTCATCACACCGATGATCATCGGCAGCACTGCCGCCACGATGCCGCCGTACACGAAGAACAACACGATTGCGACGAGCGGCAGGGCGATGAGCTCCGCCTTCTTCTGATCGCGCTGAACGCCCTCGGTGACCTCGGATGTCACCGGTACGAGGCCGGCGAATCTGGCTTCGAATTTCCCGTCGGCCTGGGTCTTCAGAATGTCCCGGATCGGCTCCCGGATATCCGCCCAATCAAGGCCGCGTTGCGTGTCGTCGTTCGATTTGAGCGGCAGCGTGAAGAAGCCCCACGACTCGCCGTTGGCCTCGTTGCGGACGAACGGATTGTCGGCCGCGGGGAGCGTCGTGTAGCTGGCCGGGCGCATCGAGGTGTTCTCTGCATCCGCGCCGTACAGCTTCGCGTCCGGTCCCTTGGCGAACTGATCGAGGATTTTGGTCCGTGCGCTTTCGACGGAGTCCTTCACCTCTGCGTCGGTGACCTTCTTGCCGTCGGCGGCCTTCACCAGCACCAGGATGTCGGACTGCGCGAACCGGCCATTGGCCTCGTCCGTCAGTTTCGACGCGGCGACCGAATCGCTCTTCTCGTCGTAGAGGCCGTTCATCTTGGTCTTCGAGCCGAGACCGAGGAAGCCCCAGACGCCGGTGGCGGCGATCGAGACGAACAGGACCGCGATGATCGTGTATCGGAACGCGTACGAGAAGCGCCCTATCGCTGCGAACAAGCGAAAATTCCTTTCCGGTGGCCGGGCCCGAACTCAGGCACGACTCGAAAGTAGCGAAGACAGGGGGCGGAACGGCTGCAGCCACGCACCCTCGTCGGGCAGCGAATCGAGGCTCACACGTGGCAGCGGCTCGCGGAACACCCCGGCGATGTCTTCGAGATCAACGAACTCCAGAGTAGGGGACTGCAGCGCCCAGGCGGCGTGCTCACGGAACCCGAGTACCTTTACCGGGACCCCGGTGGCGGCGATCTCCTCCAGCGGTTCGCGGAAGGCCTGGCCGTCGGCCGAGGCCACCAGCAGCCCGCCGAGACCCGGGCGGTAGCGCCGTACCTCGATGTGATCGAGCATGTCGGCGTCGACATCGCTGTCCTCGTCGACCTTGGGCTTGGCGAACACCGCGTAGCCCACGTTCCGCAGGGCCTCGACCCAGGGACGCACCACGTCGGCGGTGCCGGGCGCGATATTGGTGAAGACGGTGGCCTCGGGCTCGAGCCGGCTGTCGGTATCCGATTCCAGGGTGGTGGTGTACTCCAGGAGCCACCGGCCGAGCGCGTCGAAACGCGGACGGTGCGCGGCCGTCGGACGGCCGCCCAGGATCGAGCCGAGCCCCATGTCGAGGTTCGGCGCGTCCCAGACCAGCAGGACCCGTTTGGCGGGGTCAAGGGTCGATACGTCGGGAGAGGTCACTGCGTGTCTCCTTCCCCCACGACCCGTTCCCACACGAACTCGTGGATCTCGCGGCCCACCTGTGCGGCCTTGTCCTGGAACTTCGTGACCGGCCGGTCCACACTGATCGGCAGGTTCGCGTCGGCGAGCCGTGGAGGCAGTTCCAGGCGCCGCAGCAGCGGCTCACTCGGCGCGACCTCCGCGATCGCCTCCGCATAGTCTGCATGATCAGTGGCCACGTGGAGAATTCCTCCGACACGCAGCCGGTCCGCGATCAGCGAGAACATCCGCGGTTGCAGCAGCCGGCGCTTGTGGTGCCGGGCCTTCGGCCAGGGGTCCGGGAAGTACACCCGCACGCCCTCCAGCGAGCCGGGCTCGATCATGTCCTCGAGCACCGCGACGCCGTCGCCGCGCACCACCCGCACATTGGTCAGGCCCTGGCGCTGCACGCCGCCCACCAGCTGGGCGATGCCCGGCAGATAGACCTCGACGGCCAGCACATCGCGTTCCGGCTCGACCTCGGCCATCGCCACCGTCGAGGTCCCGGTGCCGCATCCGATCTCCACGATCAGCGGCGCGGTGCGCCCGAACCAGGCCGGGGCGTCCAGCGGATGGGACGGGGCGGGGAAGCCCGCGGCGTCGGGCGCACCGTCGACGGGACGTGCCGGAGGGATGTCCCGCCCGATCGTCGGCCACATCTCGTCCATCGCTCGTTGTTGTGACGGAGTCAACGCGCCCCGGCGGGAGCGGAAACTGGTCACACGCGGGTACAACCGGCGGTGTTCGGCGCGGGGGTCATGAGATTCGGGCACCTCTCCATCGTCCCAGTCGAGCGAATGTGACCTAGCATTGGCCGCATGATCGTGCGTAACAGTCGCCACACGGCGCTCCGTCTGGCCACGTTGACGGTGGCCTTCCTCGCCGTTCTCGGCCTCGCCACCGGGTGCTCCAAGGCCAGCGGCGAACCGAAGAACGACGCTCCGCTGCCCGATGCGAAGGTGCTCATCGACTCCTCGTCCGCCGCCGCGCGGGCCCTGCGCGATGTGTACCTCGACCTCGCGGTCGACGGCACCGTGCCGAAGCTGCCGGTCAAGAGCGTCTCGGCGTACCTCACCAACGATCCGAAGGTCGCCGGCCAGGGCGATGCCGATGTCACCTTCAACGGCACCCAGGTCAAGGCGAAGTTCGTGGTGGTCGATTCGCGGCTGTGGGCGCAGTTCGGCGCGGGCCAGGCGTACCAGGACATGGGGCTGGCCTCGGACATCTACGACGCCTCTGCCATCCTCGACCCGGACAAGGGCATCGCGAACCTCATCTCGTCGGTGCGTGATCCCAAGGCGGAGGGCCGCGAGCAGATCGGCGGCATCGAGACGGTCCGCCTCTCGGGCGTCATCCCGGGCAGCGCGCTCGCGGGCATCGTGCCCAAGGCCGATCTGGGCGATCGTCCGGTGACCTTCTGGGTCCAGGAGTCCGCGCCGAACAACCTCGTGCGTGCGAACGTCGGCTTCGATTCCGGCACGCTCACCGTCACGCTGTCCGAGTGGGGCAAGAAGCAGCAGCTGCTCGACCCCAAGACCGCCAAGTGACCCAGGCCCCGGCGGCCACGTCGCCCGGCACCGTGTCCGATCCCGGACCGGTGCGCGGGCGCGGGGTCGCGATCGGGGCGGCGGGCGTCGCCGTGCTCCTCGGCGCGCTGGACACCTACGTGGTGGTGTCGGTGCTCGAGGACATCATGCGCAGCCTCGAGATCCCGATCAACCGGATCCAGCAGGCCACCCCGATCATCACCTGCTACCTGCTCGGCTACATCGCTGCGATGCCGCTGCTCGGGCGGCTGTCCGACAAGTTCGGCCGGCGGCTGGTGCTGCAGGCGAGCCTGGCGCTGTTCATCGTGGGCTCGATCATCACCGCGATGGCCGAGACGGTGCCCGTGATCCTGGCCGGCCGGATCGTGCAGGGCGTCGCGAGCGGCGCGCTGCTGCCGGTCACCCTGGCGCTGGCCGCGGACCTGTGGGCCGCCCGGCGCCGCGCCGCGGTCCTCGGCTGGGTCGGTGCGGCGCAGGAACTCGGCAGCGTGCTCGGACCGGTCGCGGGTGTGGGCGTGGTGGCGCTGGTGCACGACAAGTTCACCTCCGTGCCCGCCGCGGACGCCTGGCGCGTGGTGTTCTGGGTGCAGGTGCCGCTCGCGTTGCTCGCGATGGTGCTGATCCAGCTGTCGGTTCCCAAGCGTTCGGCGCTCGAACCCCAGCGGGTCGACGTGGTGGGCGGACTGCTGCTCGCCGTGGCCCTGGGCCTGTCGGTGCTGGGCCTGTACAACCCGGAGCCCGACGGGAGCTCGGTGCTGCCGCCGAACGGCGTGTGGCTGCTGACCGGCGCGGCGATCGCCTTCGTGGCCTTCATCGTCTGGGAGAAATACGCCTCGACCAAGCTGATCGACACCGCGGGCATGCGGGTGGTGCCCTTCCTGGCATCGTGCGCCGCATCGATCTGCGCGGGCGCGGCCCTGATGGTCACGCTGGTCGACGTGGAGATCTACGCGCGGATGGTGCTCGAACGCGAGGGCATCGACGCGGTGCTCACGCTGGTGCGCTTCCTCATCGCGCTGCCCGTGGGTGCCCTCATCGGCGGTGTGCTCGCCACCCGGATCGGCGACCGTGTGGTCTCGGTGGTGGGCCTGCTGATCGCCGCGGGCGGCTACCTGCTGGTGGAGAACTGGCCGCGGGATGTCTTGTCGGCGCACTACTTCGGGACGCTGCCCGTGCTGGACACCTCGCTGGCCATCGCCGGCCTGGGCCTGGGCCTGGTGATCGGGCCGCTGTCCTCGGCGGCGCTGCGGGCGGTCTCGCTGTCGCAGGCGGGCATCGCCTCAGCGCTGCTCGTGGTGGCGCGCATGAGCGGCATGCTGATCGGCGTGGCCGCGCTCACCGTCTTCGGGCTGCACCGGCTCACCGCGATCCAGTCCACGATGCCCACGCCCTCGGCGCAGGGCGGGTTCGCCGAGCGGATCAAGGCCATCGCGGGCCAGATGCAGGACGCCTACGCGATCATGTTCGGTGAGGTCTTCGGGATCACCGCGGCGATCTGCGTGGTGGGTGCGGTCTTCGCGGCCTTCGTCGCGGGTGGATCGCACGAATCGGAGGAAGTCCCCGCCGACGACGACGAGGAACTCGTACCCTCCTCCTAGGACCGGCGCGGGGGCGCCGGCGGAGCGGGGGCTCGCCATGGGGGATCTGACTGTTCGCACGGGGCCGCCGCGGGTACGGCTGCTGGGCCGTCCCGGGGTCGGGAAAACGGTGCTGGCCGCCGCGCTGCGGTCCCGCGGCCTGGACGCCGGGCTCGACGGTGCCGCCGATGCGCACCTGTACTGCGTCGCCGGCGGGCTGCGCGCCACCGACCGGGCGGCGATCGACACGCTCGCGGCGGACGCGACCCCGCTGCTGGTCGCGTGGACGAAGGCGGACGCCGCGGGGTCGTGGCGGGCGGCCGATGCCTACGCCGAACAACTCGCCGCGACGCTGGGGCGGCCCGTGCTCGCCGTGATGGCACTGCTGGACGCGATCGAGCCGGTCGATGTGGAGGCTGCACGGCGGCTGGCGGATTCGGATCTCGCGCTGCCGGAGTCGGCCCTCGAGGCCGCCGCCGCGCTGGGGGACGACGCCCCGCTGCTGCACCGCATGGGCGGTTACGGGCTCGCCTGCGCGATGGGCGCGCTGCGCGAGAGGCCCACACTGCCCGGCGACGAGCTGCTGCCGCGGCTGCGCGAGCTCAGCGGCGTCGATCTGCTGCTCCCGCCGCTGGCGGAGGCCTTCGCCGACTGCGCCGCGCGGCGCGAGGCCGAGTTCGACGAGACGCTGCGCGCGGCGGCCCGCACCGACTGCACCCGCCGGGACGCGGCCGAACAGCTCCTCCTCGACCGGCTGGCGAGGGCGTCGTGACCGTGCTCGTGGCCGGACAGGATCCGGCGGGCGCCGCGGCCGTCGCGGAGGCGCTGGGCGCGCGGGCGGCGGTGGTCGGCGCCGACGGTGCGCTCACCCCGCTCGGCGATCCGCCCGGGGAGGTGGAACGGGCGGTGTACGTGCTCGACGCCTGCGTGCCCGCCGATGCGGTCGATGTGGTGGCGCTGGGCCGGCTGCGGGCGCGGTACGGCACCGTGGTGGCCGCGACCGGCGCGGATGTCTACCCGGACGCAGCCGCCACCTGCACCGATTCCGCGCGTCGTCTGGGTGTGGACGTGCTGCCGGTGGAGGCGGGGATGCCCGCGGTGCGTGCGGCACTGGAGGCCGCCCTACCCGAGCCGGTGACCCCCGTCGCCGTGGAGCGGCCCAGCCCCGGCCTGGAACGCGCGGACCGGTCGGCCTACCTGCGCTCCACGATCGCCCGGATGCGGGCGACCCTCCTGGCGGAATCCGCCGACCGGTTCCGGGGCAGCGACGACGACGCCGCACCCGAGCAGGTGCGGGCGCGGCTCGACCGCGCCTCCGCGGCCCTGGAACGGTCGCTGTACGAGCACCTGCGTGGCGCCTACCGGGGCACCTTCGCGGGCTGGCCGTCGCCGCCGGAGCCCGCGGTGCCGGTGCTGTCCCGCCCGGGCCCGCCGGAGCCGCCGGCGCACCGTCGGCGTCCCGAGGACGCGGCCGTCCTGGTGTTGGGCGCCTCGGCCGGGCTGGGCATCGGCCGGGCGGTGGCCGCGCCGCTGGAGGCGCTCGGCGCGCTGCGCTGGCTGGCGCTGCCGATCAGCCTGCTGGTGGGCGTGGCGGCGGCGCTGTGGTTGCTGCGGGTACGCCGCCGAACGACCGCGCGCGCCACCCGTCGCAGCTGGTCGGACGGTGCCGCGGCGGCGCACCGGCAGCGGGTGGAGTACGAGCTGGCGGCGGCGCTGGTGGCCGCGGAGTCCGACGCCGCGCTGCGGCTCGCGCGCGGGCCGGGAACCGAACCGCGCCCTGATGCGTCCAATGGTTATGGACCCTGAGTTCGGGCTGTTCGGGGCGGACGATCTCGGGCCCGACCTGTTCGACGGTGCCGTTCCCGCCGCGGCTCCGTCGTCGGAGGGGCTCTGGGTGAGTGCCGAGGGCGGTTGGTACGACGTGCACGCCGTGGACACCGACGGTGACGGTCGCGTCGATACCGGCACGGTCACCGGTCCGGGCGGCACGGCGGTCTTCACCGATCTCGATGCCGACGGGGTGGCCGATGTCTACCACCGGGTCAAACCCGACGGCACGTTCGAGACCTGGCGGTTCTCGGGTGGCAGGTGGGGCCTGCTGGACCGGGGCGATGTGGTGTGAGCAGTCGCACGTCACCCTCGGAGCTGTGACTTTGCTCGATGTGTGACACTGGTTCAAGGAGTCGGCACGACATCTCGGGAGATGACACATGACCTCAGCCACCATTCCGGGCCTTGACGGGGATTCGATCCCCACGAAGCACGCGAAGCTCATCGAATGGGTGCGGGAGGTCGCCGAGCTCACACAGCCCGAGCGCGTGGTCTGGGCCGATGGTTCGGACGAGGAGTGGGATCGCGTGACCGCCGAGATGGTGGCGGCCGGCACGTTCACCAAGCTGAACGAGAACAAGAAGCCGAACTCGTTCCTGGCGCTCTCGGACCCGGCCGATGTGGCCCGCGTGGAGTCGCGCACCTACATCTGTTCGGAGACCAAGGAAGCCGCCGGTCCCACGAACAACTGGGTGCGCCCCGCTGAAATGCGCGCCACCATGACCGATCTGTACCGCGGTTGCATGCAGGGCCGCACCATGTACGTCATCCCGTTCTGCATGGGCCCCCTCGGCGCCGACGATCCGAAGCTGGGCGTGGAGATCTCCGACAGCCCCTACGTGGTGGTCTCGATGAAGATCATGACCCGCATGGGCTCGGCGGTGCTCGACAAGCTGGGCGAGGAGGGCTTCTTCGTCAAGGGCCTGCACTCGGTGGGCAAGCCGCTCGCGCCGGGCGAGGCCGATGTGCCGTGGCCGTGCAGCGAGACCAAGTACATCACCCATTTCCCGGAGACCCGTGAGATCTGGTCGTACGGTTCGGGTTACGGCGGCAACGCCCTGCTGGGCAAGAAGTGTTACGCGCTGCGGATCGCCTCGGCGATGGCGCACGACGAGGGCTGGCTGGCCGAGCACATGCTGATCCTCAAGCTGATCAGCCCGGAGGACAAGGTCTACTACGTGGCCGCCGCGTTCCCCAGCGCCTGCGGTAAGACCAACCTCGCGATGATCCAGCCCACCCTGGAGGGCTGGCGCGCCGAGACCGTGGGCGACGACATCGCCTGGATGCGGTTCGGCAAGGACGGCCGCCTGTACGCGGTGAACCCCGAGTTCGGCTTCTTCGGCGTGGCCCCGGGCACCTCGATGGACTCGAACCCGAACGCGATGAAGACCATCGACGCCGGCAACACCCTGTTCACCAACGTGGCCAAGACCGACGACGGTGATGTCTGGTGGGAGGGCATGTCGGCCGCCCCGCAGCACCTCACCGACTGGCGCGGCGACGACTGGGAGAGCTCCTCGGCCGAGAACGAGGACGGCCTGGTCACCGTTGCCGCGCACCCGAACTCGCGCTACACCACCCCGATGTCGCAGTGCCCGTCGATCGCCCCCGAGTGGGACGATCCGCAGGGCGTGCCGATCTCGGCCATCCTGTTCGGCGGTCGCCGCAAGACCACGGTCCCGCTGGTCACGCAGGCCCGCGACTGGAAGCACGGCGTGTTCATGGGCGCCACCGTCGGCTCGGAGCAGACCGCCGCCGCTGAGGGCAAGGTGGGCACCGTGCGCCGCGACCCGATGGCGATGCTGCCCTTCCTGGGCTACAACGTGGGCGACTACTTCGATCACTGGCTCGAGATCGGCAAGCAGGCCGACGAGTCGAAGCTGCCGAAGGTCTTCTACGTCAACTGGTTCCGTCGCGGCGAGGACAAGCGCTTCCTGTGGCCCGGATTCGGTGAGAACACCCGCGTGCTCAAGTGGATCATCGATCGCATCGAGGGCAACGCCGCGGGCAAGGAGACGCCGGTCGGGATCGTCGCGACGCCGGAGGAGCTGGACCTCACCGGTCTGGACACCCCGGTGCAGGACGTGGCCGAGGCGCTCGCGGTGAACGTCGACGAGTGGCGCGGCGAGATCCCGCTGATCGAGGAGTGGTTCGACTTCGTCGGCGACAAGCTGCCCACCGGCCTCAAGGACGAGCTCGACGCGCTGAAGCAGCGCCTGGGCTGAGACGCCGAAACACCGCACCCGCCTTCCGCTCCGTGAGGAGCAGGAGGCGGGTGCGGTGTTTTTCAGCCGGTCACGCCGCGAGGACGGCGGGCCGCTTCTTCAGCGCGGGGTTCTCGTCCTTGTCCGGGGCGGAGACGAGGTCGGGTGCCTGGGCCCCGGGGGCTCGTTCGGTGCGGTCGCCGGTGGCAGGGGCATCGGTGCGCGGTGCGTCCGTGCGCGGTGCGTCGTCGGGCGCCTTGTCGATCACACCGGCGCCGGTGAGGCGGTTGGCCACGGTGATCGCGGTGTTCACCACGAAGGTCAGCACGGTACGGAAGGCCTGCACGCCGAAGCCCGCCACCGCGGCGAGCGGCGCGAGCACCGGGGTGCCCGAGGCGGCGGTCTGCGCGAGTTTGGCGCTCGCATCGTCGAGCACCCGGTTGACCATGGTGAGCCCCTCGGAGAGGCCCAGGCTCACCACCGAGCGTCCTTCGAGGCGGGCTCGGGTGAGCAGGTCCGGGTAGTCGTTCGAGGCCACCAGGGCGCGGATCGCGGCATCGCGATCGGTGGGGGTCACGGCGGAGGAGGAGAGCGTGCGCAGGTCCACCCCGTCCGCGTCCCGGATACCGGGTACGCCCAGGATTCCGAGCGCCGTCGGAGTGATGTCGTCGATCCCGAACCGCGGATTCACCTGTCCGGGAGCGAAATCGGGACCGCGGGCGATCACGAAGGTCGACGTCTCGGCGGGCGATTGGAAGCCGTGGCCGCCGGTGGCGGTGTGTCCGTGGTCGGTGACCACCAGCACGGTCCAGCGTTCGCCGGTGGCGGCCTCGCGGGCCCGCACGGCCTCCATGATCAGGCCCACGTTGGCATCGGTGCGTTGCAGCGCCGCGGTGTAGTTGGCGGAGCCGCCGCCGTAATTGTGGCCGGCCTTGTCCACCTGATCGAGGTGGGTGAACAGCAGGTCGGGACCGTCGTCGCGGATGGAGGCCACCACATCGGCCGTGGTCTTGGCGTCGAGGGCGA
Organism: Tsukamurella strandjordii; assembly: GCF_039525985.1. Classification (NCBI taxonomy): domain Bacteria; kingdom Bacillati; phylum Actinomycetota; class Actinomycetes; order Mycobacteriales; family Tsukamurellaceae; genus Tsukamurella; species Tsukamurella strandjordii. The sequence goes on along the minus strand of NZ_BAAAII010000011.1, from coordinate 128,648 downwards.
TCTCCTGCTTGTCGCCGGGGATGTCGAGGGTGCGGGTCACGCGGTCGGCGCCGATACCCGCCTGGCCGATCTTCTCGACCACGTCCCAGTCGCCGATCGAGGCGGTCTTCAGCTCGGGCTTGGCCCGCTCGATCTGGGTGTACACGGAGGGGAAGCGGGAGAAGTCGTTGGTCACCAGGTTGTTCGTCACATCGTGCTTGGTGTCCCACACGCCCGACAGGATCGTCATCCACGATGCGCCGGAGATGGTGGTGTGCCCGGCGATGCTGGAGACGCCCGTGGTGCCCTCGCCCATCAGACCGCGCAGGTTCGGCGTGCTGGTGTCGAGGATCCGGTCGATGTTGGCGCCGTCGATGCCGATGATGAGCACCTTGTTCGGGGGCTGCTGGACCTGGGTGTCGGAGGCCGCCTCGCCGCGTTTACGGGCATTCGCCGGAGCGGTCGCGGCGGCACCCGCGGTGGTCACCGGGAGGGACGGCAGGGCCGGACTGAGCGGCGACGGTACCCGGCCCGGGTCGACGGGGGCCGCCGGTGCGACCGGAGCGGCGGCCACCGGCAGCGCCGACGCCGACGATGCCGACGACGTCGCGCGGTCCACGGCCACCGCGGCGGTCGCGGCACCGGCCGGCGTCGTTTCCGGTGCTGTCACGGAGGCCGGTGCGGCACTGCGCGATTCGGTCGTCTCGGGGCTGCGGCCGGTGGAGACGGACTCCGGCAACGGAGCGGAGGCCGACGCTTCGGGGAGTACCACCGGAGGTGCCGGCGTCGGCGCGGCCTGTTCGACAGCTGCTGCGGTCTTCTGAGCCGCCGGAGCGGTCTTCTCGGTGGCAGCCGAGGGTTTGGTGGCGGGCTCGGCCGAGGGGGCCGCGCTCGGTGCGGACGTGCCCCCGGCCGCGGGTGCGGTGTCCGGTCCGGTCGCCGTGCCCGCGCCGGTGGTCGTGCCCGCGCCGGTGGTCGACGTCTTCTCGGTGGCGCCGGTGGCGCTCGTGCCGGTTCCGGAACCGGTCTCCGCCGAGGTCGCGGTCGAGTCCGAGGTCGCGTTCGAGGCGGGGGCCCGGTCGCCGGACGATTCCGGCGCGGTGGCACTGGACGTATCGTCGGGTGGTGCCGCGCCGGCGGCGCCCGCCCCCAAGAAGCAGCCTGCGGCGAAGAGGAGTGCACCGGCACTCGTCCGCAGTATCGATCCGTCGAGCTCAGCCATGCGACACCCCTGGGTTTGCGATCACATCGATTCGCTCGGAGAGTATCCGAGGTTCCGGCGGTTCGCCGGGTGTTCAGCCGCCCACGGCGAAGGGCAGCCAGCGCGCGGCGAAACCGGCGATCACGCCGCCGATGATCGGGCCGACGATCGGCACCCAGGAGTAGCTCCAGTCGCTGCCGCCCTTGCCGGGGATCGGGAGCACCAGGTGCGCGAGGCGGGGTCCGAGGTCGCGGGCGGGGTTGATGGCGTACCCGGTGGGGCCGCCCAGCGAAAGGCCGATGCCCACGACCAGGAGGGCCACGGCGAGCGGTCCCAGGCCCGACGGGGTGCCGCCGAAGTTGAGCACCACGTAGACCAGGACGAAGGTGGCCACGATCTCGGTGACGGTGTTCCAGCCGTAGTTGCGGATCGCCGGGGCCGTGGAGAAGACGGCGAGCTTGTCGGCGGCGTCCTGTTCGGTGTCGAACTGCGCCTTGAACGTGAGCCAGCAGATCACGGCACCGAGGAAGGCGCCGATCATCTGCGCCACGATGTAGATCGCGGTGGTTGCGGCGCTCACGGCCACGCCGGGCGCGTATTCGGCAGCGCCGCGGGACAATTGGCCGAGGGTGATCGCGGGGTTGAGATGGGCGCCGGATTTCGCGGCCACGTACACGCCGGCGAACACGGCCAGGCCCCAGCCCCACGCGATCATCACCGTGGCTCCGGCGCCCTTCCCGCGGGTGAACAGCACGTTCGCCACCACGCCGCAGCCGAGCAGTGTGAGCATCGCGGTCCCTGCCACCTCGGAGCCGAAGACGACTCCGAGGGAAACGGTGTCGGACATGTTCCTCCCGGTCTTCATCGAATGCGTCCGCGGGGTGTGCGGACCCTTCGAGTGGATCATGCGGGGCGCTGCGATCGCACAGAACCGGGTGAGGCTGCGACAGATTTGATGCTTCTACAGTGCGGTGCGACGACCGTAGCTGCCGAACTCCAGCAGGAGCAGCGCCGCGGCCACGCGCGGGAGCTGGTGCCATCGCAGCAGTACGGCGCGCTCCTGGTCGAAGGAGTGGTACTTGCGCAGATAGCGGTAGAGGCGCTCCACGTGGATCAGCGGATCGAAGGCGTGCGCGGCCCGCTTGAGCACGGGGTGCGACGAGCCGCTGAACAGGTCGGGGAACGGGGCGAAGGCCAGGGAGACCCGCTTGTAGCCGTGGTCGCGGGCCCAGGCGAGCACTTCGTCGGTGAGGCGCTCGTCGACCCCGTTGGGGGCGCCGGGTGCGCGGAGCGGCTCGTCGAGCGAGAGATCCTCGGGTCCGGCGGGCAAGTAGCGGTGCGCGGCGCAGACGGTGCCCTCGGCGGTGCGGGCCAGGGCGATCACCGCGTCGGGGGCGGCGCCGTCGAGCATCCGGCCGAGGATCATCGAGAAGCCCCGGCCGGGGTCGTGGCCCGCGGCGCGTTCCATCCGCAGCACGGCCGCGGTATCGGACTCGGGGAGCTCACCCTCCCGCACGATCTCGACGGTGACGCCCGCGTTGCGGGTGCGTGCGATCGCCTGCCGCAGATTGCGGAACCGCCGGCCGGTGAGGTGGAAGGTGGTGGTCTCGATGACCACATCGCGGCCGATGGGCACGGCGTGCAGGCCGTGCGCCTCCCAGGTGCGACGGTGCGCCTCGCCCGCGCCGAGCACGGCGATCGGGCGGCGTCCGGCACGGCGGACGAAGGCGTCGATCGCGGCGTCGCGGGCCTCGGCGTCGGCGCCCACGGGGTCACCGCTCGCGACCGCCACGCCGAGGCGGACGGCGTAGGCCACGACGGCGCGTCCGTCGGGGGAGGGGACGTAGAGCTTCTCGGGGCGCAGCGCGAAGGGCGCCAGCGGATCGCCGATGGAGTCCCGGACCAGCGCCTCGACACTTTCATGTTCGAAGGACATGGTCTGAGTATGCGCCTCGCCTCCCGCTCGCGGCGACTCGGTGGGCGTCCGATTGCGCGGCGCTCACCACGGCGCATGAACTATCATGAACGTCTATAGGCGATAAACGTCATATTCGATCAGACGAGGTGGTCATGGCCGGCGACGATGTCGTGCTCCTCGCCGATGGGGTCCTGCGCGCGGGGGCGCTGGAGCGGCCCGGACGGATCGTCGTTCGCGATGGCAGGGTGATCGCCATCGGCTCGCCGTCGACCGGGGACGGTGGCGGCACCCGCGCCCGCACCGAACGGGTCTCCGGGATCATCGCCGCGGGACTCGTGGACATGCATGCGCACGGAGGCGGCGGCGCGAACGTGGGAGACGTCGACCGGGATCCCGCGGCGCCACTGCGAGTCCGCAGCGCTCACCTCGCGCACGGCGTCACCACGCAGATGGCGAGTCTGGTCACCGATACTCCGGATCGGCTGCTGTCGCAGGTCTCGGCGTTACGCGATCACGTCGTCGACGGCGCGTTCTGCGGAATCCACCTCGAGGGGCCGTGGCTCGCCGTCGGACGGTGCGGCGCACACGATCCGGCACTCCTGCGCGCGCCGACCCGGCGCGAGGTGTCCGCTCTCCTCGACGCCGCACGCGGAACGATTGCGATGGTCACCCTCGCGCCGGAGCTCGACGGTGCGCTCGACGCGATCGCGATGTTGGTGGACAACGGAATCCGCGTGGCCTTCGGGCACACCGACGCGACCGCCGAGCAGACGCGCGCCGCGGTCGACGCGGGTGCGACGGTGGCGACGCACCTGTTCAACGGTATGCCGCCGATGCATCACCGCACGCCCGGTCCGGTGGCGGTGGCCCTCGCGGATTCCCGTGTCACGGTCGAATTGATCCTCGACGGCCACCACGTGGCGCGCGACGCCGCCGAGGTGAGCAGAGTCGTGGCGGGCGGCCGGCTGGCATTGATCTCGGACGCGATGTCGGCCGCGGCGGCCCGGGACGGGCGGTACCGGTTGGGACCGCACGAGGTGGATGTGCGCGATGGTGTCGCCCGAGTCGTCGGCGGCAACGGCTCACTGGCGGGAAGTACGCTGACCCTGGACGCCGCGCTCGCGCGATTCGCACGGGACCACCCCGTCGATCTGGTTGCCGCGCATGCCTGCGCAAGCCTGATTCCGGCTCGCGCGCTGGGTCATCCCGAATGGGGTGCGGTGACCGTCGGGGGCGCGGCCGATCTCATCGTGATGAACGAACAGGCGCAGGTTCTGCGAGTGATGTCCAGGGGCGAGTGGTGCGATACCGCTCGCCTCGGGAAGTGAGCCCAGCGCACGCCCCGGCCCGGTCAGTGGGCCTGCGGTTCGCCGCTGCGGAGGGCCGCTCCCGGCTCGCGGGTGAGCAGGCCGGCACCCAGCAGGCCGGCGACGTACCCCAATCGGGCGGCGCGCACTTCGGGTTGCGGCAGATACGAGATGCGTTCGGACAGTGCTGAAGCGACGTCGGAGTGCAGATCCGCGGTCTCCGCGAGTCCCCCGCCGAAGATGATGACGGAGGGCGTCAGCAGTGCGGTGGCCTGCAGACACACCTGCGCCAGCGCCTCGACCGCGTCGGCCCAGATCTCCAGGGCGGCGGCATCTCCGGCATCGCGCGCCTGCACCACGTCGATCGAACCCTGAACGTCGAATCCGGTGCGCTCGCTGTACCGCCGCGCGATGGCGGCCGCGGAAGCGATGCGCTCCACGGGTTCCGGCGCTGCACCGTCGCGCACCGTCACCGGCAGCATGCCGATCTCGCCCGCGTAGCCGCCGCCGGTCACCATGGCGCCGCCCAGCCGGAGCGCGGCCGAGATCCCGGTCCCGATCGTGATCATCAGGGCGTCGGTCTCCGGCGTGAGTAGGGAGAATTCGGACCGACCCGCAGCGCGGACGTCGTGCGAGACGCGCACGGGCAGGTCGTACCGTCGCCCGAGCATCGACGCGAAGTCGGCGTCGCGCCAGCCGAGGTTCGTGGAGTACACGCCGATGCCCCGGTCGTCGTCCACGATGCCGGGGATCACTGCGGACACGGCCTCGACGCGGATCCGGCGGTGGGTCCGGCGGAAGGCCTCGACCACCTCGTCGATGAGGAGGACGAGCTCGTCCGCGGCACCGTCTCCCGGCTCCGGGGCATCGCGAATGGTGGCGTCGATCATGCGCCCGCCGGTGTCGATCAGGCCGGCTTTCACCGTGGTGCCGCCCACGTCGATCGCCACGGCCGCCGGGCCGTCGCCGAGGCTCCACGGCCGACAACGGGCGAGAATGCTCGTCGAGGTCGTCATCGAGACATCACCGCAGGCGGGCGGGGTGCGTCGAAGCTCCGAAGCGTCATGGTGATGAGCCTATACGAGCATATCGCCAATCTGTGATGCTTTTCTATGAGCAACTGATAGCCTGAACGTGCAGAAAACATCAATCGCGCGGGGCGCGAGAATGGAGTGGGATTCCCATGCCGCAGCCGGGATACGCGATGCAGGTGGAGCTCAGCAGTCAGCCGGAGATCTGGTCGACGGTGCTCGAACGCGACGCGCTGCGCGCCGGACTCCCGCGTGACGGCGAGCGTGTGGCCGTGATCGGCTGCGGTACCTCGTGGTTCATCGCCAAGGCGTACGCATCCATGCGAGAGAGCCTGGGCCGGGGCGAGACCGACGCCTTCACGGCGAGTGAGGCACCGCTGCAGCGCACGTACGACCGCATCGTGGCGATCACCCGCTCGGGCACCACGAGCGAGGTGCTGACGGCGCTGGCCCAGGTGCCGCAGTCGGTTCCCACGGTCGCGGTGATCGCCGACCCGCACACACCGATCGTCGATCTGGTGAACGAGGCGATCGTCCTGGACTTCGCCGATGAACAGAGCGTGGTGCAGACCCGGTTCGCGACGGCCGCGCTGATGCTGCTGCGATCCACCCTGCAGCCGCGCGCGGTACTCGATACCGCCGTCGCTCAGGCGGCGGACGTCCTGTCCGGTTTCGACTTCGACGGCGACCGCGTCCAGGAGTCGATGGTCGATCCTTCGCTCCTCGCCGCCGAGCAGATCTCCTTCATCGGAACCGGCTGGGCGTGGAACGTCGCCGAAGAGGCGGCACTGAAGCTGCGCGAGAGCGCGCAGGCCTGGACCGAGGCCTACTCCTCGATGGAGTACCGGCACGGGCCCATCGCGATCGCCGCCCCCGGACGCGCGACGTGGCAGTTCGGCCCGGCCCCGGACGGCCTGGCCGAGGACGTCGAAAACACCGGTGCTCGCTTCGAATTCGTCGATCGTGATCCGCTGGCCGAGCTCGTCCGGGTGCATGCCTTCGCGCTCCTGCGTTCGCGCCACGCGGGCCTCGACGCCGATCATCCGCGGTCTCTGACGAGGTCCGTCGTCCTGACCGACTGATGGCCGAGACCGCAGCTGTGCCCCAGCCGCCGAGGGTCCTGTGCGTCACCCCGAATCCAGCGCTCGACATCACGATTCCCGTGGCCGCACTGGCCGTGGGTGCGACCAATGCCGTGGGCCGAGGCTCCGAGCGTCTCGGTGGGAAGGGGATCAACTGCGCCCGCGTGCTCGCCGCGAACGGCGTGCAGACCGTCGCGATGGGGCCCCTCCGAGCCGCCGATGTACCTGCGGTCGCCGGCGATGAAGATCACCTGACCTGGTGGTTCACACCGAGTTCCGCACCCACGAGGCGCTCGATCGCGGTGGTCGAGGAATCGGGCCGCGTCACGGTGCTCAACGAACGCGGGGGCGGGCACGGCGCCGACGTCTGGGACCGGATGCTGGCCGACGTCGCGGCACTGCTGAGCGCCGGGCCCGTGGACGTTCTCACGATCAACGGAAGCATTCCGCCCGATGCCCCGGCCGCTCTCCTGACCGACCTCATCGCGCTGGGGCGCGATCGGGGAAGCGTGGTCGTCGTCGACACCAGCGGCGAGTCACTCGTCGATGCCGCTCGCGCGGGTGCCGATTGGCTCAAGCCGAACGAGGACGAACTGATCGCCGTGGCGGCGGACGGTACGCCCGAAGGAGGTGTGCAGCGCCTCCTCGCGGAAGGCGCCCGCAACATCCTGGTCTCCCGCGGTCCGCGTGGGCTGGAGGTGATCGGGGCCGGTGGTCGAGCCACCGCATCTCCGCCGGCCGAACTGGTCGGCAACCCCACCGGCGCGGGCGATGCCGCGGTCGCCGGGCTCGCCGAGTCGCTGGTCCGCGGCGACGACCTCGCCGCGCTACTGCGTCGAGCGGTCGCGTACTCGGCAGCGGCCGTCCTCGTCGACCATGCCGGTGCCATCCATCCCGACTGGACGTCGATCTCCTCCGACGTCATCATTTCCACGGAAAGTGAGTCCTAGCAATGACGCTGGTCAACCTGACGGAGGCTCTTGCGCTGGCGGAGCCGGGACGGCGAGCCATCGGTGCGTTCAACGTGGTGCACCTGGAAACGGCCGAGGCGATCGTCGCCGCCGCCGAGTCCGCGGAATTGCCCGTGGTGCTCCAGATCTCGCAGAACTGCGCCGCGTATCACGGCGGCCTTGAGCCGATCGCCCTGGGCGCCAAGGCGCTCGCCCGCACCAGCACGCAGCCCGTGGTGCTGCACCTCGACCACGCAGAGGACATCGAGCTGATCGACGAGGCGCTGGGTCTGGGCTTCACCTCGGTGATGTACGACGGGTCGACCCTGCCCTACGGCGAGAATCTGGCGACCACCCGCGCCACCGTGACCAAGGCCCACGATCTGGGCGTATCGGTGGAAGCCGAGCTGGGGGAGGTGGGCGGCAAGGACGGCGCGCACGCTCCCGGGGTGCGCACGGATCCGGACGAGGCGCAGGCGTTCTGGGCGAACACCGGCGTGGACGCTTTGGCGGTCGCGGTGGGCAGCTCGCATGCGATGACCTCGCGAACCGCTGAGCTGGACGTCGATCTCATCGCCCGCCTCCGCGGCACGGTGCCGGTGCCGCTGGTACTGCACGGATCATCGGGAGTGGCGGATCACGGTCTGCGGGCGGCGATCGAGGCCGGGATCGCCAAGGTCAACGTGTCGACCCATCTCAATGCTGTCTTCACCGGGGCGGTACGCGATTTCCTCGCGGCGAACCCTGCGGTGGTCGACAGTCGCAAGTACGTCGGCGTCGGGCGGGACGCGTTGAGCGCCGAGGCCGCTCGGCTGCTCCTGCTGTTCGCCGGCTCGCCCCGGGAGTGACCTCTACTCCGGGTCCGACGCCGTTTGCACCTCGAACCCGGAGGCTTCGAGTTCGGCACGGTCGGCCTCGTCGAGGCCGTCGTCGGTGATCACCGTGGAGAAGACCTCGGGTCCACCGATCGACGCCATGGTGCGAGTCCCGTACTTCGACGAGCTCGCGGTGAGGATCCCGGTCTCGGCCCGCGAGGCCATGAGGCGGTTGATGAAGGCCTCCTCCTCGCTCCGGGTGGTCGCGCCGGACCGGTCGAAGGCGTCTGCGCCGATGAAGGCGAGGTCGAGCCACAGACCGGACAGCGACTGGTGCGCCATGGGACCGACCAGCTCGTAGGTCCCGGGATTGAGTACTCCGCCGACGACGAGAACGCGGATGTCCGAGTTCATGGCCAGCTGCGAGGCGATGTCCACGGCGTTGGTCACCACCGTGAGTTCCTTGGAGAAGGGGCTGTGCGCCAGCGTATCTGCGATCCGGGTCACCGTGGTGCCGCCCGAGAGCCCGACCACCTGTCCGGGCCGGATCAGCGACGCGGCGGCCGCGGCGATGGCGGCCTTCGCCTCTCCGCCGTTGGCGGAGCGGTAGCGCAGTGGGAGGTCGTACGCGATCGAATCGCGCTTGCGCGCTCCGCCGTGCGTTCGCGTGACCAATCCGCGTTCGGCGAGGAGGTCGAGATCACGCCGAACGGTGGCAGGCGAAGCTCCGAGGGCATCCACGAGACCGTTGACGTCCACTTGGGCATCCTCGCGCACCCGCTCGAGAATGGTGTCCAGCCGGTCTGCCTGTCGCACGCAAGGCCTCCTCATGAGTCAACGGCAGGATACATGAGCGGTCGAATGGGCGAAGACGATGTGCCGCAAGTCCGGTCGGCGCTTGCGGCGGTGTGTGGGCCTCGGTGTCGAGTGGCCCGGGTGAGACTCGCACGCGGTCCGACACGGCGGTCCGGCCCCACCCGTGGCGGCCTGACTCCGTGTCCGGAACGGCGTAGGTATCGCGGAGCGCGGGCGGACCGAGGACGAGGTCTCGGAGTGCGGCTGCGTAATCCGCGCCGCAGGGTCGGCGCAGGCCGCGAGCGGGAGAGCCGCGGGGACCGGGATTCGCCCACCGTCTGGCCTCGGTGTCGCGCGCGGACGCGGGGAGGCGGGATGCGCGCCCGACCTGCGAGTTCGCCGAATTGTCGCAATTATGCGTGAATTGCGACAGAGAAATGATTGAACGCCCGTGAGAGCCGCGGCTATCTTGCAAGACGAAGTTCGATCGTGCGTCGCCTGAAACAACCGGGCCGTTCCACGGCTCGAAGTGTTGTTCAGACGAGAGGTCTCGCATGCCCGGTCGCCATCGCGCCCCGTCCACCGTTCGACGTTCCACCGTGCGCGCCGCGGCCGCCGGTGCCCTGCTCGGCGGTGCCGGGCTCGCGCTGACCGCGCCGACGGCTGGTGCCGCGACCGACGCGCAGTGGGATCGGGTGGCCGCGTGCGAGTCCAGTGGCAACTGGTCGTTGAACACCGGCAACGGCTACCACGGCGGCCTGCAGTTCAGCCCGTCCACCTGGAACGCTTACGGCGGTCAGCAGTACGCACCCCGCGCCTACATGGCCACCAAGGCGCAGCAGATCGCGGTCGCCGAGAAGGTGCTCGCCGGCCAGGGCAAGGGCGCCTGGTCCTCCTGCGGCCGGGGCCTGGGCGCGCCCACCCCGCGCACCGTCCCCGCGACGAGCGAGGCCCCGAAGGTCACGCAGCCCAAGGCGCAAGCTCCGAAGGCACAGACCCCGAAGGCGCAGGCCCCGAAGACGCAGGCCCCGAAGACGCAGACCCCGAAGGTGCAGGAGCCCACGCTCCAGGCGCCGAAGGCGCAGGCTCCCAAGGCGCAGGCGCCCGCTGCGAAGCCGCCGAAGTCGCCGGCCGCGAAGCCGGCCGTGCCCGGCGCGGCGGCCTCCAGTTTCGCGCAGCAGATCCTCCAGCAGGCGCAGGCGGGCGGCCAGCAGGTCGATCCGGCGGTCTCCTCTGCGCTGCAGCAGGCCATCACCGCCGGCTACTGAGTCAGCGGCGAACCCCGGCGAGAAACCAACGCTGCCAGGGGGTCTCCACGGCGCGTGGATGGTATTCGGTACGCACGTAGTCCACGGCGTCGGTGGGTGTGAGGCCGTCCAGGATCGCGAGCGCGGCGAGACCCGTTCCGGTCCTGCCGATTCCGCCGCCGCACACCACCTCGACACGCTCCGTCGGCAGCAGCGCGTGCGCCTGGGCGAACCGGCGGCGCGCAGCCTCCGGGGCCAGCGGTACACCGAAGTCGGGAGTGCGCACCCACAGGATCCGGCCGGGCGCACTCTCGGGCGGCAACCACGTCAACGCCAGTGTCACCGTGGCGGATTCGTCAGGTGCGCCTGCGCGCAGGCCGCGCCCACGCACCAGCAGACCCGACGGCAATCGGAGCAGCCCGGCAGTGCCCTCCGCCCACGGGGTCACCGCGGAGGAGACCACTGCTGGATGCGGCGCAGCGCGTAATCGATCACGCCGTCCGGGGTGAACCGCAGTGCGGCATCGCGGCCGAAGGCGACCACCGGATTGGGCCACTGCCCGGCGGTTCCGAGCAGGTGGGCCTGCCGCGCGATGCGTTGCGTCCGCCGCCGGCGCTGCTTGTCGTAGTCGGTGAGCGCGACCGGGACTGCCCGCGGATCCGGATCCGAGGCCAGCGGCCGCAGCAGCGAGACCAGGACCGCCGCATCCTCCAGAGCGAGATTCGCACCCTGTCCCAGGGTGGGCGGCATCGCGTGCGCGGCGTCGCCGACCAGCGTGGCCTGGCCGCGCGAGTAGGTGCGCAGCGGATGCGCGAGCCGTTCGATGGGCTGATAGCCGATCCGCTTCGGCTCCGTAGCCGCGATCAGCTCCGGGATCGGATCGTGCCACGCGCCGAACCGGTCGAGCAGCTCGCCGGGCTCGGGCTCGTCGTCCGCGGTGGAGGGGCGCACCGCGAACCAGTACACCCGCCCGTCCCGCAAGGGCACGTAGCCGAAGCGCTCGCCCCGACCGAAGGTCTCGCCCGCGTCCTCGAGCGCGACCGGCTCCGAGGTGATGCCCCGCCACGCCCCGTACCCGCAGTACGCCGCGCCCGGGTCGCCCGCGTAGCTGCCGCGCACCCGGCTGCGGATGCCGTCGGCGCCCACGATCACGTGCGCGTACGAGAGCAGACCGCTCGGCCCGAGGTCGACGGTGTCCCGATTGACACCCTCGACCCGGATCCCGGGCCGCACGGTGTCGGGGATCAGTGCGGCCAGCAGGGTCTTGTGCAGCTCGGTGCGGTCGACCACCCGTAGTTCGGCCGCGGTCTCCGGGCGGAAGGTGGTGACCCGCGTACCGTCCACCGTCCGCGTGCCCACGGGGATCTGCGGAGGACCGTCGGCCGTCACGGCCCGCACCCGCTCCTCCAAGCCGAGTGACCGCAGCGCGGTGAAACCATTGCCGAACAGCGACAACCCCGAGCCGCGGGGCAGGAAACGGGCGGCCTGTTCGAGGACGATCACCTCCGCGCCGGCCCGCTGCAGACCGGCGGCGACGGCCAGGCCGCCGATGCCCGCGCCCACCACCGCGACGCGCAGTGAGTTCGTCCGCCACATGCCTCCGACGGTAATGCTGTTTCGTCCCGCTGTCACCGAACCGGACACCCCGCTGACAGTGTTCGCTGTCACGCGGATGGCCTGCGTTTGGGATCGCACGCGATATGCGGTTAACCTGTACCGTCCCTCGCGTATGTCCGCTGAGGGTGAAGTCTTGAGGAGTATGCCCGTGTCGATCGCCGACGAGTGGGAGATCTGGTTCCCCGACGCCTATGAGATCGGCTCCGAGTCGGTGCGCTCCTTCGCCCGCGCCACGCGCAACTGGCACGTGCCCTACGCCGCCAGCCGCGTGGTCCCCGCCGATAACGCGGTGCCCGCCACCATGCTGGGCGCTCCGCTGCTGCAGGCCGCGTCCGCGCTGGTCGGCAAGGCGATCCCGGGCTGCAACCTCTCGGCGATCCTGCATGCCGGGCAGACCTTCCACTACATCAAGCCGCTGCGCATCGGCGATGTGGTGAGCGTGGGCACCCGCCTCGGCTCGCACATCGTCAAGGCCGAGACAGACCTGATCACGGTGGACTGCATGGTCTACGTGGGCGGCGAGCCCTGCGTCTCGGCCGAGATCTTCATCGCGCACAGCCAGCGCGAGACCGGCGTCGATCTCGAGGCCGCGGATGCGCTGGCCGACGAGGTCATGATGACCGGCACCGGCCCGTCGAACAGCGACGAGTACGCGGCGAACGTCGCCAACTCGATCTAGTCGATCTAGACCGAGACGCCCACCAGCGCCTCCAGCGCGCGTGCCATATCGGTGCCCTCGATCCGCATGAGCTGCGCTTCGTCGAGTGCGGAGAGATCGGAGCCCGATTCCGCCAGGCGCAGTTCCCGCTCCTCCTCCGCGGCCTCGATCACGTTGCGCACGAACCGGCCGTTGCCGAGCTGATCGAGCCGGTCGGCGATGCCGCCGCAGCACGCCTCCAACACGGCCGCGGCCTCGCCGGTGAGCACCGCGTCGCGCGAGCGCGCCAGCGCCTCGCCGATCTCCGCGAGTTCACCGGGGGAGTAGCTCGGGAACCGGATCCGGCGCGCGAACCGGGACGCCAGGCCCTCGTTCGAGCCGAGGAACCGGTCGATGTCGCCGTCGTATCCGGCGATGATCACCACCAGCCGGTCGCGGTCGTTCTCCATCCGCGCCAGCAGCGTGTCCACCGCTTCTTGCCCGAAGGCGTCACCGCCCGAAAGTCCCTCTTGCACCAGGGTGTACGCCTCGTCGATGAACAACACGCCGTCGAGCGCGGAATCGATCACGGCGCTGGTCTTGATCGCGGTGGCACCCAGGTACTGGCCCACCAGATCGCGGCGCGAGCACTCCACCACGTTCTCGGTGCGCAGCAGGCCCAGCCCGCGGTACATCCGCGCCACGATGCGCGCCACCGTGGTCTTGCCGGTCCCGGGCGGGCCGGTGAAGACGAGGTGCAACGAACGGGCGCCGCTGGACAGGCCCTTATCGGCGCGCACCTGCGCCAGCTGCATCGTGGTGCGCAGCCGCGCCACCTGCTCCTTCACCTCGCGCAGGCCCACCTGCCGGTCCAGCTCGGCCGCCGCCTCGGCGAGCAGATCCGGGCCGGGCTCGGATTCGGCCTCGGGTTCCTCGTCGTCCGGCCCGGCGATCACCAGGCGGTGCTGCGGATCGCGCAGCGCGGCCTCCGCGGGCGGGTACGACGATGCCGCCCGTTCCAGCAGCTCCCGGGCACCGTCCTCGTCGCCCTGCTCGCGCAGCACCAGTCCGTGGCAGTACCGCGCCGCCGCGGCGGCACCCGGCACGGGTCCGGACGCGGCAGCGGAGCAGTGCCGCGCGGCCTCGGCGAAGCGGCCGAGTTGGGCCGCGGCCGCACCGGCGATCGCGTGACCCGCGGCCGTCAGGGCCTCGTCGTCCCAGGAGGCGAGGCCGTCCAGCGCGGTGAGTGCATCGGCCCAACGGCGACCGGAGGCGCACAGCACGGCCCGCTGATACCGCTCGATGGGGCACGATGCGGCGGCGTCGAGCGCGCGTTCCGCATCCTCGGGCGCACCGTCGGCCAGCAGCCGGGCGGCGTACGCCACGTGGGCGGTGGCGGCGTCGCGGAGCGGATAGTCCACGTACATGCCGGTGGCGAAGGTGGCGGCCAGCCGGCCCGGCGAGAGTCCCGAGCGCCGTGCGGCCGAGCCGATGGCGGCGGCGTGATGATGCAGCGCGGCGAGCACCTCGGCGGTGGCCTCGCCGGCCGCCGCGCGTCCGAGCCAGGCGTCCGCCATTCCCGGATCGGCGGTGGTGGCCGCCTCGAACGCCCGGCGCGCGAGCGCCTTATCGGGCGGCGCGGCCTCGAACTCGCCGATCTGGATGCCGAGCGCAGCGACGCCCGCGCTGAACGCGGACAGCGCGGTGGCAGGTGCAGAAGCAGTCATTGGTCCCCCCAGACCCCGATTCTGCATCCGAGCCTAGCGGGCCTCAGCGGGCGAGGAGTGCGATCTCCCGGATCTCCTTGAGGTCGGGACCCACCTCGTCGGAGTGCCACAGCCGCAGCCGCCAGGTGTCGGCACCGTCTCCGGCGTGCCGCGCCGCGGCCTCCACCTCGTAGAACCCGCGCGCCATGGGGAATTCGACGATCTCGCCGACCGCGCCCTCGGCGGGGGAGAACAGCTCGACGGTGCCCGACGTGTCCACGCACAGCCTCGTGTGCAGCACCGTGTCCCACTCGCCCTCCGCGGGCGGCACGTCGTCCCAGTGCTCGATCTCCACCGGCATCGCGGCCTGCGTGCGCGAGGGTGACGCGAATCCGGCGGTCGCCTTGTTGGTGGCGGTGCCGTGCACGGTGACGGCGGCGAGGAGGTCGTCGGGCACGCGGGTGCCGAAACAGCTGGCGAAGAACTTGCCCTCGCGCAGGTCCAGCAGGCCGGAGAGCTGCATGAGGACGCGGGGTTCGAGTTGCATGGATCAGTATTGTCCCCGATGCCGGAAGCTGTTGCATCTGGCAAGCTCGATGACATGTCCGAATCAACTTTCGCGGTGGCGGCCCGGGCCGCCGATCTCACCAAGGTCTACGGCGAGGGCGACAACGTGGTGCACGCGCTGGCCGGCGTCTCCGTGGACTTCCTCGCCGGTGAGTTCACCGCGATCATGGGGCCGTCGGGCTCCGGCAAGTCCACCCTGATGCACTGCCTGGCGGGCCTGGACGCGGCGAGCAGTGGATCGGTGCAGGTGGGCGGCACCGAGCTCACCTCGCTCAGCGATAAGCAGATCACCGAGCTGCGGCGCGACCGGATCGGATTCGTCTTCCAGGCCTTCAACCTGGTGCCCACGCTCACGGCGCTGGAGAACATCACGCTGCCGCTGGACATCGCGGGCCGCAAGCCCGATCAGCAGTGGCTCGACACCGTGATCGACCGGCTCGGGCTGCGCCCGCGCCTGGATCACCGGCCCACCGAACTGTCGGGTGGGCAGCAGCAGCGCGTCGCCTGCGCCCGTGCCCTGGTGGGGCGGCCCGAGATCATCTTCGGCGACGAGCCCACCGGCAACCTGGACTCCCGCTCGGGCGCCGAGGTGCTGTCCATCCTGCGGGCCGCGGTGGACGACTACAAGCAGACCGTGGTGATCGTGACGCACGATCCGCGCGCCGCCTCCTACGCCGACCGCGTCGTCTTCCTCGCCGACGGCCGGATCGTCGACGAGATGCGCTCGCCCACAGCGGAGACCGTGATGGACAAGATGATCCATCTCGACGAGCTCGTGGCGGGCTGATGGCCTCGCCGATGAATCGGGTTGCGATACGCAACCTGATGGCGCACAAGGGGCGCCTGTTCCTGACGGTGCTCTCGGTGCTGCTGGGCACCTCCTTCATCGCCGGCTCGATGGTCTTCACCGGCACGCTGTCGAAGGCCTTCGACGGGATCTCCGACCGGATCGCGGTGGGAGTGGACGCGCGGGTGGCGCCCAAGGACGCGCGGGGGCAGGGTGGATTCGGCCCGCAGGGCCCGGGAGTGCCGCTGTCCGTGGTGGATCGGGTGCGGGAGGTCCCGGGGGTGCGCGTGGCGCAGCCCGCGGTCACCGGACCCATCGCCCTGCGCGACGGCAAGGGCGACGTGGTCTCGCCGACCGGGGCCCCGCAGACCGGCGGCGCGTACCTGCCGCCCGGTGAGAACCTCGACTCCGAGGGGCTGAAGATCACCTCGGGCAGGGCGCCGTCGGGCCCGAACGAGATGGTGCTCAACGATTCCGCCGCCGACCGCCTCGATCTTCCCGTCGGCTCGAAGACCACCGTGGTCACGCCGCACTCGCCCGGACCGATCGATGTCACGATCGTGGGCGCGTACACGGCCTCCGTGGATTCCGGTGGCTACATCGGTGCCCTGTTCGCGAAGGATGAGGCGCAGAAGCTCTTCGGCGACGGGGCCACCACCCCGAACATCGACGTGGCCGTGGCGCCCGGCACCACGCCGGAGCAGGTGCGCGAGCGGCTCGCGGCCGCGCTGCCCGATCTCGACGTCAAGACCGGCGACGAGGTGCGCAAGCAGTTCAGCGATCAGATCAACCAGGGCCTGAGCTTCCTCAACTACTTCCTGGTGGCGTTCGGCCTGATCGGCCTGCTGGTGGGCGTTTTCATCATCTACAACACCTTCTCGATGCTGGTCGCGCAGCGACTCAAGGAGCTCGCGCTGCTGCGCGCGATCGGTGCGAGTCGCTCGCAGGTGCGCAACTCGGTGGTGCTCGAAGCACTGGTCGTGGGCGTCCTCGGCAGCGCCGCCGGACTCGCCACGGGCATCGGCCTGGCCTGGCTGTTGCAGGCCGCGGTGAAGGCCGCCGGTGCGGGTTTCCCGGACACCGGGATCGTGGTCGAACCCTCGGTCGTGGTCACGGTGATGGTGGTGGGCACCGTGGTCACGGTGATCTCGGCTCTGATCCCCGCGGTGCGCGCCTCCCGGGTGCCGCCGGTGGCCGCCATGCGCACGCAGGACGGCGGTTCGGCGACCTCGGTGATGGTGCGCGGCGCGATCGGCGGTGGGCTGCTGTTGAGTGCGCTCGCGCTGCTGTTCGTCTCGACCACGGAGACCGGCTCCGGTGCGGCGATCATGGTGGGTATCGCGGGATTCGGTCTCGTGCTCGCCGTGGTGATCGGCGGCCCGGCGCTGGTGGGCCCCGTGCTCGGCGGCATCGGCACGGTACTGGCCAAACCCTTCGGGCCGGCGGGCCAGTTGGGCCGCACCAACGTGATGCGCAATCCGCAGCGCACCACCGCCACGGCCTTCGCGCTCGTGATCGGGGTGGCCCTGGTCGGCGTGATCGGCACGCTCAGCGCCTCGATGCAGAAGTCGGTCGACGCCCAGGTCGACACCGGCATCCGCTCGGACCTCGTGCTGCAGGCGCCGCAGTTCGGGATGCCGCCGGCGGCGCTGGCCGCGATCAAGGACGTCCCGGGCATCGGCGCCAAGACCACCCTGTACGCGGTGCCCGCGCGGGTGGTGGGCGATCGGCAGAATCTGCTCGCCGTGGATGGCGACGTGAACGCCGTCTTCAACCTCACCCGGGTGTCCGGCTCGCTCGATCTGAAGCCCGGCGGGCTGCTGGTCGACGAGGACAAGGCGCGCGCCGAGGGCTGGGAGGTGGGCTCGAAGGTCGGGCTCGGTTCCGCGACCGGGCGCGAGCAGGCCGAGGCCACGGTGGTCGGGATCTACGCGAAGGGCGGATCCCTGTCCGGGCCGGTGATCACGGTCGACGAAGTGAACAAGCTGTATCCGCCCGCGCAGGGCGCCACCAGCCCGATCGTCACGCCGCAGTCGGTGTTCCTCGGCGCCGCCGAGGGCACCTCGGTCGACGATCTCAAGGAGCGCCTGCGGGAGGCCGTCAAACCGCTGCTGGTGGTGAACGTCGACGACCAGCAGGACCTCAAGGATCAGGCGGGGCAGGCGATCACCGCGCTCACCGGCGTGCTGTACGCGCTGCTCGGGCTGGCCGTGATCATCGCGATCCTCGGCATCGTCAACACCCTCGCCCTGTCGGTGGTGGAGCGGCGCCGCGAGATCGGCATGCTGCGCGCGATCGGCATGATCCGCTCCCAGGTGCGCAAGTCGATTTACCTGGAATCGATGCTCATCGCGCTGTTCGGCGCGGTCCTCGGGCTGGCGCTGGGCGTACTCCTGGGCACCTCGCTGGTGTACTCGCTGCGCGATGAGGGCCTCGGGTCCGTGGTGGTGCCCTGGTCCACGGTGCTGGTGATGCTGGTCGCGTCGGCCTTCGTGGGCGTGGGCGCGGCCATCCTGCCCGCCGTCCGCGCGGCCCGCACGCCCCCGCTGGCGGCGATCGCGGAGGGGTAGCGGTCACAGAACCGCGTCGGCCGGTGTCTTGAGTGCGGAACACTGGAATCCGCCTGAAGGAGACAGAGATGAAGGTCGTCGTGATCGGTGCCGGGTACGCGGGGACGATCGCCGCGAATCGGCTGATGAAGAAGGCCGACGGCGTGGACGTCACGGTGGTGAACCCGCGCCCCGAGTTCGTGGAACGGGTGCGGCTGCACGAGCACATCGCAGGCACCGGCGCGGCCACCACGCCGCTCACCGAGATGCTGAACCCCGCCATCCGCCTCGTGGTGGGCGAGGCCGAGAAGATCGGCGACGGTTCCGTGGTGCTCGCCGACGGCACCGTGCTGCCCTTCGACCACCTGGTGTACGCCGCGGGCGGGGCGATCACGGCACCGTCGGGCACCCTCGCGGTGGGCGGACTCGAATCGGCCACCCGGGCGCGGGTGGCCCTCGCCGCGCTGTCCGACGGTGCGCTGGTCGCCGTGGTGGGCGGCGGCCTCACCGGGATCGAGACCGCCTCGGAGATCGCGGAGGCACGCCCCGGCCTGCGGGTGCGACTGCTGAGCGAGGGGGAGATCGGGGCCTCGCTGGGCGACGGTGCGCGCTCCCGCGTGCAGCGCGAACTGGAGCGGCTCGGGGTCGAGCTGCGGCGCGGCCGGTACGCCGGGGCCGACGGTGCCGATCTGGTGCTGTGGGCCATCGCCACGCAGGTCAGCGATCTGGGGGCGCGCAGCGGTCTGGCGGTCGACGGGTCCGGCCGGGTGGTGGTGGACGAGTTCCTGCGCAGCGTGAGCGATCCACGGATCGTTGCGGTGGGCGACGGTGCGGCCGTACCGCACGCGAGGCTCAGCTGCCAGACGGCGCTCCCGCAGGGCGCGCACGGCGCCGACAACCTCGCCCGCATCCTCGACGGTGCCGCCCCCCGGAAGTACTCGATGGGATACACCGGCCAGAACGTCTCGATCGGCCGCCGCACCGCGGTGATCCAGGCCGCGCGGCGCGATGACACCCCCACCCGGATATGGTTCGGCGGCAAGCCCGCCGCCGTGGTCAAGGAGCAGGTCTGCCGGATGGCCCGCGGCGCCGCCCGGACCGCGAACTACGCCTGGCTGCCCGCGCCGAAATGACCACCGCCGCCGAGCTGTTCACGGAGTACCGGCCGCTGCTGTTCTCCATCGGTTACGAGATCCTGGGCAGCGTTGCCGACACCGAGGACGTGCTGCAGGAGAGCTACCTGCGGTGGAGTGAGGTGAATCCGGGATCGGTCGGCAATCCACGGGCGTACCTGGCGCGCATCGTGACCCGGCAGTCGCTCAACGCGCTGCGAGGCGCGGCCCGACGCCGGGAGGAGTACGTGGGGCCGTGGCTGCCGGAGCCCCTGGAGGCACCGTCGGGCGACGTTCCGGCGGAGCACGTGCTCACCGGTGAGGCCGTGACCACCGCGATGCTGCTCGTGCTGGAATCCCTGACCCCCACGGAGCGAGCGGTTTTCGTGCTCCGTGAGGTGTTCGGGTTCGGCTACCCGGAGATCGCGGAAGCCGTGGGAAAGAGCGAGGCGACGGTGCGCCAGACGGCGCACCGCGCCCGCGGCCACGTGCAGGCGCGGCGGCCGCACACGGTGGTCGAACCCGCTGCGGCGCAGGGGGCGGCCGAGCGGTTCCTGCTGGCGGCCGCGACCGGAGACGTGCAGGCGCTCATGGACGTCCTGGCGCCGGACGTGGTCTTCCTCGGTGACGGCGGCGGCGTGGTCTCCGCCGCGCGCCGCCCGGTGCACGGCGCCGACAGGGTGGCGCGGCTGCTCATCGGGCTGTTCCGCAAGGGTTCGACGATGGGCGAGATGGGCCTGCGGTTCGCCGTCTACAACGGCATGCCGGCGATGGTCGTCTCCTTCGACGGGGTGGTCGACATGGTGACGTGCATCGAGGTGAGTGGGGATGCGATCACGGGGGTGTACTCCGTGCGGAATCCTGCGAAGCTGACCGCCATCCGGGTAAGTGAGTGAAAATGATCGAATAGCGAGCAAAGTAATCGCATGTTTGCAACAATCGGGGGGTGAAACTCCCCGGATCAGCACGAATGCCGGTCATCGCCGGCGCGCTCGCCCTGGTGGTAACGCTGGGGGCGACGAGTTGCGCGAGCCAGCTCGACGAGACGGATCGGGCCCTCGTCGAGGCCGGCTGCGCGCCGGTCGCAAATGCACCGAAGGTCACCGGCAAGGTGACGTACTGGTCGATGTGGACCTCGGGCGAACCCCAGATGCAGGTCCTGGACAGGGCGTTCCGCTGTTTCACCGAGGCGACCGGCGTTGAGGTCGACGTCCAGTGGATCGGCCGGAAGGTTCTCACCACCAGCGTGGCACCGGCGCTCAATACCGCGAGCGTGCCCGACCTCATCGACCAGGACATCAGTCAGGTGAACGCGGCGATCGCGTCGTCCGGGGGTGTGCAGAGCGTGTCCGACGTCCTCGGCATGGACACCGGCGAGGGGAAGACCGTCGAAGCGGTGCTGCAGCGCACCAGCTGGGACTATCCGCAGAACAAGCTGCCGTCCGGCGGAATCAAACTGATCCCGTACGAGATGATCGGCAACGGATGGTGGATGGCTCCGGATCGCGTCCCGGGCTTCGTCGCTCCCAAGACCACGGAAGACCTCTTCACGCTCTTCCGGGAGGCACGCGAGCGCGGAGTCGCACCGGTGGCGCAGGACGGCGATATCGACTTCTACAACGCCTACTTCTACTCGCAGTGGGCCGAGAAGTACGTCGGCCCCGGTGGTTTCCTCGCCGCAGCGCGTGACCGCACGGGCGGCGTGTGGCGCTCCGATCCGTCCTTCCTCGCAGCGGCCCGGCACGTGGAGCGCATGGCGCGGGAGAAGGTCTTCATCCGGGGCTGGGACGCATCGAAGTTCCCCAATGTGCAGAACCAGTGGGCGGACGGCCAGGCCGCCTACCTGTTCGTCGGCTCCTGGATCACCTCGGAGGCGGGGCAGTACCGGATCAAGAGCGGCGCGGATCCGTTGGTGCTCCGCTCGTTCCAGATCCCGAAGCCCGACGATGCGAAGTTCGACACCGTTGAGCAGCTCCCGATCGGATTCGGCATCACGGCCAAGGCGCGCAATGCCGCCGCCGCCAAGGCGCTGATCGCCTACATCCTGCACAAGCAGAACCTGGAGCCGATCGCGACGAAGGCGCTCAATCTCACGCCACGGTCCGATATCGCGGCGCCTCCCGGACTCGAGGACATCGCCGCGAACTTCGCCGATCCGTCGAAGGTCAAGGTGGTGGCCATGGATGCGGTGGACGGCGAGGAGCCCGATTGGGCGACCGAGGTCTTCTATCCGTTGAACAAGCAGCTGATGCTGGGGCAGCTGGGTGCGGAGGCATTCGTCGAGGCCATGGCCACGAACACACAGCGCTACTGGGCGAGGAAGAACTGATATGACCGTGACGACACAGGCGCGGCCGGACCCCAAGCCGGCGGCGCACGAGACCGCCGGACGCAAGCTCTTCGGCCCGTTCATCACTCCTGCACTGCTGCTGTACACCGCGGTGCTCGTCGTGCCGACCGTGTACACGGGATACCTCAGCTTCACCGACTGGTCGGGCTCGGGAACTCCCGTGTGGGCCGGTCTGGAGAACTACGGCGGCCTGCTCTCGGAACTGGTCGACGGCGGCCCGTTCCGGACCGCGCTCCTGAACACCTTGCTCTACATCGTGGTGGGTGGAGTCGGAACCTTCGCGCTCGCCTTCCTGTTCGCGATGGTGCTCGCCGACATGAAGGGGAGCCGGGTGATCCGGGCCGTCCTGTTCTTCCCCAACATCGTTGCACCGCTGGCGATCGGCATGTTCTTCGGCATCATCTTCAACGCCCAGCCGCCCGGCATGGTGAACCAGGTGCTGGCCGACCTCGGCCTCTCCGAACCCTTCCCGTTCCTCAACGAGTCCAATGTCCGGTGGCTCACGCTGGCCGCCGTGATGTGGGCGAGCGCCGGATTCTTCATCACCATCCTCATGTCGGCGATCGACCGGATACCGCCCTACCTGTACGAGGACGCATCGATCGCAGGCGCCTCGTCCTGGCAGAAGTTCCGCAACATCACCTTTCCGATGATCAGTGACGTGGTCACCATCGCCGGTGTGCTGTGGACCATCTCGGCGATCAAGATCTTCGAGATGGTCTGGGTGATGGCGGGGCCGGGAACCTATGCGCCACCGGTGGGCTCGTGGACCCTGGGCCTGGAGGTCTACTACGACACCTTCGGCAGCCAGGGTGAGGGCAAGTTCGGCGTGGCCAGCGCCGTGGCCGTGGTGATGCTGCTGCTGGTGATCGTCTTCGTGACGCTGCTGAGACGGATGTCCCGTCGCGAGCAGCTGCAGTACTAGGGAGCTACGCCGTGAACACATCCGTGCAGTCCGATTCTCCTGCCGCAGCCGTCGTCACCAGCAGAACCTCCGACCGGACGGTGGGCCGGGGAACCCGCTCGCGTCCCGCTCCGGCCAATGAGGGCCGTTCGTTGGTCAAGTACGTGGGCCGAACGGTGGTCTGGGCCTTCACCGTGATCAACGTCTTCCTGCTGTTCTGGCTGGTATCGGCGTCGTTCAAGACGCCTCGGGAGCTGAACGAGGGGCCACTGTCGTTGCCCCGCTTCCTGTTCGAGGAGGGGCGTCCGTTCCGCAACTGGGCCACCGCCTGGCAGGTGTCCGGATTCAAGTCCGCCTTCGGCAACACCGTGATCGTCGTCTTCGTCTCGTCACTGTTGATCCTCGCGATCGGTGCGCCGGCGGCCTATGCGCTCAGCCGCGCCAAGGTCCGGTGGGCGCGCCCCATGACCGGCTACTTCGTCTTGGGTATGGGTGTTCCGTTCCAGACTCTGGTGATCCCCCTGTCGGTGGCGATGTCGAAGGTCTCCTTCGCCGGTGGCACCCTGAACAATTCGCTCACCGGATTGATCATCGTGTACACGGCGCTCTCTCTGCCCTTCACGATCTATCTGCTCACCGGGTTCTTCGCATCGCTCCCCGACGAACTCGAGGAGGCCGCGGCGATGGACGGTGCCACCGGGCTGCGCACCTTCGTGGGTGTGATGTTGCCGCTGGCCCGCGGTGGCCTGCTCACCGCGTTCATCATCAACGCCATCGGCCTGTGGAACGAGACCCTGTTGGCCGTGGTCCTGGTCCGGGACGATTCGAAATACACGATGGCACGCGAGCTCTGGGCGTTCTACGGGACCATGCAGTACAACTCCGACTACGGAGCGCTGCTCGCCGGTGTCGCGCTGCTGGTGCTTCCCATGTTCATCCTGTACCTCGTTCTCGCCAGGTACATCATCGGCGGCCTCACACTCGGCTCCGGCAAGTAGAAGGAAAGTAGATCTCATGGCAACAGTGACCTTCGAGTCGACGTCGCGGTTCTACACCGGGGTGGAACGCCCCGCCGTCGACCGTCTTGATCTCGCGATCGAGGACGGCGAATTCATGGTCCTGGTCGGACCTTCCGGATGCGGCAAGACCACCACACTGCGGATGCTCGCCGGCCTGGAGGGCGTCGACGAAGGGCGCATCCTGATCGGTGACCGGGACGTGACCGATATCGCGCCCGCCAAGCGCGATATCTCGATGGTCTTCCAGAACTACGCGCTCTACCCGCACATGACGGTGGCGGAGAACATCGGCTTCCACCTGAAGATCGCGGGAATGGTGAAGTCGGAGATCTCCGACCGGGTCGCGGCCGCGGCGCGAACACTCGACCTGACCCAGTACCTCGATCGCAAGCCCGCCAAGCTCTCGGGCGGTCAGCGGCAGCGCGTTGCCATGGGCCGCGCGATCGTCCGGTCACCGCAGGTCTCGCTGATGGACGAGCCCTTGTCGAATCTCGATGCCAAGCTCCGTGTCCAGACGCGCGGCCAGATCGCCCGGCTGCAGGCGGAGCTCGGAATCACCACGCTGTACGTCACGCACGATCAGGTCGAGGCGATGACGATGGGCCACCGGGTCGCGGTTCTGAAGAACGGTGTACTCCAGCAGGTGGATACCCCGGCGGAACTGTTCGCCAAGCCTCGCAACATCTTCGTGGCGGGATTCATCGGGTCGCCCGCGATGAATCTCCTGCTCGGGACCAAGGCCGACGGCGGCGTGAACATCGGCGGTCTCATCGTGCCCGTAGCCCGCGACACGCTCGCGAGTATCGACGGCGACGCAGTGGTGCTGGGCGTTCGGCCCGAGGGCTTCGTGGTGGGCGCAGCGGGCGCGCCGGGTATCGCGGCCAAGGTCGACGTGGTGGAAGAACTGGGTTCCGACAGCTACGGATACGCCCGCGCCGAGGTGAGCACCGTCGACCCGGAGACCGGTGCGGCGAGCGATGTGCCCGTGGTGGTGCGCGGTGGTTCCGGGCTCGAACGCGGGGCGGAGGTCACGCTGACCGTGGTGCCCGACCACGTGCACGTCTTCGATCCGAACACCGGCGAGCGGTGCCGATGACGTCGATCGCCTACGGGACATCGACGATCCCCGCCGCGGCGGTCGGCGCACCGTCGCCCTATCCGCAGTTCGTCGGACGCCAGAACCTCGTCCCGCTCGATGCGATCGGCGATCTCCCCGTGGACATGCAGGATCGGATCCGGTACGGCCGGATCACACACCCCCTGCCCTATGCGACCTACGACGAGTACACCCGCTCGCCCGAGCCGACGTCCGTCGCGACCATCACAATGGACAACGGCCTGCTCCGAGCGACCGTGTTACCGGACTTCGGTGGCCGCATCTGGAGCCTGCGCGATCTCCGCGCGGATCGCGAGCTGTTGTTCCAGCCCAGCGCGATCCAGCCCGCGAACTTCGGGCTCACAGGTGCCTGGTTCGCCGGCGGTATCGAGTACAACGTGGGCGCCACCGGTCACACCCCGTGGAGCATGCAGCCGGTCAACGCCGCCATCGTGGGCGACGACACGGTGCGGCTGTGGGAGTGGGAACGCATCCGGGGAATGATGGTGCGGATCGATCTCACCCTGCCGGCCGACAGTCCTCACCTGTATGCGCGGGTGGAGATCGTCAATCCGGATCCGGAACCCAAGCCCCTGTACTGGTGGACCAATATCGCCGTGCCGCAGGATGATCTGTCGCGGGTGATCGCACCCTCGTCCTCGGCCTGGTACTCGGCGTACACGGGTGGGCTCCGGCGGTGCACCGTGCCGCGGCCCACCGCGGACGAGCTCGCCGAGGGAGAGCGTGAGGGGCTCGACATCAGCTATCCGGCGCAGGCCCGCTTCGCGCGCGACTACTTCTTCGAGATCGCCTCCGAGGAGCTCCCGTTCGAGGGGATCGTCGACGGTTCCGGCGAGGGGTTCGCGTTCAGTTCGACGCGGGAACTGCCCTCCCGCAAGCTCTTCCTGTGGGGTGAGGGCCCCGGCGGACAGCGCTGGCAACACTGGCTGAACGATTCGGCGGGGGGCGGCCCCCGGCGGTACGTGGAGATCCAGGCGGGACTCGTACCGACCCAGTCCGAGCACACCGTCCTCCCTGCCCGGAGCGCTGTTTCCTGGGCCGAGTCGTACGGCGCGGTCGCCATGGACGCCGCAGTGGCGCACGGCGACTGGAACGCCGCAGTCGGCGCTCTGCGGGAGCAGGTGGCCGGCCCGACAGAGATGTCCGCGGTGGCATCGTCTGCGGCCGCGCCCCGGGTGGTGCACCGAGGATCGGGATGGGCCGCCGCTGATCTCGCGGTGCGTGCGGAGACGTGGCCTCAGACACTCCCGGAGGAGTTCGACGGGCTACCGCTGCCACCGCTCGATCCCGGTGTGCTCGCCGCCGTCGCATCGCCGTGGGAGCCGCCGCCGGCGCCGTTCGTTCCTCCGACCGGCACCCGCTGGACGCGCACGTGGGAGCGCGCCGTGGCCGACGCACCCAATTGGTGGACCTGGTTCGCCCTCGCGACCTCCCTGCACGCCGATGGCCGCATCGCCGAGGCCGCCGAAGGGTATCGGCGAA
The DNA here is from genome assembly GCF_039525985.1 of Tsukamurella strandjordii. NCBI lineage: Bacteria > Bacillati > Actinomycetota > Actinomycetes > Mycobacteriales > Tsukamurellaceae > Tsukamurella > Tsukamurella strandjordii. Next base: position 102,476 of record NZ_BAAAII010000011.1, on the reverse strand, counting down.
GCCTGGAATGCCGGGAGACCGCCGTCGCTTGGCGCGGCGCGGCTCTGGCCGAATCGGATCCTCGGAGCCGTGCCGCCGCCTTCGGTGCGGCCCTGCGGCTGGACCCGCAGTCGTATCCCCTCCTCGTGGAAGCGGCGACGGACGTGATCGGAACCGATCCCGAGGCCGCCCTGCGGATCCTCGACGATGCACCCGATACCTCGCCCGGGCGCATCACCGTGCTGCGAGCGCTGGCCCTCAGCGGTATCGGCGAGCAGCAGGCTGCACGAGACCTGCTCGCGACGCCGGTCGAGGTGCCGGATCTCCGCGAGGGTGAGACGCTCGTGGGCGATGCGTGGTGGGCGGCGTTCGGCACCGAGAACGAACTGCCGTCCTGGGCGGACTTCCGGATGACACCCGCACGCCCGGCGGACCCGGCACCGATCGACTGAGTGCTTTTCGTGGAGATGTGTAGCAGCCGTGAAGGATCCGTGACGGAACGATGAAGAAGACAACGACTCCGATCCCGCGGATGTGACGAGCGTCTCATACTCGATTCGCGACAATAAGTGAATGGGTGTTCTGACCCTGATCGCTGAACGTCGTCGGCCCGCGAGCGGCAGCGCCGCGCGGGTTGTTTCGTCAGCGACTCTCAGGAGAGAAACTCATGCGTGAATCCACTCGTACGCTCGAACCGGCCCGGCCATGGGCGCGGTTCGATGTCGCCGCCAAGGCGATGACCTCGACCGTGGTGGTGGCCTCGGTCGCGGTGGCGACCCTACCGGCACTGCCTTCCTCGACGCTGGCGCTGCCGACCCCGGCGCAGGTGCTCCAGGCGCCGGACATCCTGCGGGCGGATGTGCAGGAGGTCAATTGGATCGCCAACATCGTGAGCGGCATGTCGGCGTCGTCGCTCGCCTCGATTCTGGAGGGGACGAGCACCGCGAAGTTGACCGAGGTCCTGGGCTTGGTCAAGCCGGCGAAGTTCGCGGAGATCTTCAACGGGATGCCCCCGGAGAAGCTCACCGAGATCATCGGCCAGATCCCCACGGACAAGCTCGCGGGGCTGGTCGGCAATCTGCCCAGTAGCACGCTCAATTCGGTGATCAACGCGGTGCCGGTCGAGAAGCTCGCCCCGCTGGTAGCAGGTCTGGACTCGGCGAAGCTGCAGAGTCTGGTGACGGCGATCCCGAGCGACAAACTGGGTCCGGTCGTAGCGAGCCTGCCGCCGGAAACGCTGTCGCAGATGATCTCCGGTCTGTCGGAGCAGGCACTCGCCCAGGTGGTCGGGAATGTTCCGATGGCCAAGCTCGCATCGGTGATTTCGGCGCTCCCGAACAACACGCTCGCGCAAATGGTCTCGGGCCTACCCGAGGACAAGTTGCGCTCCATCATCGGAGTCGTGCCGCTCGACAAGCTCGGCTCCGTGGTGTCCGGTCTACCGAACGACAAGCTGGCGGAGCTCATCAACGCGGTCCCGAAGCAGAAACTGGCCTCGGTGGTGTCGAGTCTCCCTGCGGCCACCCTGGCCGAGGTCGTCGGCACTGTGCCCGTGGACAAGCTGGCACCGGTGATCACCACCCTGCCCCCGGCGAAGCTCGCCGAACTCGTTCGCGGCGTCCCCACCGACAAGCTGGTGCCCGTGATCGCGGCGCTGCCGGCGAGCACGCTCAACTCACTGGTCACGGGCCTGCCCAACGATAAGCTGGCCTCGCTGATCGCCGGGCTCCCGCAGGCGACCCTCGCTCAGCTCATCACCTCGCTCCCGACCGCTACGCTCACGCAACTCGTCGGCTCGGTGCCGGACGCCACGCTCAAGCAGGTCATCGGCGGCCTGCCCGGCTCCAAGGTCGCGGGCCTCCTCGACGGCGCGATGATCGCGAAGCTGCTGCCGGCCCTCATCGCCGAGTTCGCCACCCCGGCGGGCCTGGCGAAGCTTCCCTCGCTCATGTCCGGCGTCATCGGTGGTGGCTTGCAGGGGGTCGCGGATGCGATTCCGACGCTCGTCCGGAACACCGTCGCGTCGATACCGTTCGTGGGGCCGCAACTGGCAGGGCCGGTCTCGCTGGGTATCGGCCTGTTCACGCCCCTGTTCAGCCTGGCTCGAGCGATCATCGAGCCCGTCATCACGTTGTTCTCCTCCGTTGCAGCGCTTCCCGTGAAGTTGCTCGGCCCGGTGTTGAACAACAACGGTGGTGGCCTCGCCGGTCTCCCGGCCATGGTGAACAACGTCCTCAGTGGGCTGACCGGTCAGATCGCTCCGGTCGCGGCTCCCGCAGTGTCCGGGCCGGCGACAGGTTCGGCGGCATCCGCTGCACCGGTGGCCTCGCCCGCGACCGCTGCGGCGGCGACCGCTCCCGTCGTTCCGACGAAGACGGCCGCCCTCGCTCCGGACGGTGCGGCGCGCGCGGGTACCGCGGCCACCGATGCTGCGAAGCCGGCGGTGAGCCCGAAGTCCGGCGAACCGGTGGCCGCGAAGGCAGCGGACCCCGCGAAGGCTGCAGGCCCCGCGAAGACCGCGGACACCGCGAAGACACCCGCCACCGCGGAGACCGGTGCATCAGCCAAGAGTGCTGACTCGTCGGCATCGACGCCGGCATCGACACCGGCGGCGAGTGAGGCGAAGGCCGCCGACTCCTCCGGTGCATCCGAGAAGAGCCCTGCGAGGGACTCCGGTTCGACGGGCTCGTCGTCCGGGGCGGCAAGCGGGTCGTCCGGCGGATCGAGTGCGGCGTCGACCGGCGGGTCGGGCACGACCTCGAGCGGTGGATCGAGCGCCTCGGCGGCGAGCTGAGTCAGACCACACTGCGGCGGTGCCGGTATCCCCTGGGATGCCGGCACCGCCGTTTGTCCGTCGGTGCGCGATATCGACGGGGACCTACGCGGTGGAGAGATCACGTATGCGATTCACAACCGGAATCATGTGAGAGAAGATTCTCTATCGAAAAGGACATAGATCCGCTGTCTGGCCTGGACTTCTCGCTTGAAGTTGCAAGTTACATTCGCAAATTGTAGTTCAGCTAACGGGGTGGGACGTGCGAATCGCCGACGTCGTCCCAGGTCAAAGCGAGGTCAGATGTGATTCGCGATCGTTGATTCACACATCGAACTGTGAAGATCTCCAGATAACAAAAGGATATCGAATTAATCACGAATAGATATACCGGCGGTAGACATCGGAGGTGTGTCGTTAACTGTGTCGCGGACTGAAAATGAACCAGTACTTCTTTTGAATTGCGAATCGTTCAGTCTCCCGACCGTGCGCCGCGGGTAGTGCGCGCGGTCTCCTCGTTGAGCACACATTCAGGAGAAGTACATGCGCGTAGCAGTTCAGCACAGCGGTGCCAAGGGACAGTGGGGAAAGCTCGGCGTGGTGACGCAGGCCGCGGCGGCGACGGTGCTCGTCTCGTCGGTGGCACTGACCGCGCTTCCCGCCACCTCGATCACCGCGGTACCCACCCCGGCGCAGGTACTCGCCCAGCCCCCGTCGGCGCTCAACGCCGACGTGACGCCGGTGGGCATCCTGATCGACCTCATGCCGGATTCGGTTCTCGTCAGCGAGCTCTCGAGCACCGACCCGAAGCGGATCGCCCGCATCATGGGGCAGATCGCACCGTCCAAGGTCGCCGCGATCATGTCCGCGATGCCGACCTCGACCGTGGTCGCGATCATGAACGAGATGCCCACATCGGCACTGACCGGCATCGTAGGCGGTCTGCCGACCGCGAAGCTCTCCGAGGTGGTCGCGGGCCTGTCGAACGACAAGCTCTCCGCGCTGGTGGGCGGCATCCCGGTCGAGAAGCTCGGCCCCGTGGTGGCGAGTCTTCCCGCCGAGACCCTCTCCAAGCTGGTCGGTTCCATCCCGACGGACAAGCTGGCGCAGGTGGTCTCCAGCCTGCCCAGTGACACGCTGACCGAGGTCGTCGGTGGTATCCCGGTCGACAAGCTCGGCCCCGTGGTGGCGGGCCTGCCCACCGAGACCCTGTCGAAGCTGGTCGGCAGCATCCCCGTCGAGAAGCTCGGCCCGGTGGTCGCGAGCCTCCCGGCTTCGACTCTCACACAACTGGTCTCGGGCCTCCCGGACGAGACCCTCAAGCAGATCGTGGGCGACATCCCCGTCGAGAAGCTGGGCCCCGTGGTGGCGAGCCTCCCGTCGGACAAGCTCACCGAGCTCGTCAGCCGGATCCCGGTGAGCAAGCTGACCGACGTGGTCTCGGGCCTGCCGGACAAGACGCTGGCGGAGCTCGTGGGCGGCATCCCCGTCGAGAAGCTGGCACCGGTGGTCGCCGGACTGCCCGCCGACAAGCTGAGTTCGCTCGTGGGCTCGATCCCGATCGACAAGCTCACCACCGTCGTTTCGACCCTGCCCGACGACACGCTCGGCAAGATCGTGGCCGGCATCCCGGTCGAGAAGCTCGGTCCCGTGGTGGCGGGCCTGCCCTCGGCGACGCTGGTCCAGCTCGTCGCGGCCATCCCGGACGACAAGCTCAAGGACATCGTCGGCAGCCTTCCCGACGACAAGCTGCTGGCGATCATGGACGGCAAGCTGATCGGCCGCGTGGTCACCTCCCTCGCCGGCAGCCTCGTGACGCCGGCGGGCGCGAAGAACCTGCCGCCGCTGCTCGTCGACGCCGCGTACTACTCCGCGACCGGCCTGGTTCCGATCGCTGCTGATCTGGTCCGCGCGGTCCCCGTGGTCGGCCCGCTCGCCCAGGTTCCGCTGCAGGTGGCGGGCGGGATCCTCAACGCCGGCGCCTCCCTCGTCCACGGCATCGCCCGGCCCATCGCCGAGCTGATCGGCGCCATCATCTCGCTGCCGATGCAGGCGATGGGGCCCTTCCTCAACGGCGGTGGGCTCAACAACCTGTTCGCCGGCAACGGAATCGGTGCCGCGCTCACCGACACGGTGAACTCGGTGGTGACCGCCGTGAGCGGTGGCAAGCACGCCAAGGCGGACGACGGCACGGGCGCCGTCTCGGTGGCCGAGGTGGAGACCTTCGCCAGCGCCGGCCGGCACGCCAAGCAGGACGACGCCTCCGGCTCCGGGGACGCCCCGACCACGGCGTCGGCGTCCGCGCCCACCACCGGCGCCTCCTCGTCCGCTCCCACGTCGTCCGCCTCCACGACGGGCGCGACGAAGCCCGCGACGGCCACCACTTCCGCGGGTTCCACCACCGAGGCGACGAAGGGCGCGGCGTCCGAGCAGGATTCGGGCACGACGAGCGGCGCCACGAAGACCGACTCGGCGAAGACCGAGCCGACGAAGACCGAGCCGACGACGACCGAGTCGGCGACGGCCGAGGCCGATGTGCCCACCAAGACCGCTGAGGCCCCCGAGGCGAAGGCGTCGGAGGCGACCCCGACGACGTCCACCGACAGCAGTGACGCCGGCACCTCCGGCTCCGACGCTGCCGGCGCGGAGAACTGATCCGCACCTCGGTCACTCAGTTCGGTGAATGCCCCTCCGCTGCGGCGGAGGGGCATTCGTCGTCAATGCTTGCGGAACACCAGAACCAGGTTCGAGGTGAACACTTCGCGCAGTCCCGGTACGCGCACGATCCACCATGCCCACGACGGGTGGTAGCGCGGGAACGCCGCCAGCAGATCGGCACCGTCGACCGTGCCGGCCCAGTCCAGTCCGTCCCTCGCGCCCACCTTGAACAACGATGTGCCGTAGAGGTTCTTCGGTGGATGCCCGTGCTTGTCGGTGTACATCCGGGCCGCGCGGTCGCCGCCCAGGTAGTGGGTGAGCCCCATCTCGTGGCCGCCGAACGGCCCGTACCAGCAGGTGTAGCTCAGGATCACCATCCCGCCGGGCCGGGTGACGCGCAGCATCTCCTCGCCCATCGACCGCCAGTCCCGCACGTGCTCGGCCACGTTCGACGAGAGACAGACGTCCACGGCACCGTCGGCGATCGGCAGCGCGAGTCCCGAGCCCCGCACGCCCCGCGAGGAGGTGATGCCCGCCGCGTGCGCCTCGGACGGATCCGGCTCGACGGGGATGTACACGGCGCCGCGCTCGGCGAAGGCGTCCTCGAAGTACCCGGGCCCGCCGCCCACATCGAGCACGAGCGCACCGTCGAGCGGCTCGGGGAACAGATCGGCCGTCAACTCCACGGTGTCGCGCGCCAGCGCGCCGTAGAACCGGGCCGGCTCGGACTGCTCGAACCGGAAATCGGACAGCAGCCCCACCGACCTGCGCAGGGTCGCCCGGCGACGGAACCGCGAGGTCGCGTTCTTCGAGGTCAGAGAGTCCACGCCACCGGACGGTACCCTAGTACGCGTGCGTGAAGTCCTTCTGCTGTGTTGGCGAGACACCCGCCACCCGCAGGGCGGCGGCAGTGAGCTGTACCTCGAGCGCGTCGGCCAGGAGCTGGCCCGGCGCGGCATGACGGTCACCCTGCGCACCGCGATGTACCCGGGTGCCGCCCGCACCGAGACGGTGAACGGCGTGCGCATCTCCCGCGGTGGCGGCCGGTTCACGGTGTACCCGCTGGCGCTGCTCGCCATCGTCGCGGCCCGGTTCGGCCGCGGCCCGCTGCGCGGTATCCGCCCCGATGCGGTGATCGATACGCAGAACGGCATCCCCTTCTTCGCCCGCCTCGTGGCCGGCGTGCCCGTCACGGTGCTCGTGCACCACTGCCACCGCGAGCAGTGGCCGGTGGCCGGCCGGCTGGTGGCGCGCATCGGCTGGTTCATCGAATCGCGGCTCTCGCCGTGGGTGCACCGCGACTCGCAGTACCTCACCGTCTCTCTGCCCTCCGCCGAAGAACTCGGACTGCTCGGCGTGGGACCGGAGCGGGTGGCCGTGGTGCGCAACGGAATCGACGCGCTCGAACCCGGCATCGACGATGTGCGGTCCGCGACCCCCCGCATCGTGGTGCTGTCCCGGCTGGTACCGCACAAGCAGATCGAGGACGCATTGTTCGTGCTCGCCCGGCTGCGGCACCGCGTGCCCGATCTGCATCTCGACGTGATCGGCAGCGGCTGGTGGGACGAGGAGCTCTACCGCCACGCCCTGCGGCTCGGCGTGCTCGATCGCGTGACCTTCCACGGCCACGTCACCGAGCAGCGCAAGCATCGCCTGCTCTCCCGCGCGTGGGTGCACGTGATGCCCTCCCGCAAGGAGGGCTGGGGCATCACCGTGATCGAGGCGGCGCAGCACGGCGTGCCCACGGTGGGGTACGTCTCGTCGAAGGGTCTCACCGATTCCGTGGTCGACGGTGCCACGGGCCTCCTCGTGCGCGATCTGGCCGGGCTCACCGAGGCGGTGGCCGGTCTGCTCGCCGATCAGCGGCTGCGCGCCGAGCTCGGGGAGAAGGCGCGGCAGCGGGCGGGGGAGTTCTCCTGGGAGGCCACCGCCGACGGGGTCGGCAAGGTCCTCGCGTCGTCGGTCGACGGTGCGCGCATCGGAGGACTCGTCTGATCACCCACTGTTCGTTATCGTGAATGAATGGTGAAGCAGCAGCGTGAGGTGACGCCGCGGGTGGCGTGGATGTACGTGGTGCTGGGGCTGGTGATCATCGGCTCGTCGCTGATCCGCGACTGGTCGCAGTGGCCCGACTTCCGCACCATCCTCGGTGCCGTGATGGCCGTCTTCGGCGTGATGATCCTGGGCACCGGCGTGTACGCGTTGTGGAAGGCGCCGTGGAAGTCCGAGCCCGATGAGTAGCCCACGCCCAGGCTCGGTTCCCGCTCCCGTTTCCGATTCCCGCTCCGGAAACAACGGGAGCGGGAGTGGAAAACGGGAGCGGGAAGTCCCGACGGTGCGCGTGGTCCCCGCGACGGTGCTCAAGCTCCTGTCCGGCGGCCTGCTCGTGATCACGGTGATGGTCTTCGTCGCGACGATGCTGCGCGGAATGGGATACGAATCGTGGTCCGGCCGCCTGTCCTACGGGCTGGCGCTCGGATCGCTGCTGGCGATCGCGAACCTGGTGAGCCAGGTGTGGCGCGTCGCGATCGGGAGCTCAACGCCCTCGGTCCGCGACGCGCAGTACTACGCAGCCGGGATGGTCGCCGCGGGGATTCCAGTCGTGATCCTGTGGGGCAGCATCGGAAACACGACACCGCTGCAATCCATTCCTGCGATCGCCTCACTCCTCGTCGCCGGCGCGATCGCGATTCAGCACTACCGCACGCGGAAGCGGTACGCGGACCAGATCCAGGTGCCGATCGTGACACGGACCGTGGCGACGCAGCTGGGCGAGAGGGCGATCCGGATCGGGCAGCCGCAATCGGCGCAGGACCGATGGATCACGTGGTTGTCGGTGACCGGGCTACCGTCGGGCTACCTGCTGCAACCGGCGTACGGGCCCGACTCGATGACCTCGCTCGCGGCGGCGCTGACCGCGGCGGAGGCGGCCGCTACGACGACGCCGGACAGCGCACCGTCGTAGGCTGGAGGGGTGGCAGAACCCCAGAGTCGCCCCGCGATCCTCACCGTCGACGACGATCCCAGTGTTTCCCGATCCGTCGCGCGTGACCTGCGGCGACGCTACGGCGAGACGCACCGCATCGTCCGCGCCGAGAGCGGAGGGCAGGCGCTCGAGGCGCTCCGCGAACTGAAACTGCGCGGCGAGACCGTGGCCGTGCTGCTCGCCGACTACCGGATGCCGGAGATGAGCGGCCTCGAATTCCTCGAAGCCGCCATGGACCTGTTCCCCACCGCGCGGCGCCTGCTGCTCACCGCCTACGCCGATACCGGCGCCGCGATCGAGGCGATCAACGTGGTCGACCTCGACTACTACCTGCTCAAGCCCTGGGATCCGCCGGAGGAGAAGCTCTACCCGGTGATCGACGCGCAGATCGAGGCCTGGGCGTGCACCGATCACCGTCCGGTCCCCGAGGTGAAGGTCGTCGGCCACCGCTGGTCGGCCCGCTCTTCCGAGGTCCGCGAATTCCTCGCCCGCAACCAGGTTCCCTACCGCTGGTTCTCCTCGGAATCGCCGGAGGGACAACGACTCCTGACCGCGGCCGGGAGCGACGGCCTCGACCTGCCGCTCGTGGTCGCCGAGAACGGGGCGGCGCTGTGCGCACCGTCGGACCAGGAGCTGGCCAACCATGTGGGCATGACCACCGCACCGTCGGAGGACTTCTACGATCTGGTCGTGGTGGGCGGCGGCCCCGCCGGACTCGGCGCCGCCGTGTACGGCGCCTCGGAGGGCCTGCGCACCGTGCTCGTGGAGCGGCACTCCACCGGCGGACAGGCCGGACAGAGCTCGCGCATCGAGAACTACCTCGGCTTCCCCGACGGCGTCTCGGGTACCCAGCTCACCGACCGCGCCCGGCGGCAGGCCGGGAAGTTCGGCGCCGAGGTGATCACCACCTCGGACGTGGTGGAACTGGACGTCACCGGATCGTCGCGCACCGTGAAGTTCGCGGACGGCACGTCCGTGGGCGCGCACACCGTGATCCTCGCGACCGGCGTCGCCTACCGGCAGTTGCAGGCGCCCGGCGTCGAACGCCTCACCGGTGCCGGCGTCTACTACGGTTCGGCGCTCACCGAGGCCCCGAACTGCAAGAACCTCGACGTGTACATCGTGGGCGGCGCCAACTCGGCCGGACAGGCCGCCGTCTACCTCGCCAAGGGCGCGAAATCGGTCACTCTGCTGGTGCGCGGCGAATCGCTCGAAGCGTCGATGTCGTACTACCTCATCCAGCAGCTCGCGGCGATCGAGAACATCCACGTGCGCACCTGCACCGAGGTGGTCGAAGCGCACGGCGAGGAGCACCTGGAGAAGCTCACGCTGCGCGACCGCACCACCGGCGACACTGAGACCGTTCCCGCCGACTACCTGTTCGTGTTCATCGGGGCCGCCCCGCGCACGGAGTGGCTCGACGGGGTGGTGGTGCGCGACGAGCACGGCTTCGTGATCACCGGACCCGACATCGGCGGGCCGGATGCGTCACGCCGGGAATGGCCACTGGACCGTCCGCCGTTCCACTTGGAGTCGAGCGTGCCCGGAGTGTTCGTGGCCGGCGACGTCCGGTCCGAATCCGCGAAACGCGTGGCCTCGGCCGTGGGAGAAGGAGCGATGGCAGTGATGTTCGTGCACAGGTACCTGGCGGGGCAGGACTGATGACGGAGCACCAGGGGACGCAGGAGTGTCTCAAGGACGAGCTGCGCACGCTCTTCCTGTTCGAGAAGCTGACCGACGAGCAGCTGGAGTGGCTGTGCGAACGCGGCCGGATCGAGGAATTCCCCGCCGGTCCCGTGTACCGCGAGGACGACCCCGCCGATTCGCTGTTCGTGCTGCTCGACGGCACCGTCTCGCTGTCGATGCGGGTGGGCGATTCCGATGTCGAGACCAACCGCACCGACCACCGCGGCGTGTACGCGGGCGCCTGGCGCAGCTTCCTCGGCGAGGGCATGGGGTCGACCTACAACTCGTCGATGCGCGCGGTCACCGACTGCCGGTTCTACATCCTGCCCTCGCAGGACTTCGGCCAGCTGATGCAGCAGTGGTTCCCGATGGCAGTGCACCTGCTGGAGGGCGTCTTCTACGGCAGCAAGCGCACCCAGCGCATGATCGGTGAGCGCGAACGGCTCCTGGCTCTCGGCTCACTGTCCGCGGGCCTGACGCACGAGCTGAACAACCCGGCGGGTGCGGCGGTACGCGCGGCGTCCACGCTGCGCACCCGGGTGAGCGGCATGCGGCACAAGCTGGCCGTGATCGCCAACGGCGCCTGGCACCACGATCTACTGGTGCAGCTGGTCGACCTGCAGGAGCAGGCCGTGGCATCCGTGGCCGACGCGCCCGCCCTCGGTCCGCTCGAGGCCTCCGACCGAGAGGACGAGATCGCCGACTGGCTCGACGATCACGATGTGCAGAACGGCTATGACCTCGCCCCCGCCTACGTGGCCGCCGGGCTCGGCCTGGACTGGTTCGAGGCGGTCCTGGAACGCGTCGGTGCCGACATGCTGCCGAAGGCCGTGGCCTGGCTGTACTACACCGTGGAGACCGAGCTGCTGCTCAACGAGATCAGCGACTCCACTACCCGGATCTCCACGCTGGTCTCGGCCGCGAAGCAGTACTCCCAGATGGACCGCGCCCCGTTCCAGACCCTGGACGTGCACGAACTGCTGAACAGCACCCTGGTGATGCTCAGCCAGAAGTTCGGCGATGTGACCGTGGTCAAGGAGTACGACCCGGCCCTGCCGGAGATCCGCGGCTTCGGCGCGGAGCTCAACCAGGTGTGGACCAACCTCGTGGACAACGCCCTCGGCGCGATGAAGCAGGACGGGGCGGGCACGCTCACGCTGCGCACCTCGCACGACGACGAGCACGTGCTCGTCGAGGTGGGCGACACGGGCCCCGGCATCCCCGACGGTGTGGTCAACCGCATCTTCGAGCCCTTCTTCACCACCAAGCCGGTGGGCGAGGGCACGGGTCTGGGGCTGGACATCTCGTGGCGGATCGTGGTGAACAAGCACCACGGCGACCTGTCGGTGAAGTCGGAGCCCGGCTCCACCTGGTTCCGCGTGAAGCTGCCGATCGCAGGTCCGCCCCGCGAGCCCGACGAGGCCGAGAAGCTCGACACCGCCGTGTGATAAACCGGGTGGCATACGTTCGCCGTCGCTGAAGGGATCAGGCATGCCACAGGTCGTTCGAGGAGTCGTCGCACGCGCGAAGGGCGAGCCCGTGGAGGTGGTGCCCATCGTGATCCCCGATCCCGGGCCGGGTGAGGTGGTCGTGGCCGTGCAGGCCTGCGGCGTGTGCCACACCGATCTGCACTACCGCGAGGGCGGCATCAACGACGAGTTCCCGTTCCTGCTGGGGCATGAGGCCGCCGGGATCGTGGAGACGGTCGGCGAGGGTGTCGATCACGTGGCGCCCGGCGACTTCGTGGTGCTCAACTGGCGCGCCGTGTGCGGGCAGTGCCGCGCCTGCAAGCGGGGCAAGCCGCAGTACTGCTTCGACACCTTCAACGCCACGCAGAAGATGACGCTGGAGGACGGCACGGAACTCTCGCCCGCCCTCGGCATCGGCGCCTTCGCCGAGAAGACGCTCGTGCACCAGGGCCAGTGCACCCGGGTGGACGCCACCGCCGACCCCGCGGTGGTGGGCCTGCTCGGCTGCGGTGTGATGGCCGGTCTCGGGGCCGCCGTGAACACCGGCGGCGTCTCCCGCGGCGACACGGTGGCCGTGATCGGTTGCGGCGGTGTGGGAGACGCGGCGATCGCCGGCGCCCGGCTGGTGGGTGCCCGCACCATCATCGCCGTCGACCGTGACCCGAAGAAGCTCGACTGGGCCCGCGACCTCGGTGCCACCCACACGGTCAACGCCGCGGAAACCGATGCGGTGGAGGCGATCCAGGACCTCACCGGCGGATTCGGCGCCGATGTGGTGATCGACGCCGTCGGCCGCCCCGAGACCTGGAAGCAGGCCTTCTACGCCCGCGATCTCGCCGGCACCGTGGTGCTCGTGGGCGTGCCCACCCCGGATATGACGCTGGACATGCCGCTCATCGACTTCTTCTCGCGCGGCGGCTCCCTGAAGTCGTCCTGGTACGGCGATTGCCTACCCGAGCGCGACTTCCCGCAGCTCGTGGACCTGTACCAGCAGGGCCGGCTGCCCCTGGAGAAGTTCGTCACCGAGCGGATCGCGCTCGACGAGGTGGAGGCCGCGTTCGAGACCATGCACCGCGGCGAGGTGCTGCGCTCGGTGGTCGTGCTGTGAGCCTGCGCGTAGAGAAGGTGGTCACCAGTGGGCAGTTCAGCCTCGACGGTGGCACCTGGGACGTGGACAACAACGTCTGGTTGATCGGCGACGACTCCGAGGTGGTGGTGATCGACGCGGCGCACACCGCCGATCCGATCGTGGCCGCCGTGGCCGGGCGGAAGGTCCGGGGCATCGTGTGCACCCACGGCCACAACGACCACGTGACCGTGGCCCCCGAGCTGTCGGAGCGCCTCGACGCCCCGATCTACCTGCACCCCGGCGACGACGTCCTGTGGGACATGACCCACGCCGGTGTGGCCCACGAGGATCTCGCGGACGACACCCGGATACCCGTGGCGGGCACGGAGATCCAGGTGATCCACGCGCCGGGGCATTCGCCGGGATCGGTGTGCCTGTACCTGCCCGAATCCGGTGAGCTGTTCAGCGGCGACACGCTGTTCGCCGGTGGCCCCGGGGCCACCGGCCGCTCGTACAGTGATTTCTCGGTGATCATCGACTCGATCCGGGATCGGCTGTTCGCGCTTCCGCCGCAGACCCGCGTCCACACCGGGCACGGCGACGGCACCACGATCGGCACCGAATCGCCGCACCTCGAGGAGTGGATCCGCCGGGGTCACTGACCCCGGCGGTCAACCGTCAGGACGCGCTGGCCACCAGACGGGGTCGGGCATCGTCGGCCACCTCGACGATGTGGTCGCGCAGCAGCCGGAAGACGGTGTCCACCGCCCGCTCGGCCTGCACCGTGTCGGGGTGCATCGCGTTGAAATCGAGTCCCGACTCGTCGCGGTTGATCCACATGAACACCTCACGCGAGGGCGTGGCGTTCGCGAACACCGAGAAGTCGTGCTGCCGTGCCAGTTCCGCGCCGGGGACCCGGGTGACATCGATGTAGGAGAGCATCGGCGAGGTGAAGCCGTGCTCCACCGGGAACGCGGGATCGTCGGCCAGCATGTCGATCACGGGGAACACCGGGGTGCGGTCCAACTGCCGGGCGACGCCGAGCGCCTCCTGCGCGTTCCGCGTCGTCTGCTCGAACGAGCCGCTGGCATCGAACTGCACCGGCACCAGCGTCACGTACCAACCGACGGCCATCGCATCGCCCGTCGCGGAGCGATCCGCGCGGGGGATGAGCATGGTGAACAGCCGCTCGCCGGTCAGCGAGTGGTGCACCTGGCCCATCACGGCCAACAGGGCGCTACTCATGTTGCCGCCCGCACGCTTGGCCGCTGCACCGAACCGGGCCGCCTGCTCGACGTCGACGAACGAGCTGTGCACCGCGATCTTGCCGGGAGCCGCCTGGCCGGGGGCGAGCCCCAGCGGCAGCGGGAACTTCGGCATGCCGCCGGCCCGGGCGATCGTCTCGCGCCACTGCTGCACGTCGGGGTGGGTGGGCGTCAGCGTGCCCGCGAGCGCCCGCTGCTCCGCGCAGAACTGCGGGTACGGGCGCACGGGCACTGGGGTGTACGGAGTGCCCGCACGCGCGGCGGTGTACCGCGACAGGATCTCGAAGAAGCTGATCGCCTGCGAGACGCCATCGGTGAACATGTGGTCGGAGCCCACCACCACCTGGAAGTGCGGGTCCACCGCGTCCGGACCCGCGTTCTCGATGCCGTTCACGGCGAACGCGAACGCCGCCCACTCGTGCAGGGTGGGCACCGAGTCCATCAGGTGCTGCTTGACGGTGCTCCCCGGATGATCGACGGATCGCGCCGAAACAGCTAGCGAAATTTGCTCGGGGCGCAGCGTTCGACCCCGAGGACGGAGGTCGGTGCTGACCGGAAACGCCGTATGAAAAGCCTCATGTGCGCGCACGAATTCAGTGAATACATTCGCAATGATTTCTGCGTCGAAGTGATCGTGCACAGTGAATGAGGTGAATACCAGACGGCGTACGCACGATTCACCTTCGATGCCGCTACGAAGGTGATCGGCCTGAATGAACGATGTCTCAACCCCCAGGTCGGGGGCAGTTTCCATCGCCGCGCGGGTGGTCGAGTCCGGAGTCCAGACGACCCACTCCCCGGTGGGGCACTGCCAGTGTTCTGCGAATCCCGAAATCATGGAGAACATGATCCCCAAAACAGTAGCGCGGCAAAAGATGTAAACCGAGTGAGAAATTAGACAATTCTCGGGGTGGCGCTTTCAGGTTCGTCCGCTATTATGCACTTTAGGTAAGGAAAAGAGCGTGAACATGCGCTTGGGTTGCTATGAATTCGCAAAAGAAACGATCTGGTGCAGTGGTTCACCCCGTGTCGGAATTTTGCATGATTAGAATGAGGTCGTGAGCAGGCCTAAGCTGGGTGTCCCGTCCGGTCGTTGGTGGTACGCGTGGTTCGCCGTGGTGGCGGTCATGGTTGTCGCCAGCGTGCAGGATCGTCAGTGGGCCACCGTGCTCCTCTGGCTCGCGATCCTCTCCGCTGCGGCATCCGAGGTCGCGAGATCGCTGCGGCAACGGAACATCGCCTACGGTCTCGCCGGCGTTCTGGGGGCGGCGGCCGCGATCCTGGGCTACGTCGAACGGGACTGGCTGGCCGTCGCGCTGGGCGCGATGATCGCGCTGGTGCTGATCGCCTTCCTGCCGAAGATCCGCCGGGACGTGCCCACCTGCTGGATCCGCACCGAGGAACTCGTCGGGCGCACCGTCGCCGAGGCGACGCACCTGTTGGGCTTCGACGATCGCCGCCAGCCGAACAGCCTCGCGCGGCCCGAGCTGGTGCCCATGCCTCCGGGGGAGCAGGATCTCGGCGATCCGCTCCTCGTGGTCACCTCGGTCGCGGTCGTCGTCACCGCCGGGACCGAGACCGCCGTCGAGGCCGCGACGATCACCTTCGGCATCACTGACTCCGACGATCCCGCCATTCCGGCCGCGGGGAGCTCCACCAGCCTCGCGCTCACGAAGAGCGAGGTGCAGGACCGGCTCGTCGGCCTGGTCGGTGGCGGGCCCGCGGACATCCGGCCCAGCCGTTTCCCCAGCTCCGCCGCCTCGGAGAAGTCCTAGTTCGCAATCCGAGATTCGACTACGATCGCGCCCGTGGCCATGTTCTCAGCGGCGCGGCTGCGGGACCGACGCGGCCCGCACGCGGGCGGCCCCCGTATCGGCATCGGCGGGCGCATCGGTGGATGCCTGCTGTTGCTGCTCGCGGTCATCCAGACGGTGCGCGGTGACTGGCGCTCCGCGATGAACTTCTTCGGCAGCGCCCTGGTCTTCCTCGCCGATGACCTGCCGTCGCGGGGTCCTCGTCGGGGCCTCCGCTGTGTGGGTTTCGGATTGGTGGCGGTCGCGGTGACCGCCTACGCGCTGGATCATCAGTGGTTCAGCGTCGGCGTGATGCTGTGGGCCATCGCGGTCTTCTCGCCGTGGATCTTCGCCCAGCGCTCGTCCGATACGGGCGCCTTCCGGTTCGAGGACCTCGTGGGGCTCACGGTGGTGGAGGCGAAGCGGCGCATCGGATTCGGCGAATACCGTGGGCCGCACGGCGTCGATGCGCCGACGCTCGTCGCTGTCCCCGTCGCGGATCTGGACATGGTGTCGCCGTCGTTGATCGTGACCGGCGTCGTGGTCGACGACAGCGATATGTCGATGACCTTCGGTGTCGCCGAGCCGGATTCCCTGCCCGCGGAGTTCGACCGTGGCGAGTTGCAGCGGCAGCTCGCCGATCGGGTGGCCGCATCGTCGGGTGGCCCGCTCGGCTCCGCTCTGCCGGCATAGATTGTCTCTGAAAAGTCATAATTCACGGTCTAGAATTCTGGTGTGACCAGGATTCAGATGGGGCCGCCGCCGAACCGCCGCGGTGCGCTGGTGGCCGCCGCCTACGGCCCGGTCGGCGCTGCCTTCGAAGCCTCGATCGGGAACTGGGCCGTCGCCGCCTTCGTGCTGGCCGTATCGTCCGGCATCGCCGCGTACGGCGCGCCCTCGCGACGGGCCGAGACGGTGCTCACCGCGGTCATGGTGCTCGGCTTCGCGACGGTGGCCGTTCTCGGCCTGGCCGGCGGCCAGATCTTCGGCGTGATCATCGGCTCCGTGCTCGCCGTCGTGGTGGGAGCCACCTGCTGGCACCGGCGGTGGAACACCTCCGACTCCCGCGTGCGCACGGAGGAACTGGTGGGGCACACCGTGGAGCAGGCCACGCGGCTGCTCGGGTTCCGGGCGAATCGCCAACCCGGCGGGCTCCGGCCGCCGGTGCTCGTCGCCGTGCCCGCCGCGGACGTCGATCTCACCGGCGCCGGGTTGATCGTCACCGCGGTCACGGTGGACCCGAACGCGTCCACCATCACCTTCGGTGTGGCCGACGGTGCCGGCCTCACCCGAGGGCGCGCGGCCTACGCCCGCTACCACTGCGAACTCGTATCCCGGATCGGCGGCTTCCCCGCCGACCTCCGGCCCCTTCCCGCCCGACCGGCACCCGCCGGTCTTGCGGGCCTGCGGGTCCCGTCGGTTCCCGCGGGTGAGCGCCGCACCTGACCACGCCTTCGCCCCAGGATTCGCCGTATAGAATCTTCGATGTGACGACCAGGATCGTGATGGGGCCCCGGGTGAGCCGGTGGTGGTACTTCTACGTCGTCCTCTTCGGGTTGAACGGCGTCAGCGCCTATCTCGACGGGAACGGGATGCGTTTCGCCTTCGTCGCGGGCGCGCTCGCGGCGGCGGGAACGCAGGCGGCGCGGTCGCTCCGGTTGTCGTGGATCAGCTGGCTACTCGCCGGCGGCGCCATGGCGGTCGCGGCCGCCCTCGCCTATCAGCAGGGTTCGTGGTTCTGGACCGCTCTGGCCCTCGTCATGGTCGCTGTGGTGGTCCTCCTCACCCCCAAGGTGCGCCGCGAAGTCCCAGCGTGCCGGTTCCGGACCGAGGAACTCGTGGAACGCACCGTCGCCGAGGCCACCCGTCTCGTGGGATTCGATGCCGGGCGGCAGCCCGGTGGCCTGCTTCGGCCGGTGTGCGTACCGATCCCGCCGGCAGATATCGATCCGAACGATCCCTCACTGATCGTCACCGCGGTGACGATCGAGCCCACGCACCGTGTTATCACCTTCGGTGTGGCATCACGTGATTCGCTGCCCGGGCCCACGAGGCGTTACCGCGCCGAGTGGCAGCAGGCACTCGCGGATCGCGTCGGCGGATTCCCCGCCGACCTCCGCCCGCTCCATTCGCCCGCGACGGCCGAGTCGGCGAGCACGGCGCAGGAGGGTCGATAGCGATGGCGCGCGACAGAGTCGAACTCGGGTTGCCCAGCGGTCGAGGACTGAGCGTGATCGGCTTCCTCCTGCTGTTCATCGGCGCGATCCAAGCGATGAGGAGCGACTGGCCTTCCGCTGCGGCCTTCCTCGGCGGCGCACTGGTGATGATTTCCGGCGACCTGGACGCGGAGACCGCGCGTCGCACGGCTCGATGGCTGGGCGTGGGACTGCTGGCAGCGTCCGCAATCTCCTACGCCCTGATCCGTCAGTGGTACAGCGTCGGCATGATGGCGTGGTCCGTTGCCGTGCTGACGCCCACGCTCATTGCGCAGCGTGGACTCCGCTCCAGCGTGATCCCGTCCGAGAGCCTGGTCGGGATGACGGTAGCGGAGGCCATGAGCCGCATCGGTTTCGACGACGATCGGGCACCGCACGGCCTGGAGGAACCGACACTGGTCGCCGTCCCCGACGCGGATGTGGACCCGCTGTCACCGTCGTTGATCGTGACCGGCGTGGTGGTCGACGACCACGAGGGGGCCATGACCTTCGGCGTCGCCGAGCCGGACCGGATCCCTGCGGAGTTCGACCGCAACGATCTGCAGCGCCGACTCGTCGAGCAGGTGGGCGGAACTCCCGCCGATATCCTGCCGCTGCAGGTCCCCGATCGGCTGTCGAAGTACCGCCCCCGCCTCATGTGAGACGGCGCGTCCCCCGCCCCGCACCGATTCCCCTGGTGCACAGGTGGTCCCCCTCCCGGAGAACAACCTCCGATGGGGGACGAAACGCAATGTGCGGGAATCGGTGTGCGAGAGGGGAGCTGGCGCGGCGTGGGGGAGGGAGCGGTCAGGAAGCGAGGTCGCGGCCCCGTCGGACCGCGAGAACCGCTGCGCCACTGACCAACAGGCCCAGCCACACCAGATGCGCCGCCCAGGCGCCGCCCCGCTCCGGACCCGACGGTGCGTCCGCGGCGGCGATCGCCCCGGGCACCCGGTAGAGCCGCAACTGCGGTGTATCGACGGCCAGCGACAGTCCGGGGAGCGGCACCGTCGGGAAGGCGGGGGCACCGTCGATGATCACGGCCTCCACCAGCACCCAGCCCACTCCGAGCTCCGCGAGCCGACCCGCTAACGGCGGGCCGCCCGCGGCCAGAGCCTCCTCGGCATCGGAGGCGGCGCCGGGCACGCGGTCGATCGACTTCCCGCCGACCCGCAGCTCACCCGTCTGCAGCACCGGCGCCCGCAGCATCCGCGGCGCCGGATCGAGCACGGCGGCCGGGGGACCGTAGGCGAAGGTGCGGAACATGCCCGGCGGCAGCACTGCGACCGCTCCGTGATCGGCGGGCACCGCCGCGGCCACCTGCCGCCACGATCCGGGATAGGAGGTCGGGACCAGCGCGCCACCCACGCCCCACGCCAGCCCCGGCAGCACCGCGAGGGGCACCGCCATCGCCGCGACCGCGGCACCGGGCCGCGCGACCGCGGGTACCGCCGCCACCAGCGCGGCGGCGCAGGTCGCGTACAGCGGCACCGCGAGCGCCACCCACTTCTGCCCGTCGCGCAGCAGCCCGATCCCCGGGATCGCCTGCACCGCCTGCTCCAGGAGCGCCATCCCCGGACCCGTCGCCGCCACCGCGGGCAGCAGTACCGCGG
Organism: Tsukamurella strandjordii; assembly: GCF_039525985.1. Classification (NCBI taxonomy): domain Bacteria; kingdom Bacillati; phylum Actinomycetota; class Actinomycetes; order Mycobacteriales; family Tsukamurellaceae; genus Tsukamurella; species Tsukamurella strandjordii. The sequence continues at coordinate 82,990 of NZ_BAAAII010000011.1, read as the reverse complement.
CCAGCGCGAGCACCGCGAACCGGCCGAGCGGCGGCGTCGTCAGCACCGACCGCAGCACCACGAGACCACCCACCAGCAGCACCGCGAACAGCGCCGTCCAGAGCCAGGGCGCACCGTCGGGCACGGCCTGGCGGTTCCAGATCCCGCCCAGCCCCAGGAGCGAACCGACCGTGCCGAGCCCCGGCTCCGCGCGCGCGGCGAAGACCGCGACGCTCGCCGGATCTGCCCGCACCCCGCTGCCCGAGACCAGCGACGGGTACAGCCACGGCGCGGCCGCCGCCACGAACAGCACGAGCTGCACCGCCCACCGCCGCGGCGCCGCGACCAGCCCCGCGATCAGTGCGAACACCGCACCCGTGGGAGTGAGACCACCCGCGGCCAGCGCGGCCGCGAAACCACCCACCTGCCGCCACCCCGTCAGCCGCAGACCGGCCACCACCATCCAGCCGATCGCCGCGTACCCGGCCAGCAGACTCCAATGCCCCTGCAGCAGCCGCTCCGCGACGAACGGATTCCACAACGCCACCGTGGCCGCTGCCAGACCGGATCCGGTGCCGGCGGGACGCCCCACCGCCGACAGCACCGCCAGAGCGCACCGTCCGAAACCCCAGCCCGCCGCGACGAGGGAGACGAAGAGCAGTGCCGTCACCAGCAGGCCACCGTCCACCACCTGCGAGCCGAGGGCGATCAACCAGTCCTGCGGGGTGGCGCGCGCGGCGTTGCCGCCGAGGCCGAGCGCCGCATCGGTGACGTACGAGCGTGGCGTCGACACCGCATCGCGCAACAGCAGGTACCGCCCGGCCGTCGCCAGCGGTCCCAGGATCACGAAGGCCAGGACCGCGGACCAGGCGGCCAGTGCCGCATCGCGCGATCTCATCGTCGCCGAGCCTACTGACACAATGGGGCCGTGGGTTTGGCGTGGGTGACTCTGGGCTCGATGCTGGCGAACCTGTGCTCGTACCTGGTTCATCTGCCCGCCAGCCGCTGGCTGGGGCCGGCCTCCTACGGCGAGTTCGCCTCGCTGCTGCAACTGCTGTTGGTGCTCGCGGTGCCCGCGCTGGCCCTGCAGACCGTGGTCGCCCGCCAGATCGTCCGCGGTGCCGGTGCCGCGCAGATGCGCCGCCTGGGCTGGCGGATCGCGCTCGGCAGCGCCGTTCTCGCGGCCCTGGCCGTCCCGCTCGCGGCCGCTGGACTGCACACCGGGGTGGGAACCGCCGCGGCCGCGCTGGCCGCCGCACCGGCGCTCGTGCTGCTCGCCGTCGAGCAGGGCCTGCTCCAGGGCGAACGACGGTTCCGCCGCCTCGCGGTGCTGCTCGGCATCGCCGGCCTCGGGAAACTCGTCTTCACGGTGCCGGGCCTGCTCCTGGGCGTGGGCCCGGCGTTGCTCGGCACTACGATCGGCGCCCTGGTGGCGGCCGTCGTCGGACGCTCCCTGGCCGGAAGCCCGACGGGGCACGACGCCTCGGCCGACGCCGGAGTGCGCGCCGTGCTCGGCGCCAGCTCGGTGCAGCTGGTGCTGGCGGTCTTCGCCTCCCTCGACCTGCTGCTGTCGCGGCCCGTGCTCGGCGCCACGGCCGCCGGCACCTACGCCCTGGGCGCGGTGGCGGCGAAGGTCGCGTTCTGGCTGCCGCAGGCTGTGGGTGTGGTCTTCTTCCCGCAGCTCGCGACGCCGGAGCGCTCGCGCTCGGCGCTGCGCACCATGGTGCTGCTGCTGTCCGGGCTGGGCATCCTGTGCGTGGCGGGGGCGGCCGTCGCCGCGCCGCTCGCCACCCTCCTCGCGGGCGAGGAGTACCGGCCCGTGCAGGGCTGGCTGTGGCTGTTCGCCGCGCAGGGCGCGCTACTGGCGCTGCTGCAGGGCCTGCTGCTCTACAGCATCGCCACCGAGCGCACCCGCATGTCGGCACTGGCTTGGGTGATCCTCGCGGTCGAGGCCGCGGTGCTGCTGACGCTGCCGCACACCGTCGGAGAAATGATCACCGCCGCGGCGCTGTGTGCGGCCGCGGCGGTGATGGTGGTGGGATCGGTGATCGCGATCAGTTCTGGTCGCGGTTCCTCAGGTCGATCGCTTCGGTCTGCGACTCGTCGGGCTTCGGCTGGGCGTTGAAGGCCTCCGTCACCGGCTCATCGTCGACCGGTGCAGCGGCCGTCTGGGCATCGTCGTCGATCGGCAGGGTCTTGGCGTCGCCGCCCGAAGACCGCCGGCCGCCGCCCGAGCCGCCCGAACCACTGCCGCCCGCGGTCGCGGTACGGCCCTGGAGTAGCGCGAAGACACCGAGAGCGAGGGCGATCACGCCGAGCACGCCGCCCGCGATCGGGACCACGGACTTGGCGATGGCGATCTTGTTCTGCTCGGTCTTCGCGTACTCGGCCTGCGAGCGCACCGTCTCGTCCACCCAGCGCTGCTGCGCGTCGAAGACGTCCAGCTTGAAATCGCGGACCGGCTTCGGGGTGTTCGGTGCCACCTGGCCGGGGAGCCGGAACTGCTGGTTGTAGTGCAGCGACTGATCGACGATGACGCCGGTCTTCGGGTCCACCCACAGCTCGACGTCGACCTTCGCCCAGCGGTTGAGCGTGATGTCGTCCTTGGCGTCCACGCCGCCGATGCCCCACCAGCCGGCGGGCATCGTGAGCACGGTGCCCAGCGTCGGATCGTTGCCGTCGCGGACCGTCGAGAGGTCGACCCAGTCCTGCTTACCGCGCAGGTGCAGCGTGTTAGTCCCGCTGACCTCCTTCTCCTCGACGAAGTCGAGCGAGACGTTCTTGCGGGTGATCAGGTCGAAGAAGGCGTACTTGCCGTTCTCGGAGCTGGTGTCCGCGGGGAAGCGGTACTGCAGGCCCTTGCGGTCGGCCACCTTCACGGCCGGGGCGCTCTCACCGGGGCTGTAGACGGTCTCCGAGGTCTTGCCGGTGGGGGCGCCGGTCTCGCGGTCCAGCGAGACCCGGTCGACCCAGGCCTGCACCAGGCCGTCGTCGCAGGGGCGCTCGCCCTTCGCGGCGTCGGTCAGCGCGGGGTGCCGGGGCTCGCCCTTGGTCTTGACGGACGGGACCACCATCGAGCTGCCCGACTGGACCGTCATCGTGGACTTGTCCGAGGGCGAAGTCACCAGCGTGCGGGTCTGCGTGGTCACGGAGACCTCGTTGACCACGGCCCGCTGCTTGTTGATCGAGCACAGATCGAGCTGCTTGGCCGGGAACTCGGCGTCCGCCTGGGAATCCGCGGACTTGACCGACTTCGCGACGGTGGTGACGTCCAGGTCCAGCGGGATCGTCTTGAGCTTGCCCGCCACGTAGGTCGGCCCGGCGATCGCGGAAGTGATCAGCAGGGCGCCCAGGAAGATCAGGATCGGACCGATTACGCGTGCCAGCCGGCTGCGGCCTTCCGCCATCGAAATGTCTCCTCACGGTCTTGCGCGGGTGCAGGCTGGGTTGCATGCGCCCACGGCGGCACGAGGGTGACGTGCCCCTTTCAAGTACCCGAGCGTAACAGGGGCACCGGCGGTCACCGGCCCCTCACACGGCGGCCCCGGTAGATTGCGGAGGCGATGACCAGACCCGATACCAGCGACTTCACGATTGCAACGCCCGCCGGCGCTGCCGGATTCGTGCCTGCGCTCGAAGGTATGCGGGCCTGTGCGGCGGTGGCCGTGCTGCTCACGCACACCGCCTTCCAGACCGGCCAGGTGGACGGTTCCGTGATGGGGCGGGTGTGGGGCCGGTTCGATATGGCGGTGGCGGTGTTCTTCGCCCTCTCCGGTTTCCTGCTCTGGCGGGCGCATGCGCGTGCGGCATGGACGAGTGCACCGCGCCCCGACACCGGCCGCTACTACCGCTCCCGCCTCGTGCGGATCATGCCGGCGTACCTGCTGGTGGTGGTCGTCGCCCTCACGCTGTTGCCGCGAGGCGATGCCCCCGCCGCGGCCACCTGGCTGGCGAACCTCACCCTCACGCAGGTGTTCGTGCCCTACGCCTTGGTGAACGGTCTCACGCAGATGTGGAGCCTCTCGGTCGAGATGGCTTTTTACCTCGTGATGCCACTGGCCGCCGTGCTCCTGATGCGGCTGCGCGGGCCGCGGGCGCGGTGGCGGATCCCGGTGGTACTCGCCGTGGCCGCGCTGTCGCTCAGCTGGGCGTGGGTGGGCGATCTGCTGGCCCTTCCGCGTGGTGTCAATCATCACAACTGGCTGCCCGCGTACATCCCGTGGTTCGCGGCCGGGATCGTGCTGGCCGAGGTGGCCTTCGCACCCACGGACCGCTACCGGACGCTGCGCCGCCTCGCCACCCGGCGGATCTGCTGGCCCGCCGCCGTCCTGGTCTTCGCCGTGGTGGCCACGCCGCTCGGGGGGCCGGTCGATCTGGCGACCAGCCCCACGAACTGGCAGTTCGCCACCCGGATGGCGCTCGGTGGACTGCTCGCGCTGCTGCTCCTGGCGCCCCTCGTGCTGGCGCCGCGGAGCACGCCGCCCGGGCGGCTGGGCTCCGGCCCGATGCTCGCACTCGGCCGCTGGTCGTACGGCATCTTCATCTGGCACCTCGTGGTGCTCAGCGCGATGTTCCCGCTGTTCAGCATGCTGCCCTTCAACGGCAAGATGCTCTGGGTCTCGGCGCTGACCATCGTCTTCTCCGCCGCAGTGGCAGCCCTCAGCTACGCCTGGATCGAGGAGCCCGCCCGGCGTGCACTGGCCCGCTACGAGGCCCGACGGTCCGCCCCCGCCCCGCGCGATGCGGTGATCGAGGAGGCCGAGGAGGAGGCCGCGCCCTAGTCGGCGGACTCAGCGGGCGGCTCGCGCCGCCGCAGCGGGATCGCGGACCAGGCCATCAGTAGCACGCCGGTGAGCGTGAGACCCTGCGGCCACGGGCCGTGGCCCACGTAACCGGTCTCGGCGTGCCAGGGACCCGTTGCGAGCACCAGCATTCCGGCGGCGACGAATCCGGCGGCGGAGAACACCCGGATCGCTGCCCGCCGGTCGGCGCTCACGTGCAGGCCGGAGACGAGCGCGGCGGCCAGCCCGGTGACACCCCACAGGACCAGGCCCGGCCATCCGCTCAGGACGAACGCGGCCAGGCCGAGCCCGAGCCCCGCGACGATGCCCGGCTGCCAGGCCCGGACCGGTTCCGCGCGGCCCGCCGGCGCGCCGCGGGTGATCGCCAGCGAGGCCAGGATCAGCAGCAGCATCAGCCCGCCGAACAGGCCGATCCGGTACGGCGCGTTGAGTGAGAACCGCAGCGTCACATTGCCGTCCGTGCTCGCCGGCACCACCCAGCCCTGCTGCCAGCCGTTCACCGTGACCGCGCGCAGCGGCGTACCGTCGGGCGCGGTGGCCGACCATCCGGTGTTCCGGCTCTCCGGCACCACGAGCACGCGGTCCGCCTCGGAGTGCGGGACGGCCAGGATGCGGCGGTCCGGCGTCCAGCTCTGAATCCGCGGCGAGGAGGTGTCGGCGGGCCCGGCGGCCGCCGCCGGGGTGTCCAGGGTGAGGGTCTCCACGCTGAACCCGGCACCCGGTGTGGCGATCACGTCCTGCCGTCCCGCAGGCAGGGGCAGCGGTTCCGGTTCGCACGCGACGGCGCGGATCGGCGCACCGTCGCGCAGGGCGCGTGCGGTGGCGTCGATGCGGAATCGCACTGTGCGGTCGCCGATCCGGACGGTGGGCCCGGTCTCACAGGGCACCGTCACCGCGCGGTCGAGGGCGGCGGGCCGCGAGCCGGGGACGGGCGCACCGTCGGGCCCGAGGGCCTGCACATCGGCCAGACCGGGCGCCATCTTCTCCGGGAATCCGAGCGCGTTGATGTTGATCCGCTCGTCCCAGTCGAGCAGCGAGATCGCGATCGAGTCGGTGACCGCGGCCTCCAGGGGGACGGTGACGGAATCGTCCTGTTCGGAGACCTCCCGCACCTGGCGGCCGGTGCCCAGATCGATGCCCACCCGGGTGGGCCGGGCCGGCGCCTCGCCGCGGGGCAGTTCGAGGCGGATGCCCGAGACCAATTGTGGGCTCGGAAGTCGCAGCCGCAGGATCGGTTTCGGTGCGGTCGGTGCGGTCGCGGACTGCGGCGCGCTCCACACCGTGTTCGGGTCGCCGTCCGAGGCCGCGGCGCCGCTGCCCCGGCCGTCCGTCACGGCGGCATCGGCGAAGGACGACGGTGCGCCGGGCTCGGCGAGCAGTCGGGTGAGCGCCTGTCCGGAGCGCGCCCGCAGGGTCAGGGACGGGGTGACCGCCGGGGCGCCGGGCCCATCGACGGTGCGCCGCAACGCCCCCGGCTCCTCGGGGCCGATCCCGATATCGGCGCACTGCACGGGGCCGTCGGTGCCGTCGCGGCCGGGGGTCGGCACGCAGCCGGACCGCCCCATGCTCTCCTGCCCGAACATCCACCGGTTCGCCGCACCGGACGGGGGCAGCACCACATCGTGTCGGGCGGGGATGGTGGTGTCGGTCCGGGCATCGGCGAGCCGTGCCTCGGAGATCGCGAACTGGTTGCCCCAGGAACGATTCGTCGTCTCGGCGGCGGTGATCCGGAGCCAGCGCGTGGGTTCCGAGGGTGCGACCAGTGTGATCGGCGTGCCCGCGGTGACGGGATCGGAGTACACGCTGCCCGCCTCGGTGGAGATCACCAGCCGGCTGACCGCGGGCCCGAGGGCACGGCCCACCGTCACCGTAACGGCGAGGTCGGATCGCGGTTCAGGGAGATCGAACTGGAACCACTGGCCGACAGCATGATCGAGGCCCGAGGAGACCCAGGAGGTGTCCTTGTCGCCGTCCACCGCGGCGGCGGGCCCGGCGCCGGGGAGCACCGTTCCCAGCTGGGTGGCGTCACCGGCGGAACTGGACGTGCTGACCGAGGCGCCCGCCCATGTCCCGTCGACCAGGCCCGCGCCGTCCACGGGGTAGTCGGGCAGCCGGTTCAGGGTGCGGCGCGGGTCGCCCGCCGCCCGGATCGAGGAACTGTGATCGTCCACCTTGCCGTAGTCGGTCTCCCGGTTCTTCGGGCTGTCGGTCACGGTGAGCGGTCCCGGCGGCAGGCCCGCGGCGGCGGCATCGGAGGCCAGCAGCGCGGGCCCCAGCTCCCGCCGTCCCGCGGCGGCCTCGGTCTGCAGCGGCAGCAGCGACTCGGGGCCGCCGGCGATCCGGGGCATCGACCGCAGGTCCGCGAGGTACGGCCCGGCGCCGATGTCGAGGTCGTCCACCTTGTAGATCGTGATCGCCGGAAGTGGCGGCCGCAGACCGGAATCCACCGTGACCTTCTCGACGGTGGGCGGCGCGACATCGGGGCCGAACCGCGCGACCTCGGAGAGCCCCGGCGAACCCAGGATGGTGGCGCGCGCCAGCGCGGGGCGCGCCGAGCGGGAGGTGTCCGGGTCGAGATCGGCGCGCAGCACGAGGTAGCCGATGCCCTGGCGGCGCAGCGTGGCCGCCAGCCCGGCCGACGGTGTGCCGGCGCTGAACAGTCGCTGCACCGAATCGAGCGCGCGGATCGCGCCGGGTGGGTTGAGGGGGATCGCGTCGCGCACCGCCCACGGCGTCTCGGCGAGCGGCTGCAGCGGCTCGTCGCGGGTGAGGCCCCACAGCTGCGCGCCGAAGGGGGCGCCGGGCACCACCAGCGCCCGCTCGGCGCGGGCCTGCCCGGGGGCGGTACCCGAGGCGTGGTCGGAGAGCCAGCTCGCGGCCTGCCCCCAGTAGTCCGGGATCGTCTCGTAGGGCCCGCGCGGGGCCAGCTTCCCCACCCAGGCCATGCCGCCCGCGAGCGCGAGCACCACGACGACGGCGAGCGCGCCGGCGGCGAGCCGGTCGTGTTCGGGGTGGGCCAGTGCGGCCCGCGCGCGCCGCAGCCCGACGGTGCCGGGCAGCGGCGCCCGGGCCAGGAGGTGGGCGATGCCCATCACCAGCGGCAGCCGGAGGAAGGGCTCGAGCTTGTAGACGTTGCGCAGCGGCGCGCCCACGCTGTCCAGGAACACTCGCACCGGTTCGGCGACCGGCGACCCGAGTCCGCCGGCGTAGCCCGCGCCGATGCCCACCAGGCCCACCAGCAGCACCGTGATCCACACGCCCCGCTTCGGGGTGTGCCGCATCGTCAGGCCCGCGATACCGGCGGCGGCGAGCAGACCCGTGACCACGACCGCGGCGGGCGCGGTGGTGAGCATGGCGCCCGCGGCGCGTTCGTCGGAGATGAACGGGCTCCACGAGACGGTGCCGCGCAGCACCTCGGGCAGTGACGCCCATTGGGTGGTGGCCCGCGCGGACTCGATGAACTCCAGGAACGGCGGGCTCACCCGGCCCATGATGAGCAGCGGCACGATCCACCAGGTGGTGGCGAGCACGACGCACACCGTCCACCACGCGCTGAAGGTCCAGAACCGTCGGGTCCCGGCGCCGAAGCGCACGTGCAGCAGCCACCAGAGCGCGGCGACGGCGCAGGCCAGACCGGTGGCCACGGCGTTCACGGCGCCCATCAGCGCGACCGCGACGGCGGACCTGGCCGCGAGGTTCCGCAGCGGCGCGTCGTGCCCCTGGAGCATCTGGACGAGTGGCAGCAGCACCCAGGGGGCGAGCATCACGGGCGCGGTCTCGGAGCTGATCGCGCCGAGCGTGGTGAGCACCTGCGGGGCCAGCACGAAGGCGGCGGCGGCCACGATCCGGGAGCCGCGCGAGCCGGTGTTCAGGGCCTCCGCGAGCCGGACGATCCCCCAGAATCCCGCGAACAGCAGCAGCCCCCACCAGAGCCGCTGGGTGATCCACGGCGGCACGTGCAGCAATTGCCCGAGGGCGAAGAAGGTGCCGTGCGGGAAGAAGTAGCCGTATGCCTGGTTCTGCACCTGGCCGAGCGGGGACTGGCTGGACCAGACGTTGGCGGCACGGGCGAGGAAGCCGATCGGGTTGGCCGTGAGATCGAGCTTGGTATCGGCGACGATCTTGCCCGGTGAGCTGAGGAAGCTCAGTGCCAGGAGGGCGACGAACGCCCACGCGCCTGCGCGGCGGGGGAGCGGTTCGGTGCGGAGCTGGGCGCTACTTGTTGGCACCCGAGTCGTCGCGCTCGCCGTAGTTCGACGAGCCCTGCAGGAAGCCCTTGTCGGGGTTCACGGCGCCGACATCGGTGGACGGGGTGGACTGGCCGACGGCCGCACCGCTCACCAGTGCGAGGGCGACGGCGACGACGATGCCGGCGAGCGCTGCGGTGGCGCTGGCGATGATCGAGGTGCGGTCCATGCAGGGGAGTCTACAGGTCCGGTGCTCCGGTCCCGGTCGCCGAAGGCGTGTGTGTGGTGCCGTGACCGATTTCATTGCGATTGCTAACGTCGATGCAGTGAGTCACGCCACAGCACTGCGGCCGGGACGCGCGTGGGAACGTCCCGTCGTCGACCGGATCCGATGGAAGCGCCCGTTCGGCCTGCCGAGATGGGCCGTGGGGGTGCTCGGCGGCCTGCTCCTGGGCCAGGCGGTATTACGGGGGTTCCTGGCGCACCGCGGCTACTTCTACGGCGACGATTTCGATCTGCTGTTCAAGGCGCAGGTGGCGGGCCCGGTGATCGACGGGCTCCAGTACTCGGGCCACACCATGCCGCTGCCCCTGGCGGTGTCCGGATGGTTCGGGCGGACCTTCCACGCGAACTGGGAGGTCGCGGCCGTTCTACTGGTGCTGGGGCAGGTGGCGGCGTCGCTGGCGGTGATCCGGGCGCTCGTCGTGCTCGCCGCCCCGTCCGCGGCCGCGGTCGTCGCGGGGGCGGCGGTGTACCTGGCGTCGCCGTTCACGGTGGCCTCGTCGACGTGGGTGTCGGCGGCCCTCAACAGCCTTCCGCTGCACGCGGCGCTGGCCACGGCGGTGGCGGAGTCCGTGGCCTTCGTGCGGACGCGTCGGCGCAGGCATGCCGTGGTGGCACTGGGTGCCCTCGCCTTCGGGTTGGCGTGCAGCGAGAAGGCGCTCATCATCGTGCCCGCGGCCGTGGGTGCCGCGCTCCTGTTCCTCACGGTGCGGGGTGGACGGGGCGCGGTGCGTCGCGCGGTCCGGTCGGGTCGGTTCCTGTGGGCGGGTTTCGCGGGCATGGCCGCGATCTGGGGAGCGGTCGTGGTCGCCACCACCGACTATCCGGCCGAGTTCCCGGCGGGTCGGCGCTTCGGCCAGACGGTGGACGGGCTGGTGCACGCCTTCGCGCACACCGTCGTGCCCGGTGTCGCGGGTGGGCCGTGGCGCTGGGTGCGGATGGGAACGGCGGTGCCCTGGGTCGAGGTGACCCGGCCGCAGTTCCTCGCCGGTGTCGCGGTCGCGCTGATCGTGGGCGCGGTCACCGTGTGGCTGGTGCGGCGCGGCTGGCTGCTGTGGGCGGCGGCGCTGATCGTCTATCCGGTGCTGTCGCTGGCGCCGGTGTACTGGTCCCGGGCGGGCGAGACGACCACCGTGCTCTTCGCGCTGTCGAACCGCGCGCAGTCGGACATCGCGGTCGTGTGGGCGTTGCTCGTCGCGATCGGCGTCGGGGCGTACGCGCGGGGGCGGCGGGGCCGGACCGGTCGCGCCCGGGTGCGGGACGGGGTGGCCGGATCGGCGGTCGTCCTGCTGGTCGCGGTGTCGATGGTCGGCGGCGCGGTGAGCACGGTGCAGTTCTCGCGGATCTGGGACCTCGATCCCACCGGCGATTACGCGGCGCGCCTGGAGGCGACGCTGGCGTCGGCCCGCGGGTCCGGCGGCGTGCTGTTGGACCAGCGCATCGATTCCGAGATGCTGCGCACCGCACCCGATCTGGAGACGGGATTGCGCGGGCTCTACGGCGACGGCGCGCCACGGGTCGCGCGCTCGACCGATTACGCGAACCTCGCGACCATCGGCACCGACGGCGCGCTGGTCCAGGCGGGTCTCGAGGTGGCGGCGCCCGCGTTCGTCACCTCGACCACGCTGGCGGGTACCACGACGATCGAATTGCCGCAGCCGCTCTTCGACTGGCAGTGGGTGGTGGTGCTCACCACTCACCTGACGCGACCCGCCGATATCACCGCGGAGCTGGAGTCGGGTACGCCCACGACCGTGTCCGTTCCCGCGGGTCGCAGCCAGTCGACGGCCTTCCTCATCGAGGGCGGTGGATCGGAACTGCGCCTGACGACAACGTCACCCGCTCCGATCGGGACCCTGATGTCCGCGATGGTCGGGAAGGTGCGCGACGGCCGCGGGTGAGCCTAGAGCTCGGGGACGCCCGACGGGACGATCATCACGGGGCGCTTGCAACCGCGGAGCACGTGCTCTGACACCGACGAGTGCCACAGCGCCTTGAGGCCGGTGGTGCCGCGGCTGCCGGTGACGATCACGTCCACGTTCTCGGCGTCGGAGGCGCCGATGATGGCCGTCCACACCGTGGTCGCGACCTCGACCAGTTCTCCGCGGGCGGTGAACCCGGCGGCCTGCGCCAGCTCGACGCCCTCGGCGTTGGTCCGTTTGGCCTCGGTGTGCACCACATCGCTCTCGCGGGTGAGTGCGGTCTCGGCGGCTCCGGCGCCCGCGACACCGGACATGGCCGACAGTCGGGCGGCCTGATGGATGGTCGATTCCCAGGCGGTCACGACCACCGCTTCGGCGTCGCGCCCCTGGGCGAGGACCTTGCTGGCGTACTTCACGGCGCGCTGTGCGGACTCGGTGCCGTCGTATGCGATCAGAACCTTGACGGGTGCACTCATGGGGATCACCTCGATGTTCTCGGCTTCCTGGTACCTCCGAGCCTACGCCGGAACCCTGTTGTTGCACGGTGCAATTTGGGGCTTCGCGGTCCCACTTTCCGGCATGCCGGTACATTCGAATTTCACTATTCGATAGGGGGATGTGGGATGGAAACGTACGGACAGAGGCGGCGTACGAAGGTCGCGGCGGGGCTGGCCGCGATCGCGGTCCTGGCCGCGGGCTGCGGTGGATCGACGAAGGGGGAGGCCGAGCCGGCGAAGGAGTCCACGGCGCCGTCGAGCGCACCGTCGATCACCACGCCGGCCAAGGATCTGGTGCTCACGGCCGCGGAGCTCCCGGCCGGCATCACGGTGGTGCCGGTGTCGGACGCGCAGCTCAAGGAGGTCGTGGATCAGATGTCCGGTGCCGCCTCCACGGCGAAGTTCAGCCCGGCGGGATGCGCATCGGCCACCGCGCTCACCGACGCGACGAAGAAGCTGGACGTCAGCCAGGTGGGCCTGGTGACGGGGAGCACGGACACCGGCGCGGTCAGCGAGACCGTCGCCAGCGAGAAGCCCGACATCGCGAAGCTGCGCGAGAACTTCGCCGGCAAGTGCAATTCCATGCGCGCCGACATGTCGGTGCAGGGCCAGCAGGTGAGCTCGGAGATCACCACCACCCTGCGTGACGCCCCCAAGACCAGCGCCACCGATGCCGTGGTCCTGCACCAGGTGAACGTGTCCACCACCGCCGGACAGAACGTGACGCAGCGGATGCTGCTGGGCTTCGCGCAGGTGGGCGGCTATTCGGTGTCGGTCACCGCGATCGGCATGACCGGTGAACCCGACGCCGCCCTGTTCGACCGGGTCTTCGTGGCCGCCGTCGCCAAGGTCGCCAAGGGTTGATCGATCGGGGACCTGTCAGACTGCTCCCCGTGCGACTGAACCGGATTCACCCCACCCGACTCGCTGCGGCGGCCGTCGTCCTGGCCACCGCGGCGGGCCTCGCCGTCGCCCCGGTGGCCGCGGCGGCGCCCGCGGCCGACTGCGGCGGTTGGCGGACCACCGTGCTGCGTGCGGGGATGGGCACGCTGGAGAATCTCGCCTTCGACGGTGCGGGGGCGGTGTACGTCTCGAAGCAGAACGCCGTCACCGGGCGCGGCGAGGTGCTGCGCGGCGCCTCGCCCGCGGCGCTGGAGCGGCTGGTGGACCTGCCCAATCCCGGCGGTCTGGTGATCCGGGACGGGCGGGTGTTCGTCACGACGGCGAACAGCGCACCGTCGGGCCTGCTCGGTAAGACGGACGGCACCATCGCCGAACTCGAACCCCGTACCGGGGCGCCGCGCACCTGGGCCGCGGGGCTGACGATGCCGAACGGTCTGGCCGAGCTCCCCGACGGAAGGTTCGTCACCAGTACGGTTCTCGGGCCGAAGCAGGGGATCGTCGCGTCCGCGCGCGGCGCCGCGCCCACCCCGTTCGCACTGCCCGGCGAATCGGTGAACGGTCTCTGGTTCGACGGTGCCGCGGGGCGCCTCTGGGCATCGACGGCGACGTCGGCCCGGACCGGCCTCTACGCGATCGACCCCGCGCGACCCGCGCAGCCGCGGCACTACGCCGTCGCGGGCCTCGGCCCGGCGAACTTCGCCGACGATCTCACGGTGGGACCCGACGGTGCCGTGTACGCCGCGCTCGACCTGCCCGGGAAGATCGTGCGCCTCGATCCGCAGACGGGAGCGCAGTGCGTCATCGACACCGGTCATCGCGGTGTCACCTCGGTGCGGTTCGGCCGCGGACCCGGCTGGGACGCGCGGTCGCTGTACGCCACCACGCTCACCGGAAAGCTGCTGCGGCTGACCCCGTCGCCGGGATCTGCGAGACTGACCACGATGCGACTGTTTCGAAACCTCACGATCATGGTGATCGCCGCGGCCGGACTCGCCGCGTGCGGCACGCCCTCCGGCCCGGACGGGTCCACGACCGCAGCGGCCCCACCGCCGAGCAGCACCACGGCGCCGTCGTCGGCCGCCGCGCGCCCGGTGAGCTGCGAGACGGACTTCCTCCGCACGTTGAGTGTGCGGGAGAAGATCGCGCAGTTGCTCATGGTGGGCGTGAAGGACGCCGCCGACGCGCGTCGCGCCGTGCAGCAGTTCGGCGTGGGCGGAGTCTTCGTGGGCAGTTGGACCGACAAGGCGATCTTCAGTGGCGGTGCGCTCAAACAGGTTTCGGCGCAGGGCAAGGTGCCGCTGATGGTCTCGGTCGACGAGGAGGGTGGGCGCGTCTCCCGTGTGCCCGGCGCGAACCTGGTGTCGGCGCGGCAGTTGGCGAAGACCAAGACGGTCGAGCAGGCGCGGGCCGAGGGCAAGCGCGTCGGCAAGCTGATGGCCTCGATGGGGATCACCGTCGATTTCGCGCCCGATGCGGATGTCTCTGCGCAACCCGATGATTCGGTGATCGGCGATCGTTCGTACTCCGATGATCCGGCGGTGGTGACGAAGTACTCCAAGGCCTTCGCGGCGGGCCTGCGCGACGGCGGCGTGTACCCGGTGTTCAAGCACTTCCCCGGACACGGCCGGTCGTCGGGCGATTCGCACCAGGGCGGTGTGAGTGTGCCGCCGCTCAGCGAGCTGCAGAAGCGCGACCTCGTGCCCTTCCGCGCCGCGGCGCAGGAGGACGCGGGGATGATGGTGGGGCACCTCACCGTTCCCGGGCTCACCGAGAAGGGGCTGCCCACCAGCCTCAGTGCGAACACCATGCGTCTGCTGCGCGACGGTGTCGGATACGGCGCCGCGCCCTTCGCCGGGCCGATCTTCACCGATGACCTGTCCGGGATGAAGGCCATCACGAACGACTTCACCGTGCCGCAGGCGGTGACCAAGGCCCTGGTGGCGGGCGCCGACGTCGCGCTGTGGATCTCCACCGACCAGCTGGGCGCCGCGGTGTCCGAGGTCGAGGCCGCGGTGAAGGCCGGCAAGCTCCCGTTGCAGCGACTGGACGCCTCCGTGCTCCGGGTGGCGCGGGCGAAGCACGCCGTGCGCTGCTGAAACAGGTGGATCTGCGCGGAACTTACTTCGCGGTAACCACGTGCCGTAGTATCTGACCGGAGAGTAAGGAGTGTGTCGGTGGCTGGTGGTACGAAGCGTTTGCCGCGCGCGGTGCGCGAGCAGCAGATGCTCGACGCCGCGATCAAGGTGTTCTCCCGCAACGGCTTCTACGAGACGTCGATGGATGCGGTCGCCCGCGAGGCGGAGATCAGCAAGCCGATGCTGTACCTGTACTACGGATCCAAGGACGAGCTGTTCGCCGCGTGCGTCACGCGCGAGGTGGGCCAGTTCATGCGGAGCATCGAGTTCGATGCGACCCCCTCGCTGCCACCCTCGCAGCGCCTGCGTTCGGTGATCGAGGGCTTCCTCAAGTACGTCGACCAGAACCGCGACGCCTGGCGTGTGATGTACCGCGAGGCGAGTGGCCAGGCGTCCTTCGCCACGCTCGTCGAGGCCAACCGGGAGCGGGTGGTCGAGATGACCGCGGTGCTGCTGCGCGAGGCCGCGAAGTACGCGCCCGAGGACACCGATTTCGAGCTCTACGCCGTCGCCCTCGTCGGCTCCGGCGAGGCCATCGCCGATCGCCTCGCCACCGGGAAGGTCGAACTCGACCGCGCCGTGGAGATCATGACCTCCTTCCTCTGGGGCGGCATCCGCGGCGAACGCCCGGAGTAGCTCTCCGACGGTGCCGGCCGCGCCGGAGGCTCGGCCGGTGGGTCGTCGCAGTGATCAGTCGGACAGTTCGAGCCACCACCGGCCGTCGATGTGCCGGACGCGCGTCCGCGTCGGGTTGGTCGGTGTCACTCCCTCGGGGTGGTACGCCAGGCTCGTGGTACTGATCGACGGGCCTGCGATGTGGAACCGCACGACGCCGCCCGTCTTGTTGGCCGAGTACACGTGCTGCGTTCCGATCGTCCGTTCCTCGTAGTCATTGAGGTCCACCCGCGGATCGGCGAGCATCCGCTCGGCGGCGGTTCGCAGCCGGGGCTCGTCGTAATTCCACCGGGCTTGGGGCACGGCGTTCGTCACGCCCAGCCCGATCGCGATCGCCCCGATGAGTGGGATGATCAGCAGCTGCCACGCGAAGCGGCGGATCGTGCGTGTCCAGGCCGCCAGGTACACCAGCCACGCCACGAGCAGGACCACACCGCCGAGGAAGGACAGCACTCCCAGGCCGGGGTCACCGGGGAATGTCCCGGCCCAGAGGAGCGCCGCGACGTCGAGCAGGATGAACAGCGCCAGTCCGTACCCGAAATGGGTCCAGTTGCGCTGCTCCTGTCGGTCTGGCGGCATGCAGCGACGATACGAGATTCGGCACGGCGCGCATCGCTGTTCTGGACGGGTGCCCCGCCCACCTCGCCGGGTCGACCAGCCCGGAAACGACGATGCCCGCCGCGGCCGAAGCCGGGCGGGCACCGTCGAACAGCGGACTACAGCGGGGTGACGGTGGCCGTCACGTGCGGGTAACCCTTCTTGAGATCCTTCGCGACGATTTCGGTGCTCTCGTCGGTGCGGGTCACGAACAGGCCGATCTTCGCGGGCAGCACCACGGGTCGGCCGAACCGCACGTGGTAGATCACCGCATCGGGCACGTGGCCCTCCACCATGCGCAGCACGGCCGCGGCGGTCCAGGCGCCGTGGGCGATCGACGACGGGAACCCGAAGGCCTTGCCGCCCAAGGGCGACATGTGGATCGGATTCCGATCGCCGCCCACGGAGGCGTACTGCCGGATCAGCGAACCGTCCACCGAGAGCAGCGCATCGGGGGCGCCGGGGCGGCCCTCCTTCGGCGCCGGGCCGGCCGGCTCGCCCGACAGGGACGTGCGCTGCTGGATCAGCATCGTCGACACCTCGGACGCCACCGAGGCGCCCTCGGCGTCGGTGAACTCGGTGGTGAAGTCGATCAGCATGCCCTTGCGGTGTTCCCGCAGGTTGCCCACGGTGGTGCGCAGCGTCAGCTTCTCGCCCGGCAACACCGCACGGCGCCGCGTGATGGTGTTCTCCACGTGCACGGAACCGACTGCCGCCGCGGGGAAATCGTCCGACAGGAACAGGTCCATGATCAGTGGGAAGGACAGCACGTACAGGTACATCACCGGCACCTCGCCGGTGTTCTGCAGTCCCACCACATCGCAGTACTCGGCTACCCGCGCGGGGTCGACGTCCACGGTGAGCTCCACGGCCCGGGTGGGCAGCGGCGTCTCCGGCGTGAGCTTTCCCTGCTTGCCGATCACCGGGAGGATGCCCTTGAGTCCGCGGGTGAGCACGGACAGGCTCGACGGCGGGGCCTGCAGCACGGTCACGTTCTTCGCCATGTCAGGCACCCAGCAGGCTCTGACCGCACACGCGAACCACGTTGCCGGTCACGGCCGCCGAGGCGGGGGCCGCGAAGTAGGAGATGGTCTCCGCGACGTCCACGGTCTGGCCGCCCTGCTGCAGCGAGTTCATCAGGCGACCGGCCTGGCGGGTGGCCAGCGGGATCGCGGCGGTCATGGCGGTCTCGATGAAGCCGGGGGCCACGGCGTTGATCGTGATGTTCTTCTCCGCCAGCACGGGGGTGTAGGCGTCGACGATGCCGATCACGCCGGCCTTGGTGGCGCCGTAGTTGGTCTGGCCGCGGTTACCGGCGATGCCGGCGATCGAGGAGACGTCCACCACGGAGCCGCCCTCGTTCAGCGCACCGGCGGCGAGCAGGTCGTCGACCAGCTGCTTGGGGGCCTTGAGGTTCACGGCCATCACCGAGTTCCACTTGCCCTCATCCATGTTGGCGAGCAGCTTGTCGCGGGTGATGCCGGCGTTGTTCACGACGATGTCCAGGCCGCTGTGCCGCGACTTCACCAGCTCGGCGATCTTGGCCCCGGCGTCGGGGGCGGTCACGTCCAGCGGCAGCGCGGTACCGCCCACCTTGTTGGCCACCTCGGACAGGGCCTCGCCGGCGGCGGGGATGTCGGCGGCGATCACGTGCGCACCGTCGCGCGAGAGCACCTCGGCGATGGTGGCGCCGATGCCGCGGGCGGCGCCGGTCACGAGGGCGACCTTGCCGGCGAGCGGCTTGTCCCAATCGGCGGGTGCCTCGGCGTCCTTGTCGGTGATCCGGATGACCTGCGCGTCGACGTAGGCCGACTTGCCCGACAGCAGGAAGCGCAGCGTCGAGGCCAGGCCGGAGGCGCCGGTGGAGGCCTTCGGGTGCACGTACACCAGCTGGGCGGTGGCGCCGTCGCGCAGCTCCTTGGCCACCGAGCGGGTGAAGCCCTCCAGCGCGCGCTGGACGATGTGCTCGTCGAGGTCCTCGATCAGCTCGGGGGTGGTGCCCAGCACCACGATGCGGGCGCTGTTGCCCAGCGAGCGGATCTGCGGGCCGAAGAACTCGTACAGGCCCTTGAGATCGTCGATGTTGGTGATGCCGGTGGCGTCGAAGACCGCGCCGCCGAGCTTCTCGGCGCCGCGGGCGCCGCCGTTGTTGACCACGAGGTCGTAGTCCGAGAGCAGCTCGCGCACCGGCTCGACGAGGCGGCCGCTGCCGCCGAGCAGGACGGGGCCGGCCAGCGCGGGCTTGCCGGGCTGGTAGCGGCGCAGCGACGGGGGCTGCGGGAGGCCGAGACGGCTGGCCAGGAAGGAGCCGGGGCCCGACTTCACGAACGCTGCGTAGAAGTCTGTGCTGGGTGCATCAGGCATGTGAGGTTCCTCATCCGTGTGGGGTTCCGATAGGCTATCGACAAGCAACTTACTCCAGAGTAAGAATACTCGGTAGTAGCAACCCTCGATCACTGGGAGAAACCCGTGGCAAACTCCGAAATTCGTCCGGTCGCGATTCTCGGCGGCAACCGGATCCCGTTCGCCCGCTCCGACCGGGCGTACGCCAAGGCCAGCAATCAGGACATGTTCACCGCAGCGCTGAACGGCCTCGTGAGCCGCTTCAACCTGCAGGGTGAGCAGCTCGGTGCGGTGGTCGGCGGTGCCGTCCTCAAGCACAGCCGCGACTTCAACCTGATCCGCGAGTCGGTGCTGGGCAGCCCGCTGAGCCCGTACACCCCGGCGTTCGACGTGCAGCAGGCCTGCGCCACCGGCCTGCAGGCGATCAACCTCGTCGCCCAGAGCATCGCCATGGGCCGGTACGAGGCCGGCATCGGCGGCGGCACCGACACCACCTCCGACGCCCCCATCGGCGTCTCCGAGGGCCTGCGCAAGGTGCTCCTCGACCTCAACCGCGCCAAGGGCAACGTCGACCGCGTGAAGCTGGTCGGCAAGCTCCCGGGCAACCTGGGCATCGACATCCCCCGCAACGGCGAGCCCCGCACCGGCATGTCGATGGGTGAGCACGCCGCCATCACCGCCAAGGAGATGGGTGTCGCACGCTCCGAGCAGGACGAGCTGGCCGCGCTGAGCCACAAGAACATGGCGGCCGCCTACGACCGCGGCTTCTTCGAGGACCTGATCACCCCGTACCTCGGCCTCACCCGCGACGACAACCTGCGCCCCGACTCCTCGGTCGAGAAGCTCTCGACCCTCAAGCCCGTCTTCGGCGTCTCCCTGGGCGATGCCACCATGACGGCCGGCAACTCGACCCCGCTGACCGACGGCGCCTCGACGGTGCTGCTGTCCAGCGACGAGTGGGCCAAGGAGAAGGGCCTGCCGGTGCTCGCCTACCTCAAGGACGTCGAGTACGCGGCCGTCGATTACGTGGGCGGCAAGGACGGCCTGCTCATGGCGCCCACCTACGCGGTGCCGAAGCTGCTGGAGCGCAACGGACTCACGCTGCAGGACTTCGACTTCTACGAGATCCACGAGGCCTTCGCCTCCGTGGTGCTGGCCACACTGCAGGCCTGGGAGTCGCCCGAGTACTGCAAGGAGAAGCTGGGCCTGGACAAGCCGCTCGGCTCGATCGACCGCAGCAAGCTCAACGTCAACGGCTCCTCCTTGGCGGCCGGCCACCCGTTCGCCGCGACCGGCGGCCGCATCGTGGCCTCGACCGCGAAGCAGATCAAGGAGAACGGCGGCGGTCGCGCGCTGGTCTCGATCTGCGCCGCCGGTGGTCAGGGCATCACCGCCATCATCGAGGGCTGATTCCGCACGACCTTTCGGGCCGTTCGGGTGCTGTTGCAAGCACCTGGACGGCCCGAAGTCGTTGCGGCCGGGCCTACACTGAGGCAATGACCGCCACGGACGAGCTGATCGAGCGGATCCTGCGCGACTACGACACCATCACGGTGGTCGGGGCCAGCGCGGATCCCGAGAAGGCGGCGAACGAGGTTCCCGCCTACATGCAGCGCCGGGGGTGGCGAATCATCCCGGTCAACCCGCACGCCGACGAGATCGTCGGCGAGAAGGTGTACCGCTCGCTGGCCGAGATTCCGGAACAGGTGGGCCTGGTCGACGTCTTCCGGCCCTCCGAGCAGACCCCGGAGATCGCCCGGCAGGCCGTGGCCGCCGGTGCCACCGCGCTGTGGCTGCAGTTGGGGATCCGGTCGGCGGAGGCGCGCGAGATCGCGGAATCCGCAGGCCTGCTCTACATCGAAGACCGGTGCCTGATCATCGAGCAGCGCCGGTCGCACATCGTCAAACGAGGGAACGTGAGCTGATATGGGTGTGAGCACTCTCGGAATCGTGATCGTGGTGGTGGTCGCGGTCGTGGCCGTCGCCCTGCTGGTGGGGGTCGTCTGGTTCCTGCGCGACTCCAACAAGCAGATCCAGACCTTCGCGCATTCCTCCGACCTGATCCCGGGCCGTCCCGGCCGCGCGCCCGCGGAGTGGTCCACCTCCAGCGCACCGGAAGCCCAACTGCACCAGCGGGTCCGCTACGCGATCGCGGATGTGCACGGCGGCGGGAACCCGGTCGCGGTGCCGCCGCCCCCGGACTCGGCGGTGAAGGGAACCCCGGGCGATCTGGACGATTTGGACGACGCCGTCTTCGAACTCGACGACCGGATCATCGCCGCCGCTCAGCTCCCCGAGGACGAGCGCACCAAGGCGCTCGCCGAACTGCAGCCCGCCGTCGCGGCGCTCGAGGGGCTCACCGGAAAGCTGTGGGACGCACCGTCGCACAAGCGGCACGAGCTGATCGACGCCGTCATCGCGCGATTGCGCGGGTAGCGCGCCGCAGCCGCTCCACCCCGGTGTGCAGCAGCCATGCCACGGGCACGGTCAGCACCGTGGTGACCGCGACGATCGGCCATGTCGACCCCTGGAACAGCGACCAGCCGAACAGGTCCAGCACCACCACGTCCATCACCATCACGTGGATCAGGAAGTACTCGTAGCTGATTCCGCCCAGCCACACCAGCGGGCGCGATGCCAGCATGCGCGATGGTCCGCTGGCCGCCCAGGCCACCAGGAGCCCGCCGATCAGCGCCTCCAGCAGGTACTTCAGTACGCCCTGCCCGGGATTCGGCAGCGCCAGATCGATGGGACCGGCGGCGGGTGTCAGCAGGACCGCGTAGCTCACGGCGGACACCGCCAGGAGCGCCCACCGCCGCCGTCGCGTCCACCGCACGCGATCGACGTACAGCGCCACCGTGATTCCCGCGGCGAACGCGGCGGCGTAGCTCGGCGGCCAGGTGCGGGCCGTCTTGCCGAACAGCTCGGTGGCCGTCACCAGCGCCACCCATCCGGCGGACAGTAGCGTCATCGCCGCGGGCACCACCCAGGACCGCGGGGCACAGCGCGCCACCGCGATACCGAGCAACGGGAGCACCAGGTAGAAGGCCACTTCCACGCACATGCTCCACATCTGCGCGAGGCCCGTGTGCACGTGCCCCACCCCGTAGACCTGCACGAACAGCATGTTCCGCAGGTACCCGCCCCAGCCGTGACCGGAGGTCGACGGATCGGGACGCCACAGGTAGATCACGTAGACCGCCGTGACCACCGTCCAGTAGGCGGGCAGGATCCGCCACGCGCGATGCGTGAAGTACCTGTGCACATCGGCGGTCCCGGAAAGCCACGGCCGCACCAGCAGGAAACCGGAGAGCGCGAAGAACACCGGGACGGCGGTCTCCAGGCGGGCGTACGCGGCGCCCCACGCGTCCGGCGTGAAATCGCCGGCCCAGAACGCCGCGTGCGTCACGCACACCGCGAACGCCGCCAGCGCCCGCAGCCCCGTCAGGGCGGGGATGCGGTCGGTGGGCGCGGCGGGTGCGGAGATGGGTCAGATCTTGATCGGGGGCATCAGGCGGTCCAGGGTCCACAGCCGGTTCCGTCGCGCCGAGAGCGAGGAGATCGTCACCGAGGCGACCCACAGGAACACCAGCACGGCCACCGCCTGCCACAGCCGGTGATCGATGCCGCCGGACACCAGCTGCCGCAATCCGTTCACGCCGTAGGTCATCGGGTCGTACTTGTGCAGTATCTGGAACGGTCTGGCCGTAGTCTCCACCGGATACATGCCGCCGGAGCTCACCAACTGCAGCATCAGCAGCGCCATGATCAGCACGCGGCCCACCGCGGGACCCACGAGGGCGTTCACCGCCTGCGTGAAGGCCACGAAGGCCAATGACACCCCCATCATGAAGAACAGCATCCCCACCGGGTGCGCCACCTGCAGGCCCAGCGCGAATCGCACCACGCAGTACAGGATCACGGCCTGGCACAGGGCGATCGCGGCGGCCGGCTGATAGCTGGCCATCACCACGCGGATCGCCAGTACCTCTGCGGCGATCGGACGGTTCTGCAAGGGCCGGAACACCATCCACAGCACCAGCGCGCCGAAGAACAAGGCCAGGGTGAGGAAGAAGGGCGCCATGCCGGTGCCGAAGTTCGGAGCCCGGTTCTCGTGCGTCGCATCGAGCTGCACGGGCCCGCCGATGGTCGAGGCCACCTGGGAGGTCTGCTCCTGCGACCACTTCGGCACCGATTGCGCGCCCTCGTCGAGCTTCGTGGCCAGCTCGCGGCTGCCGTCACGCAACTGGACCGTGCCGGAGGAGAGCTGTCCGGCACCCGCCGAGAGCTGGGTGATGCCGCTGTCGAGCTGTGCGTTTCCCGCGGCGACCTGTGCGGCACCGTCGCGCAACTGGCTGAGCTTGGCGGTCAGGTCCTCGCCCGTGCCGCCCACCTTCGCCAGCACCGTCTGCAACGGGCTGCCCGGTGTGCGCAACTGCTCGGTGAGGGCGATCGCCCCGTTCTGCGCGGCGATGATCTGCTGCTTGGTCTGCTCGGTCACCGAGGCCTGGGCGAGCTGACCTCGCACCGTGCGCAGCGTGTCCGCCGATTGCCGCGCGGCCGGATCGGGGCTCGCGGCCAGCTGACGGATCGCGGCGTCGATCCCCGCCAGCACGGTGTCCTGGGACTTGACGAAAACCCCCGCCTTATCGGCCGCCTCCACCAGTGCGGTGGCGCTCTGCTGCAGCTCGGCGGTGTTACCGCCCAGGCCGGACAATGCGCGGGTCACCGCGATGATCGGATCGGTGGCCTGATTGATGCCGTCGGAGAGCTGCTGCGATCCCGTTTTCAGCTGCGCCGAACCGGTTTTCGCGGTGGCCAGGCCGTCGGCGAGCTTGGCGGCACCGTCGTTCGCGGTCACCAGGCCGTCGGCCAGTTTCCCGGCACCGTCGGCGGCCTGCTCGATCCCCGATCCGGCGGTGATCATCATCGACAGCACCTGGTTCACCGCCTGGCCGGAGATGCGGGTGGAGACGGCGTTGAGCACCTGCGCCATCGCGGTCTGGCCGATGGTGGAGCTGATGTAGTTGTTGGCGTCGTTGTAGACGGCCTTGAGCTGCGCCTTCTCGGGCTTGCCCGACATCGGCGAGGCGATCGCCGAGGAGAAGTTCTCCGGCAGCTCCAGCATGAAGTAGTAGGTGCCGTCCTTGACGCCCTGCCGCGCCTGCTCGGGCGAGACGATGTTCCAGTCCAGGCTCTTGTCGTCCTTGAGCGACTTCTCGACCTCGGCGCCGGCGTTGATCTTCTGGTCCTTGACCGTGGTGCCCTTGTCGGCGTTGACCAGTGCGACGGGCATCTTGTTGACGTTGCCGAAGGGATCCCAGAACGCCCACAGGTACAGCGCGCCGTACACCAGCGGCAGCAGCATCAGCACCACGATCGCGGCACGCGTCATGCGGCTGCGGCCGAACCGCTTGATCTCCGAACCGAAGGCCAGTCCGGCCGCGATCGGGACGAGCGACTGCTTCGACGAGAGGTACTTCTTCTCCCCTTCGGGGGTGTCCGTATCGGGCTTCTCGTTCTCGGGCATCGTCAGTCCTTCCGGAGTGCGCGGCGGTCGTGATCGGTGTGCGCGGGCGCATCGCCGCCCAGGGGATTGGTGACGCCGACGATCACCGTGTAGCGGGCTGCGATCGCACCCAGGCGTTGCACGGCCTCGGCGCGACCGGGGTTGTCGCGCACCTGCTCCAGATCGCCCACGATCACGATGGGGCGGTCGCTCAGCAGGGCCAGCGTGATGCGCAGCAGGAGCTGCTGCAGATCGCTCAGCTCCACGATGAGGTCGGTGGGGGCGGGCCGGTCGACGGGGCCGAACACCTGGTCCATCTCGAGCCGGCCCGCGCTCAGCGGCACCATCGAGTACCAGGGCGCCAGCCACCGCCGCTGTTCGGCGAGCACGGTCTCCACGGTCACGGAGTCGTCCAGCTCGTCGATGCCCTCGAATCCGGCGATGGCGCAGTGCTTGCGGATCGCGGCCGGCGTGGTGTCACCCATCACCTGGACGGTGCCGGTGCTGGGCTTCAGCCGTCCGGCGAGCGTGAGCAGGAGCGCGTTCTGCTCCGGTCCGGCCGGCATCTGGATGGCGTGGAAACCCGGGGCGATCTCCAGGTCGATGCCCTGGAACAACGGCCCGTGTTCCCCGTCGACACCCAGATCGGTGGCTCTGATCTGGACGTCGTCCGGCTGTGCATCCGCCATGAGAGTCTCCGCTGTTCGAGGGCGCAGGTCAGGTGTCGATCCTACGGTGGAGGAACGAGGGCGCCCCGACCGCCACGTGTCGTGGTGGTCGGGGCGCCCGTCGAATCAGAGGCCGGAGGCGGCTATCAGAACGCGGCCTCGTCCAGCTCCATCGCCTGGTTGTCGACAGCGGCGACGATGTCCTTGACCGAGGTCAGCAGCGGCAGCATGTTCGCGGCGAAGAACTTCGCGACACCCACCTTGCCCTCGTAGAAGGACTTGTCGGCGCCGGTCGCGCCACCGTCGAGCTTGGCCTGCGCGATGACGGCCTGGTGCAGCAGGCGCCAGCCGATCATCAGGTCGCCGAAGGCCATCAGGAAGCGCACCGAGCCGAGGCCCACCTTGTACAGCTCCTTGGGCTCCTCCTGCGAGGCGAGCGCGAAACCGGTGAGCGTGGCGGCCATGGCCTGCACGTCCTCGGCGGCGGTCTTCAGCAGGGCGACGTCGGCGGCGAAGGGGCCGCCGGCGTTGGCCTCGATGAACTTGGTGATCTCGCCGGCCACGTGGCCCAGGGCGGCGCCGCGGTCCCGGAGGATCTTGCGGAAGAAGAAGTCCTGCGCCTGGATGGCGGTGGTGCCCTCGTACAGCGAGTCGATCTTCGAGTCGCGGACGTACTGCTCGATCGGGTAGTCCTGCAGGAAGCCCGAACCACCGAAGGTCTGCAGCGACTCGGTGCCGAGCAGCGTGAAGGCACGCTCGGAGCCGACGCCCTTGACGATCGGGAGCAGCAGGTCGTTGACCTTGTAGGCCATCTCCTCGTCGGCACCCGAGACCGGGGTCGCGGTGCGGACGTCCTGGTGCGCGGCGGTGTACAGGTACACGGCGCGCAGGCCCTCGGCGTAGGCCTTCTGGGTGAGCAGCGAGCGGCGCACGTCCGGGTGGTGCGTGATGGTCACGCGCGGCGCGGTCTTATCGGCCATCTGGGTCAGGTCGGCGCCCTGCACACGCTGCTTGGCGTAGTCCAGCGCGTTGAGGTAACCGGTGGACAGGGTGCCGATGGCCTTGGTGCCCACCATCATGCGGGCGTGCTCGATGACCTTGAACATCTGCGCGATGCCCTTGATCTCCTCGCCCACGAGCCAGCCCTTGGCCGGGATGCCGTGGCCACCGAAGGTGAGCTCACAGGTGGTCGAGGACTTGATGCCCATCTTGTGCTCGACGTTGGTCACGAAGGCGCCGTTGTGCTCGCCCAGGTTGCCATTCTCGTCGAAGTGGTACTTCGGCACGAAGTACAGGCCGAGGCCCTTGGTGCCGGGGGCGCCGCCCTCGGGGCGGGCCAGCACGAGGTGGAAGGTGGACTCGAACATGTCGTCCACGGTCGCCGAGGTGATGAAGCGCTTCACACCCTCGATGTGCCAGGAGCCGTCCTCCTGCTTGATGGCCTTGGTGCGGCCCGCGCCCACGTCCGAGCCGGCGTCCGGCTCGGTGAGCACCATGGTGGCGTTCCAGTTGCGGTCGGCCGCGATCTTGGCCCACTTCTTCTGCTCGTCGGTGCCCTCGTCGAACAGGATCTGCGCGAAGCCGGGGCCGGCGGCGAACATGAAGATGGGCGGGTTGGCGCCGAGGAACAGCTCACCGATGCCCCAGTACAGCGAGCGGGGCACGTCGGTGCCGCCCAGCTCGTCGTTCAGGCCCAGGTAGGCCCAGCCGCCGTCGGCGAAGATCGCCTGCGACTTCTTGAAGGCCTCGTTGATCTTGGCCTCGTGGGTCTCGGGGTCGAAGACCGGCGGGTTGCGGTCGGCCTCGGCGAAGGACTCGGCGATGGGGCCCTCAGCCTGACGGGCCGCCTCGCGCAGCATCTCCTTGGCGGTGTCCGCGTCGAGGTCTCCGTACGCGCCGGACGCCAGCACCTCGCCGACACCGAGATCCTCGAAGAGGTTGAACTCGATGTCGCGCACGTTGCTCTTGTAATGGCCCATGGGGCTGTTCCACCTTCGTGATTCGAGCTGATGTGTTGCAAGCTGTCGTTACCAGCCAGTAAGTTACCAGTCGGTAATAACTGAATATTATCGCGCCCGCCTCGTGCGAACAAGTGCAAGCACTCCGGCGCGATTCAGGTCACTGCCAGCGACGGCGCGCACGTACCGCGAGGTCAACCCCCGTTCCGTGGTGCGGATCACTTTCTCGCCACTCGACGTGCTCGACCACCATGTCCTCCGGCAGGGCGGCGGACACCTCGGCGGCGCCGAAGGTGGGCAGCCCGTCGTGGCCCTCCAGGCGCTCATGCGCCAGCAACAGCAGCAGCCCGCCGGGAGCGAGTGCCCCGGCGACCTTGGCGATCGCCGCCGCACGCTGCTCGGGTTCGGGGTGCACGTAGGCCCACAGGGCGAGGTCGAAGGGCTGGTTCGGGATCTCGTCGACGGTCACGTCGAGCGGGGTCCAGTGCAGGCGGGCGCGGACGGTGCGCGGTTGCCGCGCGGCCACGGTGGCCGCCTTGTCGAGGCCCACCCGGGAGAAGTCGATCGCGGTCACGTCCCAGGCACGGGTGGCGAGCCACAGCGCGTGCCGGCCCTCGCCGGCGCCCACGTCGAGCGCCCGACCGGGAGGCAGGATCGTCACCTGCTCGACGATCCACGGGTCCGGCGGCGCCCCCCACACCAGGTCGGTGGAGCGGTAGCGGGCGTCCCAGGCGTCCGCGTCCCGGATCTGGTTCTCCTCGCGCGCGAGCGCCGCGGGCGCGAGCGGCCCGATGCCGCCCTCCTCACGTTCCTGATCGCTCCGGTCGATCCCGTCGGGGACGGCGACGGTGTCGGGAGCGGCGTGCTTCGGTGCGCCGCCGCCGTCGGGGGTGCTCACAGCAGGGCCTCCTTGAGGTAGGCGACGTCGTCGGCGAGGCCGTCGGCCGGGGTCTCCAGGATGACCGGTGCGCCCGCGGCGCGGGCCACATCGGCCAGCAGATCGGGATCGATGGTGCCGTCCTGCAGGTTCGCGTGCCGGTCCCGTGCGGAATCGAACTCGTCGCGGGAGTTGTTCAGGTGCACCAGGTCGATCCGGCCGGTGATCGCCAGGACCCGCTCGACGATGCCGAGCAGCTCCTCGCCGCCGGCCCACGCGTGGCAGGTGTCCAGGCAGAAGCCGGCGCCCTGATCGCCCACGGCGTCCCACAGCCGGGCGATGGTGTCGAGCTGCCGCGCGATCGCGCCGTCGCCGCCCGCGGTGTTCTCGATGAGGATCGGCACGCCGAAGCCGCCCTTGTCCTCCTGCCGGGTGAACAGCTTGCGCCAGTTGTCGATTCCGCCCTGCAGGTCTTCCCCCTCGCGCAGGTGCCCACCGTGCACCACGAGCCCGAAGGCGCCGAGCTCGGCCGCCGCGGCGGCCTGCTGTTCCACGGCCTTGCGGGAGGGCATCCGGAGCCGGTTGTTCAGGCTGGCCACGTTGATCACGTACGCCGAGTGCACCACGATCTCCAGCGGGGAGTCGCGCAGCGCCTGGGCCTGCGGATGCGGCTCCGGCTTCTTCCAGCTCTGCGGGTCCGCGACGAACATCTGGATCACGTCCACACCGAGGCTCTCCGCGGTCTCGACGGGATGGGTGTCGCTGCGGACGTGGGCACCGATACGCATGGCTCCAGCCTATTGCCCCGCGGCGGTCGCTGGCGAGGGAGCGCACAACTGCGACGGAGTGCCTGTGGAGGACCGCGGTCCTGTGGACGGAGCCGCGCCCGCGCCGTGTGGGACCGGGTCCGTCCGATGATCGCGGCCTAGCGTGGCGCCATGGCGGAGGACGTGGCGCTGCGGGCGCCGGAGACGTGGCGGGGTGCGGCGGCGCAGGCGTACGACCGCTGGTCGGGGTACGAGGCGCGGGCGGCGGCCGAACTCGACGCCGCGCTCCGGCGCGCGGAGGCGGAGATCGCGCGGGCGGGACCGGGACTCGCGGAGCGGCTCGCGGCCATCGAGCTACCCGCGGCGGTGGCACCGGGTGCACCGCCGGCACCCGCGCCTCGCGCACCCGCGCCGCGCACCCCGTCGGCTGTGGCCCGGGACCGCGACAACCGTGCCCGCCTGGCAGCGGATCTGCAGCGGCTGCGGTCCGGCGGCCGGACCTTCGCGGCGCACCGCCGGCTGCTGGCCACGGCCGAATCGGCGGCCGGCCGGTTGGCGGAGTTGGACCGCACCGTCGACCCGATCACGGGCGCGTCCGTGCCCGTGCACCTGCTCACCTACGACCCGCACGCCTTCCGTGGCGACGGTGCGGTGGTGGTGGCGATCGGCGATCTGGCCGCCGCCGATCACGTGGGCGTCCTGGTACCCGGAATGGGGACCACCGCCGCCTCGCTCGGCGCGGTGGGCGGCGGGGCGGCGCAGCTGTACGCGGCGGCCCGCCGGGCGGACCCGGGAGCGGCGGTGGCGACGGTCGCGTGGATCGGGTACGACGCACCGTCGGGGCGCGGCGCCCTCGCGCAGGTGAGCACCACCCGCTCCGCGGAGCGCGGTGCGGCGCTGCTGCGCGACGATCTGGCCGCGTTGGGTCGGCTGAGCCCCGCCGGTTCCCGCACCGTGGTCTTCGGACACAGCTACGGATCGACCACGGCGGCGATCGCGGGACGGGGCGGCGCACTGTCCGGCACCGTCGATGCGATGGTGCTCTTCGGTTCTCCCGGAACCGGACCCGTGCACCGCGCGGCGGAGCTCGGGCTGGCCGAGGGGGTCTACGTGGCGCGTGATCCCGACGATCCGGTCCCGCCGGGCACCTTCCTCGCGCGTGCCCTCGGCGTGGCGCTCGGTGCGGCGCCGGGGCTGACCGGATTCGGCGTCGGGAACGATCCGGCGGCGGAGTCCTTCGGGGCGAAGGCGATCACCGTCGAGGGTCCGACCGGGCCGCGGGGCGCGCACTCCGGCTACCTCGACCCGGGTTCGCCCGCCCTCGCCGAATTCGGCAGGGTCCTGGCGGGACGGTCCGGCGATGCCGGGTGACGAGGTGCGGTTGAGCGATCTGGACTCTCTCGCACGCCGCTGGGAGGCCGCGGCCGCGGAGCGCGACGCCGCGGCGCGGGCCTGGTCCGCGGCTTCGGCTCCCGGGACGGCGGAATTCGCCGCCCGCGCCGCCGCAGCGCTCACCGAGTACGCGGCGGTCGCGCGTGCTGCGGCGCAACGGATCCGGGACTACCGGGACTCGGTCGCCGCGGTCGACGATGCCGGGACGCGCAGCGTGTACCAGGCGATCGCGGCGGCGGCCAGCATGAGTACCGCGCCGATCGAGGAGGTGATCACCACGCCGGTCTCGAAGGCCTGATCCGCGGCACCGATCAGCGCCGACCCGATGTCTGCGGGGAGTTGCCCGGCCACGTGATGCGCGCCGGCCAGGGTCTCCGATGCGGCCGCCGCCTGCGCGGCGTCCATCCCGGCGGGCAGTGCGAGATTCGCGGTGTAGGCGCCGGCCAGGATCGAACCCAGCACGGCGGTGCCGAGCACCGTGCCCATCTCGTAGGCGGTCTCCGAGACCGCCGACGCCGCCCCCGCCTTCTCGGCCGGTACCGACGAGACGATGAGGTCGTTAGAGATCGTCTCCGTGGCACCGACGCCCATGCCCAGCAGGGCGAAGGCGCCCAGGATCACCGTCACCGAATCGGGGGAGGCGAACAACGCGATGAGCACGTAGGCCACGGCCGCCAGCGTGAGGCCGCCGGCCACCACGACCGCGGGCGCGATGTGCCGCACCACGCGCACCACCACCAGGCCCGCGACCATCGTGGCGAGCATGCCGGGCAGCAGCGCGATCGCGGCCTGCATCGGGCTCTGTCCGATCACCAGCTGCAGGTGCTGGCTGATGAAGAACATGAAGCCGATCAGCGAGAACACCGCGAGCAGGTTCACCGCCACCGAACCGGAGAACTGCCGGTTGCGGAACAACCGCATGTCCAGCATCGGATCGGGCCGGCGCAACTGGCGCCGCACGAAGGCGACGGTGGCGATCACGCCGATCAGCGCCGGCACCAGGGTGTTCACCAGATCGCCGCCCTTGGCCAGGCTCTTGACCGCGTAGACGATCGGCGTGAGCGCGAGCAGCGAGAGCACGATGCTGACGGGGTCGATCCGGCCCGGCGCGGGATCGCGCGACTCCGGGATGAAGACGGGCGCCAGGGCCAGCAGCGGGATCAGCACCGGCACCGCGAGCAGGAACACCGAGCCCCACCAGAAGTACTCCAGCAGTAGGCCGCCCACGATGGGACCCAGCGCGGCACCGGCCGCGAAGCAGGACGCCCACACGGCGATCGCGAGCCGCCGCTGGTTCGCGTCCACGAAGATGTTGCGCAGCAGCGAGAGCGTGGACGGCATCAGCATGGCGCCGAAGAAGCCCAGGCCGGCGCGGGCCGCGATGAGCGCGCCCGCCGTGGGGGAGTACGCCGCCACCACGGACATGGCCGCGAAGCCGGTGGCGCCGATCAGGAGCAGACGACGGCGGCCGAACCGGTCGCCCAGGCTGCCCATCGACACCAGCAGCCCGGCGAGCACCAGCGGGTACACGTCGATGATCCACAGCTGCTGCGCGGCGGTGGGGCCGAGGGTGGCGGCGATCGAGGGGAGCGCGAAACCGAGCACCGTGCCGTCCACCGAGACCAGCAGGACCGGCAGCATCAACACCGCCAATGCGCACCAGTCGCGCATCGTGGCCCGCGGCGTCGCCGTCGAGGTCGGGGTGGTGAGGGTGGTCATGTCGCACGTCCGTCGGTAGTGATGAATGATTCGCATCGTTACTGTACCAACTGGACGGTATAGAAACCAGTGCGCGTGACCACGGTTACCATTCGTGCTGTGCCACCCCCACCCGCAGCCCGCGCCAAACTGCTCGACGCCTACGTGCGGATCCTCATCGAGCACGGTGAGCGCGCGGCCACCCTCGAAGCGGTCGCCGCGGAGGCGGGCGTGAGCAAGGGCGGACTCCTCTACCACTTCGGCTCCAAGGACGCCCTGGTGGAGGGCCTGATCGGGCGGCTGGACGAGCTGGTCGACGACGACGTCGAGCTGATGCGCGCGGCGCCCGAGGGGGCCGTGGACTACTACGTGCGCACCTCGAACTACGCCGATACCCCGCTCGATCGCACGATCGTCGCGGTGCTGCGGCTGAGCCAGGTGGCCAATGCTCGCGCGCAGGAGGCCATCCAGTCGATGCAGCAGCGCTGGCTGGCCACGCTCACCGAGCAGGTGTCCGACGAGGCCGCCGCCCGCGCGGTGATCCTCATGGGCGACGGGCTCTACTACAACGCCGCACTCAGCGGCGGCCGGCACGTGGCCACCGATGAGCAGATCGAAGAACTCCTCGCGCTGGTCCGGCACATGCTCGACGCGCCGCGCTGATCCTTTCGGCTTGCGCTGAGGAAATCGGTGGCCGCCGCGCACCGTCGGCGGCAGCATGGGCGGCATGACCTCCCGGCTGAGCGTGGACATCGGCGTCGCACTGTGGCAGCGCGAGGGCACTGCGAACCACGTGGCCGATCTGGTCGATCAGTCCCGCGGGTTGTACGAGCGCGGCATCCCCGCGGTGTGGTTCGGCCAGCGTCAGGACCACGATGCGACCACCGTCGCCGCCGTGGTCGGTGCCGCCGTGCCGGGGCTGCGGGTGGGCACCTCGGTGGTGCCGCTCGGTCCGCGCCATCCGATCATGCTCGGGAGTCAGGCGCAGACGGCGAATGCGGCGAGCGGTGGCCGGTTCACGCTCGGCGTCGGCGTGGCCGGTTCCGAGCGCGACGCCGCGACCTTCGGGGTGCGCATCGCGCGGCCGATCGCGCACCTGCGCGAGGCGCTCGCCGTGCTCGACGCCTACCGGGGGATGGGCACCGTCGACCATGCTGGCCCGCACCTGGTGGCGCACACGCCGGTCCCGTCGCAGATCGCCGGCGGCGGCGGATTCGGACTGCTCGTGGCGGCGCTGGGGGAACAGGCCCTGCGGGTCACGGGCGAGCTCGCCGACGGCTCGATCCCGTTCCTGACCGGCCCGCGCACCATCGCGGACCGGGTGGTGCCGGGCCTGCTCGCCGGATCCGATGGGGCACCGCGCCGAGTGGTGGCGGGTGTGGTCGCGATCGTGACCGACGATGCCGACGGCGTGCGCGAGATCGTCCGTCCCGCACTGGATTTCTACGCCACCATCCCCTCGTACCGGTCGGTGCTGGCGGCCGAGGGAGCCGCGCACCCGATCGACCTCGCGCTCATCGGCGACGAGGACGAGGTGGCGGCCGGACTGCGCAGGTACGTCGATGCCGGTGCCACCGAGCTGTACGTCACCCAGACCGATCTCGGCGGTCGCCGCGCGCAGCAGCGCACCTGGGATCTCCTGGCGGGCCTGACCCGGACCGCACCTAATTGAGTGTTGTTCAGTAGGGCCTTTACCGTGCCCTGACCGGCAGGTAGGTTGGTGGCCATGCCATCGATCTTCATCTCCGGAGGCGCGTCCGGAATCGGCCGTGCCACCGCTCTGCGCTTCCTGTCCGAGGGCTGGACCGTCGGCGTGTACGACGTCAACCAGACCGCACTCGATGAACTCAAGGCGGAGCACCCGGAGATCGTGACCGGCACGCTGGACGTCCGGGACTTCCGGCAGTGGGAGCAGGCCCTCGCCGACTTCGCCACCCACACCGGCGGCACCCTCACCGTGCTCGACAACAACGCCGGCGTCCTGTTCAGCGGCGACCTCGACGAGATCACCCCCGAGCAGATCAAGCTGCAGATCGACATCGACGCGCTCGGCGTCACCTACGGCGCGAAAGCCGCCCTGCCCTACCTCACCGGGGTGAAGGGCGCCCACCTGGTGAACATCAGCTCGGCCTCGGCGATCTACGGCCAGCCGGGCATCGCCACCTACAGCGCCGCCAAGTTCTACGTCTCCGGTTTCACCGAGGCGCTCGAACTCGAGTGGGAGAAGCACGGGATCCGGGTGGTCGCGATCTGGCCGCTGTGGGCCAAGACCGCGCTCGCCGAGACCGACGCGAAGAGCACCCGCACCCTCGGAGTGAACATCACCCCCGAGGAGGTGGCCGATCAGGTGTGGAACTCGGTGCACCCCGGTGTGCAACTGCCGTACCTTCCGCGCGTGCACTATTCCGTCGGAACTCTCACCACGGTGCTGTCCAATTCGAGTAAATTCGCACCGCGCGCCATCGTGCGCCTGATCAACCGGATCACCAGCCAGTAACAGCCGGCCGGTCCGCACCAGATTTCGTCGAGATCTTCGTCAGAAGGAGTCCACCCCACCGTGATTGCGACCACGATGCAGGATGGTGAGCTGAGCATCGCTCGGCTCGTCGAGTACAGCCGCCGCGTTTTCCCCGAGGCCAAGATCACCACCTGGACCGGTACCGAGCTCCGCGACGCCTCGTTCGCCGAGATCGGCGACAAGGCGGCGCAGCTGGCGCACGCGCTCACCAAGCTGGGCGTGCAGCGCGGCGATCGCGTGGCCACCTTCATGTGGAACAACAACGAGCACCAGGTGGCCTACGCGGGCGTGCCCGCGATGGGTGCGGTGCTGCACACGCTGAACCTGCGACTCTCGCCCGAGCAGGCCGTCTTCATCATCAAGCAGGCCGACGACAAGGTGATCCTGGTGGACGCCTCGGTCGCGCCGCTGCTCTCGAAGTACATCGCCGCCACCCCGAACGTGCAGCACGTGATCGTGACGAACGGCCCGAAGGAGGCGCTGGAGGCGCCCGAGGGCATCACCGTGCACAGCCTCGACGAGCTGCTCGACGGCGAGCCGACCACCTTCGACTGGCCCGAGATCGACGAGCGCGACCCGGCGGTCATGTGTTACACCTCGGGCACCACGGGCGACCCCAAGGGCGTGGTCTACAGCCACCGCAGCATCTGGCTGCACTCGATGCAGGTCAACTCCAGCTCGGGAATGTCTCTGGGCAACGCGGATTCGGTGCTCGCCATCGTCCCGATGTTCCACGTGATGTCGTGGGGCCTGCCCTACGCCGCGATGATGGGCGGCATCACCCTGGTGATGCCCGACCGCTTCCTGCAGCCGGAGCCGCTGCTGCAGATCATGGCCGCCGCGAAGCCCACCTTCGCCGCCGCCGTGCCCACCATCTGGCAGGGCGTGGCCGCGCAGCTCGCCGCGACGCCGCAGGACATCTCGCACCTGCGTGAGGTGGTCGTCGGCGGTGCCGCCGTGCCCCCGTCGATGATCCGGGCCTTCGACAAGCTGGGCACCCGCATCGTGCACGCCTGGGGCATGACGGAGACCTCGCCGCTCGGCTCGGTCTCGCGGCCGCCCTTCGGCATCGAGGACGAGGACAAGGAGTTCGCCTACCGCGTCACGCAGGGCCGCTTCCCCGCCTCGGTGCAGGCGCGGCTCATCGACGACGAGGGCAACGAGCAGCCCTGGGACGGTGAGTCCTCCGGCGAGCTCGAGGTGCGCGGCCCCTGGATCACCGGCGCCTACTACTCGCCCGAGGGGAACGTGGTGGACGAGTCCAAGTTCCACGACGGCTGGCTGCGCACCGGCGATGTCGCGAGCATCAGCCCCGACGGCTTCATGACCATCCGCGACCGCACCAAGGACATGATCAAGACCGGTGGCGAGTGGATCAGCTCCGTCGAGCTGGAGAACACCGTGATGAGCAACCCGACGATCGCCGAGGCGGCCGTGGTCGGCGTGCCCGACGACAAGTGGGACGAGCGTCCCTTCGTGCTGGCGGTGGTGAAGGACCCGGCCGATGCGGACGCCGAGAAGCAGCGCGCCTTCCTCGCGGATCTGTTGCCCAAGTGGCAGATTCCGGAGCGCTGGGCCTTCGTCGCCGAGGTGCCGAAGACCTCGGTGGGCAAGTTCGACAAGAAGCTGATCCGCGCCGAGTACGCCGACGACGCCTACCCGGTGGTCGATTCGCGCGCCTGATCGACGGATCGACGAAGCCCGCGACAGTCGCGCAGACTGTCGCGGGCTTCGTCGTCCCGGGGCCCGGGCGGCGTGGCCCCCGTCTGATAGTCTGAAAATCCGGAATTACGGATGATTGGAGTCGGGATGTTCGCGCAGCTGTGGACCACCGCCTACCGCTGGCGCGCCGTCCTGGTCCTCGCCGGCGCCCTGGTCTTCCTGGCCTCGGCGATCCTCACCACCGATCCGCAGATCCCCGGCGTCGCCGCAGTCGCAGTCGCGATCGGGGTGGTGGCGGGCTTCTCCCGGCCGGTCGAGGCCGAGGACGATCCGTCCCGCACCGTCGCCTCGCCGGTCGGCGGGCGCTGGCTCGCGGTGAACAGCCCGTCGAGCAGGGTCCCGAGCCACGGAGTCCGGGCCTACGGGCAGGCCTATGCGATCGACCTCGCGCGATGGCCCGACGAGGGCGGCATGGACTGGGGTACCGGGTGGGCGCGGCCGGACACCATCGCCGGCTTCGGTGACCCCGTGCACGCGATGGTCGACGGCGAGGTGGTCCGGGCGTCCGGGTGGCGGTGCGACCACCGGTGCCGCACATCGAAACTCGCGACGGCCTACCTGATGCTCGAGGGCGTGATCCGCGAGCTCGGCGGTCCGGGATGGATCGTGGGCAACCACGTGATCGTGCGATCCGACGACGGTGCCTTCGCCATGGTGGCGCACCTGCGCCGGGGATCGCTGCGGGTGCGCGTGGGGGACCGGGTGCGCGCGGGCGAGGTGATCGCGGCGTGCGGCAACTCCGGTAATTCCTCGGTGCCGCATGTGCACGCGCAGCTCATGGACCGCGCATCCGTGAGCATCGCGCTCGGGCTGCCGCTGCGACTGCGCGATGTCGCGGTCGAACCTGCGGACGCCGACCTGCCCGACGGTGTGACCGCGGCACCGCCGAGCGACCCGTACCCCGGGGTGCCGGCCGACGGTGAGCTGCTGGTCGCCCGCCCCGGGTAGGTGGACGCCCCGTCAGCCCTCGTCGAGGCCGAAGGTCAGCTCCGGCGCCAGCACCCGGGCGAAGTCCGCGTCCGTGAGGAAGCGCAGATCGTCGATCCCGGCGATCGCGGCGAAGAGCGCGAAATACCGGTCCTCCGAGTGCTTCTCGCCCACCACCTCGGGAGCGGACTCCTGCGGCAGCGGTGTCCCCGACTGATCGGAGAAGCCGTCGTCCGTCTCACCCACGCGGCGCACCAGGGCGCCGTCGCGGAAGACCTCGATGCCGTAGGCGCCGCCGGTGTTCCCGATCATCACGCTGGTGACCGGTACGCCGACCTGCGCGGCGAACCGTTGCACCGCATCCGGATCGAGCACGCCGCCGCTCACCACCGCCGTGCCGGCGCCGACGGTGCCCGCCCAGGCGTCGTCGTCGCCCGCCGGGTCCTGCCGCCGGTCGTCGCCGAGGATCAGGGCGCCTCCCGCGTCCGGTCCCGGTGCCGCGATGTGCAGAATCGATACGTTCCATCCCATGACGTTCCCCCTGGTCTCGGTGGCTAGCCGGGCAGCAGGCCCGACGGGTCGACGATGACCACGCGGGCCCCGTAGCCCACGTCGGCGACGAGCTGGTTGATCAGGTACGCCGAGACGACGCTGATCCGGGTGGCGTTGGTGAGGTCGAGGATCACCGTGTTGCCCTGCTGCACGCGTCCTGCGCGCAGCGCCTCGTGCACCACCTCCTCGACCGCCACGAAGTCCACCTCGCCACGCAGCTTCAGCGTGATGTGGCCCGTCGACGGATCGGTGGTGATGCTCTCCAGCGCGCTCACCGGTGTCATCGGGCGGTCCAGCAGGTGCAGGCCGAACTCACTGCTCATCTTCTGCAGCACCGCCACCCCGCGCGCCGAGTTCCCGGCCTCGTCGAGCGGCGGCGAGAAGACGCCCACGCCGTACTCGCCCGGGGCCGCCGCGACGATGCCGCCGCCGACGCCGGACTTGGCCGGGATGCCCACCGAGCACATCCACGCGCCGGACCGGTCGTACATGCCGCAGCCCGTCATCACCGACAGCGTGTGCCGGGCCACCACGGTGTCCACCACGCGTTCGCCGGTGCACGGGTTCACCCCGCCGTTCGCCAGGGTGGCGCCCATGACGGCGATGTCGTGCGCATCGACCAGCAGCGAGCACTGCCGGAAGTACGGATCGAGCGCGTCCTCGACCGGGACCCGCAGGGCATTGGTCGATTTCGCGAGTGCGGCGAGCGCCAGATTGCGGAAGCCGGTCTCGGACTCGGACTTGTACACCGACTCGTCGAGTTCGAGGTCGCGGCCGGCGAAGCGAGACAGGCCCGCCCGGATCTTCTCGTAGCGTTCGGGGCCGCTGTCCGCGGGGATGAGCGAGGTGGACACGATCGCGCCGGCGTTGATGAGCGGATTCTCCGGGCGGCCCGACGGGTCGAAGCTGATCGCGTTGAAGGCCTCGCCGCTGGGCTCGACACCGATCCGCTCGCACACCGCGGTGGTGCCCAGCTCCTGCAGCGCCAGGGCGTACACGAAGGGCTTGGACATCGACTGGATGGTGAACTGCACCCGGTAGTCGCCGGTGGCGTAGCTGTGCCCGCGCACCGATACGGCCGCGATGCCGAACTGGTCCGGGTCGACCTTCGCCAGCTGCGGGATGTAGTCGGCCACGTGGCCGGGGTGGTCCTCCCGGCGCACGTCGTCGAGCACGCGTGCCATGGCGGCGTTGACGGGGTTGTCGGTGCTGATGGAATCGCCGATCGTTTGCTCAGGCATACCTCGAAGCTAGCGAAGATGTCCGGTGGACGCTGGCCGGTCCGTAGCTCTGCGACAGAGGTGAGTATCGTGCTACGTACCGCGACGAAACCCAGGTGAGCAGCGCAGACCAGCCGATATCGCCGTCGAATTACATGGAGAAATTGATATGACTGAACTGCTACCCGACGGCAGGACCATCGACGAGGCGACCGCCGCCGGAGCGCGCGCCCACGAGCTGGACCGCGCGCACGTCTTCCACTCCTGGTCGGCCCAGGCCCAGATCAACCCGATGACGATCGTCGCCACCGAGGGCTCCTACGTGTGGGACGGGCAGGGCAACAAGCTGCTCGACTTCAGCTCACAGATGGTGAACACCAACATCGGGCACCAGCACCCGAAGGTCGTGGCCGCGATCGCCGAGCAGGCCGCGAAGATCTGCACCATCGCGCCGCAGCACGTCAACGAGGCCCGCAGCGAGGCCGCCCGCCTCATCGCCGAGCGCACCCCCGGTGATCTGGACAAGGTCTTCTTCACCAACGGCGGTGCGGACGCCAACGAGCACGCCATCCGGATGGCGCGTGTGCACACCGGCCGGCAGAAGGTGCTCAGCCGCTACCGCAGCTACCACGGCGGCACCGAGCTGTCGATCAACGTCACCGGCGACACCCGCCGGTTCGCCAACGACCACGGCGCCCAGGCGGTGGCGCACTTCGACGGGCCGTTCCTGTACCGCAGCTCCTTCTACGCCGAGACCGAGGAGCAGGAGAGCCAGCGCGCGCTCGAGCACCTGGAGCGCACCATCGTGCTCGAGGGCCCCGGCACCATCGCGGCGATCATCCTCGAGTCCATCCCCGGCACCCCCGGCATCATGGTGCCCCCGCCCGGCTACCTGGCGGGTGTGCGCGAGCTGTGCACCAAGTACGGCATCGTGATGATCGCCGACGAGGTGATGTCCGGCTTCGGCCGCACCGGCAAGTGGTTCGCCATCGAGCACGGCGCCACCGCCGCCGGCCCCGTGGTGCCCGATCTGCTGACCTTCGCCAAGGGCGTGAACAGCGGATACGTCCCGCTCGGCGGCGTCGCGATCGGCGCGGAGATCGCCGCGACCTTCGCCGACAAGCCCTACCCGGGCGGCCTCACCTACTCGGGCCACCCGCTGGCTACCGCCTCGGCGGTCGCGACCATCAACGCCATGACCGAGGAGCGCATGGTGGAGAACGCCGCGCAGATCGGCGACGAGGTGATCCGGCCGACCCTCGAGGAGTTCAAGGCCAAGCACCCGTCCGTGGGCGATGTGCGCGGCGAGGGCGTCTTCTTCGCGATCGAGCTGGTCCGCGATCGGGACACGCGTGAGCCGCTCGCGCCGTACGGTGGCAGCAGCCCCGCGATGAACGAGACCGTCGCGGCCCTCAAGAAGGGTGGCCTGCTGCCCTTCGCCAACTACAACCGCATCCACGTGGTGCCGCCGTGCAACGTCTCCGTCGACGAGGCCCGTGAGGGCCTGGCGATCATCGACGACGCGCTGAACGTGGCCGACGCGCACACCGTCTGACCGAGCCAGGAGACGTCATGCCCGCTCTCAAACCCGTCCTGCCCGCCGATCTGACCCCGGGGAACCCCGGCGTCTACGAGTTCTCCGTGCGGTCGGCGCGCCCCGTCGAGTGGGTGTGGGGCGAGCTGACCTCCGATACCCCGCTGCACTGGTGCAACGGGATCCGCAAGATCGAGTGGACCAGCCCGCGGCCCTTCGCCGCGGGCTCCACCCGCACCGTGACGCTCGGTCCCGGCATCAGCGCCGACGAGATCTTCTACTCCTGGGAGGAGTCGGAGGACCTCTGCGAGAAGGCCTTCTACGTGCAGTCCGCGACCGCACCCGGCCTCTCCCGGCTCGCCGAGAAGTACCGGGTGGAGGCGCTGCCTGAGGGTGGATCGCTGTTCACCTGGACGCTGCTCATCGAGCCGGTCGGCGGCGCCAAGGTGATCGGGCTCAGCGGACTGCCCGTGGGGCTCGTGGTGAAGTGGCTGCAGCGCGACACCGAGAAGTACCTGGGATCGGCCTAAGCCCGTCCTGGTCCTGGTCCCGGTCCCGATCACGGCTTCGGTAGGGAGCACCCCTCCTTGCCGAGGTCGAGTCGGGTGCCGGTGAGGCAGGAGACCAGGCCGCGCACCGGTGGCGCGTAGCCGGTTCCCCGGCTCACCGTGACGACGCCCTCCCGGCTCACCTCGCAGGGCTCGTTCCGGGTGCACTGCCCGCCGGAGGTGTTGTGCGAGTTGTTGATCCCGATGATCTGCGCCTTCTCGTCCAGTACCGGCGCACCCGAGGTGCCCGCCACCGTGTCGCACTCCGGGCTGTAGGCGAGCACATCGTTCGTCTGCAGACCCATCTCCATCACCGTGGGGACGGTGCGCGCCACCGTGCAGCGGTAGGGCTTGGTGGGAGTGGCGACGGTGATCCGCTCGCCCGTCTCGGGCCTGCGGTCGCTGAGGCGGAAGGGTTTGATGCCGCGATCCGCGAGATCGCCGTAGGTCCGCTGGAGCCGGAACAGCGCGACATCGGTGCCGGTCATGGTCCAGTAGAGGCGGCGGTCCACCTGGGCCGCGACCCCGGGGGTAGCGGAGCCGGTGGAGATCACCGCCGAAGCCTGCCCGGGTTGGTCGACATTGGCGCGCCCGTACACGGCGCGATCGGTATCGCAGTGCCCATTGGTGAGGAACAGGGCGGCGTCGGACGGCCGCGCACCGTCGACGGCCACGACCGAGCCGGCGCAGCCCCCGTCGAAAGAAGCCAGTCCGACGGTGCTCGCCGGATCCGTCGCCGTCTCGACCGAGGCGCTCTCGCCTGCGGTGCCGCACGCGCTGATCGCGAACAGGGCGACGCCGAACGCGGCCAGGGCCGTGCGGGTCCGGGTGATCATCACTGGAGTTTCCCTTCCTCGGTGAGACATTCGCCGTCACGGGCATCACCGCCGCGCAGGAACTGCGTGATGCGGTCGGCGCCGCACTGCGTGAAGATGGTGCCGCTGTGCCGCCCGTCGTTCACGGTGAGCAGGGATCCGCGCAGCACCTTTTTGGCGTTGGTGGCCCACGAGTACGGAGTGGAGCGTTCGTAGCGGTGCCCGCCGAGCATGAGGGGGCTGGAGCTGGTGATCGATCCCCAGTCGGGGCGGTCGGCGGGGTAGGGCCATCCGAGGCAGATCGTGCTGGGGTAGGTCGGTGCCGCTGCCAGGGAATCCTTCGGTACCTCGGACTGCAGTCGGGTGTACTGCGACCAGGTCTCGTCGGTATCGCGCCCGCCCGCGGTGAAGCCGCAGTAGATGGGCAGGTAGGTGTCTCCCTCGCCGGGCGCCACGTCGACGGTGGCGGGGGGTGCGGGAATCGGGGCGGGCGTGGCCGGGTCGCTCTTCCCCGATGTCAGCGCCGAGGGAAGGCCGCCGTCGCGGATCTGCAGGAGATCATTGGCCGCGTCGATGGCCCGGCCGGACATGATGGTGTCGATCACCGTGGTGCGATCGGCGCGGGGCCCGGCACCGGATGCGGCGTCGATCCGGCGCACCGCATCGTCGGCGAGCCGGAGAACGGTCCGTCGGACGTCGTCGGCGGTGGCTCCGAACCCGTACGCGGCGTTCTGCGCCGCCAGTTCATCGAGGAGTTTGTCGCGCAGCATCACGTCGGTGTCGTAGTCGGAGCGTTTCGCGCCCGCGGCGGTCATCTCCGGGTCCACGGGGGAGTCGAGCCACATGCGGGATACGCGATCGTCGAAGAGGGCGCGATAGGTCATCCCCACGACGGTGCCGTAGGAGACGCCGTAGAAGGCCACCTTGTCCACCTTCAGACGATCGCGGATGCGGTCGATGTCGCGCGCGATCGTCGGTGTGGTCAATGTGCGGGTGAAGTCGGGTTGGCACCGGGCCACAGCCTGATTCGCCGCGGCCTTCGCGGCGGCCTCGGCGCGGAACCGGGCCTCGGTCGGGTCGTCGGTGCCCTCGCTCGGCGGGGCCCCGCAGAGGTACGGATCGCTCTTGCCGAGGCCCCGGTAGTCCAGGCTCACGGTGTCGTATTCGCGGACCACCTCGCCGATCGGCCGGGACGCCAGCTCGATCGGATAGGTGAGCGACGGTCCGCCGGGGCCGCCGCTGTGAGTCATGAGGACCCCGCGGCTGCGACCCGGATCGGAGGCCGGCAGACGGGAGAAGGCGACCCTGGTGGTGGGGCCGTCGGGCTTGGCGTAATCGACGGGCACATCGAGGAACCCGCACTCCAACTGGGCCGCGAGCTCGGGGGACAGCTGGTACTTCTTCACGTCGTCGCCGAAGCCCGGGACGACCTCCGAGCACGTGCGCAGGCCGGGGTCGGGCGGAGGCGCCGCGCTCGGTGGTGCGGCGGAGACCGTGAGTGGGGCCGCGGTGGTGGACAGCAGGACCGCGACGGCGGCGATCGCTCTGACACGGTGTCGGCGGAGTTCCATGCTCGTGAGCGTTCCGCGCGCCGGCATCGGGAGTGTCGTATCCGAGTAACAGCAGGGTAATAGGTTGGTCGGAACCGTGATCGATTGTCATGCAATTGCATTCGACGCACGCCTTCGATCGTTCCGGTAGGGTCGGATGTATAACAGGTTGTGGGAACGGCATAAGCCCGACCGGTCGATCGACGCACTGCTCAGCTCTCCGACAGCCCGGACTGCAGCGCTTCCTTCGGCTCATCGGCCGTCCCCGCTCATCAGTGGAGGAGAAGCCATGACGGATCATCGCAACTACACCACCACCGACTCCGGGGCCCCGGCGGGCAGTGACCAGCATTCGCTCACCGTCGGCGCCGGCGGACCGATCGTGCTGCA
Organism: Tsukamurella strandjordii; assembly: GCF_039525985.1. NCBI lineage: Bacteria > Bacillati > Actinomycetota > Actinomycetes > Mycobacteriales > Tsukamurellaceae > Tsukamurella > Tsukamurella strandjordii. Next base: position 40,023 of record NZ_BAAAII010000011.1, on the reverse strand, counting down.
CGACCACTATCTGATCGAGCAGATGGCGCAGTTCAATCGCGAGCGCATCCCCGAGCGGCAGCCGCACGCGAAGGGCAGCGGTGCTTTCGGCACTTTCGAAACCACCGCCGACGTATCGGATTACACGTGCGCCTCACTGTTCCAGCAGGGCACCCGGACGGACATGGTGGCCCGGTTCTCCACCGTGGCCGGGGAGCGCGGTAGCGCGGACACCTGGCGCGACCCTCGGGGTTTCGCGCTGAAGTTCTACACCGACGAGGGCGTCTACGACCTGGTCGGCAACAACACGCCGGTCTTCTTCATCAAGGACCCGTTGAAGTTCCAGCACTTCATCCGGTCGCAGAAGCGCCGGGCCGACAACAACCTGCGCGACCACGACATGCAGTGGGACTTCTGGACCCTCTCGCCGGAGTCCTCCCACCAGGTCACCTGGCTCATGGGCGACCGCGGCATCCCGAAGAGCTGGCGGCACATGAACGGCTACGGCTCGCACACCTACCTGTGGGTGAACGGCACCGGCGTCAAGCACTGGGTGAAGTACCACTTCATCTCCGATCAGGGTGTCGAGCACCTGACACAGGACGAGGCGGACCGCCTGGCAGGCGCCGACGGCGATTTCCACGTGCGGGATCTGTTCGATGCGATCCGCGACGGAGACCACCCGAGCTGGACGCTCAAGGTGCAGATCATGCCCTTCGAGGACGCGAAGACCTACCGGTACAACCCGTTCGACCTGACCAAGGTGTGGCCGCACAGCGACTACCCGCTGCAGGAGGTCGGGAAGATGACGCTGCACACGAACCCGACCGACAATCACGCACAGATCGAGCAGGCGGCGTTCGAACCGAACAACCTCGTTCCGGGGATCGGGCTCAGCCCCGACCGGATGCTGCTGGGGCGTGTCTTCGCCTACGCCGATGCGCACCGCGCGCGGCTCGGAGCGAACTACAAGCAGATCCCGGTGAACGCGCCCCGCAACGAGGTGCGCAGCTACTCCAAGGACGGTGCCATGCGCATCGATCCGGTGCGGGACCCGGTGTACGCCCCGAATTCGAAGGGCGGCCCCAGCGCGGACTACCCCGGGCAGGCGGAGCCGCAGTGGGCCGCGGACGGGGAGATCGTGCGCACCGCCTACGTCGACCACCCCGAGGACGACGACTTCTCCCAGCCCCGCATGCTGATTCGCGATGTGATGGACGATGCCGCCCGCGAGCGCCTCGTCGACAACGTGGCCGGCCACCTCCTCGACGGGGTGAGCCGGCCCGTGCTCCAGCGCGCCTTCGAGTACTGGAAGAACATCGATCCCGAGACCGGAGCGCGGATCGAGCGCGCGGTCGAGGCCGGCGCGAGCTGACCCGCGGGTGGCTATTCGAAGCGGCTGAGGACGCTGCGCACGGCCTGGACCACGGTGAGGCGGTCGAAGGTCTGGATGAAGTCGAAGGTGCGCTCGAGGTCCGGGCCGTTGTCGTGGAGGTCCTTGGCCGCGATGAGGGCACTGAAGTGCGGCCCGAGGATCGCGACGGTCCACTCGTCGACCAGCGGGTCGCCGGGATTCAGTGGTGCCCGGTGGATGTTGCCCTCCCGGATCGGCGTGATCTCCGCGCCGTAGATCCCGGCGAACCCGATCGCCTCCGAGAGTGCCTGCCAGCGTGCCGAGGTGCGCTCGGTGAAGTGCCGCCGGTGTTGGAACGTGCCCACGGCGATCATCGATGCACCGATCGCGCCGGCCTGCGCTTCAAGGGCCTTGCTCATCTCGACGAGTACCCGCTTGGTTCCACGGCGAGCCGAGTTGTCGCGGGTGGCCAGGGCGTAGGGCGTTGTCGGCCCGCTGTCCGGCGACGCCCACACCGGGTGCGGCGGGAGCGCGACGAGCTGTTCCGCGACGAGCTCCTCCGCGGGTTGCGGGGGATACAGTGCGCCGATGCCGTAGTCCGCCCCGATCGTCTCGGCCACGGCTCGAGTCGCCTCGTCGTCGACGCCCTCGGCGATGATGACGGCGTGCGAGCGCTCGGTGTGGGCCGCCAGCGCGTGCGCGGTACTGGCGGCTTCCGCGGCGAGCGGGGTGCGCAGCAAGTCCGGGGCGGTGAGCACCAGATCAGGCTCGATCAACGCCAGGAAGGCGAGGGCGTGCTCATCGTCGCCGCCGACCTCGAGGCAGATGGTGAAGCCCTTGTCGCGGGCCGACGAGATCGCCGCCATGGTCTCGTGCGGGGAGTCGATGAACAGGCGGGACGAGACGGAGACGACGACGCGCTGCCCGGCATCCACGGGATGCGCGGCGAGCACATCGTCCAGGGCGAAGGCGTCGAGCGCGACGATGAGCGGAACGGCCCGGGCCAGCGCCGTGGCGGACGGGTCTGCTGCCGACTGCGCCTTGGCCGTATCCAGTCGATCCTTCTGCTCCAGCAGTCGCATCGCTCTGCGCGCCTCATGCGCGGACTCCAAAGCGCTCCCGGCCGTCCCGTGGAGTTGCAGTTCCACGGCGGCCAGCGCACCGTCCGACAACCGGCGCACAGGGGCGAAAGTCATTTCCACCTCGATCCCGGCCACTTCGCGGACCGGCAGCGGAAAGGCTCGCTTCACCAGCTGAGTCAATCACAGTTCACAGCGCGATGCGCCTCGCATCCCGTCTGCATCGATCGTGCCCGCGCGCGGCTCGCGACGCCAGTCGATTCGGCGAGGGTTACGAAATCGGTACGTGATAACGAGGCGATAACGAATCGAACGACGGTCCGGTGGAGGGGTTTCTGAATTCGATTGGAATACAGCTGATTCAGCGCGCATGCCGGTCATCGCAAAATCGATCCAAGGTGGATTGATCATCGCCGTGACGGGGCCCTGGAGTGCGAAGGCGACTGGCGAAGGAGCGTTCGACGCGCTTAGCGTGGAAGTGCCGGGGCGGCCAGCGCTCACCGGAGCGAATCAAGTCACCGGAGGTGTCCGAGGTGGATACCGGGCAGTTGTTCGCCGAGTGGCTGTAGGGCCGGCGCCGGTGTGCGAAGAGTCACCCGCACGTTCGTGAAAGATTCACAACAGCAGGAGGATTGAATATGTCGATCTCTGATGACGCGCAGAACAAGGCCGAGGATCTCAAGGGCCGGGCGAAGGAGGCCGCGGGCGCGGTCACCGGCGACGAGGATCTCAAGACCGAGGGCAAGGCCGACCAGGTCGAGGCCCAGATCAAGGAGAAGGTCGCCGAGGTCGCCGACGCGGTCAAGGGCGGCGTCGATGCGGTGAAGGACAAGCTCAGCGGCAAGTAAGGCTCCGCCCTCGGCGTGCCGGACGCCCCGGTGGCGATTCCTCCCACCGGGGCGCCGGCACCTGCAGGACCTCCCCATCGTCCGTACGAGAACAGAAGGAAGTCCCCATGATTCGCCGCATCGCCCGGCCCCTGCTCGGGTCGTACTTCATCTACTCGGGTGTGAACACCCTGCTCCGCCCCGCCGAGACAGCGGATTCCTCGGCCGGTGTGGTCCACAAGGCCCAGGAGGCCTTCCCCGACGCCCCGCTGCCCGCCAGCCCCACCACGTGGGCGCGCGCCCTCGGCGGCGCCCAGCTCGGTGGTGGCACCCTCCTGGCACTGGGCCGGCTGCCGCGGCTGAGCGCCCTGACGCTCGCCGGCACTCTCGCCGCCACCACCGCGACGGAGAACCGGTTCTGGGCCGAATCCGATCCGGCGGCCCGACAGGAGGCGACGGTCCACTTCCTCAAGAACCTCTCACTCATCGGCGGACTCATCATCGCCGGCTTCGATACCGAGGGGGAGCCGGGCGTCCTCTGGCGCACCAAGCGGGCCGGCCGGCATGCCGCCGATCGCGCCTCGGCCACCGTCGCCGCCCTCACGCCCGGCACCGCCGAGGCCGGTCCCGACCTCGGCGATCGCGCCGCGGAGGTGCGGGAGAAGGCGCACGACGCCGTCGCCACCCTCGCCGACGCCGCGAGCACGCGGGCGGCACGGATCTCCGCGGCGGCGTCCGAGACGTTGACCGACCTGCGCGAGCACGCTCCCGAATACGCGGATCAGGTCAAGGACGGGGCGCAGCGCCTCGTCGCCAGCGCCCAGGAGCGTGCCCCGCGGTACGTCGACCAGGTTCGCGAGGCCGCGGAGGCGGCGCAGGACGAGATCGCATCGCGGCGCAGGCGCGGCTGAAGCCTCGCCGAGCTCCGCTCACCCCTGGGGACAGGGGCGTCGTCGACCGGCTACTGCAGCGATGAGAGATCGTGATCGCCTGCCGCGCACGTGCACTCGTCCCCGGGGGAGATCGCGGCGATCGTCTCGGTGAGGACCTCGGTGAGGCGCGGCAGGTTGGCGGCGAACTGCTGCAGTACATCGTCGGCATGCACGCCTTCGCCCGCTTCGATGCCCGCGTCCAGATCGGTGACCAGGGCGATGGAGGCATAGCAGAGCTTCAGTTCGCGGGCCAGCGCCGCCTCCGGGAGTCCGGTCATGTTCACCAGCTCCCAGCCCTGTGCGGCGTACCAACGGCTCTCGGCGCGGGTGGAGAATCGCGGTCCCTCGATCACCACCATGGTGGCGCCGTCGCGATCGGCGCGCGGCGCCGCCGCGGCCCGGAGCGTCGGGCAGTACGGATCGGCGAAGCTCACGTGCACGCCGCCACCGTCGAAGTAGGTGGACGTGCGGCTCGTGGTCCGGTCCACCAACTGGTCCGGGACCACGATCGTGCCGGGGCCGAGCGCCGAGTCCAGGCTGCCGACGGCGCACGGCGCCAAGACCTTCCGCACGCCCAGGCTGTGCAGAGCCCAGAGGTTCGCGCGGTAGGGCACGGTGTGCGGCGAGAATTCGTGGTGCAGCCCGTGCCGGGGAAGGAAGGCCACCTGCCGCCCGGCCACCTCGCCCAGCGTGATCGGCGCACTGGTCGCTCCGTACGGCGTCTCGACGGTGCGCGTCTGCGTCGCGCCGTCCAGGAAGCGGTACAGGCCGGTGCCGCCGATCACGGCGATCGGCGCCGTCATGCCGCGGCCCCCGGGATCCGCTCGCGGATGGTGGCGGCCACATCGTCCGGGCGCGGGATGTCGAAGACCTGCTCGGAGGCGTCCCCCAGCGTCACGCAGAGGCGCTGGCGCCCGCGGCGCAGGAATCCGCCGGAGGTCTCGGTGACGCCGGCGCCTGCGAGGTGCCGCAGTTGGACGGCGAAGGGCGTGCCCTGCAGCTTCGCGGCCATCCCCGCGGGGCGGAACCGCAGGTGGGTATCGCTGAGTTCCAGGTGTCCACGGATCGCCGCACGGCCCAGGATCCGGGCGGCGGGCCAGCTCAGGTCACTCATGCTGCCAGGATAGGTGGAACGGAGCGGTACAGCCGAGGTAGCATCGGCTATCCGTTTGCGTGATCTTGGGGGTTGAGATGGTGTACCTGGGGCCCATCGTGCTGCTGCTGTGGGTGGCGGCGCTGATCGACGTGATCGTCGCGGACGAGTACCGCGTACGGCATCTGCCCAAGTTCGGCTGGCTCATCGTGGTCATCTTGATCCCACTCGCGGGCTCGCTCATCTGGTTCCTGCTCGGCCGCCCCGTCGGGGCCGTCACCGGTGCGCCCACCCGCGCCACCGGCTTCCCGGAGTACGAGCGCCGCGGCAGGCACATCGCGCAATATCCCGATGACGACGACGATTTCCTGCGGCAGTGCCGCGAGCGCGCAGAGGAGCAGCGCCGCAAGGCCAAGGGCCTCGACGCGCGCAACCTGGGCGACGAGCCCGAGTCGAAGGACTGATCTTGATGGGCGAATGCTTGTGCGATTCGGCATTCGCCCCCATCATGTCACTGTGACCGGCGACGAAGCGGAGGCCACGCGCCGCCGGGACGATGACGATGCTGCTGATGACGCGGCAGACGATGCAATGGAAGCCGCGGAAGAAGCCGCGGTGGAAGCGGTCATCGCACTGCTGCCACCGCTCATCCCCCTCGCACCGCTGCGGATCGTCGATCTCTTCCTGGGCGCGGTCCACGCGCTTCGCGCGAACCCCCGGGTGATGTTCGGGCTCACCGCGGTGATCGTCGCGGTGATGAGTGTGGTCTCGATCGCCACGCAGCTGCTGTTCGTGGCACGCGGCACCAGGATCGGCGATCCCCGTGCCGATGCCGACGTGGCGCAGGTGCTCTCGCTCACCGGTCTCGGTTCCGGCTGGTCCATGGCGAACTCCGCGTTCGGGACCGCCGGCACACTGCTCGTGACGGGCGTGGTGACCATCAGCGTGGCCCGCGCCGTGCTCGGCCGCAAGACCCACACGGTCACGGCCCTGCTGTCGGCGGGGCGGCGCATGCACACGCTGGTGGCGCTCGGTGTGCTCGACATCGTCCTGCTCCTGCTCCCGGTCGCGGCCGCTGTCGCCGTCGCGATCCTGGGCGCGATCGCCGTGGGGCCGGACCGCGCCGGACTCATCGCGGTGATCGCAGTGATCGGGGCGGTGCTCACGATCCTGGCGATGTGGCCCTTCATGGCCATAGCGACGTCGGTCGTGATGCTGGAGCGGCGCGGGTCGATCGGCGCGCTCAGCCGCGCGTTCGACCTGCAGCGGCCCGGGTACCGCCGCATCCTGTCGCGCCTGGTCCTCAGCTATCTGATCGCGTACGCGATCGGGATCGCCGTGTGGTTGCCGTTCTGGTACTCGGCGCGCTGGCTGGCGCCCACCGCGCTGGGGGCCGGAGACGTGCTGCCGACGGCCCTGATCGTGCTGGGCTCGGCGGCGGGGCAGGTGATGACGCTGCCCTTCCTGGCCTCGGTGAACACGCTGTTGTACGTGGACCAGCGGATCCGGAACGAGGAACTCGGACCGGAGCTCGAGCGCGCCGCGGCGGACACCTCCAGCTCCGGCGCGGTTCAGGTGTGGATGGTGGCCGACGGCGCCGAATACGGCACCCGGAATGCGTAGTAAATCTCAGTAACGCACAATGGCTCGGTGTCTACCGACCAGAACGTGAGCGCCGACCACGCACTCGGCGCCGAGGACGAGGGCTATCAGAAGTCCCTCACGCCTCGACAGTTGCAGATGATCGCGATCGGCGGTGCCATCGGCACCGGCCTGTTCCTCGGCGCGGGCGGCCGACTCAACTCCGCCGGTCCGGGACTGTTCCTGGTGTACGGAATCTGCGGCGTCTTCGTCTTCTTCATCCTGCGCGCGATGGGCGAGCTGGTGCTGCACCGGCCCTCGTCGGGCTCGTTCGTCTCCTACGCGCGGGAGTTCTACGGTGAGAAGGCCGCGTACGTCGCCGGCTGGCTGTACTTCCTGAACTGGGCCATGACCTCCATCGTCGACTCCACCGCGATCGCGCTGTACCTGCACTTCTGGGGGCCACTGCGGGTGATCCCGCAGTGGGCCTTCGCGCTCATGGCGCTGGCGGTGGTGCTCACCATGAATCTCATCTCGGTCAAGCTCTTCGGCGAGCTCGAGTTCTGGGCCGCCCTGGTGAAGGTCGTGGCGCTCACCGCCTTCCTGCTGGTCGGCACGATCTTCCTGAGCGGGCGGTTCACCATCGAGGGCCAGCGCACCGGCCTGTCGGTGATCACGGACAACGGCGGCTGGTTCCCGCACGGGGTGCTGCCCCTGGCGGTGGTCACCTCCGGCGTGGTCTTCGCGTACGCGGCGGTCGAACTCGTGGGCACCGCGGCGGGGGAGACGGAGAACCCCCGCAAGGTGATGCCCAAGGCGATCAACACCGTGATCTTCCGGATCGCCATCTTCTACTGCGGCTCGCTGCTGCTGCTCGCTCTGCTGCTGCCGTGGTCGTCGTACAAGGACGGGGAGAGCCCGTTCGTCACGTTCTTCTCCAAGCTCGGATTCAGCGAGGCCGGCTCGATCATGAACCTCGTGGTGATCACCGCCGCGCTGTCCTCGCTCAACGCGGGCCTGTACTCCACCGGCCGCATCCTGCGCTCGATGTCGGTCAACGGCAGCGCGCCGAAGTTCACCTCCCGCATGTCCGGCAACGGCGTGCCCTACGGCGGCATCCTGCTCACCTGCGTGTTCACGTTGGGCGGCGTGCTGCTCAACGCCTTCAACCCCGGGCAGGCCTTCGAGATCGTGCTCAACATCTCGGCGCTGGGCATTCTCGGTGCCTGGGCCACGATCGTGCTGTGCCAGCTGAAGCTGTACCACGAATCGCAGGCGGGCCGGATCGAGCGGCCGGCGTACCGGCTGTTCGGCGCCCCGTACACCGGCTACATCACCCTGGCCTTCCTCGTGCTCGTCCTGGTGCTCATGGCCTTCGACACCCCGATCGGCACCTGGACCGTCGCCAGCCTGTTGGTGCTGATCCCGATGCTGATCGGCGGCTGGTTCCTCGCGCGTGGCCGCGTCGCCGAGGCCGCCGCCGCGCGTGACGGGTACACCGGCACCTTCCCGGTGGTCGCGGAGCGGCCGAGTCCCCGCGACAAGAGGCGGTAGGCAGGGCCCGTGAGGGCCCTTTCTGCACACTATGTTGTTGATCACACAATCGGTCGTTGCGGCATCGCCGCACTCGGGCAGGTTTGGGAGCTGACGAACCGGTTGATCAGCCTGGGCCACTGATGGTTTCGAACCAGATCTGAATGTGTGGCGCGACGATGCGTTGTGTGTGCGCCCTCGGTGCGGCGGGAGTGTTCATGAAGCCGGCGGTGACGGGTGTGGGAGAGCTCCCGCAAACTGGGGTTCATGCGCGCGGCGTCGTGCACGAAACCTGCTCGGGCAGTGGTTCGTCAGACGTTTCGGCGTGCCTTCCGGTGAGCGGTGCGATCACGAAATGGAGGCGTGGCAGTATGCGGATTTCCCGGCGTTCGGTGATGATGGCGGGCGCCACGGCCGTGGCGGCCACGGTTGGATCGGGGCGCAGGGCCGCGGCGGCACCCACACCGACCGCCGGTGGAGCCGGATACGTCTCGGTCGACCTCACCGGAACACGAGGGCAGCGGGTCGCGATCAGGGTCGCGCTTCCCGGCGGGCGCACCGTCGAGATCGCCGTCCGCCGAACGACGCACGGTCGCGACGACCGGCCATTGCCGAACACCTCCGAGCTGATCGCCCTCCCGGCGGACACACTCGACCTGGAGGTGATCACCGACGCGGGTATCGCCCTCACGCCGACCCGCTACCGGATCGCGACCGCACCGAACTTCCAGTCGCCCGTGGCCACCCACTACGGATGGGGATTTCCCGTGGTCACACGGGCTGGTTGGGGAGCCGATCCCGGCCTCCAGACCTGGGGAACCCCCGATTACACACCGGCCCAGGTGATCACCGTGCACCACACGGCGCAACCGCGGGGCGACGAGTACCTCGACTATCGCGATGCGGTCCGATCGATCTACCGGTTCCACGCGTCCCCGGCATCCGACGGCGGACGAGGGTGGGGTGACATCGGCTACCACCTCGTGATCGACCCCAACGGCGTGATCTACGCCGGCCGCGACACCGGCACCGACGCGCCCGTCTTCGCGCCCGGCACCTCGACGCTGCGACCGGGTACGCCAGTCGTCACCGCCGGGCACGTGTATCAGGCCAACAGCGGCAACATCGGAATCTGTGTGATCGGTGATTTCACCGGCTCACAGCCCACCCCGGCGGCCCGGGCATCGCTCGTCCAGGTGCTCGCGGCTCTGTGCCGCCCGTTGGGGATGAACCCGCAGGCCGCGGTCCGGTACGCGAATCCCAACAACGCCGTGCGCGCCACGCAATGGTCGATCAGCGGACACCGCGACTGGTCGAAGATCGCCGGCCCTACGGAATGTCCGGGTGACGAGTTGTGGGCTCTGCTCCCGGCACTGCGCAGTGCGACCGAGTTCCGTGTTTCCGATGACGCTGAGGTGCCTCGGAGGCCCGTCCCTCGGCCGTGACCGGTCTCCGTGTGCGCCGGAGCCGATCGCGGGCTTCGCGTCCTCCGAGCGCACAGATTCGGCGGTGGAGCGTCACCGGACACTAATTGTTTACTTTCAGGCAGTATGAAAAGCAGGGTTCGGTTCAGCGGGGGCGCAGGCAATCGGTTCGAGGGGGCGTGATCTGTGATGTCAGTCGGGATCGTCGACAAGGAAGCCGCCGCGGCTACCACTCCGCGGCGGTGGACCACCGTCATGCTGCTCGTGGCGGTCACGGCGCCGCAACTCGGCCTCAGCCTGCTCAACCCGTCGATCCCGCAGATGGCCATCGATCTGCACACCACGGTCGCGGCCGTGCAGCTCACCCTGTCCGGGTACATGGCCGGATACGCGGTCTCGATGTTCGCCGCCGGCATCCTGGCCGACCGCTTCGACGCTCGCGCCCTCCAGGCGCTGGGGCTGCTGCTGTTCGCCGCAGGAGGCGTGGCGGCCGCTGTGGCACCGAACGTCGGCGTGCTCGCCGCCGCGCGGTTCGTCCAGGCGCTGGGCGGAACCTCCGCGACAGTGCTGTGTCGCTTGGTGATTCAGCGCAGGTACCCGGCCGACGCCAGGATGCAGCTGCTCACCTCGCTGTCGATCGTGATCGCCGCGACCCCGGCGCTCTCGCCCTTCCTCGGGTCCGCGCTGGTGCAGGTGCTGGCATGGCGCGCACTGTTCATGGGACTCGCGGCGCTCGGGGTGATTCTCGCCGCCGCCTTCCTGTTGCTCGTCCCCGCGTCCCCACCCGCGTCCCCGGTGTCGCCGACGCCGCGGGCGATCGGTCGTGGTATCGGCGAAGCGCTGGGCCGGAAAGGGTTCCACCGAAACGCCGTAGTGATCTCGCTGGCGTGGATGGGGTACTTCCTGTTCATTGAACAATCCGCGTTCGTACTCCAGGAACTGCACGGCGCCTCGGAATTGCAGTACGGACTCCTGCTGATCGTCCCCGCAGTCGGCTACATCGCCGGCAGCGTGTTGATCCGGCGTGCCTCGTCGACGGTGCGGGCCGTGCGCATCGGCGCGGTTGGGTCGGTACTCGGTGCCGCCGCCCTGGTGATCCTCGCGGCGATCGGCGTGCACAACCCCGCCGCCGTCGTCCTGCCACTCGCTGTCGGATTCCTCGGCGTCGGGGCTGCGATTCCGTTCTCCCAGGGCGGGCTGCTGGAACTGGACCTCAAGGCCCAAGGTGTGGGGGCTGGGTTGTTCTTCTTCGTGCAGATGGCCTCCGGTGCGGTGTACTCGGTGGTCGTCGAGGCGCTGCACCTGCGCAGTTCGCTCTCCGTGTCCGTCGCCATCGCACTCCCGCTGATCGTCTTGGCGATCACGGTGGCCGTGACCACGCGTCGCACGGTGGTGTGACGACGATCTCACTTCGCACGAGTTGCCGCTCCGGTCCCCCGGGTGTTCACTGAGGTGGGAGGGTTCACAATCATGAACGGAGTGGTGATGTCTGCATTGTCTTTTCCCACAGGGCATCAGGCCCGATACGAGGACTTCGAAATCAAGGCGATCTCGGACGAGACCATCCGGGAAGGCGGCGAACGCGCGCCGTTCGGCGCGGGTGACGACCGCAAACTTCGACTCATCGAGGCGATCACCGCGGCGGGGGTCACGGACATCGACGTGGGCTCCGGTCTAGAGGAGGCGAGATTCGTTCGGAGCGTTCTCGACTCGCAGCATCTGATGGGAAGGATCCCCGCGTCGGCGCAGTTCTCGTTCAATCTCACGCTCAAGACCTGGGAGCCGCTGATCGCGACGCTGGAGCGGGACCTGCCGCTGGAGTATCGCGATCGCATCTATGTCAGTCTCGGCATGATCGAGATCGACAGTCAGCAACATCTGTTCGAGCGGGTCGTGGATCGCCTCCGCGGCATCGGAATCCGCCGTTTCCGCTCGAGTCTGCTCAATGCGTTCTCGACCACTGTCGACGAGCATGAGTACCAGCATCTGATGGCGCAGATCGACCGGTGCCGAGCCCAGGGGATCGAGCTGATCCGGATCAATGACTCGGTAGGGACGCTCGTCCCGGACACCACGGCGATTCTCGCCGCCAACCTGGTACGCGACAACCCAGATATCACTTTCTATCTGCACGGGCACAACGACTTCGGCATCGGGACCGCCAATTCTCTGACGTCCGTCTTCCACGGCTTCCAGATGGTCGAGGGCGGGGTCGCCGGCGTGGGCAACCGGGCTGGGCTGCCGGAGATCGAGAGCATTGCCGCGATCTTCCAGCGGAACTCGATCACGGTCGCCGATGGCGAGCTCGATCTCGACGGACTCGCGCATGCTGCGAGACTCGCAGAGCACACGTATCTCGCCGCCCCTGACCCGTACCGCGCGGTCAGCGGATTCCTCGTACAGAACGAGAACGCCGGAATCGTGAATGTTCCTGACTATCTGGGAGTCTCGCGCGATGTCGACTACTTCCTCAACAAGATCGGTCTGTTTCCGACGTACATCAAGCAGATCCTCATCGAGAGCGGTATGAATGAGCTGACGGCGTCGGACCCGGCGCTCGTCGACGCCGTCTATCAGCGGCTCTCCGCCCGGATGGACGCCCTGTACGACCGGAAGCGCGACGAATACGACGAACTGGCCGCGAGGATTCGCGGTCTGTACGACGACATGATCCGCCTGGAGGACGTTCCGCTGGCGGCCCTGGACGTGCTGGCGACGCGAGGACAGCAGATCACGGGGGTCTCCGCCGCGGAGCGGGTACCGGCGTGAACATCGTTGTCGTCGGTGCGGGGGCGATGGGCCTCTATTGCGCCGGCGCCCTGGCCGGGGTGAGCTGCAATACGGTGTACCTGCTCGCTCGTGGCGAGGCGGTGTCCGGCTTCGCTGCGGGTGAGCCGATCACGATCGACTACGGCGACCGTCAGGTCCGGCGTCATGATGTGGCGGTGATCGACTCCTTCGACGATGTCGCGGTTCCGGTGGATGCGGTCATCGTGGCCGTGAAGTCGTGGCAAGTACGAGAGGTGGCAGGATCGCTCGCGCCGCTCATCGGACCGCAGACTCTCGTGCTCACCCTGCAGAACGGGGTGGACGCGCCGCTGGAGATCGCGGAGTCGCTGGGGGCGGAGCACGCCGTCGCCGCGACCTGCGTGGTGATCGCGCAACGAACCGAATCGCTCACGGTCCACTGTCTCGGCGCGGACGCGGTGATCGAGCTCGGTCCGGTCGATCGGGTCGACCGACCGACCCGAGAGTTGACTCGGCTCGCTACGACCTTGCAGCAGGCGGGGATGACCGTCACGGTCAATGTGGACATGCCGAGGGCGCTGTGGCGAAAGTTGATGCTGGTGGCCTCGTACGGAGGCGTCGGAGCACTGACGGGACGTTCGACGGGGGAAACGGCGGCGGACCCGGAAAGTCGCGGCCTCGTCGAATCGGCGATGCACGAGGTGGCGGCGGTCGCACGGGCGCAGGGAATCGAGATCACCGATGGCGATGTCGCCGCCTGTATGGCGGTCTACCTCGGCTTCGAGCCCGCGACCACGTCGTCGATGCAGCGAGACCTCCGCGCGGGCCGGAGATCGGAGCTGTTCGAGCAGAACGGCGCGGTGGTGGCGTACGCCGAGCGTCTCGGGGTCGATGTGCCGGTACATCACACCGTGCTATCCGCAATGGCTCCTGGCGAACGATCGGCCCGCGCGGGATGAGTGCGACCATCACGCAGGCGGCACGAGTCGGTGCGCCGCCTCTGGGATGGATCGGCGTGGTGGCGGTGAGCCTCGGCAACTTCATGGTGGCCTTCGACGCCTCCGGTGTGAACGTTGCGCTGCCGGAGATCGCGGCGGACCTGGGAGCAGGCACCGTGGCTCGCCAGTGGGTGCTCGACGGCTACACCGTGCCGCTCTGCGCCGTCCTGTTGATCGCCGGGGTGCTCGGCGACCGAATCGGGAGCACCCGGGTGTTCCGCCGGGCGACGCTCACCTTCGTCGTGTTCTCGGTGCTGTGCGCGGTCGCGCCGAGCATCGGCGTTCTCATTGCGATGCGGATCGGACAGGGCGCCGCTGCCGGGTTCATGCTCCCCATGACATTGTCTGTCATCAGCCGTCGAATTCCGCAGCTGGACAGACGCACTCGATCAATCGGGGTGTGGGGCGTGGTCGGCGGGATCGCCATCGCCGCCTCGCCGATCCTCGCCGCGGTCCTCGTCTCTCAGCTCGGATGGTGGGCAGTGTTCCTCTGCAATGTGCCGCTGTCCGCGATGGCACTCGCGTTGCTGCCCTCCGTCCGGGACGGCGAGCCGGGCGGGCGCGACATCGACTGGCGCGGCCAGGCGCTCCTGGCGCTCGGCCTCTCGGCCGTAGCCGCCGGATTGATCGAACTCTGCCGTGGCGCGGTCGAGGTGGCCGTCTCATGTGCGGTCGCGCTCGTCGTGGTCGCCATCGCACTCGTCCGGCACCTCCGTGTCGCATCCGAGCCCTTGGTGCCGCCTGTGGTGTTCAACCGCGCATTCACTCCGGCCGTGTTCTCCGGCACCTGTTACCAATTCGCTGCCTACGGTTCGCTGGTCGTGCTTCCGGTGTACTTCCAGGTGGTCCGGCACGTCGATGTGGCGGACGCTGGGCTGTTGATGGTGCCGTGTTGCGTTGGATGGCTGGTCGGTAACGTGGTCGCGCTCGTCGCACCACGCGATCGGCATAGGATCTTGCTGCTGACCGCACCCGCGATCGGCGCCGGCGCCGCCCTTGCGATCGCCCTCCTCGTGGACTCCTCCCTGCCCGCTGCGCTCGCCGCAACCGCGGTTCTGGGCGTGGCGGCCGGGGTGTTGGCCTCCACGCTCAGTAGTGCTGCGATGACCCTCGCGACTCCAGGCACTTCGGGCATCAGTGCCGGGACGTTCAACGTCGGGCGGCAACTCGGCATGGTGATCGCGGTCGCCGTGCTGGGCTCGGCGACTGTCATCGCATCACCCGTGCTCGCGTTCTCGGTCATCGCGGTGGTGTTCGTCGTCATGGGGACCACGGTCCGGCTCGCGCTCAGGTCGCAAGGTGCCCGAACTACCCCGTAGCGTGGTGCAGGTGAATCCACCCGCACTGTGGCGCGAGCGTGTTTCGACGTCGATCGCGACCTTCGACGTCGCGTCCTACGGTGTCACCGGCCCGACGGTCTTCCTGATCCACGGATGGCCCGATCATCCGGGATCCTGGGCGTCGATCGCGGCCCGCCTGGCCGACGACGGGTACCGCGTCGTGGTGCCCGCCTGGCCGGGAGTGGACTCATCGGTGGCGACGGGTCTGTCCGACGAGGTGGTGGCGACCCTGCCCGCGCTGGTGACCGGACTCCGCGAATTGGTCGAGATCTTCGCCCCGGATCAACCCGTGCACCTTATCGGGCACGACTGGGGAGCCATGGCTGCTGGCAATCTCGCCGCGTCGTGGCGCGGGGGACGGATTTCCACAACCACGTTGCTCGGAGCGGGATGGTCGCCACGGTCCGATGCACCCCAGCTTCCGCCCCCGGATCACCTGCATCGATTCTGGTACCACTGGCTGCTGAACACGCCCATGGGAGCGCGCTACCTCGAGTCCGATCGGAGCGGCCTCGTCGAACTCCTCTGGCACCAGTGGTCGCCGAACTGGGCATTCACTTCCGACGATCTCGACGCCACCATCGGGTCCTTCGGTGCCTCCTGGGGGGCCGTCACAGCCGGCTACTACGGGCACCGCTGGTGGTGGGGCGGTGAGGACATTCCCGCCTCCTTGGATGCCGTGTCGGAAGCCATCGAGGGTTCCTCCCGGATCGATTGCCACACAATGGTAATCCACGGCGGAGCTGACGGGTGCGTCGCGCCGCAGGCCTCTGAGGGCACAGCTGATCACGTCGCTGGAGACTATCGCCGGGTCGTGCTCGACAACGTCGGCCACTTCCCGCATCGCGAGGCGCCGGATGCCGTCTTCTCGCTGCTGGCGAGCTGGCTGCGGGAGCACTCGGATGATCGGCCCCCGGTGCGATGAGCGCGTGGGCGCCGCAGTTGCGGTGGGGCCAGCGCCGCGCGGTCGAGCGGGCTGCGGCCGAACTCGTCGCGGGGCTCGACTTCACCGGGACCGGCCCGACACTCGGAGACATGATCGAACTGCTCACCGCCCGTACGGGCAGGCAGATCAGGCTGATGCCTGCGGACTTCGGTGCCAGCGCTGTCTTCGGCATGGTCGTCAGGCTCGGCCAGGGCGATGTGGTGATGTTCGATCGAGCCACACCGGGCACACATCAACTGTTCACCGTCTTCCACGAACTCGGCCATGTGATTCTGGATCACCGTCTCGCGGGCCCGGATGAGATCGCCGAAGGGGCGACCTGCACCGCGTCGACCGGTGATGAACGTGCCGCGGAGTACTTCGCCGCACGACTGTCACATCTCCTGCGGGTGCGCTCGGTCCGCACCACCGATCCGGGAACGGCAGCCGACCGCATCACCGATACCCTCGCCGGGGGCCGCGTGTGGAAGTGACTCGCGCGGAGTACCTCTGGGGCTACCAGCTCGCAGTGGTCGCCTTCGGAATCATCGCTCTGTCAGCGCTAGCGGGGATCCGCACCGAGCGTCGCCGCGGGGGCGTCCGGCTCCTGCTGCCCTTGGCGACGATCGCGGTGGGGATGCTCTTCTACCAGTTCACGGCCTCGATCTTCATGCCGCAACTCAAGTCCACCTTCGGTATCCAGCATCTGGTGGCGCTGCTGACCCATGTCTCCGGGGTGCTCTGGAACTGCCTCACGCTGCTGCTGGTGGTCTACTGGCTCTGGGGCCGGGTGCCGCGCCGGACAGTGCTGGCGGTTGCCGCGTTCGGCGCGCTCGCCATCGGAACGTTGGTGACATGCTTCGTGGTGCTGTATCCCGGTCCGTCGGAGGCCAATTACATCGTCGCCGTCGAGCCCACGGTGCCGGGCCGGATCTACATCGTCGCCTACGCCGGATCGATGCTGGCGACCAAGGTAGCGGTGCTGGCGGTCTGCGTCCCGCAGATCGGCCGAATCGACTCGCGCGGAGCGCGATCCGGCCTGATTCTGGTCTGCATGGGCTCCGCCATGATCGCCTTCTTCGCGATCTGCCGACTGGGATCGCCGTACTGGCATGCGTGGCTTCCGGCCGGCTCGCCCGTCGGGGGCGCCGTGGAAACTGTGGCCTTCTACGCCCACGTGATCGGTGCCCTGGTCTATGCAACGGGATTCGGGTTCGTCGAAGTGGGGTTGTTCGGCGACCGGATTACCCGGCATTATGCGGACGTGCGCGACTACCTGCGACTGCGCCCGCTGGTCGCCGCCGTGAGTGAGACGGAGACTGCCGTCAGCGGCGGCTTCGCCTCCCCTCGATGGACGGAATACCTCTCGCCCGCTGCGATGTCGGCGTATCTCACGGCCGCGGTCGTCGCGATCTTCGACGCGGCGGCGCCGCTGGGGCGCGGGCCCGGCGACGCCTCGATCGATCTGCACGACGATCCGTCGGTCATAGGGCTCGATACCCCGTTGCTGCACTTCCGAAAGCTCCGAACCGCCGATCTCGAGTCTGTCTTCCGATCAGCGGACGCATTCCGCGCTGCCGTCGCCCGTGGCGAGGGCTCGGCGAGCGCGTGTGCCCGGGTCCTTGGCGCACTGGCGGAGCAGGGTCAGCGTTCGGCCGTGGGGTAGTCGTCGTCGGCGGCGGCCAGCCCCTCCTGCTCGCGGAGATCGTCGATCAGCCGTGTCAACTCGCGCATCGACTGCTCTGACAGACCACCGGCGCGCAGTCCGATCTGCGCGCCGGCAGCTGTCAACGATCGTGTGAGTTCTGCATGTGCGGAATCGGTTTCGTCGCCGTCACCGAGAAAGTAGCTGGCGGGAACGTCGAAGTATCGAGCGAATGCGCGGATCAGCTCCAGGCGCGGGTCGGTCACGACGCCGCTGCGGAGTTCGGAGAGATACCCCTTGCTGATGCGGGTGCCGGTCACGCGCTCGAAATCGGAGAGGAACTCGCTCAGCGACTGACGGCGGCCGGTCGCCTCCTCGCGATTGTCGAAGAGCTCGTTCAGGGATTCGGTGAAGGTTCGTTTCATCTCTTGTGCCGTTGCGTCGGGTGTCACTTGCAGTCGCCAGTCCTTGCTTCCCCCCACGCGGTCCAGCTCGCTGGGGCCGATGCTACCCGCGTCGCGGGCAGCGCATCGGTCCCGAGGAAGCCGGGACATGGTGATCGTTCGCTGTTGTGAACGGTCATTGAACAGTAAACATCCTGGTGGCCCTGCGGTCAACCCGGGTATGGGTGTGCTGAATCACAGTCGGTCGCGCTTGACGGGTCGCGCTGCGAGGGCGTCTACTCGGTCGTGTTCACAATTGTGGACACTGCCGGTTGGGGGGACGGCTCGGGCGCAGGTCCGGGACGCCCGACCGAGGAAGGGGTTTCGATCGTGTTCGCTGCCCGAATAAGCGGATTGGGTACCTATCGTCCCGAACGTATCGTCGACAACGAGTCGATCTGCACGTCCATCGACTCCGATCCGGACTGGATCACGAGCCGGACCGGCATCATCACTCGTCGCCGGGCCGAACCCGGCGAAGCGACCTCCGATGTCGCCCTTCGCGCGGCCGTCGGAGCGCTCGAATCCGCGGGGACCCGCGATGTCGACATGCTCATTCTCGCCACCGCGACACCGGACTTCATCTCCCCGCCGACGGCGCCCATCGTGGCCGAGGCGCTGGGCCTGGGGGCCATTCCGGCCTTCGACATCAGCGCCGCCTGTACGGGATTCCTTTACGGGCTCCAGGTTGCGGCGAGCATCGTCCGCTCGGGTGGTGCGCGTAGGGTTCTGCTGGTCTGCGCTGAGACCGCGAGTCGTTTCACCGATCCGACCGATCGGAATACGGCCGCTATCTTCGCCGATGGAGCGGGTGCCGTGGTGATCGAGTCCGCGGACGACCTCGAGAGTGACGGTGTTCTCGGTGATGTAGTGCTCGGCGCGGACGGCCTGCATCACGATCTCGTGATGATGCCCGGATACGGCGGCCGCGATCGGGCGTCCGAGTCTCTCGGGTCCACCACGCCGTTCATCACTATGGACGGCAAGCCGCTGTTCGTTCAGGCAGTGGAACGAATGTCCGAAGCCGTTCGGGAATCACTGGACCGCAACGGTATCAGTGTCGACGACGTCGCGATCTTCGTTCCGCATCAGGCCAACGGGCGAATCATCGACGCTGTCGCCGACGAGTTGGAGCTCGGGCCCGACCGGGTGATCGTCGACATCGATCAGGCGGGCAACACCATTGCCGCATCCATCCCTCTCGCGCTCGGCCGTGCATTGGCTGACGGACGTCTGCATCGCGGTGATCGCGTCATGCTGGCGGCATTCGGTGCGGGAGCGTCTTGGGGCGCAACGACGTTCACCTGGCCCGCCCTCTCCACCACGGCCACATAGCGCGGCCCCGCCGTTCTCAGCCGATAACCAGATCACGCATCCGGAAGGAACCGATCATGAGTTCAGATCTCGTCAACCAGTCGCCGGAGCGCACCGAAGTGGCCGCCTTCATCCGCGACTACCTGGTCCGCCGCCATGCCGCCGATGAAGATGCGGTCGAGGCGAGGACCTTCAACGAGTTGTACGTCGATTCCCTGGGCATCGTGCAGCTCGGGATGAAGGTGAAGAAGCGATTCGGCGTGGAGTTCGCCGCCAACGAGATCACCGGCGCAGACAGCGTCGGATCGGTCATCGACGCGGTGCACTCGCGTGCGCTGACCGGCGAGGTTCGGGCATGAGCGCCCCCGTACTCCACCGTTCGATCGACGACGCGCTCGGCCCTGGCGCAGATCGCTTCTTCGGAAGCCGCTACCGCGACGTCCATCAGTCCCTCAGGCTCCGCGAGGCGACCGTCGACGGCGAGAGCGTCCGGGTCTCGGGCTCGATGGCCATCGACTACCCCGCCGCCTGGTCTTCGAAGGGCGAGCGCAGCGTCACCCCGCACGTGTCCACCATCGACGGCGCGGTGACCGCCGCATTGCTCGGTGTCGAGTTGCTCCGGTGCGCGACCACCGCTGCCCCCGAGCAGATCACCGGTGCCTGGATCGATGATCTCGGATTGCGTGCGGGCGGATCGCCTCAGGAGGATGCGACGACGGTGCCGGTCAGGGCCGCGGTCCGGACGGACCCGGAGAGCGCCGGCTCCGGTTTGGTCGTCCGCGCTGAGTTGGGCTCCATGCGCATCGATTTCACACTTCGCGTGCCCGGTGGCATCCAGATCGAGCAGGTACCCAGGACGCTTACCGCCGCTCCGGTCGGCGGGACGGCGTACCACGGGAGCGAGGTCGCCCTGACTGACGTCGCGCTCGATCTAGGTCGCGATACAGCGAGCGCGACACTCACGGTGCCGGTACGGCGCGATGACTCCGCGTATCGCGAGCTCGCAGGCCGATACCCGGACAGCCTTGGCGACGTTCAACACGTGGTGGCCGTTGCGCAGGTTGCGCAGGCCTTGCTCTACGAGTTGGACGGGGTTCCGCGCTCCCGGAGCAACACGCTGTGGATGCGCTCCTACCGGGCCCTGCGGACCGCCGCGCCGACGCCACTGAGTGACGCCGAACAGGTGCGCGTCGCCGTCGAGGACCACAGCGTGGTCGAGATGGACGGGCACTGGTGGAGCCTGTCCGAATGGTCCGCGAGCTGCGCCGGCGTCGCATCGACCTTCGATGTCGCGCACAGGCTGCCCGAAGGCGGTGCACGGTGACCGAGCTGGTCCTGGTGCGCCACGCGCGTACCGCAGCCAATGAGGCCGACCTCCTGCAGGGGCGTCGATCGGATGGACCCGTGCTGGCCGGAGCCCTGACCGGACCCGACTGGGTCGGGCGCGGACTGCCCGTCCCGGACGCCTACTATTCGTCGCCGCAATTGCGGGCACAACAGACTGCGGTCCATTTGTTTCCGGGCCGTGTGTTCCACGTCGACGAGCGGCTGGCGGAACGAGATCTGGGCGACTTGGACGGCATGGCGGCCGAGGCGCTGCGGAGCGATCATCCGGACCTCGCCGCGCGACTGGCGGGCGATGCCCGGTTCGTCCCGCCCGCGGGGGAGTCCGCGCTGGAAGTGGCTGCCCGATTCCGCTCCTTCCTCCGCGATCTCCCTGCGGGAGTCGACACCGTCGGCTGCGTAACGCACGGCGCCCTGATCGCGATCGTGCTCCGCCTGCTAGCGGGAACCCGGGAAAGGTCTCGGATCCGGAATCTCGAGGCGGTGCGACTGCGGCTCGTCGCGCCCGACGCAGTTGTACCTGTGCAGTTGGTGACGGCGGACGAACAGGTGGTCCGCGCATGACCGCGCTCGTCATGTTCCCGGGTCAGGGATCGCAGCGCCCCGGTATGTGCGCGACGGCACTTCGCGATCGCCACGACCTGGTCGTACTGGCGTCCGAGATCGCGGGGTTCGATATCAGTGAGGCGAGCAGATCCGCTGATCTGCTGCGCAAAACGCAGTACGTACAGCCGACGGTGTTCGTCGCCGAGTACGTGGCGTATCTGCGGAATCCCGCCTGCGGCGAGGCCGTACTGGCAGGTCATTCGCTCGGCGAGCTCGCCGCGCTGTGTGCGGCGGGCGCCGTGGACTTCGAGTCCGGAGTCGGACTCGCGGCCGAACGCGGGCGATTGATGGCATCGGTGCCGGCGGGCGGAATGGTCGCCGTGATGGGAGTGTCGCCGTCCGCGGTCGAGACCATCCTGAGCGAGGAACTGACCGAACTCGATGTTGCCAACTACAACGGCGACCGGCAGGTGGTGATCTCCGGTCCCCACGCCGCCCTGGATGTGCTCTGCGAACGCGTCGATGAGCTCGGAGGCCTCGCGGTGGGGCTCAACGTCGACGGCGCCTTCCACAGTCGCAGCATGCGCGCGGCAGCCCGGGAGTTCACCGATGTCCTGGCCCGCCTACGACTCGCCGCACCGAGTATTCCGGTGTACTCCAACGTGACTGCAGAACTGTTCCCTGAAGACAGCGCCGCGATCGCGGATCTCATGGTGCGACAGCTCTTCTCGCCCGTTCGATGGACGGAGATTCTGGTGCGGGCGATGGAGGCGGGAGTGGAGCGCTTCGTCGAGGTGGGTCCGGGAACGGTGTTGACCGGTATTGCCGAGCGCATGATCGCAGCGCGTGGCTGGTCGGCGGGAGTCGCAGTGGGAGAAGCCGATGCAGCGTGAACATCCGTGCGGACGCACCCGTGCCCAGTGGGTGCAGCTCGCCGCAGTTGCTAGTCCCCGGTATCGCTTGGTGTTGTTTCCGCATGCAGGCGGCGGCCCATCGGCCCTCCTCGATGTCGTTCGGTTGTGCCCCGATGAGACCGAGGTGTGGGCGCTGACCATGACCGGCCGTGACGCGCGCGCCCGCGATGAGGAGGACGATGCGGTGGATGACATCGTCGAGTCGGTGCGGTGGGCGCTTGCGGAACGGTCTCCCGTTGCCACGGTGTTCTTCGGGTGCAGCCTCGGCGCGTTGCTGGCGATCCGAGCGGCGCAGTGCCACCCGGAACTGTGCGACGGCGTGGTCGTGGCGAGCCAGACTCCCGGGGAGCGTGACCGTCTCGCGGAGGCGGCCGTCGACAGCACGGATCTGTCGGCCTTCCTGGTGGCAGCCGGAATGACGGCCCCGGAGGTACTCGAGGTCGAGGCGATACGGAACGAACTCCACGCCCGGCTCCATCACGACCTCGCGCTCGTCGACCAGTGCTCCACGGGATTCGGCCTGATCCGTGTGGTCCAGGACCTGTACGTGCTGGCGGGAATAAACGACGATATCGCTCCCGCCGCCGCCATGGGCGAATGGCAGCAGCATTCTTGCGGCACAAGCACTGTCGTTGCGGTACCGGGCGGCCACTTCGCGTTCCTCGAGGCGCGTAACCGCGAACCGGTCACGATGGTGCTCGGCGCCGCGTTCCGGGCGGCGGAGCGACGCCGAGCCGCCGGATCCGCACTCGAGAGGAAGGTCGGCTGATGAACCGCAACGTGATCGCTGAGAACCCCGAGGTGGCGGTGATCGGTGGAGGGCCCGTCGGCCTGATGCTCGGCTGTCTCCTCCGAAGCAACGGCGTCGACGCTCTCGTCGTCGATCGACCCGCGCCGGACAGCCGGCACAGCAAGGCGACCTTGATCTGGCCCCGCTCGCTGGAGGTCTTGGAGGGCGCGGGGGTCTCGGAGGCCGTCGTAGCTGCCGGACATCGGATCGACGCAGTCACATTCAGCACGGCCGCGATGCGGCTGCGGTCCATCGACCTCGGGGAGCTGCCCGATACTCGCTACCGGTTCGGCGTGAGCGTCCGCCAGTCCGTGGTGGAGGATATCCTGCGTCATCGATTCGTGGAGTTGGGCGGAACCCTCGTCTCCGCGGAATGCACGTCGGTTGCGGACGCCGGCGACCACGCGGACATCACGCTCACGACGAGCGTCGGCATCCGTGAGATCTCGCCGGCGTGGGTGGTCGGCGCGGACGGGGTCCGCAGCACGGTGAGGGCTGCGATCGGCGCCGAGTACCGCGGCTACGACGTGCCTGCGCGATTCGTCCTCGCCGACACCGCCCTCTCGGGCCGAGCGCCGCGCAACGAGGTCCGCTACTACTTCGGCCACGACGGCAGTCTCGCGGTGGGCCCGATAGGGGATGACCTCTACCGGATCGCTTGGAGCGTCCAGGAAACACCGGCGGTGCCTGTCGGAATCGACGACCTAACCGAGTTGATTCGCGTCCGATCGGACCTCGACGTCGCGGTCGAGCACGTCCACCACTCCGCCGGCTTCCGCGCGCAGGTGCGTCATGCCACGACCTTCAGGGCCGGCCGACTGATTCTCGCAGGCGATTCCGCCCACAGGATGACGCCCGCGTCGGGCCAGGGCATGAACACCGGATTCGGTGATGCCGCAGCACTGGGGTGGCGCCTCTCGGCGGTGCTGGCGGGACGGCTGGCCGAATCCTCTCTCGACGACTATGCCGTCGAGCGCGCCGCGGCGGCGCGCCAGATCGAGCAACGCACCTCGGCGCAGAGCTCCCGCGTCGACGACTGGACGGTCAGTGAGTCCGACCCGGGCCCGATACCGATCATGAGTACCGCGGAGCTCGCACAGTTCGACGTCGGGCAGCGGGTCGACGTCAATCATCGTGGGCTGGGCGTCGGACTCGGGATTCCCGTGGCACCGGCTGCTCCCACGGTGGTCTGCTGGCCGGGAAGTGAGTGGCGAGCCGCTCAATGGACGCGGTCACTCGCCGAGCTCGATCGGGAGGTGTCCGGCGGCGCACGGATAGTCGATGCCTCAAGGTTGGGGAATTCGCGCCCACCCGGCCTGCAGGGTGACCAGCCAGGCTGCATCGTGATCACCCCCGACGGCCTCGTCACCGATCACTGCGATGTCGGAGACGTGCCTCGCGTGCTGGCCGCAGCGGGCTGGCGATAGCAGATCGACGACATCGATGACTCACCAACGAATGGAGATGACCACAATGACTGATCTCGAGACGGGCGTCGGCGCAACCGGTGGCCCCGGAGCGACCGCGCCGCCGTCGGGCCGCATGCCCGTCGGCGTGTACGCGCTCGGCGCGAGTGTCTTCGCGCTGGGGACTTCGGAATTCGTGATCGCCGGGTTGGTCACGCAGATGTCCCGATCGCTCGGGGTGTCCGTTCCCCAGGTCGGGCAACTGATCACCTTCTTCGCGATCGGAATGCTGATCGGAGCACCCGTCATGGCGTTGCTCACGCTCAAGATGGACAAGAAGGTGACGCTGTTGGTCAGTGCGGGCGTCTTCGCTCTCGCGCACCTGCTGACGCCGCTGGCGCCGAACTTCGAGTCGATCGTGGTGCTACGCGTGGTCGCCGCGGTCGCCTGCGCCACCGAACTGACGGTGGCAGCGGTGATGGCGGTCTCGATCGCGGGCAGCGAGCGGACGGCTCGGGCGATCGCGGTGATCATCGGAGGAATGACGCTGGCGAACGTGATCGGCGTTCCGGTGGGAAGTTTCATCGGAGAGCAGTTCAACTGGGAGTCGGCCTTTCTCTTCATCGGCGTGCTGAGCGCGGTGAGCGCGGTCCTCGTTGCCGTGGTCGTGCATCGAATCCCCTCTGCCCATGCTCCCGACTCCTCACTGTTCTCGATAGCTGTGACGGAGCTGCGCTCGCTCAACCAGACGCGCGTGTACGCGGCGCTTGCGACGACGGTGCTCTTCGAGGCCGCCCTGTTCGCCGTCTACTCGTTCGTTCAGCCCGTCTTGATCGATGTCTCGCACATGAGCCCGGGCACCGTTCCGCTGGTGCTGTTCGCTTTCGGCGTAGGCACCTTCGTGGGTATCTCGATCGGCGGACGGCTCGCGGAACGCTCACCGCTGAAGAACATCATCGTGTCGCTGATGCTGCTGATCGTCGTCATGATCGTCTTCCGTGCGGTGGTGCACTCCGCGATTCCGTCGGCGATCGCGGTCACCCTGATGGGAGTATGCGGATTCTCCATGACCGCCGCGCTCAACGCACGGGTGATCGGATTCGCAGCCGCCGCGCCTACCCTTGCCGTCGCGGTCAGCCTGTCCGCGTTCAACGTGGGAAACGCTGTCGGTCCGGCGATCGGCGGCGCCGTGTACGGGCGTGCGGCGCTCGTCGAGGACGTGATCTGGGCCGGTGTGGCTCTGGCCTTCCTCGCGCTCATCGCCGCGGGCCTGTCGGTGGTGATCGAGAAGGGAGGAAGGTTATCGAATCGCTAGTGACCACCTGGATTCCGGTGTTCGAGGGCGGTCACGTGGCGCACGTTCGCGGCTCCCTGATCGGGGTCCCGCCTCGAACCGTCGACGCCCGCGCGGTCGGACATCAGCAGCTGCGCCTTCCCAGCGGAGAACTCGCCGTTGCTGCTCTCTTGTCGAGCCCGCAGGAGTGCGATGCGACGATGCCGATGCTGCTTCGAGCGCCCCGGGAACTCGAACTGCTCGCGGCGACGGATCGTGGTGCCGCCCTGTGGGCGGCGGCGCAGTGGAAGCATCTGGCGATGCGAGCCACCTCGGCGACAGGCGATTTCACTCGTATCGACCCGTGCGTACTCGCGCTGGTCCACGCCCCTGAGGGAGTCGCGCTGCTGCACAGGCACGGTGCCGCCGGCGACCGCTGGGGTGCAGTGGCGGGCTACGTCGAGCCGGGGGAGTCAGCGGAGCAGGCGGTGGCGCGGGAGGTCGCCGAGGAGACCGGATTCACCGTGGTCTCGACTGTGTACGCGGGAAGCGAGAGCTGGCCGCCGAGCGGATCATTGATGCTGGGGTTCAGCGTGACCGTTGCGGAGCCTTTCGGCGCAGCTCTGGTCCTCGACGCGGCGGAGCACGACCGCGGAGCCTGGTTCCCGCGGCATCAGGTGGCCGCGGCCCGGCGGACCGGGACCGCAACCGTCGACGGCCGGCCGCTGGCCTTGCCGGACACTCCGGGGTTGGCGCAGATCCTGGTCGATCGGTACATCGCGGATGCGGGGACACCGGGACCCCCGGCGTATGGTGCGGGTCACAGTCTCAGGGGTTGACACTTCGCGCGAAGCGCAGTTGTATCAATGGAGTTCACAAACGTGAACGCCCACAGTCGATGGGGCCTCTCAAATCCTCGATCGAATCGGACTAGTTTGGAGGGTGCTGTGTTCCTCGCTATTCAGATCGCTTGGCTCGTCCTGTTGGGCGCTGCGGAATTGTGCGCCGCGCGGTGGCACCGAGTGGCGCCGCGCGGGCCACGAACAGCTCGAAACCTGGCCTTCACGGTGATCAACCACACTGTGATCCCGCCGCTCACGGTGCTGTTGGTGGCCGGACTGCACCAGTTCCGTCCGCCGGTCGGCATCGCCGATCTTCCACTCGGTATCGGGATCGTGATCGCCGTGCTGGCATTCGATTTCGCCGGCTACTGGTTTCATCGCCTGAGCCATCGAAACCTCGTGCTGTGGCGATTCCATCAAGTGCACCATCTCGACGAGGACTTCGACTTCACCACCGGTGCCCGGGTGCATACCGCCGAGGAACTCCTGCACCAGGCGGTGCTCGTGGTGGTGGCGGTTCTGATCGGGGCGCCGCCCCTCTACCTCACGGTGTTCGGTACCGTCGCGTTCGCCGCCGCGATCTGGCACCACTCGAACCTCGCCGTCCCGCGAAAGGTCGAAGGCCTGCTCCGGCTCGTGGTGTTCACCCCGGAGACGCACGTGGCGCACCATCACGACCAGATCGAAGACACCGACACCAATTTCGGCTTCCTGTTCCCCTGGTGGGACCAGCTGTTCGGAACGTACAACGTGCGCAGACGCACTCCGCAGTGGCGGATCGGCCTCGACTACTCCCGCGACCTCGGAATGTTGGCATTGTTGTTCGTGCCCTTCCATCGTCGCCAGCTGAAAGAGCTGGCCCTGCGTCCGGTTGCTTCCTCTGCGCATGACTCGGAGCCGGTCCGATGATCGCGGTGCGCGCAATGTTGATGCGCGGAGGCACGTCGAAGGGAATGTACTTCCTGCGTTCCGATCTCGACGCGACCGGCCTGGATCTCGATCTGCTGCTCCCGACGTTGATGGGCTCGCCCGACCGTCGCCAGATCGATGGCGTGGGCGGGGGCAGCACGACCACCAGCAAGGTCGCGATCGTCGGTCCCTCATCGCGACCGGGATGCGACATCGACTACCTGTTCGGACAGGTCGACCTCGATTCGATGCGCGTCGACTGGACCCCCACATGCGGCAACCTGCTCGTCGGCGTGGGCCCGTACGCAGTGGAGCGGGGGCTGGTTCCGGCCGGCGATCCCCTCACCACCGTCCGGGTCAATCTCGTCAACACGGGTGCGAGGGTGGAACTGGTCGTGCGCACACCGGGCGGAGAGGTCACCTACCAGGGCGAGCAATCGATCGCGGGGGTTCCGCGGAGTTCGGCGCCGGTCGATGTGACGTTCACCGATTTCGCTGGCGGTACCACGGGCTCACTCCTCCCCACGGGGCGTGGAACTAACGAGGTCGGCGGTATCGAGTACACAGCGGTCGACGCGGCGGTGTGTGCGGTGATAGCCCGTGCTGACGCGTTCGGGCTGGTGGGTGACGAGTCACCCGCCGAACTGGACGCCGATCGGCACCTGTGTGACGCCATCGAGGCGATGCGGCTCCAGGCCGCGCTCCAGATGGGCATGGGGGACGTCCGGGGGCGCGTGCTTCCCAAGGTGATGCTGGTGTCTTCGTCGCAGAGCGCCGGGGTGCGGTCGCGGTACTTCGTGCCCACGACATGCCATCCCGCGCACGCGGTGTCGGGTGCCGTCGCATTGGCGACGGCAGCCCGCGTGGGCGGAACCGTTCTCGACTCGGTGCTTTCGGTCGCGACGGCCGGGCCGCTCACCATCGAGCACCCCGCGGGGATCATGGAGGTGGCGGTCGACCTGGGACCGGACGGCCAGCCGACGGCTGCCTCGCTGCGGCGGACGGCCCGGAAGCTGTTCGACGGTACTGTTTTCGCCGATCCCACGGCGATGGCGAGCTGATGAGCGGGGGCTTCATCGTGAATCCGCTTCATCGGCACTGGTGCCTGTGTGTCGCCGCCACCGTCGTCCTGGCTCTGGCGCTGAGCGGCCTGGCGATGCCGGGCGCGTGGCTCGTGGGGGCGACGGTGGCGGCCGGTCTGGTGGCGGTCCTCGGAGGCGGGGAGTTGAAGCCAGCCCGTGCGATACTCCGGCCTGCCCAGTCGATCGTCGGCATCATGGCTGCGGCTCCACTAGCCGCGGTGGGATTCGATACTGCGAGAGGGTGCTTCGCGGTGTCGGCGGTGGTGAGCGCCTCGACTCTCGCGCTCTGTCTCGGTTGTGCCGCCGTGGTGTTCTGGCGTGGCCGGGGCACGATCAGTCGCGCGACCGCAGTGCTGTCCACGCTCGCTGGCGGTGCCAGCGGCATCTCGACGATGGCGGCCGAGTTGGATGTCGACCATCGGTACGTCGCCTTCTCTCAGTACCTCCGGCTGGTGATCGTCACGATCACGCTGCCTTTCGTCCTGGTCGCGGTGGGACTGCACGCGGGGCCGACGCACAGCACCGGGCCGTCGATGTCGTGGCAGAGCGTGATCGCCGTCGTCGCCGTCATCGGCCTGGCAGGGCTGTGCGGCGAGCGGATGCGGATGCCGGCGCCCTACTTGCTGGCGCCCCTTGTGGCCACAGTGGGCCTGGAACTGCTCCTTCCGAGCCTCCGATTCGATCTGCCCTTCCCGATCACGGCTGCCGCGTACGCCGTCATCGGATGGCAGGCCGGTGGCTCGTTCACCCGATCGTCGATGCGACTGTTCCTGCGGCTGCTGCCGATCACCCTCGCCCTCATCGCGGTGATGATCGCGGCCTGTTTCGCGCTCGCCTTCGGTGTGGCGATGTGGCTGGACATTCCGCTCGGGGAGGCGTACCTGGCGACCTCCCCGGGAGGCATCTACGCCGTGATGGCGACCGCAGCCGACACCGGATCCGGGCCGGTGGTGAGCACCCTGCAGGTGATCCGCCTGTTGACTATGGTTCTCGCCGCGGCCATTGCCGCACGCGTGCTCGCCGCGCCTCCGGCGTCACCCACCCCCCGGTCGTCATCGCGGCCGGTCACCGAGAGAAAGCTGCAACATGGCTGAGTACAACGTCTTCGACTCCCACTTCCACATCATCGACCACACCTTTCCGGTGGTGGAGAACAACGGCTTCCTGCCCGATCACTTCGATGTCGCCGCCTATCAGGTGCACGCCGATCGGCTCAAGGTGGTCGGAGGCGCGGTCGTCTCGGGGTCCTTCCAGGAGTTCGACCAGACCTACCTCAGGGACGCGCTCACGCGCCTCGGCCCCGGATTCGTCGGTGTCACCCAACTGCCCGCCTCGGTGACCGACGCGGAGATCACGGACCTCGATCGAGCCGGCGTGCGCGCCGTGCGGTTCAACGTACGACGCGGCGGGTCGGAGTCCATCGGGAATCTCGAGACCTTTGCGCGGAGGGTCCATGAAGTGGCGGGATGGCACACCGAGTTGTACGTCGATGCCGCCGATCTCGCCGAGCTGGTGGACGTCATCAGCGGTCTCCCCGCTGTGAGCGTCGATCACCTCGGGCTGACGGACGCCGGGCTGCCGGTGCTACTGGAACTGGTCGAGCGCGGGGTCCGCGTGAAGGCAACCGGCTTCGGCCGGGTTGAGCTCGACGTGCGGGAGGCCGTCCGGCGGATCATGGACATCGACCCCACCGCGCTGATGTTCGGCTCGGATCTGCCGTCGACCCGCGCCCGACGGCCGTTCGAGGATGCGGACATCGATCTGCTGATCGAAGAGGTGGGAGACGATGCGGACGCGGTGCTCCGCACCAACGCCGAGCGGTTCTACCGAATCAGTGAACCGCGATGACCTGGAGCCGATGACGGGAATCGAACCCGCGCTACCTGCTTGGGAAGCGCACCTGTTTAGTCCGGACGAGTCTGCCCCGGTTCAACGCAGTCGACTGACCTGCGGATACGGGATAATCCAGTGCTGGATAATCCAGCATAGTCCCGGATCGAGTTCCGGGAAGCCGCAGGTCAGATACCCCGCATCTGAAGCGGAGTATGGCTACAGGACCAGTCCCGCGCGGCGCAGGCCCCCGCGCAGGTTCTGCACGGCTCGCCCGGCGCTGGTGGTGCCGGGCGCGATGACAATCTGCGCGGCGGGGTCGGGCGGGGTGAAGCGGATGTGCCCGCTGCTGGTGCGGGTGACTTGCCAGCCTTGGGCTTCGGCGAGCGAGATGAAAGCACGGAGTTGGTGCGCGTAATCGGATCCCATCCGCGCAGGGTGCGGCGGCGGTGGCGGAGAACGGGTGGGCGGCGCGGTGGGGGAGACGGAAGCCGGAGCGACGTCCGACGGACAATGAGATTGTGACTGATTCGATGAAGTGGAAGTTTCAGATTCCGTCGACGACATCATCGTTGGAGATGAACGTGCCGGCGGAGATTCGCCGGTGGGCCGGGTTGTTGCGTGAGCTTGTTGCTGTGAATCTCGCGCGGGGTGACGATGTCGTGGTAGCAGAGGTGCTCAGTCCGACCGGCTGGTCGATGCGCACCACCGACGGTGACAGTGATGGTTTCCTTACCTGGCTCGATGAAACCGCGATCGTCGCCACCGACCGTCTCGGCGACAATCGCGGCCCCAATCAGCGCACTGCCACCTTCGATATCTTCACCGGCGGCACCGAAGCCGGACGGATCGACTTCCATATCCCCGAAATCTTGGGGGTAGCCACAGTATCGACCGCTTGGGGTGAGCTCGATTCGGCAGTGCTGGGATTGACTGCTGAGGAGGAAGTCAATCTGCATGCCCGGGTTTTCGGCTACGCCCTCCATGAATGGCACACCGACAGAGAGTACATCGAGCTCTACACTCTCCACCAAGCAGCTGTGCAAGAAGAGGATCAGGCCTACCGCACCTGGAACAGACTGAAGATAGCGTTTGCGATGGCGCAGGCGGCTTTGTTGTCACCGACGCTGACAATCCCCGGACCGCCGCTGTTTACTGTGGGGCGGTGGCTGTATGTACCGTGCACCGACGAACAGCTCGCGACCCTCGCCGACATCCCCGAGGTGACCGCCACCCGCACCGGCAGCCCCGACCCGAACTACGCGATCATCTCCGTCACCGACACCGCACCCACCGACACCTACTACGCCGTCATCCACACCCTCGGCTACTCCACCCTCCCCGATATTGAAGCCGAACTCACCCGCATCAAATCACTAAAAGCCGAGGAGATACTGACCGCCAGGTTAGATGAGCAGTGAAAAGTACTCAGAGAAATCTTCAGCTGACCTGATCTCGATCACTGCTCTACAGCGTGGTACTCATGCCCAGCGGGCACGCACTATTCTTACGGCAACCGCCTGTCTGGCGGTAAGCCTTGCTGGCCTGACTACGACTATTCCCTCCAAGAGGCAAGCTATCAGGGGTCGCGAACTGCAGAAGCACCGATTGCGGTATGTAGCAGTGGGTCGTCCGAGTGCAATCTCGAAGACACAGTCACGCTGACCACGACGCGAACCTGGGAACAGACGAACGAGATTGGTGCCGAAGTTGGTTTTCCGAAGGAAGCGATAAACGCCTCTGTCTCCGCGGAGGCGACAGCCAGCACAGGCCAGCAAGTCACGAACGAAATCCAAGCGAAGACGGCAACAGCGTTCGATGTTAAGAAAATCCCCGCAGGCAAGACGGCCTACGGTTACTCCCAGTACAACTTGTACAAGGTTGTCATTCGGAAATATAATACTCGTACTGGGTTTGCAGACCGCATTCGTGCAGGTCATTCGTGGAGCCGATGACGGGAATCGAACCCGCGCTACCTGCTTGGGAAGCAGGAGTTCTGCCATTGAACTACATCGGCGGCGACGGCATCGCGCTGCGATGTCGTGCGTACGGGCCAGACTAGCACGCGCACCGTCGGGCGCGGGGCGTGCCTAACGCTCCGAACCGGACCGCAACGCGGCCTTCGGCGCCACCCACACGGCGTACGCCGCGGCGAGGAAAGCGAGCCACACGAACCCCACGATCAGCGCGATCCGGGTGTCCGACTGGAAGGCCATGAGCACCGTCACGAACAGCAGGAAACCGATCGCGACCAGCTGGCCGTAGGGCCACAGCGGCACCGGGAACTTCAGGGCCGCCTGCTCATCGGCGGGCATGGCCGTGCGCTGGCGGTACTGGGAGAACAGGATCATCAGCCACACGAAGACCGTCGCGAAGGTGGCGATCGAGGCGATCACCACGAAGACGTTCTCGGGGATCGCGGCGTTGAGCACCACGCCCACCAGCAGTGCCGCGGCCATGATCACCACGGTCATCCACGGCACGCCGTTGCGGGAGACCTTCTGCATGATCTTCGGCGCCTGGCCGCGCTGGGCCATGCCGAACATCATCCGGCCGGCGCCGTAGATATCGCTGTTGATGGCCGAGATCGCGGCGGTGATGACCACGACGTTCAGCACGTGTGCGGCGGGCTCCACGCCGAGCGCCTGGAAGATCTGCACGAACGGGCTCGACTCGCTGCTGATCTGATTCCACGGGATCACCGCCATGATCACGGCCAGCGCCAGCACGTAGAACAGGCCGATCCGCACCGGCACCGTGTTGATCGCCTTCGGGATCGTGCGCTCGGGATCCTCGGCCTCGGCCGCGGTGAGGCCGATGATCTCGGAACCGCCGAAGGCGAACACCACCAGCACGAAACAGGACAGGAAGCCCAGGAATCCGGTGGCGAAGAAGCCGCCGCCCGCCCACAGATTGCTCACGCCCTGGCTGGTGTCGTGCATGCCGAAACCGAAGATCAGCACCGCGATGCCGCCCGCGATCATGGCCACGATCGCGGTGATCTTCACCATCGTCAGCCAGAACTCGACCTCACCGAAGACCTTGACCCGCATCATGTTCAGCGCGCCGATGAACAGGATCACGGCCAGCACCCAGATCCACTTCGGGACGTGCGGGAACCACAGCCCCATGTAGGTGCCGAAGGCGGTCACATCGGCGATGCACACGAAGACCATCTCGAAGACGTACATCCAGCCCGTCATGAATCCGGCCCGCGGTCCCAGGCTCGACGAGGCGTAGTCACCGAACGAGCCCTGCGGGTTGCGCACCGCCATCTCCCCGAGCGCGCGTAGCACCAGGTAGATCACCAGGCCGCCGATCACGTACGCCAGCAGCACGGAAGGTCCGGCCGCCTGGATCGCCTTCGCCGAACCGTAGAACAGGCCGGTGCCGATGGCGGAGCCCAGCGCGATGAATCGGATGTGCCGGGCGGTCAGTCCGCGACGGAGGGGTGCGTCAGTCACGAATCAGCAGTATCCACCACGGTTCGCCAGTTCGAGAAACTCCGCACCGGCCCGAAGCGCCAGGTCGGGCCGCTCGCCCCGTCGCGCACGGCTCTGCCCTAGGCTGAACCTGTGCTGCTCTCCGACCGTGACATCCGTGCCCAGCTGGACTCCGGCCGCCTCGGCATCGAGCCCTTCGACCCGCAACTGGTGCAACCGTCCAGCGTGGACGTGCGCCTGGACGGGCTGTTCCGGGTGTTCAACAACACCCGCTACACCCACATCGACCCCGCGAAGCGGCAGGACGAGCTCACAAGCCTCGTCGAACCCGATCCGGGCGAGCCCTTCGTGCTGCACCCCGGCGAGTTCGTGCTCGGCTCCACCCTCGAGGTGTGCAGCCTGCCCGACGATCTGGCCGGCCGCCTGGAGGGCAAGTCCTCCCTCGGCCGCCTCGGCCTGCTCACGCATTCGACCGCGGGCTTCATCGACCCCGGCTTTTCCGGCCACATCACGCTGGAACTGTCCAACGTCGCGAACCTGCCGATCACGCTGTGGCCGGGCATGAAGATCGGCCAGCTGTGCCTGTTCCGGCTGTCGAGCCCCGCCGAGAACCCCTACGGCAGCGCGGCGACGGGCTCGAAGTACCAGGGCCAGCGCGGCCCCACCCCGTCGAAGGCGTACCTGAACTTCCCGCAGGACTGACGGTCAGTCCGGTGCCGCATGCCGGCCGCGCCGGCGCGGCTCGGGCTCGGACGGCGGCTGCGTGGGCGGGACCGGCGGCGCGGCCGGGGGACGCGGCTGCGGGCGAGGGGGCGCGGGAATCGGCTCCGACGGTCGCTGCGGCGCGGGCCGGACGGGGCGCTGCACCGGCATCCGGCCGGTCACCGGCTTCTCCGCCGCTGCCGACGGTGCCTCACGAACCGGAGGGCGCGGCACGGACGGTGCGGGCGGGGTCGGCTGCGCCGATGACTCTGCTGCCGCCGACGCCGTTGCCGTCGATTCGGCGGCCGAGGCCCGCGCGGCCGCCGCGCGCCGCTGCCGGACCTTGATCTCGGACGGATCGGCCTCGGGATGGATGTGCGTGTACCGCTCCGCCGCCTCGGGACTGACCGCCGCCCGCGTGGGCTTCGCCAGCAGCGTCGCGATCGCGGTGGTCAGCGGCACCGACAGCGCCAGCCCGATACCGCCGACGAAGGACCGCACCAGCTCCACCGACACCGAGTCCGAGGTGAGCACCTGCCCCAGCGGGCGGCCGGCGATCGAGAACAGCAACAGCAGCGGCAGTGCCGAGCCGACGTACGCGAAGACCAGCGTGTACACCGTGGAGGCGATGTGATCGCGGCCCACCCGCATGGACGATAGGAAGGTGCGGCGCCGCGACGCCTTCGGCGACAGCTTGGCCAGCTCGAAGGTGGCCGACGACTGCGTGATCGTCACATCGTTGAGCACACCGAGCGCGCCGATCACGAAACCGGCGAGCAGCACACCCGAGATCGACAGCTGCGAGGCGTGCGCCTGAAGATTGGTGGCATCGTCGCTGCTCAGGCCCGTGACGCGGGTGGTCACCGTGGCCGCCCAGGCCAGCGCCGCACACACCGCGAGCGCGCACAGCGTTCCCAGCAGTGCCGCGGATGTGCGCAGCGAGACACCGTGCGCCAGGTACAGGACCAGGTAGAGGATCACCGACGAGGCCACCAGCGCCACCCACACCGCCGAGTGGCCGTCGAGGATCGAGGGCAGCGCGAACAGCACGATCACCACGCCGGACAGGGCGAGCCCCACCAGGGCCCGGAAGCCGCGCCAGTGCGCCACCGCCACGATCACGACGGCGAAGATCAGCCCCCACACCCACAGCGAGACACCGCGCGAGTAGTCGTAGAAGGAGTAGTTCGCCGGAGCCCCCGCCATCCCGCCGCCGTTCTGGGCGATCATGATCTTCGTTCCGGGCGTGAGATCGGGCTGGCCGGTGCCCGGGGTCGCGGGACGCGAGGTGTCGATGCCGCCGTTGCCCGACGGGGTGCCCTGGCCGGGCAGCGCGCTGGTGCTCACCCGCATCGTCCCGATCGAGAACTGCGTCCACTTATCGGTATCGGGGCCGCTCGAGATCTTCACCGAGCTGTTCAGGCAGCCGCCGTTGGGATTGGACACCGGATGCGGTTCGACATCGCTCACCTGGCCGTTGCCGCGGGGTGTGAAATCGCAGTCGCCCAGGACCTGCTCGCCGACGGTGCCCTTGTACAGCGTGGGCGATTCCGGGGCGTTCGGCACGCTCACCCGCAGCTGCGACGGCCACAGCACGATCACGCCGATCGCCACCGCCACACCGATCACCGCGAGCAGCCCGACGACCACGCGGGACGCCCACTTGCCGAGCGAGATACTGCTCAGCGAGTGGGTGTGGACGCCTCCGGCGTGGTCGTGGTCGGCGTGCTCATCGGTGTCGGTCACGCCCGCAACCCTACTTCTGCTTATACGAGCTCAGGAAGTTGCCGAATCGGTCGAGCGCCTCGGACAGGTCGCGGGCCCAGGGGAGGGTGACCACCCGCAGGTGGTCCGGTGTGGGCCAGTTGAAGCCCGTGCCCTGGACCAGCAGGATCTTCTCCTGCGTGAGCAGATCGAGGGCCAGCTGCTCGTCGTCGCGGATCTCGTGGACGTTCGGATCGAGTCGGGGGAACGCGTACAGCGCACCCATCGGCTTGACGCAACTCACACCATCGATGGCGTTGAGCTTCTCGTGGGCCACATCGCGCTGCTCCAGCAGCCGGCCGCCGGGCAGGATCAGATCGTTGATCGACTGGTAGCCGCCGAGCGCCACCTGGATGGCGTGCTGCGCGGGCACGTTGGGGCACAGGCGCGTCGAGGACAGCAGGGTGAGGCCCTCGATGAATCCGGCGGCGTGCTCCTTGGGGCCGGTGAGCACGGCCCAGCCGGCGCGGTAGCCGCACACCCGGTACGCCTTGGACAGGCCGTTGAAGGTCATCACCAGCAGATCGGGCGCGAGCTCGGCGATCGAGATGTGCTCGGCGTCGTCGTAGAGGATCCGGTCGTAGATCTCGTCGGCCAGCACCAGCAGCGAGTGCTTGCGCGCCACCTCGACGATCTGCTGCAGCGTCTCCCGCGAGTACACCGCGCCGGTGGGGTTGTTCGGGTTGATCACCACGATGGCCTTGGTGCGCGGCGTGATCTTCGCCTCGATGTCCTCGACCGACGGGTTCCAGCCGTTGTCCTCGTCGCACAGGTAGTGCACGGGCTTGCCGCCCGAGAGGCTCGTCATCGCGGTCCACAGCGGATAGTCCGGCGCGGGGATGAGCACCTCGTCGCCGTTGTCGAGCAGGGCCTGCATCGTCATGGTGATGAGCTCGGAGACGCCGTTACCGAGGTACACGTCGCCGATGTCGAAGTACGGGAAGTCGGGCACCTCCTCGTACCGGGTCACCACGGCCCGCCGGGCCGAGGCGATGCCCTGGGACTCGCTGTAGCCCTGGGAGGTGGGCAGGGCGTGGATCATGTCGCGGACGATGGAATCCGGAGCCTCGAAACCGAAGGTGGCGGGGTTGCCGATGTTCAGCTTGAGGATGCGGTGCCCCTGCGCCTCCAGCCGTGCCGCCTGTGCCACCACGGGGCCCCGGATCTCGTACAGCACGTTCTGCAGCTTCGCGGACTGCTCGAGCGGCTTGAGTTCGGTGCGGATGTGGGGCACATGCGGTCGGCTCATGGGCTATATCGTCGCAGGCTGCGGCAAATCCTTTTCGTCGGGTTGGCTGCTCGACGGTGCCGCCGCGGTCGCGGCGCGATGCTTGGCCGCACCGATCACCAGCAGGCAGTAGCCCACCACGATCCAGGCGCCGAGCACTGCGAACGCGGCTCCCGCTCCGGCGCCGATCACGGCGTCCGGTGCGAAGAAGGCCGCGCCGCGCAGGGCGGTGCCGGTGGCGCCGATCGGCAGGCTCTGGCCGAGCACGCCCCACACGTGGGGCAGGAACTCCGGGGGTGCCGCGACCCCGGCGAGCGGCATGCCGATCAGCATGAAAAGCAAAGCCGCGGGGGCGATTCCGCGCGGGCCAGCCAACTGCACCAGGCCCGCCACCGTGGCCCCGATCGCCAGCATCCCGGCGCTCATGGCCAGCCACTGCGCCCCGAAGCCGCCGGGCAGCACGCCGATCCACATCGCGGCGCCCACGGCCGCGGCGCCCACCACCGCGGCACCGATCGGCAGGGCCGCGGCCACCACCGTGGGGTGGCCGCCGATCATCACGGTGGCCAGGGCCAGCACCATGCCGCTGAGGAACACCGGCATCACCATCGAGCCGAAGCCGGCTCCGCGCGGATCGTCGGCCGACGGGGGCGCCACATCGGTCACCGCGGCGGTACGGCCCTGCGCGGCGGCGTTCGCGAGCTGGGTGATGATCGGCGCGACCACGGGGGAGGCGCCGGTGGCGGTGATCGCCCGGGGCTGGGCGCCGAGGACGACGCCGCCGTACACCTCGCGGTTCTGCGTGGCCGTGATCAGGTCGTCGGCGGTGGCGTAGGTCTTCACCTCGAAGCCGCCCGGCTGCTGGGCGTCGAGGCGTTCGGACACCTGGGTGACGGCGGCGGACGGTCCGACGACGCCGATCGGCAGGTCGTGCGGCTTGCCCTTCGCGGCGGGTGCGGTGAACAGCAGCACGATCAGGGGGATCGCGATCGCCAGTCCGGCGAAGACCGCGGCGAGCTTCGCGTGGTTCTTGCTCATGATGGGGCTCCCAAGTATTTCAACGTCTGTTGAACCTGAGGCTACGACCGACTCGCCAGATAAGTCAACAGGTGTTGAAATAGTGCGGCGCGACGGTAGGCTCGCGGTCATGACGACGGGCAGGCGCGCAGGTGTGAGCACCGCGAAGGCGGACATCCTGGAGGCGGCGCGCGAGCTGTTCGCCGAGGTCGGCTACGACCGCGCCACCATCCGCGCCATCGCCACCCGCGCCGGGGTCGACGTTGCCCTCGTCTCCTACTACTACGGCAACAAGAAGGGCCTGTTCCGGGCCGTGATGAGCATGCCCGTCGATCCGGAACAGATCTTCACCGCCGCGCTCGACGGTCCGCGGGACGGCATGGGCGAGCGCCTCCTACGTGCGGCGCTCGGCGTGTGGGAGGGCCCGGAGACCGGTGCGAGCTTCCTCGCCGTCCTGCGCGCGGCGGTCGACGTGGATGACAAGGCCGCCAACACCTTCGGTGAATTCATCGCCTCGGTGATGCTCCCGATCCTCACCCAGCACGCGGGGGTGAGCATCGAGACGGGGCGGGTGGTGGCCAGCACCATGTTCGGGCTGGCGTTCATGCGCTATCTGGTGCGGTCGCCGATCTTCACGGCACCGTCGACCGAGGAGATCATCGCCACCTACGGGCCGGCCATCCAGCGCCTCGTCGACGCCGACGGCGCACCGTCGAACTGATCGCTAGGCCGAGGTGGCCGAGTCGGCGTCGTCGTCGCCCAGATTGTGGAAGGCGCGGCCCAGCTCCTCGGAGACGTCGATGATGCGCGCCTTCTTCACCTCGGGCTTGTCGATCTCCTCGGCCACGTACTGCGCGATGAATCGTCGGATCTCGGAGTCCACACTGGCCACCACGCGCACGATCGAGCCTCGGATGGAGTGCGATTCCACATCGACCCACACGTCCTTGGGCTTGGGCGGGTCCACCTCGATGCGCAGCTCCAGCGGCGCCGCGGCGCGGACGGTGAGCGGCAGCGTGATGAGGCCGGCCACGTCGTAGCGGATGCGGTCGACCTTGAGGTCGATCAGCAGGCCGATCCGCAGCGGGATCTTCACCGTGAAGGTGATGAGCTCGCCGACGTGGCGCGTGAGCTGGGGCTCGTCGATCTCGACCTTCGCCCACACCTTCGCGACCCCACCGGGGCCCGACGGGATTGGGCCCACGGTGAAGTCGCCACCGGCGATGTCGGCGAACGCGGAGCCCACACGCTCCTCGTTCACGGCGATCTCGAAGAATCGCCGGCCGAACTCCTCGTAGCTCACGTACTCAGGCACGCGTACATCCTGCCGTACGACCGATAGCGAATCGGGGACGTTCGATCACTTCCGCCCGCCGGGGCGCTTGGCGCCCGCAGCGATGCCGAAGCCCTTCGCCTTCGATTCACCCTCGGTGGCCAGGCTCCGGTCGTCGCCCGACGGTGCCTTCGGCGCCGCGGCGGGAGCCTCGGGGGCCGCCGCGGATTCCGGTGCCGCAGGAGCCTCGGGTGCCTCGGCCGCTGCGGGAGCCTCGGCCGCTGCCGGAGCGTCGGCCGGGGCGGGCTTGTGCTCGATGTGCTCGCGCACCTCGGCCCGCGCCTCCGCGGCCTTCTCCTTGATCTCGCTGCCCAGCTTCTTCAGCCCGGGACGCTTGGCGCCCGCGGCGATGCCGAAGCCGGCGGCCTTGGACTCGCCGGCGGTG
>NZ_BAAAII010000010.1:0-61478 GCF_039525985.1 Tsukamurella strandjordii | reverse complement strand
CTTCGGTCCGGGACGCTTGGCGCCCGCGGCGATGCCGAAGCCGGCGGCCTTGGACTCGCCCGCCGTGTTCAGCGTCCGGTCCTCAGCGGGTGCGGCAGGCGCTGCGGTCTCGGCAGCGGGTGCCTCCGCCGGTGCGGTCGCCTCCGCCGGAGCCGCGGGTGCGGCCGTCGGAGGCTTGGGGGCGCCGGGCTTCTTCGCACCCGGACGCTTGGCACCACCGGCGAGTCCCAGCCCCACGGCCGGCTTGGCCGGAGCCGCCGGCGCGGACTCAGCCGCGGGTGCAGCCGGAGCCTCGGCCGCGGGGGCCTCGGAGGCCGGGGCGGCGGGCTTGGCGCCACCGGGCTTGGGTGCGCCGGGACGCTTCGCGCCACCGGCGAGACCCAGTCCCACGGCGGGGTTGGCCGGAGCCGCAGGCGCGGACTCAGCCGCAGGCGCTGCCGGAGCCTCGGCTGCGGGCTTGGCGCCGCCCGGCTTGGGTGCGCCACCGGGCTTCGGAGCACCGGGGCGCTTACCGCCACCGGCCAGTCCGAGGCCCACGGTGGGCTTCGCGTCCTTCTTCTCGGCCGGAGCCGTGGCGGTGGCCGTCGCGGCGGCCGGAGCGGCCTCGACCTCGGCCGGAGCCTCGGTGGCGACCTCGGCGGGCGCACCGTCGGTCTTCCGGTTCGGGTTGCCGAGGACGATGCCCTCGGGCAGGCCGCGCTTGACCGATTCGAGCAGCATCTGCGCCACGTCCACCACCTCGGGCGCCGGAGCGTCCGAATCGGCGGTCTGTGCGGTCACGCCGTCGGACAGCATCACGCGGCAGAACGGGCAGCCGGTGGCGATCTTCTTGGGCGTGGCCTCGGGCGTCGAGGACAGCGTGTTGAGGGCCTCGTCGACGCGGTCGATGTTGATCCGCTTGCCGAGCTGCTCCTCCATCCACATGCGCGCGCCACCGGCGCCACAGCACATGGACCGCTCGAGGTGCCGCGGCATCTCCTTGAGGGTGGCGCCGGACGCGCCGATCAGCTCACGCGGGGCCTCGTAGACCTGGTTGTGACGGCCCAGGTAGCAGGGGTCGTGGTAGGTCACGTCCTCGCTCGGGGGCGCCACGGGCACCAGGCGCTTCTCGCGCACCAGCTTGTTCAGCAGCTGGGTGTGGTGGACCACCTCGTAGTCGCCACCCACCTGCGGGTACTCGTTGCCCAGGGCGTTGAAGCAGTGGGCGCAGGTGACCACGATCTTGCGCTGCGATTGGGGAACACCACTGAACACTTCATCGAGTTGCTCGATGTTCTGCTGCGCCAGCATCTGGAACAGGAACTCGTTGCCCGCGCGGCGTGCGGAGTCGCCGGTGCAGGTCTCGCCCTGGCCGAGCACGAGGAAGTTCACGGCGGCCACGTCGAGCAGTTCGGCGACGGCCTTGGTGGTCTTCTTGGCGCGGTCCTCGTAGGCGCCGGCGCAGCCGACCCAGAACAGGTACTCGTAGCCGTCGAAGGAATCGGTGTGCTCACCGAAGACGGGGATCTCGATGTCCATCTCGTCGATCCACGCGGTGCGCTGGCTGGAGTTCTGGCCCCAGGGGTTGCCCTTGTTCTCGAGGTTCTTGAACAGGCCCGCCAGCTCGTGCGGGAACTCCGACTCGATGAGCACCTGGTAGCGGCGCATGTCCACGATGTGGTCCACGTGCTCGATGTCTACCGGGCACTGCTCGACGCAGGCGCCACAGGTGGTGCAGCTCCACAGGACCTCGGGGTCGATGACGCCGCCGAGGTCGTCGCCCTCGCCGGCCGGACCGACCAGCGGACGGGCCGCCTCGGCGCGGGCCTCGGCGGGGATCTTCTCCAGCTTGTCGGTCTGGACCTCGCCGTCCTTGCCGACCAGGCCCACTTCGTCGCCGCCCATATCGGTGCTGCCACCGGCCAGCAGGTACGGCGCCTTGGCGTAGCCGTGGTCGCGCAGGCCCATGATCAGCAGCTTCGGGCTCAGCGGCTTGCCGGTGTTCCAGGCGGGGCACTGGCTCTGGCAGCGGCCGCACTCGGTGCAGGTGGTGAAGTCGAGCCAGCCCTTCCAGGAGAAGTCCTCGATCCGGCCCGCGCCGAAGGCGTCGTTATCGGGATCGGCGGTCTCCATCTCCAGGACCTTGCCGCCCGACATCATCGGCTTCGCGGCGCCGAGCGCGCGGCGGCTGCCCAGCTCGCGCTTGAAGTAGATGTTGAAGAAGGCCGAGAAGCGGTGCCACGCGACGCCCCAGGTGAGGTTGCTGCCCACGAGGAGCAGGAACATCACGCCGGACATCAGCTTGGCGAAGGCGAACACCGTGATCAGGTTCGGGCTCGCGGGCAGCAGCGTGGCCACGTGCCGGGTGAAGAAATCGGTGACCGGGTCGGCGTCGCCGTAGGTGGCGATCTTGCTCGACTTCACCAGGATCATGCCGAGGCCCTCGACGAAGACGATGGCCTCGATCGTGTACGCGGGCAGGAACTTGCTGCCGGCGAAGCGGGAGAACAGCTCGGGGTTACGCGGGTGCTTGACCTGCCGGACGATGATCAGCACCAGGATGCCGACCACGGTGCCGATGCCGAGCAGCTCGTCCATCAACCGGTAGATCGGCCACGAGCCGATGACGGGCCAGTGGAAGGCGGGGTCGAAGGTCTGCGGCAGCGCCTCGAACCAGAGGATG
Source organism: Tsukamurella strandjordii (assembly GCF_039525985.1). NCBI lineage: Bacteria > Bacillati > Actinomycetota > Actinomycetes > Mycobacteriales > Tsukamurellaceae > Tsukamurella > Tsukamurella strandjordii. The sequence goes on along the minus strand of NZ_BAAAII010000010.1, from coordinate 58,816 downwards.
GCACCGGCGAGGAAGCCGATCATCACCATCCAGTGGGCGATGCCCACGGTGCGGTTCTTGATCATCTTGGTGTGGGCGAGGAACTCGACCACGACCTCGGCGGCGCGCGGTATGAACGGCGTCCAGCGATCGGGCGCGGACTGCCCCTTGGCGATGATCCGCACCATGCGGAGCGCCCCGCGGAAGAAGATCGCCCAGCCGAGCGCGAAGGCGATCGCGCCGATCGTGCCCAGCGTGAGGGTGAGCGCGTTGGATTCAGCCGTTGCGGCGGCCAAAATGTCGGTGTCCACTGTCGTGCACCTTTCTGTCCTGCAGGTACTCGTCAGTACCGCCGGACCGAGCCAGCATCTGACTCAACGGTAGATTGCGGATAAACCGGCCCCTGCGTGAAGGTTCACCTAACTCGACCCTCGGTAGGGTGGGGATATGGCATACGTCACCCGGCTCCGTGACGCGGTGGCCGGGCTGACGGGCTCGGGCCCGCTCTTCTCGCCCGACGATGCGCCGCCCGCGCCGGTCGCCATCGCCTTCGGCGCCTCCGTCCTCGGCGGCCGCCCCGGCTCGTTCGTCGAGGGCCGCCTGGAGGCCGCGCTGCGGCTGTACCAGCGGGGTGCGGTGCAGCGAATCCTGGTCTCGGGGAATGCGAACGGAACCTCGGGCGACGAGATCGAGGTCATGACGGGGTGGTTGCGTGCCCGTGGCGTGCCCGACGATGCGCTGCTCACCGATGGTGAGGGGCTCGACACGTACCTCGCCTGCCGGCGTGCCCGGGATCTGTTCGGGGTGCACCGGGTGCTGCTCGTCTCGCAGTTCTTCCACGCCCGGCGGGCCGCCGCGCTCGCGCGTCACCTCGGTCTCGATGCCGATGCGGTGCGGGCCGAGTGCGGGTGCACCCGCCGCGCCTGGGTGCGCAACCTCTCGCGCGAGTACCTCCTGTCCCGCCCGAAAGCCGTCTTGGACATCACTCGAAACCGCTGATTCATTTCGGTAAAGTCGCGTCGTGGCGGATGGTGGCGGGACGACGTGGCGGGGAGCTGTGATCGAGTTCGGTCGCGCACTGATCGTGCTGGCGATCATTCTCGCCAGCGGCGCCCTCGGTTACGGCTCGTGGGCGCTGTTGTTCGTCAAGGCTGATGAGACGTGCGGCATGGGAGTGGATGCGGGCGGTCGCTTCGCCCTCGGGCTCCTCGGCCTCGTCTGGATGGGCGTCTGCCTGATCGTGTCGGGTGCCGCCGCCGCCCTGCTCGTCTACGGATCGAAGCGGGCGCGGGTGATCGGCGTCGTCGTGGTGGTGGCCCTGCTTCTGTGTACCGGCCTGTTGCAATGGCTCAACGTCGAGACCTTCGAATCCTCCTGCTGATCGCAATCGATGTGGCGGCGAAGACGCTCGGCCTTGCGAGGCTAACAATGTTCGCCTACCGTGATGCTAACAACGTTAGCCGGAGGTCGCCGTGAAATGGACAGTGGGAATCGCAGCAACGATCGCGCTGATCGGCGCGTTGATGTACCGCGAGAAGGTGGACGAACGGTCGATCGAGATCGCGGCGCCGCCGGAGGCGGTCTGGCCGGTACTGATGGACTTCGATGCGTATCCCGACTGGAACCCCATGGTCCGAAGGATCGACGGAACACCGGCGGTGGGGAACCGGCTGAACGAGGTGCAGGTGGTGAACAACGGCAGCGCGATGAGCTTCTCGCCGACGGTGCTCGCCGCTGAGCCGGCTCGCGAGTTCCGCTGGGTGGGTCGGGTGCTGATCCCCGGACTGATGGACGGCGAGCACTACTTCCGACTGGAGGCCACCGCGACGGGCACCCGGCTCACGCAGGGGGAGCGGTTCCGCGGTGTGCTGGTCCCGGTGGCCGGTGCCGCGATCGATGTCGGCGATGCATTCGCCGAGTCCAACGCTGCGCTCCGCGACCGGGTGCTGGCTACGATCGGCCGGTGACCCCCGACGACCTCGATCCGCTGCGTGCGCTCGGCCCACGCGCGCGGCAGATCGTGGCAGCGGCGCGGGGGCTATTGGAACGCGAGGGCTGGGGCGCCGTCACGATGCGGGCACTCGCCGACGAGGTCGGGATCCGCGCACCGTCGCTATACAAGCACTTCGCCAGCAAGGACGCCGTCAAGACGGCGCTGGTCGCGGTGGCACTCGCGGAATCCGGTGCTGCGCTGCGCCCCACGACGGATGTCGCCGAGCTCCTGCGGCGATATCGGGCGGTCGCTCGCGCCAATCCGAATCTCTATCGCCTGGCCACGGTGGGACCGCTCGACCGAACGTCGCTCCCGGACGGCCTTGAGGAATGGTCCGGTGCACCCTTCTTCGAGGTGACCGGTGACGCGCACGCGGCTCAGGCGCTGTGGGCGTCGGCGCACGGCATGGCGATCCTGGAGATCGATGGCCGCTTTCCCACGGGCGCCGCTCCGGATGAGACCTGGCACCGGCTGGCGGCGCGGTTCGCGTAGAAGGTCGACGCCGTTGTGGGCTCTCGTGGACGCCGCCCGCGAAATCATGTCGAAGTTCGAAGGGTGTCGCGGGTAGAGTGGTGGGCGTGAACCGAGGAGGAGTGTCCGGCGCTGTGCGCCACGGCAGATGACCACGCCCCGCAGCCGATCCGCTGGACCGGCTGCGCTGCTCTGCCCACACACTCTTCACCCCGATCGTCGTGATCCGGGGTTCCAGAAAAGGTTCAACCATGCACGCACTCACTCAGCAGCAGATCCTCGACTCCTTCCGTGGCGCCACCAAGAGCGAGGTCAAGCGCGTCACCTTCCCGCAGGACTTCGACGACATCCGCTTCGATCGACTCGAGTTCCTGGGATGGAACGACAGGAAGATGCCGCGCCGCGCCTACGTCTCGGTTCCCATGCCGGAGGGACAGGTGACGCTCCTGTTCACCCGCGCCGAGGGCAAGCCCAAGGCGAAGGTGATGTGCACCTGGTGCTGCGACGTCAACATCACCAGCCAGGCGGTCCTGTTCACCGTCCGGCGGGGCGGCCCGGCCGGCCGCAAGGGAGACACGATCGGCGTCATGGTCTGCGAGGACTTCAGCTGCGCCGCGAACGCCCGGAAGCTTCCGCCGGCCTTCCACAAGGGCACCGATCTCGACCTGATCCGTGAGGAGAACCTCGCCGAATTGCGCCGCCGCGTCACCGGTTTCGTCGCCGAGGTGCTCAGTACCGAGGACTGATCAGCGGTAGTTCGGATTGTTCGTGGTCGGGATGGTGATGTTCACCGGACGGAACTCGCCCAGGTAGGCGAGCTCCAGCGACTTCGCCAGCTCGTCCATCTGGTGATAGAGCTCCGGTGGCAACGCGTTCCGCTCCAACGCCCCCTCGCGGATCCCCACGTAGAGCGGCCACGTCGCGGCCAGCAGGCCCTCCCAGAAGGGCTGCCGCGGCAGCTCCATCCAGTCGGTGAGCTTGTCGCCCAGGGAGTATCGAGTGAAGGCCTCGAGTACCGGGCGGGACAGGATGCGTCCGTCGATGTCGCGACCCAGGTCCACGAGCATGTTCGCGAGCTTCACGCCCTCGCGGGTCGGGCCCATGATTGGGTCGAGGTTCTGCTGCGCCAGGGCCTCGGCCTGATCCCAGGTCGCGGGGATGTAGGCGTCGCCGATGCCGAGCATGTGGCCGTGCAGCTGCCACGAGTGCAGCAGCCCGGACCGCTCGTCCTCCGGCAGGCGGATTCCCCAGTTCGACATCACCCGCATGCCCATGGTGGCCAGGCTGTGCCAGGTGACCATCATGTCGGCCTGGGAGATCGGCTTGGTCTCGGTGGCGACGCGGCGCCAATGCGGGGATTGCGGCAGCAGATGGCGCACCGCGCCGTGCGTCATGCGGGTCTTGACCGCGGTCACGATCATCCTCCCGTTGGGCCCGTAGGCACCCACGGCGATCGAGTCGTAGACCAGCTTGTAGGTCTTGGCGATCCGCACCTTCATGTTCGAGCCGCCCTTGGACCAGTACACGGCGCGTGATTCCCGCGGGATCACCGACATCATCAGCCCGCCCGAGAAGCCGATGATCGTGGACAGATAGAAGCTGCGCTTCTGATAGAAACTGTCGGCCCCGCGCATCCGGTCGGGATCGAGCCAGTCGGGCAGTTTCCTTGCATGCTCGATGAATTCACGAACATCGGCGGGGAGTCCCGCGGGTATCGGCTGGCCGTTGGTGGTCCACTCGGCCAGGACGCGGTTGACCCGCTCGGCGTCTCCGCGTTCGAGTACGGCCGCCATCAGGGGATCGCCTTCGGCGTCCCAGAGCTGCCTCGGATCCGGTCCGATGCCACTGCCCAGCGCCGACGACGGCGGTGCCGTGTCCGGCGCAGCGAGTGCCGGCCCGGCACCCAGTGCGGCGGCGGCACCGGCGGTCCCGACTATGCCGACCGCCTTGATCACGTCACGTCGCTTGAGTTCGTTCACGCCCGTCCCGCCTCCCGAATCGATCCGCGTGGATTCGCTGACACGTCAGCGGTGCGAAAACGATTCCCCGGACATTAGAGAGGGTTGACCGACTGATGCAACTTCAAATGCTAAGGCTAGCTTAGGGAACTGCCCAAAAGGCTGTGGACCATCTCATCGGCCGACAGTGGGCGCGTCGTGCGTGCCGTGCATGCACCCGATGTGAGGCGACGGGATCGAAGCCCCGTGCGGCGAGCGGTGCGGGCGAGAAGGACTCGGCGGTGTCCGGGCTGCCCGTGCAGGCGGCGCAGTTCGGGCGTGAGATTGGCCCGCGTGATGTCGCCGCCGTAGAGCGCGAGCACGCGCGGATTCATCACTCGGCTCCACAGGCGGGGGACGAGCGCGAGGAGAACCATCTGGCCGTATCCGCCGGGAAGTTCGGGCGCATGCTCGTCGATGCGCAGGAGTTGATACCGCCGGCCGGGGTGGGTGTGATGATCGCTGTGGCGTTGGAGGTGGAACGTCGCCAGGCCCGTGACCGGCAGGGTGCTATTCCAGCTGTGCTGTGGCCCGGAGCGCTCGTAGCGGCCGTCGGGGCGGCGCTCCCGGAGGAGGCCGTAGTGCTCGATGTAGTTCACCGACTCGAGGAACGCCAGGGCGATCACGGTGTGGCAGATCAGATGTGGCAGTACGCCCCAGCCGAAGTACAGGGTGAGCGCGCTGTAGAGGGCGGCACTGAGGAGCCATCCGTGGATGATGTCGTTCTCCCGCGAGAAGAACGGAAGCCGCCGGCGCCGCAGACGGGCGCGTTCAGCCTCGATGGCGAAACGGAACTCGCCGATGAGGCTCCTGCCCAGAAACCGGTAGAAGGACTCGCCGAATCGTGCGCTGACCGCGTCGACGGGGGTCGCCACGTGGACGTGGTGCCCCCTGCTGTGCTCGGTGTGGAAGTGGGCGTACCACACGGAGGCGGTGGCGATCTTGGACAGTCGGCGCTCGACCGGGTTCTTCTGGTGTCCGAGTTCGTGGGCCACGTTGATCGCGAACCCGCTCATCAGTCCCATCGTCAGCGTCAGGCCGATGAGGTCGCGTCCGTCGAGGGCGGCGTCCGTCCACATCTCGCATGCGATGAGGAGGCCGAGGAAGTTGATGGGAATGAATGCGTAGGTGCACCATTTGTAAAACGGGTCCTCGGTGAGATGGAGGATCTCGTCCGGCGACGGATTGCGCCGATCGCGGCGGCGGGTGCTTTCGAGAAGGGCGCCGGCGACGACGAGCATCGGCCCGCTCCACCAGAATATGTGCGCACCGGTAATGGCCACGAGGAAGGAGGGCGCCACGCTGCACAACGCGGGGATGACCCCGACTGTCCAGGCGAATTTCGGTGGGGAGCCGCTGCCGTATTTCTTAGGCATGCGGAGATGGTAGCGGCATTCATTGCGATCCCATAAAACACTATGTTATGCAGAGTATGAATGTCCTATTGCAATGCAAAATACGCAACAATCACGGTATGAATATCGACTCCGCGGATGCCGGCGGGCGGCGGGAGGAAGGCTATTTCTGCTGGGGCAGCTTCGCGCCCTTGGGTGACACGCGCCCGGCCGACGGTGGCGGCACCATCGGGCCGACGTCACCGTCGGGAGCGGTGTCCAGGTCCAGGATCACGGGTGCGTGGTCGCTGGGGCCCTTGCCCTTGCGTGCCTGTCGGTCGACCCACGCGGCGGCCGTGCGGTCGGCGACCGAGCCGCTCGCGAGGATCAGGTCGATCCGCATGCCGAGGTTCTTGTTGAACATGCCGGCCCGGTAGTCCCAGTACGAGAACACCTGCTCGGTGGGCCAGTGCTCGCGCACCACGTCACGGAGCCCGAGGGCCTCCAGGGACCGCAGCGCGTCCCGTTCGGGCGCGGTGACGTGCGTGTGCCCCACGAACGCGGCCGGATCGAAGACGTCCTCATCGGTGGGTGCGATGTTCATATCGCCGCACACGAGCTGCGGCACCGAATCGGCCTCGACCTGATCCCGCAGCGCCGCCAGCCATTCCAGCTTGTACAGGTAGTGGTCGGAATCGATCTCGCGGCCGTTGGGCGTGTACAGCGAGTGCACTCGAATCCCGTTGCACACCGCCGAGATCGCCCGCCCCTCCACGATGCCATCGAACGCGGGCGCCCCGGGGATGCCGACCACCACATCGTCGAGCCCCACCCGCGACAACACCGCCGAGCCGTTCCACTGCGGCTGGCCGGCGGTGGCGAACTCGTAGCCGCGCTCGGTGAGATCGGGCCCGATCAGCGTGCCGAAGACGTCGTCGGTCAGCTTGAGCTCCTGCAGGCACACCACATCGGGCTGCCGCGAGTCCAGCCATTCCAGCAGCCGGCCGTGCCGCTGCTTGACCGAGTTCACATTCCAGGTGGCGACGCGCATGCCTCCACCGTATCGGTCGGGTCCGACAGGCCATCGGTGGACGTCGGCGGCCCGTCGGGGAGAATCGGGGATATGGATCCCACCGAGCGGTACACGGCGGCGGCCGTCGCGGCCTCCGCGGTCGTGATCCGCCAGTACTCGACCTCGTTCTCGATGGCCAGCAGGATGATGCCGCGTCGGGTGCGGCCGCACATCACCTCGATCTACGGCTTGGTGCGCGTGGCCGACGAAGTGGTCGACGGCGCCTGCGCCGTGGATCCGAGGGCTCATCTCGACGGCCTGGAGTCCGCCACCGAGCGCGCGATGCAGACCGGATTCAGCACCGATCTCGTGGTGCACGCCTTCGCGAACACCGCCCGCACAACCGGATTCGGGACCGAGCTCACCCGCCCCTTCTTCGCCTCGATGCGTGCGGATCTCACACCCGCGCCGCATACCGCGGAGTCCCTCGCCGAGTACATCCACGGCTCCGCGGAAGTGGTGGGGCTGATGTGCCTGCGCGCCTACCTGCACGGGGTGGCACCGTCGGACTACGAGGCGCTCGCTCCCGATGCCCGACGGCTCGGCGCGGGCTTCCAGAAGGTCAACTTCCTGCGCGATCTCACTGATGACGAGCTGCGCCTCGGCCGTGCCTACCTGCCCGAGCTCACAGCGCAGGCGTACGCCGAGGCCCTCGCCGACGCCCGCTCCGATCTGGAGCAGGCCCGACGGGGCATCGACCGGCTCCCGCGCGACGTCCAGCGCGGTGTGCGCGCCGCCGCCGATCTCTATGTCGCTCTGCTGCACCGCCTGGAGGCAGCCGGGCTCGACGGTGCCCGAGCCGGCCGCATCCGGGTCCCGGCTACTGCGAAGCTGCTCGCCGTAGCTCGGGGGTCGCGTTCCGGGCGAGGAAGCCGGTGAGCAGCGCGTCGAACTCGGGTGCGCATTCGAGCTGTGGCATGTGACCGACGCCGGGGATCAGGTGTCCCTCGGCGTGCGGGATCAGGGCGCGGGCGGCGTCCAGGTGCGCGGGCGGCAGGATCTGGTCCCGGTCGCCCCACACGATCAGCGTGGGCCGCGGGGTCTTCGCGATCGCGGTCTGGAGGGCGTCGCGCCACTCCTGCTTCACGCCGCCCAACACGGAACCGAGAGTGTCGGCGGTGCGCCAGGTGGTGAGCCCGGCGTCGGTCTCCCGGGCGATGGCCATCGCGTGATCGATCCGCGCGCGAGTCGCGAAGGACTTGTCCGCGAAGATCAGTCGCTCCTGGATGATCGCGGACAGCCGGCTCGGAACGGTGGCCATGAGCTTGCCGATCACCGGCAGGCCGAGCAGACGCAGAAGCGGCGTCACCTCTTTACCGAAACCGGCGGAGTCGACCAGCGTCATCGTCGCGACCTGCTCCGGGCGTTGCGTGAGCAGCGTCATCGTGACCGCGCCGCCCAACGAATTGCCTACCACGTGAACGGGGCCGGTGACCCCCAGGGCGTCCAGGGTCTCGCCGACGCCGCGGGCCAGGGCCTCCAGTCCGGCACCCTCGGGATGCGGGGCGGACCAGCCGTAGCCGGGCAGATCCAGTGCGACGAGCCGGAACTCGCCGGACAGGGCCTCGAACTGCGGATCCCAGTCCTCCAGGCTGCGGGTGATGCCGTGCAGCAGCAGGACGGTGGGCTTGGACTCGTCGCCCTCGACGCGCACGCGCGCCCATCGGCCGTTGACGGAGATGGTCGAGATCATCGGTTGGCCTCGATCCACTCGGCGGTGACATCGGCCACGGGGGCGGGGTTCTGCGCCACCACCCAATGCCCGCCGGGCACCGAGACGTGCCGCGACTTCGGCGAGTGCTCCAGGCCGGCCAGCTGCAGCGGCGGCGTCACGAACAGATCGCCCTCGGGGGTGACCACCTGCACCGGCACGGTGGTGTCGGCCGCGGCCGGCTTGAGGAACGGGCCGGGCATGTTGGCGCGGTACAGGTTCAGGCCGTTGGTGAAGTCGTGGTCGGTGCGCGTGTAGCCCTCGGCGGTGCGGCCGCCGGTGCCGCGCTTCTCCAGGGTCTCGATCAGTTTCTGTCCCCAGCCGCGCCGGTACAGGGCATCCGCGAGGCCGGGGGCGAGGAAGAACGGGATGTAGGTCGATCCGGCGGCCTGGCGCAGCCGGGCGGGCAGATCCGCGGGGCGGCGGGCGCCCTGCAGGTACTCGCCGGCGTGGTTGAGGTTCGGGCCGGAGATCGAGGTGTAGCTCGCGGTCTTGTCGGCCACCGCCGGGTCGACCACCGCGTGCCAGCCCTGGATCGAGCCCCAGTCGTGGCCCAGCAGGTGCACCTTGGAGCGATCGCCGGACTGCTCGCGCACCGCGTCGATCACCTTCGAGACATCGGAGATCAGCCGATCGAAGCGGTATCCGGCCTTGCCGGCGGGCGCCTCGGACTCGCCCGCGCCGCGCACGTCGTAGGTGTACACGTTCGCGCGACCGGACAGCGAGTCGGCCACACCGTCCCACACATGGTGGTTATCCGGGTAGCCGTGGATCGCGACCACTGTGGGCAACGCGGAATCATGTTCGCCGTAACGGAATCCGGCGAGGGTGAGACCGTCGGACGTGGGCACGTCGAAGCGGGTCTGTGCAGTCATGAATGCCTTCTAGAGGTTGATGGTGAGGTGATCGCCGGCGGCGCGGGAGACGCAGGTGAGCATCTGTCCCTGCTCCCGCTCGAAGGGCGTCAGGGTCTGATCGCGATGGTCGACGGTGCCCTCGGTCACCGTCACCCGGCAGGTGCCGCAGAAGCCCTGCTTGCAGGAGTACGGGGCGTCGGGGCGCACCTTGAGGATGGCGGCGAGCAGCGTCTCGTCGGCGGCCACGTCGATCGTCTCGTCGGTCTCGGCGAGCGTGGTGGAGAAGGGCTTTCCGTCGACCACCGGAGGCGCCGAGAAGCGCTCGTAGTGCAGCTCGACGTCGGTGCGGCCGATGAGGCCGACCCGCAACGACTCCAGCATGGGGATGGGGCCGCAGGAGTACAGCGCCGTGGGACCGGGGGTGTCGCCGATCAGGATGTCGGCGGTGGGGATTCCGTGCACGTCGTCGGTGCGGATCTCCACCTTGTCGCCGAACTTCTCGACCTCGGAGATGAACGGGATCGTGTCGGTCGAGCGGCCGGTGTAGAGCATGGACCAGTCGAGGCCGAGCCGCTCGGCGGCGATCATCATCGGCAGGATCGGCGTGATGCCGATGCCGCCGGCCACGAAGCGCAGATGCTGTGCGGGAGAACCGTGTCCGGGCACCGCCATCGGCATGCCGTTGCGCGGGCCCTTCACTGTCACGGTGGCACCGAGGTGCAGCGTCTCGTGCACCTCGACGGAGCCGCCACCGCCGTTGGGGATGCGGCGCACAGCGATGCGGTAGGAGTCCGGTTCGGCGGGGTCGCCGCACAGGGAGTACTCGCGCATCCTGCCCGACGGCAGCATGAGGTCGAGGTGCGCGCCGGGCGTCCAGCGGGGGAGCGGCGTACCGTCGGCCGATTCGAAGGTGAGGGCGACCACGTCCTTGTCGTGCGCCACGATCTCCCGGCCGATCACCCGAAGCTGCCGCGACGTGTCCGGTTCGGCGAGCTGCCGCGGCCGCATCAGGTGCGCGAAGGCGGGAATGGTGGTGCCGAAGAAGGCATTGGCGAAGCGCAGCAACGGATCACGCTTCCATCGCCCGTACAGGTGCGGCGGAACCTCGGTGACGGGCTCGCCCCACGGCCGGAAGACGGACGGCGACGTGCGCCCCTTCTTGGGGTCGGTCATCAGTTGGCCGCCCGGGCCGCCGGAGAGGTGGCGAGGTAGGCGACGGCCTGCGCGGTGGATCCGATCGACGCGGGGTCGAAGTGCGGCTTGAAGTAGATCAGCGTGAACTTCACGATGTCGCGCAGCTTGGGCAGGATGTTCTTGCGCGAGCCCTTGAGGTACTCCCACCACAGCCGCGGGTACGAGTAGCTGAAGTTCGGATCCTTGCGGAGCATGAAGCCGGAGGACCGGTGCAGCGCCAGCACCAGGAAGACGATGCCCACGATCATCGCGCGGCAACGGTGGAAGTAGCTGGGGTCGAAGTAGTTCGCCACATCGTGCGCCACGCTGCGGTGCTCGACCTCTTCCGCGCCGTGCCAGCGACAGATGTCGGCCATCGTGGGGTCCACGTTGTAGTCGTCCCACGCGTTGTTCAGGGCGAAGACGCCGAGGATCGCCGTGTAGTGCTCGACGGCGGCGATCAGCCACAGGCGCTGCACCATGTCGTTGTACTGCGCGCGATCCGAGCGGTAGGTGCGCGGCGCGAGGATCTTGCGGAAGACGTACTCGAACTGCCGGGCGACCGGCGTGGTGTCGATGCCGCAACGCGCGAGGTACTCGGACAGCGCGCGGTCGTGCGATTCGGCGTGCATGGCCTCCTGGCCGATGAAGCCGCGCATGGTGCGGGCGAGGTTCTCGTCCTTCACGTAGGGCAGCGCCTCGTTGTAGACCTCGCAGAACCAGCGCTCACCCTCGGGGAGTACGGAGTGCAGGATGCTGCTGATGATGTCGCTGGCCACGGGCTCGCCGGGGATCCACTCCAACGGAGTGTTCTCCCAGTCGAAGGTGACGTTGCGGGCGTGGATCTCGACCTCGGCGGGCTCGTGTTCACGGGCCGTTGCACGGGAGCTCATCGCTGCCTCTCCTTCCGTGGGTGTCTTGACATTCAACACCCAAGTGTCGAGCAAACGGTACCAGTTCAAGTGAGAGAGTCCAGCCCGGAATCTATCAATTCCGACATCTGAGGATGTTCGCTTGAACACATCCCTGCGCACGGCTAATCTACAACCTGATGGTTGTAGATGAATTGACGCCGGACGAGGTCGATCGCCTCTTCCACGCGCTTGCGGACCGCACGCGCCGCGACATCGTGGTGCGGGTGATCGGGGGCGAACGATCGGTCTCCGAGCTCGCTCGGGGATACGAGATGAGCTTCGCCGCCGTCCAGAAGCACGTGGCCGTCCTCGAGAGGGCGGGCCTGGTCACCAAGGTGCGACGGGGCCGCGAGGCCCTGGTGCGACCCGACATCACGGCCGTCCAGCGCGCGCAGCGGCTGCTGCGCGAGTACGAGGAACTCTGGCTCGGCCGGGTGGCGCGCATGGACGCGTTGCTCGACGAGCCTCGATGAAGGAGTGAGAGATGCCCGTTCTGTCCACCGCGAGCGACCGCGAGGCGCTGACCTTCGATCTGGTCGCCGAGTTCGCCACCTCCCCCGAGAAGGTCTGGCAGCTGTGGGAGGACCCCCGGCTGCTGGAGAAGTGGTGGGGTCCGCCCACCTGGCCGGCCACCTTCGTCCGCCATGAGCTCACCCCGGGCGGCCAGTCGCGGTACTACATGACCGGACCCGACGGTACGAAGGCCGGCGGATGGTTCGCGACGCAGTCCACCGACGCACCGTCGACCTTCACCTTCCGTGACGGTTTCGCCGGCGAGGACGGCGAGCCGGTCGACCCCGAGGACTACTCCACGACCACCGTGGTGATCACGCCGGCGGGAGAGGTCACCCGGATGAACGTGACCGCGACCCATCGATCGCTCGAACAGCTGGACCGGGTGCTGGAGATGGGTATGGCGGAGGGGATGACCGAGGCGATGAATCAGATCGACGCCCTCCTCGCGGAGTGAGTCCTCACGAATTCGGGTCCTGCGGGGCGACGCGGCAGAATTCTGCCGCGTGCGCCCGCCGGACCCGAATTCGTGAACGCGTCACCAGCCCCAGTGCGTGCGCTGCGCCGCCACCGCCCACGCGGTGATCCGCGGAACGTCGGCGCGCTCGGGCAGCGGGCAACCGTCGTCGAGCAGTGACCGCACCGCCCGCTCCAACCGATCGATCTCCGCGGACACCTCCGCCCGCGGCACCTCGCCGCGCTTGACGGCCAGCACGCGCTCGCGCTGCGTCGGCTCCAACGGCAGGGTGAGCGTCCCGGCCGAGGCGATCTCGTGGCCCTGGTACGCCAGGCGCAGCGCGTGACTGCCGTACTTGACGTCCCAGCCGTACCGTTCCACCAGCTCCGGCCGGTTCGGCACACCGCTGGCACGGCCCAGCATCCGCTGGTGCTGCGAGTGCATGTAGCCCAGGAACCGCTCCACCGACTGCCGGGACAGGAAGGCGCCGCGCAGTGCTCGCAGTGAACGGCCGAGGGCGGTCACCTTCACCAGCGACTCCTCGGGCGCGTACAGCGGCAGGAGCACCGTCGGGTTGCCCTTGACGGCCAGGCGCAGGTACTTCCGCAGGCTGTACATCACCAGGTCGGTATCGCCCGGACCGCTGCGCACGCCCTCGGGCTGGGTGCGCCAGATGTAATCGGCCCGCGGCTCCGGCACGCCCAACAGCGAAGCGGGCGGCTCCAGGTAGACCCCCAGCTCGTCGTGATCGTCGGTGCCCGCGATCGCGATGCCGTGCACGTCGGAACCCACGACGGAGCGCAGGATCTCGCCCTGCATCGCCACGTCGCGGTCCCCGTACTCGACATTCGCTCGATCTGACATGGGCGCGACGCTACCCGGGGGAGTGCGCTGCGCTCCAGCGATTTTCGCTGCTACCGAGCGATCGCGCCGGCGGCGAGCCGGCCCGAGATCAGCGCGGGAGGCACACCGACACCGGGATGGGTCAGCGAACCGGCGAGCACGGCGTTGGCGATACCGGGAACCCGCTGCGGGCGCCGCAGCGGACCGGTCTGGGTGATCGTGTGCGCCGCCGCGAACGGGGTTCCCGCCGAAAGTCCTTGGCGCGCCCAGTCGGCGGGGGTATCGATGCGCAGGACCTCGGCGGTGTCGATGCCGCGGTAGCCTCGCGCGGCGAGAACGCCGAGGAAGTCCCGCACGTAGTCCCCGCCCACGGTGTCCCAATCCAGCGGGGCCGATTCGAGATTCGGGCACGGCGCCAGAACGGAGACCGGGCCGGGTTCGCCGACGGTGACCGACGGCCGGGTGATCAGGAACGAGGGATCGCTCATCAGCCGCCCCCGGCCGCGGGTGGCCGTGATCTCGGCGAAGGTGCGCTCCCACGCGGCGCCGAAGTCGAGCGTGTGATGCGCCTGGGTGGGCCAGTGCTCCTGCAGATCCGGGTCCACATCGAGGTGCACCACCACGGCCGACGGGGACAGCCGGACCTTCCGGCGCGGCGGTCGTCCACCCAGCGGCGCCAGCAGCCGGTCCGCGATCGGAGCGTCGGCGGTGACCACGACGGCGTCGAGGGCCAGCCGGACATCGCGGTCCGCGCGGGCGCGCAGCCCGCAGACCCGGCCCCGTCGGCCGTCCAGACCGAGCACGTCGTGGCCGAGCAGTACCGTGCCGCCCGCGCGTTCCACCTGGCGTGCCATCACCTCGGCGACCCGCCCCATTCCGGCGCGCGGGTACCAGACGCCCAGGCCCACATCCATGTGCGAGATCACGGCGTACACCGCGCGCGCCGCCGCGGGACTGACGCCCGCGTACAACGCCTGGAAGGTGAGCATGCGCCGGGCCCGCTCGTCGTCCACCCGCCGGTCCACCTGGCGCTGCATGGAACTGAGCGCGCCGAGTCGGACGATGCGGCCCAGAGCCGCCAGATCGCGCGGATTGGCGTAGGACCGCAGCGCCGCGTCGCCCGCGATGAAGCGCGGATAGGCGGCGTCGAACATCGCCTGTTGCCAGGCGAAGTGCTCGGGGGTGTGGAGGTCCTCGGGGACGTGCAGCACGCTCGGGCGGTCGTGGCCGGGGAGTGCGGGGAAGCGGCCGGCGTAGGCCGGACGCACGGGCAACAGGTCGAGCTCCGCTTCGGCGGCGGTGCGGTCCAATCCGCCCGCGGCGAGCGCGTCGAAGGCCAGCTCGGGCATCGTCAGCACGCTGGCACCGGGATCGACGAGATGCGCGCGGCCGTCGGCGCCGTGGAGGGTGGTGGTTCCCGCGCGGCCGCCGGGGGCGCCGTCGCGCTCGATCACGGTGACCCGATGTCCCGCACCGATCAGATGCAGCGCCGCCGAGAGCCCCGCCAGTCCCGCCCCGATGATCCCGATGTGCACGGGCGGCAAGCCTACCGACCTCCGGAAACTTCGATCGAAGAAACATATTGCAATTCATGCATATGTCACCTACGCTGATCCCATGAGCGCAGAACACGACCACGACTCCGGCCATTCGGCGCGCTGGGAGATCGGCTTCGCCATCGCCTCGGGCGTCACCTATGTCAGCGGCATGATCGCCGAATACGCGCTGGACCAGCCGTCCATCGCCACCTTCTTCTTCCTCGCCACCTACTTCTTCGGCGGCTACTTCACCATCCGGTCCGCGATCCACTCGACCCTCAACGGCAAGTTCGAGGTCGACTTCCTGATGCTGGTCGCCGCGATCGGCGCCGCCTCCATCGGCCGCTTCGCCGAGGGCGCGGTCCTCCTGTTCCTGTTCAGCCTCGGCCACGCGCTGGAGGAGTACGCCCTGGCGCGCGCCTCCAAGTCGATCGAGGCATTGGCAGAGCTCGCGCCGCGCACCGCGCTGGTGCACACCGGCGGACCGTCGAACCTGTCCGGCGAGTTCGCCGAGAAGTCGGTCGACGACCTGGCGGTGGGCGATCTCGTGCTGGTCCGCCCCAACTCCCGGGTGAGCGCCGACGGCTTCGTGGTCGACGGCCGCTCGGCGATCGACCAGAGCGCCGTGACCGGCGAGTCGATGCCGGTCGAGAAGGAGCCCGTGGGCAGTCCCGCCGCCGCGGCGGCCCGGCCCACCACCGTGCCCTCCGAGCACCGCGTCTTCGCGGGCACCGTCAACGGCTCGGGCGCCCTCGTGGTGCAGGCCACCGCACTCGCCAAGGACTCCACGCTGAGCAAGGTGGTCGAACTGGTGGCCTCCACCGATCAGGCCAAGTCGCCCACGCAGCGCTTCCTCGACAAGTTCCAGCGCATCTACGTCCCCGCGGTGATCGCCTTCGTGATCGGCGTTTTCCTGGTGGGCTACTTCGGATTCGGTAACCCGTTCACCGACGCCTTCTACCTGTCGATGGCCGTCCTGGTCGCCGCGAGCCCGTGCGCCCTGGCGCTGGCCACCCCGTCGGCGGTGCTGGCCGGTGTGGCCCGCGCGGCCCGCGCCGGTGTGCTGATCAAGGGCGGTGCGCCGCTCGAGACGCTCGGCCGGGTCTCGTCCATCGCCTTCGACAAGACCGGCACCCTCACCTGGGGCGAGCCGCAGGTCACCGACACCGTCGCCGCCCCCGGCGTGGAACTCGACGATCTGCTCGCCACCACCCTGGCCGTCGAGAAGCTCTCGGATCACCCGCTGGCCGCGGCCGTCTCCGACGGCATCGCCGACCGCACGAAGACGCAGCTCACCGCTACCGATCTCCAGTCCGTGACCGGGCGCGGCGTGCGCGCCAAGATCGACGGCGAGGAGGTGGAGATCGGCAACGCCCGGTTGTTCACCGACGCCGAGATCGCGCTCGATGACGTTGCGGCGGATATCGATCGGCTCCAGGCCGGCGGTCGCACGCTGATGATCGTGCGCCGCGGCGGCCGCTTCCTCGGCGTGATCGGCGTGATGGACACGCCGCGCCGCGAGGCGGGCGAGGTGCTCGACCGGCTGCGAGAGTCCGGCATGACCGACATCGTGATGATCTCGGGCGACCACCAGCAGGTGGCCGACGCCGTCGGCAAGGAGGTCGGTGTCGACCGGGCCCTGGGCGGCCTGCTGCCCGAGGACAAGGTCACGCAGATCAAGGGCATGTCGGGCAGCAAGGCCGAGCCCACCGGTCCGGGTGCCCGACGGTGCGCCATGGTCGGCGACGGCGTCAACGACGCCCCCGCGATGGCGCAGGCCGATGTCGGGATCGCCATGGGCGCCGCCGGATCCGCCGTCGCGCTCGAGACCGCCGATGTCGCCCTGATGAGCGACGACCTCGGCCGGCTGCCCTTCGCGGTGCGGCTGAGCCGGCAGACCAGCCGGATCATCCGGCAGAACCTGATCGCCTCACTGGGGATCGTGGTCTTCCTCATCATCGTCACCTTCATGGGCCTGCCGATGGGGCCGGTGGTGTTCATCCATGAGGGTTCGACGCTGATCGTCGTGGCCAATGCGCTGCGCCTGCTCCGCTTCGATATCGGCAAGGAGCACGCGGGTGTGGAGCACGAGTCGCGGCCCGAGAAGGTGCCCGCAGCGGCCTGATCGGTGAGGGAGCGTGTCCCCCGGTGCCTGTGGGCGCCGGGGGACACATCTGTCGGTGGTCAGGTGAGCTGCGCGTGCATGAACAACGCGGCCAGCGCGAGTACGACGCCGCAGAAGCCTCGGCACGGGCCGCGGCCGAACGCGGTCCCGACGGCGGCGGCTATCGGGACGGTGAATCCGGCGAGCATGGCGATCGACAGGAGGGTGTCGACGTCCGGGTACTCGCGGGTGCCGCCGGCGGTGTCGAACTCCGACTCGGGATCGACGGGCAGCGCGGAGACCATGAGTACCAGGACCGCGATCGCGGCGCCGGTGATCCCGGCGGCGATCTGGGCGATGCCGCGGCGGACGGCATCTCGATGAGTAGTGACAGCGGTAGTCACACACCGATTCCACCCCGGCGACCGCCCCATCGGATCAGTGGAACTACTCGAATCGGCATGTGGTTTCTACGGTCGTCCCCCACGCCACGCCGATCCGCGGGCGATCCGGTCGGTCCCCCACGGGAGATCGTTCCTGCGGTGGGGGAGGCGCCGGGCTGGGAGGGAATCGGTACCGCGCGGGGGACGACGGTGCCGCCGGTCGCGCCCCGTCGGGGAACCCGGCTGCCTGCGGGAACAGACCCACCGTCAGGGTTGCGCGAAGTGCGCTCAACTTTTTTCGGAAATCGGGAACAACATCTGCGGACCGCTCGTTGGAACTCACGTAGGACTTGAGTGTCCTGCGCTCAATGAGGTAGAACGGAAGCGTTCGCCCCTTGAGCCGGGGGCGCTGAAGTCTAACGAGCAGGCAAATGAAACCCATCGGCCGCGAACCGGCCGGAACATAGGAGGAAAGTATGGGACGTGCAGTAGGCATCGACCTCGGCACCACCAACTCGTGCGTCGCAGTCCTCGAGGGCGGCGACCCGGTCGTGATCGCCAACGCCGAGGGCTCGCGGACCACCCCGTCGGTGGTCGCCTTCGCACGCAACGGCGAGGTCCTGGTGGGCCAGCCCGCCAAGAACCAGGCCGTCACCAACGTCGACCGCACCATCCGCTCGGTCAAGCGCCACATCGGCACCGACTGGACCGTGTCCATCGACGACAAGAACTACACCTCGCAGGAGATCAGCGCCCGCACGCTGATGAAGCTCAAGCGCGACGCCGAGGCCTACCTCGGTGAGGACGTCACCGACGCGGTCATCACCGTGCCCGCGTACTTCAACGACGCCCAGCGTCAGGCCACCAAGGAAGCCGGCCAGATCGCCGGCCTCAACGTGCTCCGCATCGTCAACGAGCCCACCGCCGCCGCTCTGGCGTACGGCCTGGACAAGGGCGAGAAGGAGCAGACCATCCTGGTCTTCGACCTCGGTGGCGGCACCTTCGACGTCTCGCTGCTGGAGATCGGCGACGGTGTCGTCGAGGTCCGTGCGACCTCGGGCGACAACAACCTCGGTGGTGACGACTGGGATCAGCGCATCGTCGACTGGCTGGTCGAGAAGTTCAAGGCGCAGCACGGCATCGACCTGACCAAGGACAAGATGGCCATGCAGCGTCTGCGCGAGGCCGCGGAGAAGGCGAAGATCGAGCTGAGCTCGGGCCAGAGCACCTCGATCAACCTGCCGTACATCACGGTGGACGCCGATAAGAACCCGCTGTTCCTCGACGAGAACCTCAGCCGCAGCGAGTTCCAGAAGATCACCAACGATCTGCTGGAGCGCACCCGCACCCCGTTCCAGGCCGTCATCAAGGACGCCGGCATCTCCGTGGGCGACATCGATCACGTGGTGCTCGTGGGTGGTTCCACCCGCATGCCCGCCGTGACCGAGCTGGTCAAGGAGCTCACCGGTGGCCAGGAGCCCAACAAGGGCGTCAACCCGGACGAGGTCGTCGCCGTGGGCGCCGCCCTGCAGGCCGGCGTGCTGCGCGGCGAGGTCAAGGACGTGCTGCTGCTCGACGTGACCCCGCTGAGCCTCGGCATCGAGACCAAGGGTGGCGTGATGACCAAGCTCATCGAGCGCAACACCACCATCCCCACCAAGCGCTCGGAGACCTTCACCACGGCCGACGACAACCAGCCGTCGGTGCAGATCCAGGTGTTCCAGGGCGAGCGTGAGATCGCTGCGCACAACAAGCTGCTCGGCAGCTTCGAGCTGACCGGCATCGCGCCGGCTCCGCGCGGCGTGCCGCAGATCGAGGTCACCTTCGACATCGACGCCAACGGCATCGTGCACGTGACCGCGAAGGACAAGGGCACGGGCAAGGAGAACACCATCAAGATCTCCGACGGCAGCGGACTGTCGCAGGAGGAGATCGACCGGATGATCAAGGACGCCGAGGCGCACGCCTCGGAGGACAAGGCTCGTCGCGAGGAGGCGGAGACCCGCAACCAGGCCGAGTCGCTGGTCAACCAGACCGAGAAGTTCCTGTCCGAGAATGCCGATAAGGTTCCGGCCGAGAACAAGGAGAAGGTCGAGGCCGCCATCAAGGAGGCGAACGAGGCCCTGCAGGGCACCGACATCGCCGCCGTGAAGGCCGCCGTCGAGAAGCTGTCGACCGAGTCGCAGGCTCTGGGCCAGGCGCTGTACGCGCAGGCCGGTGCCGAGGCTCAGGCTGAGGGCGCCGAGCAGTCCGCGCAGGCGGACGACGGTGTCGTGGACGCCGAGGTCGTCGACGAGGATCCGAAGGACGCGAAGTAATGACGACCCCCGAGAATCCGGTGGATCCGGAAGAGGTGAACACGGAGGCTGAGGGGGTCGAGGCAGGGACTGTCACGGCCGCGGCGGAGGAGTCCGCCGCGGCCGAGGCCGACAGCACCGACGCACCGTCGGACGAGGTCGCCGAGCTGACCGCCGATCTGCAGCGCGTGACCGCCGAGTACGCCAACTACCGCAAGCGCACCGCGCGCGATGTGGTCGACGCCCGCGCCGCGGGCAAGGCGTACGTGGTGGCCGAACTGCTGGTGGTCCTCGACGACCTCGACCGCGCACGCAGCCACGGCGACCTCGAAGCAGGCCCGCTCAAGTCCGTGTCCGACAAGCTCGACGGCGTGCTCGCCGGACTCGGTCTCGAGTCCTTCGGCGCCGAGGGCGACGAGTTCGATCCGTCCATCCACGAGGCCGTCCAGCACGAGGGCGACGGCGCCGATCCCGTCCTGGGAACGGTGCTGCGCCAGGGCTATCAGATCGACGGCAAGGTGATCCGCAACGCGATGGTGGCCGTGGTCGACCGTCCCGAGTCGGATGCGTCCGGCGCGGGCGCGACCGGCGCCGATCAGGAAGAGTCCTAGAAGGAGGTGATGCCCGGTGACCCAGAGGGAATGGGTTGAACAGGACTTCTACAAGGAACTGGGTGTCAGCTCCGATGCCAGCCAGGACGACATCAAGAAGGCCTACCGGAAACTGGCCGCCGAGCTGCACCCGGACCGCAATCCGGGGGACGCGAAGGCGGAGGAGCGGTTCAAGCGCGTCTCCGAGGCGAACTCGGTGCTGTCGGATCCGGCCAAGCGCAAGGAGTACGACGAGACCCGGCGCCTGTTCGGCGGCGGTCGATTCGGCTCCGGCGGTGGCGGCTTCGGTACCGGCGGCTTCGGCAACACCGGTGGCGGTTCGGGCGGCTTCTCGTTCTCCGACATCTTCGACGGCGCCACGAACGGCGGCGGCGGCGGATTCGGGGACATCTTCGAGGGGCTGTTCAACCGTGCCGGTGGCGCGGCTCCGGGCCCCGGCCCGCAGCCCTCGCGGCCGCGGCGGGGCAACGATCTGGAATCCGAGATCACCCTCGGCTTCCGGGACGCCACGCTCGGTGTCACCACACCGATCACGCTGACGTCACCGTCGCCCTGCACCACCTGCCACGGCTCCGGCGCCAAGCCGGGTACCAGCCCGCGGGTGTGTCAGTCCTGCAACGGTTCCGGGCTCGTGAGCCGGAACCAGGGAGCGTTCAGCTTCTCCGAGCCCTGCCCTGACTGCCGCGGCACCGGCTCGGTGATCGACGATCCCTGCACCGACTGCAACGGCACCGGCGTCACCGTGCGCACCCGCACGGTGAACGTGAAGATCCCGCCCGGCGTCAAGGACGGTCAGCGCATCCGCCTGGCCGGCCAGGGGCAGGCCGGGATGCGCGGCGCACCGTCGGGCGATCTGTTCGTGACCGTGCACGTGAAGGCGGACGACGTCTTCACCCGCAACGGGGACGATCTGCTGGTGACCCTGCCCGTCAGCTTCTCGGAGCTGGCGCTGGGCGCCACGGTCACCGTGCCGACGCTGGCGCAGCCGGTGGGCGTGAAGATCCCCGCGGGCACCACCGACGGCCGCACCCTCCGGGTGCGCGGTCGCGGTGTGCCCAAGCGGTCGGGCGGCCACGGCGATCTGCTGGTCAAGGTGCAGGTGGCGGTGCCCTCGTCGCTGGACGATGCGGCACAGGATGCGCTGCGCGCGTACGCGGAAGCGGAACGGGCCTCCGGCTTCGATCCGCGGAGCGGATGGGCGGGTGCGTAATGAACCGACCTCCGGAGATTCCTGACGATCCGGACGCCCACGTCTTCATGATCTCGGTGGCCGCACAGCTGGCCGGGATGCATGCACAGACACTCCGCACGTACGACCGCCTCGGGCTCGTGAAGCCCGAGCGGTCGGCGGGCGGGGGTCGGCGGTACTCCACCCGCGATGTGGACCTGCTCCGCGAGGTGCAGCGACTCTCGCAGGACGAGGGCGTGAACCTCGCCGGCATCAAACGGATCATCGACCTGACCAACCAGGTGGACGCGCTGCAACGGCGCGTGCAGGAACTGACCACGCAGCTCGAGAACGTGCACCGCACCGGTGCCGAGCTCGTGCACGTGCCCAAGTCCAGCGCGCTCGTGGTGTGGCAACCGCGCACCCGGCGCCGCGACTGAATCGGTGGCAGCATCGCTCCCATGAGCGAGCGCATCGTCTTCCGTCGCAGCGACGGCGGCCGGACCACCGTGCGGCACCACCCCACCGACGACGGGGCCGGTTTCCGGCTGGCCATCGTCGACGGGGAGGTGCCGGACGAGGTGACCGTCGACCCGACGGCGCTGTACTTCATCGACGACTACGACCCGCGTTCGCTCGTGAGCGACGCGGGTCTCGTCGTCTCCTGCGGCGAACCGCCGCACTTCGGGACGTGGGAGCGCCTGGACGCCTGGCCCGTGTGACAGCTCGGGTTGCGGGCTCCGTCCCCGGCCCTGATAGTTATCGTATGAAACGAATCGCGACGGTCCTGGCCACCGCCACCGCCCTGACGTTCGTCTCCATCGCCCCGGCCTCCGCCTGGGGCGTCGAGGGCCACGGCATCGTGGGCTCCGTGGCCGCCGCGCGGCTCAGCCCCGCGGCCACCGCGGAGGTCGCGAACCTGCTACAGGGCGAACCGAATCCGACGCTCGCCGGTGTCGCCTCCTGGGCCGATGACTACCGCTCCACCCCGGAGGGCGCAGCAACCGCGCCCTGGCACTTCGTGAACATCGCCGAGAACGGCTGCGTCTACGCACCCGAGATCAACGGCTCCGGCGGCGCCAATGTCATCGAGACGATCCGCAACCAGACCGCGATCCTCGCCGACAAGTCCAAGCCCGCCGACCAACGCCGCGATGCACTGAAGTTCCTGGTGCACTTCGTCGGCGACATCGAGCAGCCCATGCACACCGGCTACGCCAAGGATCGCGGCGGCAACAGCGTCAAGCTCACCTACAACGGCAGGTCCACGAACCTGCACGCGGTCTGGGACTCCGGCCTGCTCGACGGCGGCAGCGGCGCCCGCGTCACCGCGCTGCCCGCGCCGCAGACCGGATCGACCGACCCCGCGCAGTGGGCGCAGGAGAGCTGCCGGATCGCGGTGGACGCGTACCCGTCGTCGTCGGTGATCGGCGCCGACTACACCGCGAAGTACCGCCCGATCGCCGAGGCGCAGCTTCGGTTGGCGGGGGAGCGGCTGGGGCGCCTGCTCACCGACACCCTCGGCTGACCTCAGATCGGATCGTGCAGAACCTCATCGGGATCGGCGCCGGCGCGCAGTGCGGCGTCGCGGGCCGAGTGGACCAGGCCGGACGGTCCGGCGATGAGCACCCGCTGCTCGCGCAGATCCAGCCCCGCCATCGCCTCGACCACGGAGCCGTGCCGCAGCGGCAGGGCCCGCGCCGGCGTGGCCGGCGTCTTGAGCCACCACGGATCCCGCCGCGTATCGGTCACCTGGGTGATCCGCAGCCACGGGTTGGTGGCGGCCAGCATCGCGAGCGATTCCGCGTCGTAGAGCAGTCCGGGCGAGCGAGCCCCCATCAGCAGGTGCACGTCGGGATTGTTCGCGCTGGCGGCCATCGCCAACAGGATCGACTTCATCGGCGCCAGCCCGGTGCCGCCCGCGATCATGGTGACCGGCCGCGTACCGTCGACCCGCATCAGCCCGTGTACCTGGCCGAACTGCCACTGATCCCCGGGCCGGGTCTCCGAGTGCACGGTGCTGGACAGATCGCCGCCGGGTACCGCGCGCACATGGAACTCCATCTGGCCCTGCGTGTTCGGCGGCATCGCCAGGGAGAAGGGGCGCCACTGCCGGGGCACCTGCGGGATCTGCGTCTCCACGTACTGTCCGGGGCGGAACAGCAGGGGCTGCTCGGCCACCAGGCGCACGACGGTGAGCCCGGGGTGCGGCCGGAGCACGTCGACCACCTGGGCGCTGCGTCGCGCCGGCGTCGGATCGGAGTGGGCGCCGCCGCGCATCACGCCGGTCATCAACTGGATCGCCTGCTCGAGCACCGCGGTGTCCTCGGCGTCGAGTCCGCCGTGCGACTGATAGACGGCGTGCACCTCCGCCGAGAGCGCCGTGCCCATGGTGGCGTAATGCGCCTCGGTGAGCCCGTACTTGCGGTGATCGCGGCCCAGCTGGGCGAGGAACTCGATCAGCTCCTCGTGGTCCTCGGCGCGCGGGATGGTGGTGAGCACGTGGTCGAGCACCCGGTAGAAGACATCGCGGTGCGCCGACATGCTGGCGGGGAACAGGTCGCGCAGCGACGGATCGAGCGCGAACAGCCGCGCGAAGAGGTGCTTGGTGAACTCGTCCGACAGCGGACGCAGGTCGTTCGCGATCTGCGTCAGACCGTGCCGCGAATGCGAACCCACGACTCTCACGCTCCTGCTGCTGGCATCAGTTTCCGACCGGGCCATCCTACCTGCGGATTCGGGGCACCACCCGGACCCTGTGACACGGTTGCGAAGTGTGTCGCATCTTGGTCACGGTCGCGGTGTCGGTATGGCTGCGCGGGCCCCTGGTCGAGTACATTTCAGGGCGTCGACCGCGAGGCGCAGGCCGGCGGAAGTGATCTGTCGCGAATCCCGCGGCGAGGTGTTCGCACATGATCGAGAGAAGGGCTATCCGCATGGCCGGACTGCGTGGTCGGAAGAACCTGCGGCGCTGGGGCTACGGCCTGGCGATCGGAGCGGGAATGGCCCTGGCGCCCTTCGCCGCCGCCCAGGCCTCCGCGGACCCGACGCCGCCGGCCGCCGAGGTCCCCGCCGTCGCGAAGGCTCCCGCCGCCGAGGTCTCGGTCGTGAAGGCTCCCGCCGCCACGACGCCCGCCATCCGCGCCGCGGTCGCGAAGGTCCCCGCCGCGACCGCCACCGTCGATAAGGCCGTCGTGCAGCGGGTGGCCGTCGAGCGCCCGGTCGCCCAGCGCGCGCCCATCCAGCGTCCGGTGGCACAGCCCAAGTCGCAGCGATCAGCGGACCGTCGCTCCATCGTGGTGATCGGCGCGTCGATCTCCACCGGCTACGGCGTCTCGAAGACCTCCGCCTACCCGAGCCGGGTGAGCGCCGAGACCGGCCGCCCGGTGTACGTGAGCGCCAAGACCGGCGCCGGGTACGCGGACGGATCGATCGCCCGCCTCACCTCGGCCGCGAACCTGCCCGCCCGGAACCCGGGCCTGGTGGTGTTGCAGGCCGGGTCGAACGACGTCGGAGCCCCCGACGCCGTGGTGGCCGGACAGGTCCGGAAGGTGGTCCAGACGGTGCGCGCCCAGGCGCCGCGCGCGCAGGTCGCGGTGGTCACCGTGTTCCCGTCGGTGCGCAGCGGCGCGGCCGCCAACCGCACGGACGCGACGATCATCGACGCCGCCCGCTCTGTGGACCCGTCGGTGAAGGTCATCTCGCCGCTGGGTGAGGGCTGGCAGTACCCGGCGCAGGCCGATGGTCACCCGGCCGCCGGTGCACATGCCCAGATTGCGGAGCGCGTGGCCGCCCTCGCCTGATTCGGCGCACCCGTGCGGGGGTGCTGCGAAAAATTCTCTGCCTTGAGTGGAACAGACTCAACTCTTGGTGCGTTGTTCTCTACATAAGGGCATACTTGAGCCAGCAGGGCTCAGGTTGCACGACATGTTCGAGACGACCCAGGAGGGCACAGAAGAGTGGATTCGTTCAATCCCACCACCAAGACGCAGGCCGCGCTCACCTCGGCTCTGCAGGCGGCATCGGCCGCGGGCAACCCGGAGATCTCTCCGGCGCACCTGCTGGTCGCGCTGCTGGACCAGACCGACGGCATCGCCGCGCCGCTGCTCAAGGCGGTGGGCGTCGATCCCGTCACCGTGCGCAACCGTGCGCAGGAGCTCGTGGACCGCAAGCCCAAGGCCAGCGGTTCCACCACGCAGCCGCAGCTGAGCCGCGAGTCACTCGCGTCCATCACGGCTGCGCAGAAGCTCGCCACCGAGATGGGCGACCAGTACGTCTCCACCGAGCACGTGCTCTACGGCCTGTCCGAGGCCGGCGGCGAGACCGCCCAGATCCTGGTGAACGCCGGCGCCACCCCGCAGGCGATCCGGGAGGCCTTCACCGCCGTCCGCGGTAGCGCGAAGGTCACCTCGCAGGATCCCGAGGGCCAGTACCAGGCCCTGGAGAAGTACTCGACCGACCTCACCGCGCGGGCCCGCGAGGGCAAGCTCGACCCGGTCATCGGGCGCGACAACGAGATCCGTCGCGTGGTCCAGGTACTGTCCCGCCGCACCAAGAACAACCCGGTGCTCATCGGCGAGCCCGGCGTCGGCAAGACCGCCATCGTCGAGGGCCTGGCCCAGCGCGTGGTGACGGGCGACGTGCCCGAATCGCTGCGCGGTAAGACGGTGATCTCGCTCGACCTGGGCGCGATGGTCGCGGGCGCGAAGTATCGCGGCGAGTTCGAGGAGCGGCTCAAGGCCGTGCTCGACGAGATCAAGAACTCGGCCGGGCAGATCATCACCTTCATCGACGAGCTGCACACCATCGTGGGCGCCGGTGCCACCGGCGATTCCGCGATGGACGCGGGCAACATGATCAAGCCGATGCTGGCGCGCGGCGA
Organism: Tsukamurella strandjordii; assembly: GCF_039525985.1. Lineage (NCBI taxonomy): Bacteria > Bacillati > Actinomycetota > Actinomycetes > Mycobacteriales > Tsukamurellaceae > Tsukamurella > Tsukamurella strandjordii. The sequence goes on along the minus strand of NZ_BAAAII010000010.1, from coordinate 32,519 downwards.
GCTCCGGCTCGTGGGCGCCACCACGCTCGACGAGTACCGGCAGTACATCGAGAAGGACGCCGCGCTCGAGCGCCGCTTCCAGCAGGTGCTGGTGGGCGAGCCCTCGGTCGAGGACACGATCGGCATCCTGCGCGGGCTCAAGGAGCGGTACGAGGTGCACCACGGTGTGCGCATCACCGACTCCGCGCTCGTCTCGGCCGCATCGCTGTCGGACCGGTACATCACCTCGCGCTTCCTGCCCGACAAGGCGATCGACCTCGTCGATGAGGCCGCGTCGCGCCTGCGCATGGAGATCGACTCCCGCCCGGAGGAGATCGACGCGGAGGAGCGGCTGGTCCGTCGCCTCGAGATCGAGGAGATGGCGCTGTCGAAGGAGACCGACGCGGCCTCCGTCGACCGGCTGGAGAAGCTGCGCGGCGAACTCGCCGACCACAAGGAGAAGCTGGCGCAGCTGAATTCGCGCTGGCAGAACGAGAAGTCGGCGATCGACTCGGTGCGCACGCTCAAGGAGCAGCTCGAGAACCTCAAGGGTGAGTCCGAGCGCGCCGAGCGCGACGGCGATCTCGGCCGTGCGGCGGAGCTGCGCTACGGCCAGATCCCCGCGCTGGAGAAGGAGCTCGACGAGGCGGTGGCCCACTCGGGCGCCGCGTCCGACGGCGACGTCATGCTCAAGGAGGAGGTCGGCCCCGACGACGTGGCCGACGTGGTCTCCGCCTGGACCGGCATCCCCGCCGGCCGCATGCTCGAGGGCGAGACGGCGAAGCTGCTGCGCATGGAGTCGGAGATCGGCAAGCGCGTGATCGGCCAGGAGGCCGCCGTGGAGGCGGTCTCGGATGCGGTGCGCCGCACCCGTGCCGGCGTCTCCGACCCGAACCGTCCCACCGGCTCGTTCCTGTTCCTCGGCCCCACCGGCGTGGGCAAGACGGAGCTGGCCAAGGGGCTCGCGGAGTTCCTGTTCGACGACGAGCGCGCCATGGTGCGCATCGACATGTCCGAGTACGGCGAGAAGCACTCCGTCGCACGGCTCGTCGGCGCGCCTCCCGGGTACGTCGGCTACGAGGCCGGCGGCCAGCTGACCGAGGCCGTGCGGCGCCGCCCCTACACGGTGGTGCTGTTCGACGAGGTCGAGAAGGCGCACCCGGACGTCTTCGACGTGCTGCTGCAGGTGCTCGACGAGGGCCGTCTCACCGACGGCCAGGGTCGTACCGTGGACTTCCGCAACACGATCCTGATCCTCACCTCCAACCTCGGTGCGGGTGGCGATAAGGACCACGTGATGAACGCAGTGCGCGCGAAGTTCAAGCCGGAGTTCATCAACCGGCTCGACGATGTGCTCATCTTCGACTCGCTCGATTCCGGCCAGCTGACCGGCATCGTGGACATCCAGCTGGACCAGCTACGCAAGCGGCTGTCCCAGCGCCGGCTCGACCTGCAGGTGTCCGACGAGGCGAAGTCCTGGCTCGCCGAGCGCGGTTTCGACCCGCTGTACGGCGCGCGGCCGCTGCGCCGCCTGGTGCAGCAGTCGATCGGCGACCAGCTCGCCAAGTCGCTGCTCGCGGGGGATGTCCGCGACGGCGATCCGGTGAAGGTCACCGTCAGCGACGACGGCGACCGGCTGATCATCAGCTGACCCGCACACGATGAGCGGGCGCGACCACACGGTCGCGCCCGCTTTCGTGTGTCCGGGGGCGCCGCGGACGGTTCGGTGACAGGCTGGAGCCATGACGATCACCCCGCACACGGTGCGCACGGAACGGCACACCACCGGCTACCTCGCGTCCGGGCCGGACGACGGTCCGCTGCTGATCCTCTGCCACGGCTGGCCCGAGCTCTCGCACTCCTGGCGACACCAGCTCCGTGCGCTCGGCGAGCTCGGATTCCGCTGCGTGGCACCGGACATGCGGGGCTACGGAACCTCCAGCGTGCCCGCCGAGAAGGCCGCGTACCGTCGGGAGGAGATCGTGGCCGACATGCTGGAACTGCTGGCCGCCCTCGGCCGCAGCACCGCGATCTGGATCGGCCACGACTGGGGCTCACCCGTCGTCTGGAACATCGCCACCCACCATCCCGAGGTGGTCGACGCCGTCGCCTCCCTCAACGTGCCGCACTTCCCCTCGGGCGGACCCGGGCCCGTCGATCTGATCGACCGCGCGAAGTACCCGGCCGACGAGTACCCGTACGGTCAGTGGGACTACCAGGTCCAGTACCTCAAGTCCTTCGACGCGATCACGGCCCAGTTCGAGAGCGACATACCGCATTTCATCGCCGCCCTGTTCCGTCCCGGTGATGCCTCGCACCTCGACGGCCCCGGTCCCACCGCGCTGATCAGCCGCAACGGCGGCTGGTTCGGCGGTGGACCCGTGCCGCAGCTGCCGATCGACCCCGCCGTGCTGACGCCGCAGGACCACGCGATCTACGTCGCCGCGTTCGAACGGAACGGCATGGCGGGCCCCAACTCCTGGTACGTCAACGGTCCCGCCGATGCCGAGTACGCCTCCCGGGAACTCGCCGGCGGGCGGATCGACGTACCGGTGCTGTTCCTGCACGGCCGCTACGACGCCACCCTGGAGACGGTGCGCTCGCGGCTGGCCGATCCGATGCGTGCGGCGTGCTCCGATCTCACCGAGGTGATCGTCGACTCGGGGCACTGGATGGCGGAGGAACGTCCCGCCGATGTCAATGCGGCGCTCGTCCGCTGGATCGCCACCCGCGTGCCCGATCGGTGGCCCGGTCCGGCGGAGCTGCACTCCGCGGGCTGACCGCGTCTACGCTGATCCCATGAGTGCAGCCACCGTCGCCAGTGTCGCCGACGCCAAGTACGTCATGCTCACCACCTACCGCAAGGACGGCAGCGCGGTGGCCACCCCGCTCTGGGCCGTGCGCGACGGTGCCGATCTGGTGATGTGGACCGTGACCGACTCCTGGAAGGTCAAGCGGATCCGCAAGAATCCGGCCGTCCTGGTGCAGGCCTGCGACGCCCGCGGCAAGAAGACCGAGGGCCCGCAGGTCGCCGGTGTCGCGGAGATCGTCGACGGCGGTGACGCCGGCACCCAGATCCGCAGCAAGTACGGCATCCTCGGCTGGCTCACCGTGACCGGTTCCAAGATCCGACGGGGCGCGAACGGCACCGTCGGGATCCGGGTCCGCGACGCCGCCTGACCCTCACCGAGGCGATCTTCGGTGCCGAACTGCGGCGGAGACTCCAGATTCCTCGCAGTTGTGCACCGAAGATGTGTGGTTGGGGACCATCGGCGCTGCCGATGCGTCCAATGGATGTGGCGATTCGCACTCGGGACTTGAACGCGGTGGCATCACCGCACCTGGTTCGGAGTGCGTTTCGACAGGTGCTCCACGGCGTGCGCTCGCCGGTCGGCCGCGAGATCACACTGCGTGATCGCATCGACGCCGTCCTGCTCCTGTACCCGGATGCGGTCTTCTGCGGGTGGACCGCTGCGGCTCTCCATTCGGTGGCCTACTGCGCAGGGAAGCCGACGGAGGTGTGGCTGCCGGAGCATCGCCGCCGCCGAGGGCTCGTGATCCGCCGCTGCGTTCTCCCGGAGGAGGACGTGGTCGACGTCGACGGCGTCGCCTTCACGACCGGGGTGCGCACCGCGGTCGATCTGGCCCGTTACATCCCGGGTGATGATGCGGTCGCGGCAGTCGATCAGTGCCTTCGCTTCGACGAGGCGGGCCGAGCGGCAACCACCGTCGAGGAGATGCGGCGGTACCTGGACCAGCACCGGAACCTGCATCGATCGCGCCGCGTCGCGGCCGTGCTGGGGGCGGCGGACGGGCGGGCGGAGTCGCCACCGGAGACGCACACCCGGCTCGCGCTGCACCGCGCGGGCCTGACCGTCTTCGAGCCGCAGGTGGCGATCGATCGCGGGCGGTTTCGGGTGGATCTCGGTGCGGAGGAGTACCGGGTGGCAGTCGAGTACGACGGCGCCCACCACCGTGATCCTGAGCAGCACCGACTCGACGTCGAGCGGTGGAACACCCTGCGCCACGACTACGGCTGGGACATCGTGCTCGCTACCGCGTCGTCACTCGGCGGCGGTCGCGATGCGCTGATCCGACGCGCGCGGGCCGCCCTGCGTGACCGTGGCTGGAGCGGCTGAGCATCTTCGGTGCCGAACTGCGGTGACAACACATCTCTGCGTCGCAATTCGGCACCGAAGATGTGAGGTCAGTGGGGGGCGATGTACTTCACCGGCTCGGGGAGACCGCGCTCGATGCGCACGCGACGGGAGATGGCCTCCACGGCCTTGAGGGCGTCGACGACCTGCGCGGGCGTCACGGGCGAGGGCAGGTTGTGGATGGTCTCCGCCGCGGCGGTCGCGGCCTCGGCGATGGCCTGCAGCTCGGTGGTGTTCTCGGGCGTGAGGCCGATCTCGGTGAGCGAGTTGGGAAGTCCCACCTGCGTGGTGAACTCGATGAAGTCCTCGATCTCCACCGACGGGGCGCCTTCCAGCACCAGCTGCGTGATCGAGCCGATGTTCACCTTCTGACCGTGAGTGAGGCCGTGCGTCTGCGGCGCGGCGGTGAGACCGTTGTGGATCGCGTGCGCGGCGGCCAGGCCACCGGACTCGAAGCCGAGGCCGGAGAGCAGCGTGTTCGCCTCCACCACCGATTCCAGCGCCGGGGTCACCACCTTGCTGCGGACGGCGTCGATCGCCAGGAGTGCGTTCTCCCACAGGATGTCCCACGACAGCTCGGCGAGCGCGGTGCCTGCGCGGGTGGGGCGACCGCCCGCCATCGTGGTGCCCCGACCGCGGCGCGTGGCGCGGGCCTCGATCCAGGTGGCCAGCGCATCGCCGATGCCCGCCACCAGCAGGCTCACCGGGGCGTTCGCCACCAGCTGGGTGTCGATCAGCACCAGGTCCGGGTTCCGTGGGAAGAAGCGGTACTCCAGGAATTCGCCCGTCTCCGTGTAGATCACGGCGAGCGTCGAGGTGGGCGCATCGGACGAGGCGGCGGTGGGAACGCTCACCCAGCGGATGCCGGCGAGGTGCCCGGCGGCCTTCGCGGCGTCGATCGCGGACCCGCCGCCCACGCCGAGGATCACGTCGTGGCCGCCGGAGCTGATCGTCGCCACCAGCTCGTCCACCGCGGCCGGCGTCGCGAACTGCTTGAAGGGCACCCGCGTCACGGCGAGCCCGGCGGCGTCGAAGCTGGCGCTCACCCCGTCCTGCACGATGCCCCACACGGTGTCGTCACTCACGATCAGGGGAGTGGACCCCAGCTTGGCGACGTGCTCGCCGAGGGAGTCGAGAGCGCCTCGCCCCTGCACGTAGCGGGACGGGCTGGCGAAGATCGCGGTGCTGACGGTGTCGGACATGCGTGGCTCCTCGTTTCGTTGGGGTCACTTTCCAACGTGGCACGAGTCGGCCGGAAACGCACGCCGTCAGATCAGCCCGAGTCCAGCGGCGGCCGCCAGCACCACCACCGCGCCGGACAGGAGCAGGGCGCGTCCGGCCCCCGTCGGCGCCCGGCCGAGCCGCACCGCCAGTCCCAGCCCCACCACCGCGACGGCCGCACAGAGGATCGCCGCCCACGCCCGCCCACCGAGCGTCAGCCGTCCCACCAGCGCCAGCGCCATCACGGTGCGGACCCGGGCGAGCTGCGTGCGCTCCGCCGCAAGGGTCGACGGGGCGCTCATGTGAAGGCGATCGCGGCGGCCAGCACCAGGCCCGCTGCGGCGATCGCCGCCGCGAGCACCACCGTGGCGGGGGAGCCGCCGGGTGCCCGGCCGGTGCGGATGGCTCCCTCGACGCGCAGCCACCGTCGGAAGGCGTACCCGGCGAGCAGCGCGGCGAGGACCAGCAGCACCACCACCAGCGGGGTGCGCACCGCCTCGGGCACCACCTCCGGAGCGAAGGCCTCCAACCCGACCGCGGCGGCGATCAGGCCCAGTGACGTGCGGATCCAGGCCAGGAAGGTGCGTTCGTTGGCGAGGGTGAATCGTGCGTCCGGCGCCTCGCCCTCGGTGAGCTCGCGGGGCGGCCAGAACCTGCGGAAAGCGGCCACGCCGACAACGCTAGCGGGGGTCATAGTGATTCGCCCGCCCCATTCACAGGTGCATCTCAGACACGGGGCTTAGTTTCTGCAGGGGTGGCACGGGAGCACGTGCACCATGGAATGAGGAGGATCGACACGGTGCGAGGAGGTGGCGCATGACCGACGAACCGCGGTCCCGCGGCCCCTGGCTCGCCACGATCCTCAGCCTCATCGGTATCGGCGTGGTCGGTGCCGGCATCGCCTACAGCCTGCACATCTCCTCCGAACTCGGCAGCGTGCGCCGGGCCGCGCCCGCGGCCTCCTCGGCCGGCGTGCCGGTGAATCAGAAGGTCTCCGGTGTTGCGATCACGCCTGGTCGCGAGGTGATCGGAGCGATCCTCAGCATCGATTCCTCGGTGGTCAAGGTGCGCTCGGCGCCCGGCGGGAACACCGTCGAACTCCGGACCGGACCGGAGACGCAGGTGACCACCACGCACGGCGGCAAGCTCACCGATCTCAAGGTGGGCGACGTCGTGATGATCCAGGTGAGCGCCGACGGTTCCTCGGCGCTGGCCATCTATGCCGGTCAGATCTCCGTGGCCGGTACCCCATCGGTCGGGTGAAACCGCCGACCGACCGGCTACTGTAGGTGGCGATGTCGTACGTAGTGTTCCTGATCCTCGCGGTGGTCTGCGCGGCGCTCGCCGCTGCTCTCATCTGGTACGACCGCGGGCACACGCCGAATGTCCACTCCGAGCGCGCGGCTTGGGCCGAGAGCCGCGAGTTCGTCTACACCGCGAAAGACCCGTCGCTCAAGGACGAGTTCCACCGCGGTGGCATGGCGATGCCCGGCGATCCGCCGGTGGTCGACGTGGCGCACGGCACCTACTTCGGTGCCAACGCCTACGTCTTCGACCTGGCTGAGAGCGCCACCATCGCCGCCGTGCACCGCGGCGCCACGTCGGGCGCCCTGCTCGACCTGCGCCCCGAGAACGCGCACCCACCGACCGAGCCCGGGATGGAGCCCCTGGGCGCCCTGGGACCGCGGATCCTGTACACCAACAACGCCGAGGTGGGCCGCCGGGTGGCCGACCGCCGCATGATCACCTTCGCCGAACAGGTGCCCGCCCACATCGAGTCACTGTGGAACGAGGGCGCCTGGACGCTGGGCCAGATGCCCGCCACCGACGATCCCGACGATCTCGACGAGGCCCTCGAGGCCGTGCGCCGCTTCGGCGACCTGCTCCGCGTGCTCCCGCCGGAGGGCCACGCCCGCGTGGTCACCTCGGGCGGCCCCCGCGATCCGGGCCAGCCCGTTCCGGTGCGCTCGGAGTCCCGACGGTGAGCGCTCTCGATCCGGCGGCCAAGAGCCGACTCGCCGAACTGGTGCGCGAGCTCGCGGTGGTGCACGGCAAGGTCACGCTCTCCAGCGGTCGCGAGGCCGACTACTACGTGGACCTGCGCCGCGCCACGCTGCATCACGAGGCCTCGCCGCTGATCGGCCGCCTGCTGCGCGAGCTCACCGCCGACTGGGACTTCGCCGCGGTCGGCGGACTCACCCTGGGCGCCGACCCGGTGGCCACCTCCGTGATGCACGCACCCGGCCGCCCGATCGACGCCTTCGTGGTCCGCAAGGCCGCCAAGGCGCACGGCATGCAGCGGCAGGTGGAGGGCCCCGACGTGGTCGGCAAGCGCGTCCTCGTGGTCGAGGACACCACCACCACCGGCAACTCGCCGCTCACGGCGGTGCGCGCGCTGCGTGAGATCGGCGCCGAGGTCGTGGGTGTGGCCACCGTGGTGGACCGCGAGACCGACGCCGCCACCGTGATCGCGGCAGAGGGCCTCGAGTACCGCTCGGTGCTCGGCCTCGCCGATCTCGGACTCTGACCGAGCCCGTGAGCGAGTCCGACCTCGGTCCCACCGAGTGGGTGACCGGCGTGCCCGGACCGCACACCGTCGGGCTCGGACCCTGGCGCGACGAGTACGGAACCGAACCACCGCAGGACCCGAAGTACGACCCCGAGCTGCTCGCCGACGGCGACCGCCGCAACGTGGTCGACGGCTACCGGTACTGGACGCGCGAGGCCATCGTCGCCGACCTGGACACCCGCCGGCATCCGTTCGAGGTGGCCATCGAGAACCTCGGCCACGACGCGAACATCGGCACCGTGGTGCGCACCGCCAACGCCTTCGGCGCGAAGGCCGTGCACATCATCGGCCGCAAGCGGTGGAATCGACGGGGTGCCATGGTGACCGACCGCTACCAGCACATCCGGCACCACCCCGACGCCGAGGCCTTCGCGGCCTGGTGCGCGGAGCGCGAGCTTCCCATCGTGGCCGTCGACAACCAGCCCGGATCGGTGCCGCTGGAGCGGGGCTCGCTGCCCCGACGGTGCGTGCTGCTGTTCGGGCAGGAGGGGCCCGGCGTGTCCGGCGACGCCCGGCAGATCGCCGGGACCACGGTGTCGATCGCCCAGTTCGGATCGACCCGGTCGATCAACGTGGGTGTGGCCGCCGGGATCGCCATGCACGCCTGGGTGCGCGAACACGCCGACCTCGACGCCGCCTGGTAGAGCGAGCCGAGGCCGTCCGGGCCCGAACTGCGACAGAAATCTCGCCGTCCGCTCAGACTTCGGTCGGCTAACCATGGTCTGATGTGGGTATGACGACGGCGGTGGAATGGAACCAGCGCGCGGCGGCGGCGCAGTCCGCGGTGGTGGACCGGCACGTCCGCCCGGTGTGGGGGATTCCGGGAACCCGGCTCGGGATCCCGGCGTACCCGCCCACCCGGCGCGACGCGCTGCTGCTGAGCTGGAACTACTGGTGGCAGGCGCATCTGCTGGACGTGGCGGTCGACGCCTACATCCGCGACGGCGCGCCCAGCACCCGCAAGCTGGTGGTCGAGCTGGCGCGCGGGCACCGGCTCCGGAACCTGTTGCGCGTCACGAACTCCTACTACGACGATATGGCGTGGATGGGGCTCGCCCTGGAGCGGGCGCAGCGGTACGCGGGCGTGAACGCGGCCCGGCGGCTGCGCACCCTGACCGGCACCTTCCTCAAGGCGTGGGTGCCCGAGGCGGGCGGCGGTATTCCGTGGCGCACCACGGGACTGTTCCTCAACGCACCGGCGAACGGTCCCGCCGGGATCTACCTGGCGCGGATGGGGGAGTTCGAGCGCGCGGAGGAGACCGCCGACTGGCTGTACCGGCGCCTACTGGACCCCGAGACCGGGCTCATCAACGACGGTGTCGACGGCAGCTACGACGATCCCGAGAACGGAAAGCTGTACCCGGAGAAGTACACCTACTGCCAGGGCGTCACCATCGGACTCGACACCGAGCTCTCCGCCGACGACGATCCGGAGCACGCTCAGCGGGTCGCGAAGCTGATCGCCGCGGTGTCCCGGCTGATGACGGAGGGGCACGTGATCGCCGGTGGCGACGGTGGCGACGGCGGCCTGTTCAACGGCATCCTGATCCGCTACCTGGCGCTCGCGGCGGTGCAGCTGCGCGGCGGCCCCGGCACCGACGACGTGCGCGACGCCGCGGCCGAGATCGTCTTCGCCTCCGCGGAGGCGGCGTGGCGCGGCGCCCGCGAGGTGGACGGCAAGGTGCTCTTCAGCGCCGACTGGACCCGCGATGCTCGCATTCCGGGCTCTACCGGCCAGGCGGCCTACTTCACCGGTGGCACAGTGCGTTCCAGCGAAACGCCGGAGCGCGACCTCTCGGTGCAGATCGGTGGCTGGATGGCCATGGAGGCCGCCGCGGCGCTCGCCCGGGCCTAGTCCTCGCTGAGCCGCCCGGCGTCCATCCGCCAGCGGCGGGTGGCGCGCACGGTGTCGAGCATGCGGCGATCGTGGGTCACCAGGATCACGGTGCCGTCGAAGGATTCCACGGCCTGCTCCAATTGCTCGATCGCGGGTAGGTCGAGGTGGTTGGTGGGCTCGTCGAGCACCAGCAGGTTCACGCCGCGGGCCTGCAGCAGTGCCAGCGCGGCGCGGGTGCGTTCGCCCGGTGACAGCGACGATGCGGGTCGCAGCACGTGGTGCCCGCGCAGTCCGAACTTCGCGAGCAGGGTGCGTACATCGGCCGGCGGGGTGTCGGGGACCTCGGCGCAGAACGCGTCCAGTAGCGCGTCGTCGCCGAGGAAACGCCCACGCGCCTGGTCGATCTCGCCGATCTCGACGCCGGAGCCGAGCGATGCCGATCCGTTATCGGGCACCCGGCGGCCCAGCAGCAGCGACAGCAGCGTCGATTTACCGGCCCCGTTCGGCCCCGTCAGCAGGATGCGGTCGCCGAACTGGACCGACGCCGTGATCGGCCCGACGGTGAGCCGCGGGAATTCCGCGGTGGCGCCGGACAGGGTGGCCACGACAGTGCCGGAGCGCGGGGCGGCGGCGATCTCCATCCGCAGCTCCCACTCCTTGCGCGGTTCCTCGACCACGTCGAGCCGCTCGATGGCCCGCTCGGTCTGCCGGGCCTTCGACGCCTGCTTCTCCGTGGACTCCAACCGCGCCTTCCGGCCCGCCTTATCGGGGTCCCCGTTCTTCATCTTCCGGCGCGCGTTCCGCACGCCGTGCTCCATCCAGTTCCGCTGCATCTGGGCGCGGTCCTGCAGATCGGAGAGCTTGCCGGCGTACTGCTCGTACTCCTCGCGGGCATGCCGCCGGGCCACCTCGCGTTCGGTCAGATAGGCCTCGTAGCCGCCGCCGTACACGCCGATCTGCTGCTGCGCCAGATCCAGCTCCACCACCGTGGTCACGGTGCGCGCCAAGAACTCCCGGTCGTGCGAGACCACCACGATCGCGGTCGCGGCATCGGCCACGAACCGCTCCAGCAGCTCCAGGCCGGCCAGGTCGAGATCGTTGGTCGGCTCGTCGAGCAGCAGCACGTCGTACCGCGAGGCGAGCACTGCTGCCAGGCCCGCGCGGGCGGCCTGCCCACCGGACAGGCCCGTCATCTCCGCGTCCGGATCCGGCAGCCCGACGTCCGCGAGGATCGCGGCCAGCCGCTGGTCGAGATCGGCGCCGCCGAGCGCGAGCCAGCGGTCGAGGGCGGGCGTGTAGTTGTCCTCGGACGGATCGTCGGCGAGTGCCTCCGCCGCGGCGTTCATCGTCTCCTCCGCGGCCGCGACGCCGGTGCGGCGCGCCACGAACCGGGTGATGGTCTCGCCCGGCCGCCGCTCGGGCTCCTGCGCGAGGTAGCCCACCTGCGCATCGACGGGGGACTTCTCGACGGTGCCCGTCACGTCGGGTCCGCCGGCGGCGTGCTGTCCGGCGAGGAGCTTGAGCAGCGTCGACTTCCCGGCCCCGTTGGCGCCGACCAGCCCGACCACCTCGCCGGGGGCGATCACCAGGTCGAGACCGGAGAACAGGCTGCGATCGGCGTAGGCGACGGACAGGTCGCGCGCCTGGAGGACGGTCACTAGTCCTCGAGATCGACGGAGACGTTCGGCTTGGCCATCTCGCGCCGGTAGCCCACGATCCCGACGATCGTGCCCACGATCAGCATCACGATCATGCCGCGCAGCGCCCAGTCCAGGACCCACTTGTAGTCCTGCAGCGCCGACGACGCGTAGTAGCCCACCAGCAGCAGGAAGGGCGCCCAGATCAGCGAGCCGAGGATCGAGGCGATGGTGAACTTGCGCTTGTCCATGCCCACCGCGCCCGCGACCAGCGGGCACAGGGTGCGGACCCACGGGATCCACCGGGCGATGAGCACGGAGAAGAAGCCGTGCTTGTCCATCAGCTCCTTGACCCGGTGCAGGTTGTTCGCGTTGAGGTAGCGCCCGTCCTGCTTGGCGAGCACGTGATCGCCCATCTTCTCGCCGATCCCGTAGCCCACGTGGTTGCCCGCGATGGCGGCGAGGAAGGCGGCCAGCGCCAGGCCCCACACCGAGGCCGCCGAGTGGCCGGTGGTGGCCATGGCCAGGCCGGCGGTGAGCAGCAGGGAATCACCGGGGAGGAACAGACCGATGATGAAGGCGCACTCGGCGAAGACGAACCCGGCCACGACGAGCCAGATCATCACCGGCCCGGCGTTCTGGACGAATTCGAGCACGGCGGCCTACGCGCTGGCGGAGGAGTTCGCGCGGCGGTCGGACAGGTACTTCTTCGCGACGCCCCAGACGATCGGGAGCACCGACACCAGCACGATGCCGATGAAGATCTTGTCGATGTTGTCGCGCACCCAGTCGATCTGGCCCAGCCAGACGCCGAGCAGCAGGATGCCGTCGCCCCAGATGATGGCGCCGATGGCGTTCCAGATGACGAACTTGACGTAGTTCATGTGCGCGGCGCCGGCAGCCACGGGCGCGAAGGTGCGCACGAAGGGCACGAAGCGGGCCAGCACCAGGGTGGCCGGACCGTACTTCTCGAAGAACTCGTGCGACTCGTCGAGGTACTTGGTCTTGAGGAAGCGGGCGTCGGGCTTGAACAGCTTCTCGCCGCCGAAGCGACCGATGAAGTAACCCACCTGCGAGCCGAGGATCGCGGCGATCGGGACGCCGATCAGCAGCACCGGCAGCGACATCGCCGAGCCCGTGTAGGTGGCCTCGCCGACCGCGGCGCCGGTGCCGGCGGCGGTCAGCAGCCCGGCGACGAACAGCAGCGAATCGCCCGGGAGCACGGGGAACAGCACGCCGGACTCGATGAACACGACCAGCAGCAGACCCACGAGCGCGATCGGCCCGAAGGCGTTGAGGACGGCCACCGGATCGGTGATGTCCGAGATCGAGAAGGCCTGAAGGGTGGTCGAAGAGGCCAGCGTCAGGTCATTGAAATACACCTGGCAAGGATACCGGGTCTATTTGAGTAGTTCGTCGATGTAACACCAGCGCCAGGACTCCCCGGGCTGGAAACTGCGGATCACGGGGTGGTTGGTGTGCTCGTGATGGGCCGTGGCGTGCTTGCCCTCGGAGCTATCGCAACAACCCACGTGTCCGCAGGTCAGGCACAGTCTCAGGGCCACGGGATTCTCGCCCGCCGCGACGCATTCGAGGCAGTTCTCGCTCAGCGGAATCGGATCGTTGAACGAATCGGACACACGGAGGTGATCGCACTCGTCGGACGTCCACGGCGGGGTCAGCAGTTCGGCCACGGCCACGCGCTCGCTGCGGTTCGCCGAGACGGTGAGCATGGCCTCCTCGACGTCGAGCATCGCCAGCACCTGCTCCAGCACCTCGTGGTCGCCCTGCCCGTTGTCGCGCAGCCGCAGCACCTCCGCGCGCTCGGCGTCGAGCATCTGCAAGCGCACCTCGCGGACCTGCGCCGCCGGGGTGTCGTGGGATTCCGGGCCGAGCCGCTCCCAGAAGGAGCGCTCGCGGCTGATGGCGCGCTCGCGGATCCCGTCGATCACCGGCGCGGGGACGGTGTTCTGCGGGCTCGCCTCGATCTGGTCGAGCCGCTCCAGGCCGGCGTTGATGGCCGAGCGCATCACCACGGCCTGCTGCAGGGCGTCGGTGCGGGCGTTGGGGCCGCGCACGTGCAGCACCCGGGCCAGCGCGGGCAGCGTCGAACCCTGGATCAGCAGGCTGCCGGCCACCACCGTCATGGCGGCGAACAGCAGCACCTCCCGGTCGGGGAAGTCGAGCGGGAGGATGAACGCCGCCGCCAGGGTGACCACCCCGCGCATCCCCGCCCAGGACAGCACCGTCACCTCGCCCACGTTGAGCCGCTGGGCGGTCTCGTCCACTCGGACCGCGACGAGCGCGGCGGGCGCGCAGAAGACCATCCGCGCCAGGATCACGGTCACCATGACGGCGGCGCAGGTGGTGAGGATCAGCGGCCAGCCGATCGGCGAGGCGTCGGCGCCCTCGAAGATGGTGCGCATCTGCAGGCCGATCAACAGGAAGACGGCGTTCTCCAACAGGAACTGCACCGTGCTCCAGTTGATCCGCGCCGACATCCGGCCCACCGCCGTCTGATCGGTGGGGGCCCAGAAGCCGACGATCAGCCCGGCCACCACCACCGACACCACGCCCGAGGCGTGGATGTGCTCGGCCGGCAGGTAGGCGATCCACGGGCTGATCAGCGTGATGCCCGTGGTGAGGATCGGATCGGTGACCCGGCGCAGCGCGTAGCGGATCAGCATCGCGGCCAGCACGCCCACCGCGACACCGCCCACGGCGCTGAGCGCGAACGAGCCGAGCACCTGCCAGAAGCCGATGGTCCCGGCCACCGCGGCGATCGCCGTGCGCAGCAGCACGATGGAGGTGGCGTCGTTGAACAGCGATTCACCCTCGAGCAGAGTGGTCACCTTGCGGGGCAGGCCGATGCGGCGGCCCACGGCGGTCGCGGCCACCGCATCGGGCGGCCCGACGATGGCGCCCAGCGCCAGTCCCGCGGCGAACGGGATGTCCAGCAGCCAGGACGTGACCACGCCCACGGCGGCCGCGGTGAACAGCACCAGGCCCACCGAGAGCATGCCGATCGGGCGGATGTTCTCCTTGAAATCCACCAGGGAGGCCCGCGACGCCGCGGCGTACAGCAACGGTGGAAGCAGGCCCAGCAGAACCACATCCGGGTGCAGCGGCACCTCGGGGATCTGCGGGATGAACGAGGCGGCGATACCGATCACGGTGAGCACCAGCGGCGCGGCCAGACCGAGTCTGTCGCAGAACGCACTGACCACCAGAACGGTCGCTACCAGGGCGACCAGCCCAACTGCGAGCTCCATGGCGATAGTCTGACACTGAAGTAACGCAGACCGCTCAGGAGGACATAGACATGCCCATCGCAACCCCCGAGGCCTACCGGGAGATGCTGGACCGCGCTCGGAAGGGCGGTTACGCCTTCCCTGCCATCAACTGCACGTCGAGCGAGACGATCAACGCGGCCATCAAGGGCTTCGCCGACGCCGGCAGCGACGGCATCATCCAGTTCTCGACCGGTGGCTCGGAGTTCGGCTCGGGCCTGGGCGTGAAGGACATGGTGACCGGTGCCGTGGCGCTGGCCGAGTTCGCGCACGTGGTGGCCGCGAAGTACGACGTCACCGTCGCGCTGCACACCGACCACTGCCCCAAGGACAAGCTGGACGGCCTGGTCCGCCCGCTCATCGAGATCTCGCAGGAGCGGGTGAACAACGGCCAGAACCCGCTGTTCCAGTCGCACATGTGGGACGGCTCGGCCGTGCCGCTCGACGAGAACCTGGAGATCGCCCAGGAGCTGCTGGCCAAGTGCAAGGCCGCCAACATCATCCTGGAGATCGAGATCGGCGTGGTCGGCGGCGAGGAGGACGGCGTCGAGAACGAGATCAACGACAAGCTGTTCACCAGCAACGAGGACTTCGGCAAGACCGTCGACGCCCTGGGGGCCGACGGCTACCTGCTGGCCGCCACCTTCGGCAACGTCCACGGCGTGTACAAGCCGGGCAACGTCAAGCTGCGTCCCGAGGTGCTCCGCGACGGCCAGGCCGTGGCCTCGGAGAAGCTGGGCCTGCCCGAGGGCAGCAAGCCCTTCTCCTTCGTCTTCCACGGTGGCTCGGGCTCGCTCAAGAGCGAGATCGAGGAGTCGCTGAGCTACGGCGTGGTGAAGATGAACGTCGACACCGACACCCAGTACGCCTTCACCCGCCCGGTGGCCGGCCACATGTTCAGCAACTACGACGGTGTGCTGAAGATCGACGGCGAGGTGGGCAACAAGAAGACCTACGACCCGCGCGCGTACCTGAAGAAGGCCGAGACCTCGATGGCCGAGCGTGTCGTCGAGGCCTGCAACGACCTGCACTCGGCCGGGAAGTCGATCAGCGCGAAGTAGTACCCGCTAGGCCAGGGCCACGCCCACGACCACGGCCAGCACCAGGAACACCATGACCGCGGCCGCCGCCCATTCCGGGCCGGTGAGCCGCGGTCGTGCGTGGGGGGCCGGGTGCGGTTGCGGCGCCGGTGGTGCCGGGGCGGCCGCCGCGACGGGAGCGGGAGCCTGCGGTGCGGGAGCGGCGGGCCGTGCGGGCTTCGCAGCCTGCGGCGGCAGCGGCCGGCGCAGGGTCTCGGCGTTCGGGGCGATCTGTCGCTGCGGCGCGGGCTGTCCGGGCCGGGCCGGGCTGCGCGGGGTGCGCGGCGGCGGCTTGATCCGGGACGAGCCGCGCGCGATCTGTTCGGTGTTCGACGGTGCCTGCGGCTGCGGCACTTCCGAGTAGGCCAGTTTCGGGGCCGACGGTGCCGGGCTCGGCTTGCGCATCGGGGCCGCCTGCGTGGACGGTGCCGGGGGCTGCTGCGGGCCCGGGTTCCCGCCGGGTGCTGCTGCCGGGGTGTTCGCGGCGGGGCCGCTCGCCGGGGGCGCCGCGTCGGCCGGGCGTCCGGTGCGCCGCGTGGGGTGGTCCGAGGGCGAGGTCATGGGGCGCCCATCTGCGTGCACACCTTCCAGGCCCCGTCGCCGTCCTTGGACAGGTTCAGGGTGTTCTTCACCTTGGCGTCGGGCTGGCCGGAGTAGTGCACCTCGACCTGGACCTCGGCGCGATCGTCCTGGATGGCGACGGCCTGCAGGCTGTCGAGCTCGGGGAGCAGGCCGTCGGCCTTGGCGTTCGTGTGCACCCGCTGGAACTCGTCGGGTTCGATCCCGTCGTAGTACTGCTTCGCGGCGCCGCAGGTCTGCTCGCGCAGTGCGGTGAGATCGCCGCTGTTGACGGCGCCGACGAAGGAGGTGGTCGCGGCGGCCGCCTGCTGGCGCGGGTCCGACGGATCGGTCGTGCTGCCGCCACCGGTCAGCAGCAGCACCGCGGCGACGATCGCGGCGATCACCACCACTGCGGCCGCCACGATCCACTTGGTGCGACCGCCCGACTTCTCCGGCGGCGTGGTGCCCTGCGCGGTGGGCGCGTAGTACTCGGGGACCGACCGCTCGGCGGCGGGTGCGGGCGGCGCGTCCGGCGTCGCCGGCGCCTGCTCGGTGGGTGCCGCCGCGGCAGCGGAGGCACCGGACAGCGGGATCATCTCGGTCGCGGGCGTCGCGTCCGGCAGCTCGTTCCGCTCGGTGTCGATGACCGCCTGGTCGGGCTGCGCGGTCGCGACGGGGATGGCCTCGGTGGCCGCCTCGTCAGTGGTGTCGTCAGACTCGGAGGCGTCCTGCTCCGGTGCGGGCGCCTCGGTAGCGGGCCGCTCGACGACGGGGATCGCCTCGGCCTCGGCGTCAGCGTCGTCCTCCGGTGCGGGCGCCTCGGCCTCGGCCTCGGGGTCGGTCGCGTCGGCGTCCGTCGAAGGCGCGGTCGCGGCGGGGCCGACGGTCCGCAGCGGTGACGGCGCGGCCGTGTCCGGCGCGGTGTCCTCCGCGTCGTCGGCTGCGGCCTCGGGCTCGTCGGCTGCGTCCTCGTCCTCGGCGACGTCATCCGTGGTGTCCGCGTCGTCGGTGACCGCGCCCTCGGTCGCCACGACGGGTGCTGAGGCGACCGGTCCCACAGTGCGCAGCGGCGAGGGCGCCTCGGCCGTCTGCTTCGCTGCCTCCTCGTCGGCCTCGTCGGCCTCGTCGGCCTCGGCGCTGGCCTCCTCGGCGGTCTCCGGCTCCGAGTCGGCCTCGTCGGGAGTCGCGGTGTCGTCGCGCTCGACCTGATCACGCTGCACCACCGGGATGGCCCGGGTCTCGGCTTCGCTCGGCGCGGCGGCCTCGTTCTCGGCCTCCGCGGATTCCGTCGATTCCTCGGTCTCGGCGGAGTCCTGAGCCTCGGGCTCCTCGTCCTTCGCGGCGCCGGCGCGCTGGGCTACGGGGATCACCCGGGTCTCGGCCTCGGAGGCGCTGACGGCCTGGGGGCGCGCCGGCTGCTCCTCGGCCTGAGCCTCGCCGGACTGAGCCGCGTCGGCCTCGTCGGGCTTCGCGGCCGCGGCGAACGCGGTGGTCTCGGCCTCGCTCGGCGCGGCGGGCGGCGCCGCGGACTCGACGAGCTCGGCGAGCGAATCGGAATGCGAGGGCGTCACCGCGTCGCCGGGGGCGCTGCCGAGCGCCTTCGCGGCATTCGTGGCGCGGGCGTCCGGACGAGCCGCCTCCCGCGTCTCGCGGAACGTGCGATAGGCGGAGTACGCGTTCTTGGCGCCTTCGGAGACCCGCGGTGCCACCTGATCCCGCACTCGCGAGAACGCCCGCCGGTATGAATCCCGCGCCATTGATCAGCCATCCCCTCAGTCACCGTCGAACGTCCTCCGCAGTCGGCACGCCGCGTGCGGAACACCTGACAGACTAGCCGCCCGCCCTCGTGCAAGACTGGGACCATGACGTCGTTCGGTGATCTCCTCGGCCCGCCCCCGGTGCTCCTCGACATCGACGAGGAACCCGAATTGCAGCTGACCAAGGGCCGCCCGGCGGTCGAGGTCGCGGCCGAGAACCCCACGTCCTCGCTGGCCTGGGCCACGCTCGCGGAGGCCGCCCTCGCCGATGGCCAGCCCGTCGCGGCGTACGCGTACGCCCGCACCGGCTACCACCGCGGCCTGGACCAGCTGCGGCGGCAGGGCTGGAAGGGCTTCGGCCCCGTCCCGTACAGCCACGAGAACAACCGCGGCTTCCTGCGGGCGGTCGCGGCGCTCGCACTCGCCGCCAAGACCATCGGTGAAGAGGACGAGTACCTCCGCTGCCTCGACCTGTTGAACGACAGTGACCCCGAAGCCGCCGGCCGGCTCGGCCTCGCCGACTAGTCGCCTCCGGCGGCGGCACAACGAGCTGCCGCAGGTCATCCAGAGCCGCACCCGGCGGCTGTGGAGTTCCAAGCTGCCGATCCTGCAGTGCGCGCTCGCCGCGGGCATCGCCTGGTACATCGCGAACGACCTGGTCGGGCACGTCTCGCCCTTCTTCGCGCCGATCGCCGCGGTCATCTCGCTGGGACTCTCGCTCACCCAGCGGCTGCGCCGGTCGCTCGAACTCGTCGGCGGCGTCACCGTGGGGATCGGCGTCGGAGACCTGCTGGTCAGCCAGATCGGCACCGGACCGTGGCAGCTGGCCCTCGTGGTGGCGATCGCGATGTCGGTCGCCGTGCTGGCCGATCGCGGGCCCCTGGTGCCGATGCAGGCCGCCTCGTCTGCGGTCCTCATCGCCACGCTGCTGCCGCCCGGCTCGGCGGCCAGCTGGAACCGCATGCTCGACGCCCTCATCGGCGGACTCGTGGGCGTGGTGATCGCCGCGCTGATCCCGAACAACCCCGCGCGCCGGCCCCGCAAGGACGCCGCGAAGGTGCTCGACACCATGCGCCGCGTGGTGGCCTCCATCGCGGCCGGACTGACCGACGGTGACCGTTCCTCGCTGGACTGGGCCCTGGAGACCGCCCGCTCCACCCAGCCCGATCTGGACCAGCTGACCGCCGATCTGGCGGGCGGCATCGAGATCGCCAAGGTCTCGCCGGTGTTCTGGAGCTCCCGCGGCCGGATGGACCGGTTGCAGGCGATCGCCGATCCGCTGGACAACGCGGTGCGCAACATCCGGGTGATGGCGCGGCGCGCGATCGCCTCGAACCAGGAGGGCGAGCGGATCGACCCGGCGCTGATCACCGAGGTCGGCAGGCTCGCCGAGTCGTTCAAGATCCTGCGGGACGTGGTGCTGGCGGAGCCGGGCGCGAAGCCCGATCAGGCGGACGCGGCGCGGGTGCTGCGGTCGGCGGCGCGGCGCGCTAACCAGTTGCACGTCGAGGACGGCGGCTCGCTCAACGAGATGGTGATCTACGCGCAGCTGCGCTCGACGATCGTCGACCTGCTGCAGGTCGCGGGCCTCAAGCGCACCTCGGCGATCGCGGTGCTTCGCGCGCGTCCCAAGCCCGAGCAGCCCACCTGAATCAGCTGATCAGCAGCCAGTCGTCGGTGTGCCGGTAGAAGGTCGAGCGGGTCACCACCGTCGGATCGGTGCGGCCGTCGCGGGTCACCACGAGCTCCAGGCCGCCGGTCTGTGCGGCGCGTCCGGTCACCCACTTGCGGCGCATGCCCTTGGCGAGCCGCGCCCGCACACCGGCCCCCTCGCCGGTGGGCTCGACGATGATCGCCTTCGCCTGCCCGGTGAACAGCTTCTCCGAATCCACGAAGGTCTCGCCGGTCAGCGGCCCACCGTCGGGTCCGGTGATCCGGGCCTGGCCCACCAGCACGAAGCCGCGGTCGTCGCGGATCAGCGGCACCGAGCGCGGCGCGCCGGTCAGCGGATCGCCCGGCGGGTAGATCGCCGACGCCCGCGAGTTCTCGGACGGCGCGAAGGCCACCTCCACGTCGAGCCGCTCGGCCGCGAGCAGCCGCGCGATCACGGCCGCGAGCAGCTCATCCGGGCCGGCCACGACGAGTCGCTTGGGGTACGGCATCTTCTTCTTGAGTTCGGCCTTGACCGAATCCAGGTCGACGGTGACGGTCTCGAGGTCGCGCAGACTTCCGGGGATACGGACGTCTGGCGCACGCAGCACGACGGTGCTCTGGGTCACGGAGCTCACCGCACCTACTGTAAGGTCGCAGTACGGCTCACAAGAATTCGAGGTGAATCCAGTGCTGGATTGTGAGCCGGAAGGAGATCGTTCATGCCCGCGATCGTGCTGATCGGCGCCCAGTGGGGCGACGAAGGTAAGGGAAAGGCCACCGACCTCCTGGGGGAGAAGCTCCAGTGGGTGGTGCGGTACCAGGGCGGCAACAACGCCGGCCATACCGTGGTCCTCCCGAACGGCGACAAGTTCGCACTCCACCTCATCCCGTCGGGCATTCTGACCCCGGGCGTGAAGAACGTCATCGGCAACGGCGTGGTGGTCGATCCGTCGGTCCTGCTGCAGGAGCTCGACGGACTCGAGGCCCGCGATGTGGATACCTCGAACCTGCTGATCTCGGCCGATGCGCATCTGCTGATGCCGTACCACGTGGCGATCGACAAGGTCACCGAGCGCTTCCTCGGCAACAAGAAGATCGGCACCACCGGTCGCGGCATCGGTCCCTGCTACCAGGACAAGATCGCCCGCGTGGGCGTGCGGGCGCAGGACGTGCTCGACGAGTCGATCCTCACGCAGAAGGTCGAAGCGGCACTGGAGTTCAAGAACCAGGTGCTCACCAAGATCTACAACCGTCGCGCGCTCGACCCGCGCCAGGTGGTCGACGAGACGCTGGAGCTCGCGGAGAGCTTCAAGCACCGCATCGCCGATACCCGGCTGGAACTGAACCTGGCGCTCGAGCGCGGGGAGACGGTGCTGCTGGAGGGCTCGCAGGGCACCCTGCTCGACGTCGACCACGGCACCTACCCGTTCGTCACCTCGTCGAACCCCACCTCCGGCGGCGCGTCGGTGGGCTCGGGCATCGGTCCCACCCGGATCACCACGGTGCTCGGCATCCTCAAGGCGTACACCACCCGCGTGGGCTCGGGCCCGTTCCCCACGGAGCTCTTCGACGAGTGGGGCGAGTACCTGGCCAAGCACGGCGGCGAGGTGGGCGTGACCACCGGCCGCGCGCGGCGCTGCGGCTGGTTCGACGCCGTGATCGCCCGGTACGCCACCCGCGTCAACGGCATCACCGACTACTTCCTCACCAAGCTCGACGTGCTCAGCTCGATCGAGAACGTGCCGATCTGCGTGGCCTACGAGATCGACGGCGTCCGCTACGACGAGATGCCCACCACCCAGTCGCAGGTGCACCACGCGAAGCCGATCTTCGAGACGATGCCCGGCTGGTGGGAGGACATCTCCGGCTGCCGCACGTTCGAGGAGCTGCCGCAGAACGCGCAGAACTACGTGCTGCGGCTCGAGGAGCTCTCGGGCGCGCACATCTCGTGCATCGGCGTGGGCCCGGGCCGCGACGAGACGATCGTGCGCCGCGCCATCGTCTAGGCCGCACGTCCGGGCGGATCGCCCGGTGGTGAGACGGTCCTCACAGCGTCCACGGGTAGCGGCCGCGGGGTTCCGGCCTTAGGGTTACCAACGTTGGCCGAACAGCAACCTTGGTTGTTGATATTGCACAGCGAAACGCGGTGCCGGCCTTCGGAACTCGGGTCTCCGGCGATGCCGTCGCGGAGGCTCATCTCCCGTGCCGGTCCTCTCATCCCCTGGGGCGCTCATGCAGCTGAAGACGTGGAAGTCCATCCGTAGTGGCGCGCTGACATCGGTGCTCGCCGCCGCCACCGTGGTCGGGGTGGTGGGTGCCCAGCTCGTGGCCCCGCCGACCGCGGAGCGCGCGGCGCCGACCGTCGAATACGTCCTCACCGCGGGTGATCCGACCGACGGTGCCAGCGCCTCGTCCGGCGCGGATTCGTCCGGATCATCCTCCACCGCAGACGATTCCAAGGGGGCCGCCGCCGCGGGCTCCGGCGACACCGCCGCCGCGGCCGGGCCGGCCACGGCCGATGCGCCCACCGCCGACGAACCGAAGACCGACACTCCCAAGGCCGGGTCCTCGACGGCCGGATCGTCCGCGACCGAGTCGACGGACGGTCCGAAGACCGAAACCCCCAAGACCGAAACCCCCAAGACCGAAACCCCCAAGACTGAGGCGCCCAAGACCGAGGCGCCCAAGACCGAGGCGCCCAAGACCGAGACGCCCAAGACCGAGGCGCCCAAGACCGAGACGCCCAAGACCGAGGCGCCCAAGACTGAGGCGCCCAAGACTGAGGCGCCCACGACCGAGACGGCCACCACCGCGCCGACCACCAGCGCGTCGACCACCACCGCGTCGGCCACCGGCGCCACCGCACCGTCCGACGGCGCGACGTCGGCGGATGCGTCGAAGCCGACGATCACACCGTCCGCGGGCTCGGGCGCTGCCACGACCGTCCCGGCCCCGCAGAGCCCGTTCGTGCAGCTCGCACAGTCCCTCGGTGGCGCCGTGGGCGGCCTCCTGGGCACCGGTGCGGGCGGCGTGGTCGGCGTGGTCGGTGGCGCCGATTTCGCCACCCCCGCACGGACCTTGGGCTCCTCGCTCGGCTCCGCGATCGCGGCGGTGGCCGCCGGTGCGGTCGAGGGTGCGGCGGGCGAGCTGATCGGCTGGAACCACGGACTGGACCTGATCGGCGGCGGCCTCGGCATCGCGGGTGCCACGGTCAAGGGGCTGACCACGGAGCTGGCCCGCAGCCTGCCGGGCGTCGGCGGCGCCGTCCTCACCTCCGCCGAGCAGGTGCTCGTGCCGCTGTCCAAGACCGTGGCCGGAGCCACCGGCACGGCGGTCGGCGGCGCGATCGGAACCTCGCTGGCCGCCGTCGCCTCCGCTGCCGCCTCGGTCACCGGCGTCGGCGTGGTCCTGGTGCCCTTCCTCGCCGCGGGCCTGCCCTACGCCGGCGCCCGCATCGGCGGATCGATCGGCGGTGTCGTGGGCGATGTGGTCGGCGACGCACTCACCGGCGGCTTCAAGGCCGCCGCCGCGGGCGGCGACATCGGTGGGATCATCGGCGGCGGTATCGATTCCGCGACCTCCGGCACCCCGCTGCTCGCCGCGCTGCGGGCCTCCGCCGACGCCGCGCTCAAGGGTGCCGGACAGGCCGGCCCCGCAGGCGCCGTGGTCGGCGCCGCGACGCAGTTCCCCACGCTGGGCGCAGCGGTCGGCGAGCTCATCGGCAAGGTCGGCGCGTCCCCGTTCGACGTCCCGGGACTGCCCCGGATCGTCGGACCGACGGCCGAGCTCATCGGGCGCACGATCGGTGGCGGCATCGGCGGCGCCGCGAACCTCGCCGTCGGCACGATCGGCGGCCTCATCGGCGTCACGCTCGGCAAGGAGAAGTAGTGCGCCGCACGCTCTCCGCCGTGGTGGCGGTCGCGCTTCTCGCCGCGGGAGGATGCTCGGGGTCCGGCGACGAGGCGCCCGCGAGCGCCTCCGCCGCGACCGATATGACCCTCGACGAGTACCTCAAATCGCACGGGGTCACCGTGGTCGCGCAGACCGCCGCCGACCTCAAGGGTGTGCGCATCGCTGTCCAGCAGCCGCCGAACTGGTTCGTCGACAGTGCCTTCCAGCTCCCGAACACCTTCGCGGTGATCGCCAACACCCGCGCCACCAGCGACGGTTTCACACCGAACGCCACCGTGCTCGTGCACCGGCTCACCGGCGATGTCGATCCCGCCGAAGCGGTCCGCCGCGGCCCCGTCGACACCACGCGGTACCCCGGATTCCGGCAGGACGCCGTGCAGGTGGGCACCCGCGACGGCGACCCCTCGTCGACGATCAGCGGCAGCTACGACGACGGTAAGGGCCGCCGGCTCGCCGTCTCCTCGACCTACGTCATCCACAGCACCAAGGATCAGCGCCTGGCGGTCCAGCTCCTGGTGACCACCACCGACAAGCAGGCGAACGACCTGCGCGGCGATGTCCGGACCCTCACCGACGGCCTGAAGATCACCGACGCCTGACTGCGCCGATCCGCGGAAATCGATACGCCCGCGATAGGTGGCGGCTCGTAGCATGGGGTCATGCGTGTCCTGGTCGTCGAAGACGAGCTGTATCTGGCGGAGGCGGTGCGCGACGGCCTCCGCTTGGAGGCGATCGCCGCCGACATCGCCGGGGACGGCGATACCGCGCTGGAGTTGCTGGGCGTGAACTCCTACGACATCGCGGTGCTGGACCGGGACATCCCCGGACCGTCGGGCGACGAGATCGCGGCGAGCATCGTGGCGTCCGGCACGGGTATGCCGATCCTCATGCTCACCGCCGCCGACCGGCTCGACGATAAGGAGTCCGGCTTCGAGCTGGGTGCCGACGACTACCTGACCAAACCCTTCGAACTGCGGGAGCTGGTGCTGCGGCTGCGCGCCCTCGACCGCCGCCGGGCGCACAGCCGCCCGCCGGTGCGGGAACTGGCGGGGCTGCGGCTGGACCCGTTCCGCCGCGAGGTGTACCGCGACGGCAGGTACGTGGCCCTCACGCGCAAGCAGTTCGCGGTCCTCGAAGTGCTGGTCGCCGCGGAGGGCGGCGTGATCAGCGCAGAGGAACTGCTGGAGCGGGCCTGGGACGAGAACGCCGACCCGTTCACCAATGCCGTGCGGATCACGGTGTCGGCGTTGCGGAAACGCCTCGGGGAACCGGGCATCGTGGCCACGGTGCCGGGCGTGGGCTACCGCATCGACACCGGCGGGGTCGCCGATGCCTAGGCGGCCCGGGCTCAGCGTCCGCCTCAAGCTCACGCTCAGCTATGCGGCCTTCCTCATGGTGGCCGGCGGGCTGCTGCTGGCCGTGGTGTGGGTGTTCCTGCTGCGCTACGTGCCCGAGGTGATCGCGGTCCCGTATCCCGGGCCCCGGGAACCGGGCTCGGGCGCGGGCCCGCAGCTGATGGGGATCCCGAATCGCGCCGACCTGCAGACCGCGTTCGCGCCCAAGGCCTTCCTGATGCTGGGCTTCCTGCTGGTCTTCGGTCTGATCGGCGGGTGGCTCCTGGCCGGCCGCATGCTGGCGCCGCTCACCCGGATTACGCACGCCACGCGGCTCGCCGCGGACGGCTCGCTCGCGCACCGGATCCAGCTGGAGGGCAGCGACGACGAATTCCGGGAACTGGCGGACAGTTTCGATGCGATGCTCGCGCGACTGGAGGCGCACATGGCCGAGCAGCAGCGCTTCGCCGCCAACGCCTCGCACGAGCTGCGCACTCCGCTCGCCATCACGCAGACCCTGCTCGAGGTGGCCCGCAGCGATCCGAAGCGCGAGGACGACGAGCTGGTCGAGCGGCTCCACTTCGTGAACACCCGCGCGATCGATCTCACCGAGGCGCTGCTGATGCTCAGCCGCGCCGACCGCCGCTCCTTCGCCCGCGAGCCGGTCGACCTCTCGCTCATCGCGGAGGAGGCCGTCGAGACCCTGCTCCCACTCGCAGAGAGCCGCGGCGTGGGTCTGGAAGCATCCGGCGACATCACCCCCACCGCCGGCTCCCCGGCGCTGATCCAGCAGGTGGCCACGAACCTCGTGCACAACGCGATCGTGCACAACCTCCCCGAGGGCGGCAGCGTACGGGTCGACACCCGCACCGACTCCGGCAGCGCGATCCTCACGGTGGAGAACACCGGCCCGCCGCTCAGCCCGCAGGTGGTGGCCACCCTCACCGAGCCCTTCCAGCGCGGCACCGGCCGGATCAGCGGCGACCACGCCGGAGTCGGGCTCGGCCTCGCGATCGTGGACCGCATCGTCCGTGCGCACGACGGTGCGCTCGCCCTCACGCCCCGGCCCGACGGTGGCCTCCGGGTCACGGTGCGCCTGCCCGCCGCGCCCTGACCGCGTCGAGCGTCCGCACCGCCAGGAGATCGCCCGCGTCCGCCGCACCGACGGAGGCGGCGCGGTCGGCCATCGCCGCGATGCGGTCCGGCGCGAGCAGGAGTGGGACGAGCGCCCGTTCGATCCATGCCGCATCGAGCGCGGCATCGTCGATCACCACCCCGCCACCGGCCGCGACGGCCGGTTCGGCGTTGCGCCGCTGCTCGCCGCCGCGCAGCGGGAGCGGGACGTAGGCCGCGGGCAGGCCCACGGCGGCGAGCTCGGCGCAGGTCATCGCGCCGGCGCGGCAGATCGCGAGATCGGCTGCGGCGTAGGCGTATCGCATCGCGTCGACGTAGGGCACGGCGACGTATCCGGGACCGGACGGCGGCACGTCGCGGCCGGGGCCGGTGATGTGCAGGACCTGCACCCCCGCACGCAGGAGTGCCGGCGCCGCGGCGGAGGCGGCCGCGTTGATCGTCTCGGCGCCCTGGGAGCCGCCGGTCACCAGGAGGACGGGGCCGTCCGCGCGGAGCCCGAACCGCCCTCGTGCCGCCGCGCGCACCGCGCCGCGGTTCAGCGCTGCGATCTCCGGCCGCAGGGGGATGCCGAGCACCGTGGCGTGCGGCAGCCGCACGCCGGGGACCGCGGTGAAGACGCGGTCCGTCAGTCGGGCGCCGATCCGGTTCGCGATGCCGGGGAACGCATTCGCCTCGTGCACCAGGATCGGGATGCCACGGCGGCGGGCCGCGAGGTACGCCGGGAGGGCGACGTAGCCGCCGAAGCCCACCGCGACCTCTGCACCGGTGCGGTCGAGCACCGCACCGGCCGCGCGGACCGCCGCCGCGAGCCTGCCCGGGGTGCGGAGCAGCTCGACGCCGAGCGAGCGTGGAAGCGGTACCGGCGCAATCAGTGCGAGCGGATACCCGCGTGCCGGGATCAACGCGGTGTCGAGTCCCCGAACGGTGCCGAGGGCGGTGATCGCGGCCGCGGGTTCCCGCCGGCGGATCGCGTCGGCGAGGTTCATCGCGGGTTCGATGTGCCCGGCCGAGTGGCCGCCCGCCACCACGATCCGGGGTGGAGCCTCCGGGGTCATGCCGCGCGGTGTCCCACGGAGACCGTGATCGGGAAGTCGAAGTACGTGTTCGGGAAGGGCTCGTCGCGCAGCGTGTAGTGCCACCACTCGCTGGGGTAGCGCAGGAATCCGGCGTCCTCCATGACCGCGCACAGGCGGCGGCGGTTGGCCGCCGCCTCCGGTGGGACGCCGGGGGCCCCGTGGTGCGAGAGCGCATCCATCAGATCGTGGCCGCCACCCATATCGGCGAGCTCGCCGGTGTCGCGGTGGTACAGCGTGAGATCCACGGTGCTACCGCGGCTGTGCCCCGAACGCTCCGCCACGTAGCCCCCGTCGAACATGCCGCGCTTGTCGATGTTCGGGTAGTGCCGGGCCTTGGTGCGCCCGGTCTCGGGCTGCCGCGACCACCGCACGAAGTGGTCGACGGCCCGCTGCGGCCGGTACCCGTCCCACAGCAGCAGGCCGAAGCCGTGCTCCTGGGCGTGCTCCTGCGCGGTCCGCAGGGCCGCGCACAGGGCGCGGGTGCCCACGATCCGGTTCGCCAGGTAGCCGTCCACCGGTCTGCCGGTGAAGTTGTCCCACGTGGCGTATTTGGCGTCCCAGCGGATCCCGGGGACGTACTCGTCGACGAAGACGAAATCGGTGTTCATCGTGCACCTCCTGTGCGGGCGAGGGAGACGAGCCGGTCGATGACCTCGGAGAGGGGAATGCCGGCGGCCGCCATCATCCGCGGATAGCGGCTGTACGAGGTGAGTCCCGGCAGGGTGTTCACCTCGTTGAGGACCACCGCACCGTCGGGCCGCAGGAACAGGTCCACTCGTGCCAGGCCCCGGCAGCCCAGCGCGCGGTACACGGCGATCGCGGTCTGCTGCACCCGCGCCCGCGATTCGGCGGGGATGTCGGCGGGCACGATCGGGGTCGAGTTCTCGGATCCGGTCTCGGGGGAGTCCTCCTGGTGGATGCGGAAGAAGCCGTGCGAGAGGGCGATGTGGTCCACCTCGCCGACGGTGAGGCCGCGGTCATCGCCCAGTACGGCGCAGCCCACCTCGCTGCCGGTGACGGCGGCCTCGATGAGCACCTTCGGGTCGTACTCCCGGGCGGTGGCGATCGCCCCGGGCAGGTCGTCGGCGCTGGTCACCTTGGTGACGCCGAACGATGATCCCGATCGGGCGGGCTTGACGAACGCCGGGAAGGGCAGTGATCGCGGTGCGGGCCGCTCGTCGGTCACCGTCCAGAACTCCGGCGTCGGGATCCCGGCGCTCGCGGCGACCACGTAGGCGAGCGACTTGTCCATGCAGACGGCGGAGCTCTGCACATCACATCCCACGTAGGGCACGCCGGACAGCTCGAACAGGCCCTGCACCGCACCGTCTTCGCCGTACCGTCCGTGCAGCACGGGCAGCAGCACATCGAGCCGGATGCTCCGGAAGCCGTCGCCGGCGCGCACGAGGAGTCCGTGATCGCCGCGGTCGGGGGACAGCAGTACCGGCACCGAATCCGCTCCGTCCCAGCCCTCGTCGGGTCCGGAACACAGCCGCCAGGCCCCGTCACGGGTGATCCCGATCCAGAAGGGCTCGTAGCGGGCCGGATCGAGATGCTGCGCCACCTCGCGCGCGGACTTCACCGAGACGGGGTGCTCCTCGGACATTCCGCCGAAGACCATGCCGATCCTGGTCCTGCTCATGCGATCTCCCGCTTCTCGAAGTTGACGCAGTTGATCAGGCTGTTCTCCACCGTGTCGCGGAGCGCGTGATCGGTGAAATAGGCGGTGTGCGGGCTGATCACGGCGTTCGGCAGGTGCTGCAGGCGCAGCAGCGCGGAGTTCTCGACGGGGTGCTCGCGGCGGTCGGAGTAGAAGATGCCGTGCTCACCCTCGATCACGTCCAGACCGGCGCCGCCGAGACGGCCGCTCTCCAACGCGTCGACGAGGGCATCGGTATCGATCAGCGCGCCGCGGCCGGTGTTGATCACGATGGCGCCCGGCTTCATCCGCCCGATGCGCTCGGCGTCCAACAGGTGGTGGGTCTCCGGGGTGAGCGGGGTGTGCAGCGTGACGATATCGCTCTGCGCGAGGAGATGATCGAGATCGACGTGGCCGTCGTGGGCCCGGATGTCGGAGGTCAGGGTCCGGCACCCGAAGCCGGTGAGCCGGTCGAGGACGGCGCCGCCGATGCGGCCCGCGCCCACCACGCCGACGGTCAGATCCCGCAGCTCCCGGCCGCGGCGTCCGCTGAGCCGGTAGTCGTGGGAATCGGTGCGCCGCACCATCGCCTTGGCATCGCGGATCGCCATGAGCATGAGCATCAGGGTGTAGTCGGCCACGCTGTCGGGCGAGTAGTCGACGTTGCCCACCGTGATCCCGATGCCGGCGGCGTAGTCCACATCGATGTGGTCGAAGCCGGCGCTGCGGGTGGAGACGTACCGCACGCCGATCCGGCTCAGCGCCAGCAGAACGGGATTCGGCACCGGGGTGCGGTGGCCCACGCTGATGGCGCGCCGCCCGAAGGCCAGGAGGACGTTCTCCTCCGACAGGGGCATCTCGGTGATGATGAGGGGCACTCCCCACCGGGGAGCGGCCGTGCGGAACAGGGCGGCCTCGTCGTCCACGCAGCCGTAGACGGTGATGCCGGTGGGGCGCGGTGCACGGACCGCGATCGGAGCGATCGTCGACTGGGTCATGCACCCAGTCAACGAGGCCGGGTGTTGCCGGGGCGTATGCGTTTTTCGATACGTCGGCGATATCCCGGCGTCAGCGCAGGGTGGGGTCCCCCGCGCGGACGACCTCGACCTCGTCCCGCGACGGTGCATGGGCGCCCGCCCGGCTCACCGTGAGCGCGGACGTGATCACCGCGCGGTGCAGCGCGGGCTGGACGTCGCTCCACTGCGCGGACCGCAGTCGCCGGGCGGCGTACCGCGATCCCAGGTAGCCGGCCTCCAGCAGGCCCGAGACGAGTCCGGCCATGAACGAGTCACCGGCGCCCACGGTGTCCGCGACCTCGACGGTCAGCTGGTCCACGTGCAACATGTCCCGGTTCCCGGCGAGCAGGGCGTAGGCGCCCCACGGCCCGCGGGTCACCACCACCAGTGCCGGACCGGCGGCGATCCAACGGCGCATCACGTCCTCGACCGGCTCACCGGGGTGCAGCCAGGCGATGTCCTCATCGCTGGCCTTCACCACGTCCGCGAGGCCGATCAGCTCGGTGATCCGCGGCAGCACCGCCTCGGGCGTTCCCATGAGCGCGGGCCGGATGTTCGGGTCGTAGGAGATCGTGGCGTGGTCGCGGATGCGGGCGGCGATGTCGCGCACACCGTCGGCCCCGGGAGCGAGCGTGGCCGCGAAGCTGCCCGTGTGCAGGTGCCCGTACCGCTCGAGCCCACCCACCGGCGGCACCCGCCAGCCGAGGTCGAACTCGTAGGTGGCCCGGCCCTCGGCGTCGAGGTGCGCGTACGCGAGTGGTGTGGCCGGCGCACCGTCGGTGCCCGGAACGATCTCGACCCCCGCGCGGGCGGCGGCGTCGGCGATCCGCGCGCCGCGTTCGTCGCGGCCCCACCACGACAGGATCGAGGCCGGGTCGCCCAGCGTCGACAGGCCGCAGGCCACGTTGAACAGGCTGCCGCCCACGTGCTCGGCGGGCTCGGTGCCCTCGCGCAGCACGACGTCGACGAGGGCCTCGCCGAGGCACAGGGTCCGGTCGGTCATATCAGTGTCCCTTCGTGGCCTGCGGAGCGTCGTCGTCGGCGCCCACCGCGGCCTCCATCTCTTCGAGCGGGACGCCCGTGGTCTCCGGCATCACGCGGATCACCCAGACCAGCTGGAGGATCATCACCACGAAGAATATGGAGAAGGTCGTGCCGCCGCCCAGCGCGGGTGGCCGTTTCCCCGCGGAACAACGGGGCGAACGCGCGGCGACGGATCTGCGGCGTGCTTCCGGGCGGGTCGGTTTGCCATGATGGTCCCCATGACGAACCTCACCGAGACCGGCGGAAACCCCAGGATCGGCACCGCCCTGACGCCCGGAGCGACGAAGGTGCTGCTGCTCGGGTCCGGTGAGCTGGGCAAGGAGGTGGTGATCGCCTTCCAGCGCCTCGGGGTGGAGACGATCGCCGTCGACCGGTACGCGGACGCGCCCGCGATGCAGGTGGCTCACCGCAGCCACGTGATCGACATGACCGACGCCGCCGAGGTGCGCCGCGTGATCGACGAGGAGAAGCCGCGGTACGTGGTCCCCGAGATCGAGGCGCTCGCCACCGATGCGCTGATCGCGGTCGAAGAGGAGGGCGTCGCCGAGGTGATCCCCACCGCGCGGGCCGTCTCGCTGACGATGGACCGCGAGGGCATCCGCAAGCTGGCCGCGGAGGAGCAGGGCCTGCCCTGTTCGCCGTACGCCTTCGCGTCCACGGTCGAGGAACTGCGCGCCGGAGCGCGCGAGGTGGGCTTCCCGTGCGTGGTGAAGCCGGTGATGTCCAGCTCGGGCAAGGGGCAGACGGTGGTCCGCAC
This sequence comes from Tsukamurella strandjordii, assembly GCF_039525985.1. Lineage (NCBI taxonomy): Bacteria > Bacillati > Actinomycetota > Actinomycetes > Mycobacteriales > Tsukamurellaceae > Tsukamurella > Tsukamurella strandjordii. The sequence goes on along the minus strand of NZ_BAAAII010000010.1, from coordinate 867 downwards.
GCCCGACGAGGTCGAGGCCGCCTGGGAGGCGGCGGTGACCGGCGGTCGGGTCCGCAACGAGCGGGTGATCGTGGAGGGATTCGTCGACTTCGACTACGAGATCACGCTTCTCACCGTGCGCGTCTTCGACGCCGAGCGCGGCAAGGTGATCACCCGGTTCTGCGAGCCGATCGGGCATCGCCAGCAGGGCGGTGACTACGTGGAGTCGTGGCAGCCGCAGCCGATGAGCCAGGCCGCCTACGACGCGGCGACCTCGGTGGCCGGGCGGATCACCACGGCGCTCGGCGACGGTGGCGCGGGCGGACGGGGCGTGTTCGGCGTCGAACTGTTCGTCAAGGGTGACGACGTGTACTTCTCGGAGGTCTCACCGCGGCCGCACGACACCGGTCTGGTGACGCTGGGTTCGCAGCGGCTCTCCGAGTTCGAGCTGCACGCCCGCGCCGTGCTGGGCCTGCCCGTCGACTCCTCGCTGATGTCCCCGGCGGCCTCCGCGGTGATCTACGGCTCCAAGGACAGCTCGTCGGTGGCCTTCGACAACGTGGCCCGCGCACTGGATGTGCCGGAGACCGACATCCGGCTGTTCGGCAAGCCCGAGGGGTACGCCAAGCGCCGCCTCGGTGTGGTGGTCGCGACCGCCGACACCGTTGAGCTGGCGCGGGCGAACGCCCAGGAGGCCGCGAACCGCGTGAACGTGGTCGACAGCGCCGACCCGGTCGATCCGGGTGCGCCGGCCACGGTCGCGGTCCCCGTCCAGCGCCCGCAGGTGCAGGAGGACATGTCGACGCGCGCGATCCCGACGCAGCGTCCGGCGGCGCCCGCGTCGCCGCCCCCGGCAGCACCGCCCGCGTCGCCGCCCCCGGCAGCACC
>NZ_BAAAII010000009.1:580-113243 GCF_039525985.1 Tsukamurella strandjordii | reverse complement strand
GGTGGCGCCGCGGGCGCGGGCTGCGGGGCCTGGGCCGCGGGTCGCCATGCCGCGGGCGGTGCCGCAGGTGCGGGTGCCGCGGGTGCAGGTGGTGTGGCGGGTGCAGGTGGTGTGGGCGCAGCCGGAGCACGCGGGGGAATCGCTCGGGACCACGGCGCGGGCGGCGCGGTGGGGACGTGCCGGGGCGGCGTCGGCGCAGCACGCGGCACGCGTTGCTGCACGGGGAGCTCGCTCGTGCTCGACGCCTGCGGCGGGACCACCACGTCGCAGTACCGCAGCTCCTCGTCGGTGGCGTTGAGCACCATGTCGATCGGAGCCCGGCGCCCGATCCGCACCCGGACGGTGGACGGTGTCAGCTGCTCGACGGCGACGTCGGCCTTCTCGCTGGTCTGCTCACCCGGTGCCCGCACCGTGAGCAATGTGCGCTCCGGCACCGCGTCCACCTCGACACCGTCGAAGACGGTGAGGTCGGCGGGCCGCCGATCGCCTGCCTCGACGATCCGGAACCGCGACGGATCGGCCAACGTGTTCGCGAGCATCAGCCAGCGCTCGGGGCGGGCGGTGTGTACGGCGACGGAGGCGCCCGCGCCCACCGAGCGGAGCAGGATGAGTTGTACCGCGGTGAGATCGGTCGCGAACTCCACCTGCAGGGTCTCGGGGACCGGGGAGGCGTCGTAGAGCGGGAGCGCGATCGCGGCACCGTCGGCGATTCCCCACACCGGTCCGGCCGGCCCGACCGGGATCTCCACGGCGGCGAGTTCGTCGAGCGGCGCGGAGGGAAGGTCCACCACGCTGGTCTCGCCCCCGGGCAGTGTCGCCAGGGCCAACTCCCGCTGCCGCCCCGGCAGCAGGATGAGTGTGTCGTCGTGGTTGTCGATCTGCGCAGTCGCGGTGTCGTACCGGACCAGGCCGCTGATCTCCACGGGCGCCTGCGCCGAGGCCTTGCGCAGCCGCAGAACCACAGCGGTGCCATCGGTGTCCAGGCCCCACCAGCGGTCCAGCTTCTCGGTGGACATCCGCCCGGGATCCACGAAATACGTCGTGGCGAAAGCATTTCCGTAGGAGATGTGATCCCACTCCTCCTCACCGCGGCGCGCGTCGGCACCGAAGGAGAGCAGCGAATCCAGGCTCGCCAGTTCGGCGGCCGGGAGCACGCGGGCGCGGATCTGGCGCTCCTGCAGACGCTGTTCGAGGCGGCGGGTGGCGGCCATCAACGCCTGGGGTCCCGCAGTGCGCGACGGTCCGCGGCGCACGATCCCGGCGAGGTTGCGGCGGGTGTTCACCCGCAGGACCAGCCAGGTGGAGCGCTGCGCGATCGCCGAGTAGAAACGCACGCCCTGCGCGTACGACGCGCGGTAGGCGGGGCCGGGCGGCACGCGTCGGCCGGCCGAGGAGACATCGATGTCCACGTCGAGCCCGTACTGCGTCATCATCGAGGCGAGCAGGTCCAGCGGCACGGTGTCGGCGGCGTAGGCGCGCCCGTCCCGCAGCCGGGTCTCCGCGAGATCGGCGGTGAGTTCGATCGCGGACACCAGTTCGTAGCCGTCGCCGCACCGCACGCCGCAACCGTCGACGTCCACGACCCGGCCGGGCAGGCCGTCGTAGCCGTCACGGCGACGGCGGATGTACCGGTAGCGCGCCGCGATCCGCTCGCTGAGCACCGAGCCGTGCACCGAGACGAAGGCCACGAGCGCGCCGATCACCACGACCGTGGCGACCGCCCAGGTGGGCCATCGTCCGGCGGTGATCGCCACGAAGACTCCCGACAGGATCGCCCAGACGAGCGCGCGGCGCAGGGTCACACTGATCCCCACCGAACGCCGCAGCCGGATCACCTCGGGATGGGGCGGCACCGGATCCGTCGGTGCCGCCTGCTGCATCTCGGTCGTCACGACGTCCTCCGCTTGCCGGTGCGCCGCGGTCGCACCAGGGCCACCACCGCGGCGAGCACGATCACGATCGCCAGTCCCACGCCGGCCACGATCGCCGCCGTTTGCCGGGGCCGCGTGTCCGGCGACGGCGCGGGCGGCGGCAGGAGCAGCTTCTCCACCGATTCCACGTCGATGTCCACGCCCTGTTCCGGCACCTTCGCGGTCAGCGCGGCCACCGGGTCGATCAGGCCGCGCCCCACCTTGTTATCGGTGCCCCGCCCCGGTGCGTGGGCGGTGGCCACGATCCGCGCGGCCACGTCCTTGGCCCGCATCTGCGGATACCGGGCCCGCACGAGTGCCGCGGTGCCCGCGACGTAGGCGGCGGCGAACTCGGGGCCCGCGAAGGGCACCAGGGTGCGTTCGGAGGGCAGTCCGTTGACCACACCGTCCCCGACCCGCGAGTTGAGCGACACCAGTCCCGCACCGGGAGCGGCCACATCGAGCCAGGGCCCGTTCAGCGAACCCGGCAGCGGAGCGCCCTCGGCCGTGGTCGCTCCCACCGACAGCACCAGGCCGTCGAACCAGTTCGGTGTGGCCACCGAGCTCACCCGGCGCCAGCCGCGCGGATCGTCGGGCGAGCCCGGGTCCGGGTCGGGATTGGCCTTGCAGTCGTTCCCGCCCCCGTTGCTGCCCTTGCGGTCGGTGGCGCCGGCCCCCGCGATCACGAGCGCGTCCTTGACCTGGGTGGCGTAGGCCACCGCGCCACCGATCTCACGCTGCCGGAACTGGGCGTCGGCGGCCATGCACACGGGCTCGGGGATCACGATCACCCGGGCGCCGCGGTTGGCGGCGCGCACCACGGCGCGGGCGATGCTGCGCGCCGTCACGGCGGCACGCGAAGCGTTCGGGTCCTCGTTGTCCGCCGGGGAGTTCTGCAGCGAGAAGGCGGTGGAGTCCACCCGGATCGAGAGCACGCGGGAATCCGGTGCAACACCGACGAATCCGTCACCGGCCGCGGGCTGGGCGCCCACGATGCCCGCTACCAGCGTTCCGGTGGAGTCGCAGTCGATCAGGCCGCGGTCCGCGGGGTTCATGTTGTCGCCGGCACCGTCGAGGGCGCGCAGCCGCGCCTGCGGGCGCACCCCGGTGCTCAGCACCGCGACGGTCACTCCGGCTCCGGTGGAGAACTTCTGCGCCTCGTCGATCCGCAGGGTGGTCGACGGTGCCGGGGCCGCGGCGAGGTTCGAGTTCGGCAGAATGCCCGGATCCACGCATCGCGGATTGTTGTACCGCAGCGGACGCTCGGGACCGTCGGTGTCCGGGGGCGCGCCGCCGAGATCGGCGACGGGCGGGACCACCGCGAACGATGCGGCGGGCACCCATCCTCCGATGAGCGAGACCACCGCGGTGACCGCCACCACGGCGCTCACCCTCCTCACGATCGGCACGGCAGTGGTGCCCATCTACTTCAGGAAGGACAGGTCGAGTTCACGCATGAAGGCGAACAGCCGAGTGGTCCACAGCGCCAACAGGACCACGGCAAAGATCGCCGTCTTCTCGCCGAGCTCGATGCGGCCCATGAGGCGCGCCGACAGGGGCTTGGCGAGCGCACCCTCCTCCGCGGAGACACGATCGGCCAGGAGCAGGCCACCCGCCCCGAAGGCCAGCAGGACCACGGTGCTCACCACGATCACGGCCAGCCGACCGATGTTCGACGGGACCGCTGCCACCAGCATGATGGAAAGCCCGGCGGCGATGAGGAATCCGGCGACGAAGAAGACCGTCGCGTGAATGCGGTCGTGCAGGGTGCGGCCACGCAGCACGCAGATCGCCGAGACCAGGACCGCGATCACCACCTCGCCCCAGAAGTAGCGCGTATCCGGAACCAGGATGGTGAGCGCGGAGACCACGAGGATTCCGGCGACCGCCACGTAGAAGCCGGTGAGCAGCTTGGCCGCGGTCCGCGACCTCCGCTCCAGTGCGGTGTTCTCGTCGCCGCGCGCGAGCTCGGTGGTGCTCTCGTCGTCGAAGGTGTCCACGTGGTAGGCCACGTCGAGTTCGGAACGGTCGATGTCCTCACCGGGCGGCGGCAGGGCGTCCGGCCGCACGCGGGCGAGCATCAGCGCCCAACCCTGTACCCAGTTGGCTAGCAGCAAACCGCTGACCACGCCGATCGCGGGGATCGCGGGGCGCCCCAAGGGCGTGTACGCGAACAGCGCGCTCGCCACGATGGTGGCCGCAGCGGCCAGTCCGATACCGGCGAGAACCGCCGCTCCGAGACCGCTGCTGCGGCCCAGGACCACGACGCCGATCAGGGTGAGAATGGCGCCGGTGAGCACATTGGCCGCGGTGAACGCGCCGTCGACACCGCCGTCCGGCGGGATCAGCACGAACCCCGCGGAGAACAGGACCGGTGCCGCAGCCAATTGCAGCGCGTACGCCACCTGCTGCGAGTGGTACTGCCGGTCGGCCGAGACAGCGGCGGACACGACACCGATCGATGCCAGCGCGGCCACCGGGAACCACCACAGCACACTGGAATCGGCGTTCCACGCGACCAGGACGAGTGTCGCGAAGACCAGGGCACCGAGTACCAGCGCGATCAGTCCCAGGGTGCGCGCAGTCCCCGCGCTGAACCGGCGGAATCGCTGCCGGCAGAACTCCTGGATCGCGTCCGCGGTGCTCTCGATGAGCGGACGGAAGGTCTGGTTGGAGAAGGTCTCCGCGAGGATCAGGCGATCACCGTCGAGCACGCCCGCGTCGGCCAGCGACTTGTCCCGCGACAGCGGCGTTCCACCCTCGCGGGCGAAGGTCCAGGCACCGGTGGTGCTGAAGTCGTGATCGGGGAAGATCTGCTCCAGCCCGGGAATCACGGAGTCCATCACCACGGAAAGGCGGCGGCGGGCCAGGAGGCTCCGCTCGACGGAGTTCTCCCCTACCTCGACGAGGACCCGCACCTGCTCCGGCACTGCCGGTTTGCCCGTGGGCGTGCCGGAAGGATCCGGCGACGGTGCGCCCCCGGGCGCGCCGGGGGTGATCGGAAACGCCATCGGGTCAGCGTCCCTCGTGCGAGCGCACCTGGAGTTCGGCCAGCTTGGTGGCGGCGGGCGGCTCGTACCCGGAGTTGAAGGTGTCGGCCAGATCGGCCGCGAGCAGCTCGAAGGCCCGCACGGTGCGCGGCTTCAGCAGGTCGAGATCGATCGGCATGTCGGCGTCGAGGTGCGGGTCGTACGGGATCTCGTGGACCCGCAGCTTCTGGCCGGCGCGGAAGAGCTCGTCGAACTGCTCGACGGTGACGCTGCCGCGCTTCTTGGTGTGGTTGATGACCACGATCGTGTTGGCCAGCAGGCCGTGCCAGCCGTGGTGCCGCAGCCAATCGATCGTTGCGGCCACCTTGCGCACACCACGGGTGGTGGCGGAGGCGGGCAGGATCAGCGCCGACGAGATCTCGAGAACGCCGGTGCCGGTGACGGTCTGCAGGCCGCGGCCGGCGTCGACCAGGGCGAGGCTGTAGTGCGGCCGGAAGATCGAGTACAGGTCCAGCACGTCGTCGTAGTCGGTGACGTCGCGGCCGTTGAAGCGCCACGGAGTGGGCAGCACGTGCAGATTCGTCGGGGTCACCGCCAGGTGCTTGTCCACCTGGTTGCGGTCCGAGAGGTCGCTCTGCTGAATGAGCGTGCGCGCCGTCGAGCCGCCCTGGTGCCACGCGGTCACCTGGTCGAGATCGCCACCGTCGGGGTCGAGGTCGAGCGCGACCACGTTATCGGCGCGGGTGCGCTCGAGGATCTGGCCGAGCACGCCCACCAGCAGGGTGCCACCCGCGGAATCCGCGAAAACACTGGTCACGTGGAACTTGTTCTTCGGTACACGGATCCGGTGCACCAGCTCCGCGTGCTCCTGCTCGGAAGTGCTGGGGCCCACGTCGATGCCCATGCGCTTGAGCCAGGCGCGCCACCCGGTGACCCGGACGGCGGACTCCGACATGCGGATGTGCTGCTGGAACGACGAGGAGGCGGTCGACATCGGCGCGGACACCGATTCCCCCATGGGGCGCATCGGCATCCCCGCGTGCTGCTGCTGCGGCTGCGCGCCCTGTCCGGGGGCGGCCTGGCCGAACGGCAGCGGTGACGGCGGCCGGCCCTGCACGGGCGCCTGGAACTGGCCCGTCGGCGGCTGGCCGCCGAACTGCGGCTGCTGGAACTGACCGGTGTGCGGCTGCCCGAAGTGCTGCTGTCCGGGCTGCGCCTGCTGCCACTGCTGCTGGGGCTGCTGCGCCGGGACGGGCACCGTCTGCGCGGCCTGCGGCGAAGCCTGCTGGACCGGCTGCGGGGCCTGCGGCTGCGGAGTGGGCGTCGGCGCCTCCGCCACGGGCTCGTCGACGGGCTTCTCCGGCGCCGCTTCCGGCTTGTCCGCCGTGTCCGCGGCGGGCTCGTCGACGATGACCGGCTGCTCGATGGTGGGTCGCTCATCGTCGGTGGCGACCGACGCGGCGACGGCTGCAGTGGGATCCGCCGGAGCTGCGGTCGGCACCGGGCCCGCCTCGTCGGCGTCCTCGACGCCGGGGAGGTCGGGCTCTTCCCACTCACCGGTGGCCGGTGCGGAGTCCGCCGAGGCCGGCTCGGCGTTCGTCGCTCCGGGGTTCACCACGGGGCGCGACGTTGCGTTGGTCGCCAGCGCGCCGGCGACGGGCTGCGGGGTCGGGGACGCGGGAGCGCCCTCGGTCTTGTTCTGCTCTGCAAAAGGCAGGTGAACGTTCGTTGCACCGTCGCTCATCAGATGAACCTTTCATCCAGGTCAAATCGCTTGCACTCTAACGCACAATGACTGCTGAAGGGGAGTTGGTCACGCGTTGTCAATTTGCTATATCGAACCAGCCGACGCAGCCGCCTCGGGCCACGAGCTCAGTCAGTCCCTCGGCGAACCGTCGCCTGGTACCCGGGCTGATGGTCACGTCGTTGTGCCCGTGCCGTCCGCGGGAGGTGGTCGATAGCACCCGGCCCTGCCCGGTGTCCATCACACCGAGCGCCCATTGTGCTTGGGTTCGAACGCCATTGAAGTCCACGCGGTGATACACGATCTCCGCGCGTCGGCCGCTGTATCGGGCAGCGTCCACCAGGATGTCCACGGTGTACGGCGTCAGCTCGTGCTCACGCAGCCGACCGCGGAACTCGCGCTCACCGCGGGGGTCAGCGGAAGCCGGGTTGAACATCGCCACGATTTCGCCCAGTTCCGCGGCGTCCAGTGTGAGCGAATCGAAGTCGGCGGGGTCGCAGGTACCCAGCACGCGCCACACCGGTTCGACCACCGTCGAGTCGAAATCCTCGCCGTCGGTGCCGTAGCCCTGCACGGTCAGCAGGTCGTCGTGGCGGAAGACGCAGACTACCAGCTCATCGCGGCGCACGACGGCGCCACGGAGCGCACTCTCGCCCTCGAAGACGCGCACCGCGATCTCCGCGTCGGGCGCCTGGAGCGCACGCAGCCACGCAGCCACCTCGGGCTCGACGGCACCTTCCGCGTCGACGAGGCCGGCCTCGATCAGGCCCGGGAGCACCGCGAGGTCCACAGTGGCGAGATCGTCGGGGCGGTAGACGTTCGGGTGCACCGCGAGCACCACCGGAGCCAGCTCAGTGACGTCGGCGAGCCGCATCAGGAGATTCAGCTCGTCGACGGAGGCGCCGAAGGCGGACAGACTTCCGCCGGAATCGTTGTCCGGCACCGCTACCTCGTTCTCTTACCCGTCGTTGTACAACTCAGCCTCCGAAAGGTGACCGAGCATCGTTCTCTTTGTGATCTAGAAGTAGATCGTGGCCGCCTGCGCCTGGCCCGCCTGATGGAAGGCGGCAGCAGTCTGCACCTTGCCGCTAGCCTTACGGATCACATCGGCGATGTTCTGATTGGCCACCAAGCAGCGATCGTGAACGTCCTTGTAGCTGACCTGATCGCTACCCAACCAGTTCTTATCGCTGAGGTTCGCTGCAGTGTTCGCCTGAAGGCTGGCGATGAGCTCCTCCGCCTTCGCTGCAGCCCCCATCAAGGTGTGTGCGGTCGTCTCGTAGTTGGTGTAGTCGACCCTGATCACATCTGACATTGTCTTCCCTTACGTCACAGTTTCAATGGGTGAGTTCGCGGGCTTATGTGCCCACGTACCCCTGAAAGATGTCCCGGCCGTCGCTATCCGTATTGACGATGATCGTGTTGTTCTGCTGCAGCGAGAGACCGATCTGACGCAGTCGCTCCTGCTCCCGGTTGCACACCTCGATGATCTCGTTCATGTGAGCGAACGCGGCGAGCGACGTCTGGCCGGCATTCGCTGCCTGGTAGGCCTCGGCCTGGGCGCGAACGGCAGCGATGTTCGCCAGCGTCTCCTCGGCGATGGCTTCCGTCTTCTTCGTACCGACCGCGTGGGCGACCGTATTCATCTGATAAATGGGTGAGGGCATCGTTTCTCCAAGGTTGTCTGGCTCGGTGGTCAGCTACGCGATAGTGGCCGCGTGCCGCGTGGATGATCCGCGGTTCAGCCCCCCTCGCCGGTCGACGGCACATCAACAGGAACCGTCTCGTACTCGGGCGGCGCGTCCTGGTAGACGGGGATGGGAACGGCGGCAGTGGGCGGGACCACGACTCGCTCTCGTTGGCGCCCTTTCGATCGAGCGACCGGCGCCGTGCTGCTCACCGGCTGAGCAACGCGGAGGGGTTCCGCGAAGATCCTCGGCGGGGGCGGCGGCGGAGGTGCGACCGTCAGTCCACCCGTCTGCCAGGTGGCCGGCGCAACCACCGGTGAATTCGTCTGGCCGCGTACGGCACTCGCGGCCCCACTGACACCGGCGCCTCGAGCGATCGTCTCCAATGCCGGCGATCCCGGGCGGGTCCCGAAGTACCCGACCGAAGCCGTGCGATTCTCCGTGTCGATCGACGACACCAGCTGACTCAGCGGCTGAGACACCGCTACCGACGACCCCACAGACACCGCTTGACTGCCGACCTGCTGAGACAAACCCACGAGTCCCGATGCCGCGGCGCCGATCCCCGCGAATCCGGCGGTCCCGAGCTGCTGCACCAGTTGCGCACCCAACTGGGTCCCGGTGGGGGCGGGTTGATTCCCACTCGTCTCCGCACGATTCGCCTCGTTCGCCGCCGCCTCTGCGCGCATCCCCGATGCAGCGAGCGACTGCACCATCTTCGTGCCGATGACCACGGTGCCACTGGCGCGCATCGCAAGGCTCGACGCGACCGCGGCCGCGCCCTGTGCCGCCAGAGCCAGCTTCGTGACCACGGCGTCACCGACCGAAGCGGCACCGGCCGCGGCAGGTGCGATCGGAGCGGTGACGGGGCTGGCGATCGGCTTGGGGGGAATGAAGGGCTCGAAGGTCATATTGGCCATGGAGTTGGCCAGGTAGCCGAACATCATGGCCGCGTTCTGCGCCCACATCCCCGCGTACTGAGCCTCGTTCGCGGCGATCGCACCTGTGTTCACGCCGAGGAAGTTGGTCGCCTGCAGCACCCCGTGCGTCACCTGGTTCTGGACGATCTCGGGTAGCTGCGCCATTCCTGCGAGCGCCGCAGAGTAGTCAGCAGCCTGCTTGGTGTGCCTCGTTGCGGCAAGAAGTGCCTGCACCCGCAGCGCCTCGTTGTACGCCAGGTACATCGCCACATTCCGGGTCATCAATGCCGTCTCCGGGGCCTGCCAGGATGCGGCCAGCCGCGGGAGCAATGAGGTCAGGAACGCCGACCGTGCGCTGGCCGCCGACGCGACGACCGACCACGCGGCCGCGGCGGCGGTGGCAGGCGCCGGCCCCGCCCCGGACATCAGCCGCCCGACGTTCACCTCGGGCGGGAGCGCTGGAAAGGTCATCTCCGCACCCGCTAGAACTTGACCGCGTTATCGGCGGCGATGTACGTGGCAGCCACCGCGGACAGGCTCACCGCGTACTGCGCGACCTCGGCGTGATCGACCACTGTGACGGCCAGATAATTGGCCGCGTGCGCAGCGGATCCGGCCGACACCAGCAGCGAGACGTCGTCGGCACCGGCGGGCACGACCGCGCCGAGTGTCCCGGCGGCGCCACCCACGAGCCCCGAGGTGCTGGCGACGTTCCCAATCACCTCGTTAGTACCGGACAAAAGCTGAAGAGGCGCCACGTTCAAACCCACCATGCCCTACCCCTCACACGTACATTTTCAAGTTGCAACAATGTCAGAATCCTTCACTTCAGTCAATCCCATTCGGGAATTCCACCGATGAAAGTTCGTCAGCCCCACAGGTCCTCCCCCGCATCGGCTTCGCCACGGCGCAGGCCGTTCCACGCGACCTGCACCAGACCGGACGTCGCGCCACGTCCCGGATGGAAACGCCCACGTCCCGGCACCCCGAACCGCTGCCCGCGCTCACCGCCGATATCGACGGTGAACTTGTCCGCGGACATCGCGAGTGCCATGGAACTCTGTGTCGTCATGAACTGGACCATGGGATCGGAGCCCGACTTGTAGAGGAACTCCGCGTCGTTGAGAATCAGCACCACGTGGAATCCGCGAATCACACCATCGTTCATCAACTTCACTGTTTGCGTGATCGGATTCGTTCGATCGCCACGGCCGACGACCGTGTCGTAGTCATCGATGATCAAGAAGATCTCCGGGCCGGTCCACCAGTCGCGGCGCGCCAACGCCGCACTGTCGATGTCGTCCGGAATCCGGCGGTACGTGACCTTCATGGGGTCCGTCTCGCCCTCACCCATCCATTCGACGAGCTTGTCCTGCCACTTCTGCAGGAAGTCGCCCAACTCGGATCCGTGCACTCCGATGTTCTTGGGGTTCGGGGCGAACGCCCCGCGATGCACTCGCTTCGGGTCCAGGAGAGCGATGGCACCGTCGTCGATGGTCGGATAACGCTCACTGATCGCCTCGATGAGAGTGTGCACGAGACCGGAACGGCCCGAGCCGCTCTCTCCCACCGCGAACATGTGCGCTTCGCGGCCGAAGTCCGCTATCGCCATGCCACCGTCGGACTCCCGGATCCCGAAGGGCAGACGAACCCGCTCACGGTCAGTGGTCGCGACGGGGAGGTGTGCGAACAGGTCCCGCTCAAGAATCACCTCGGGCAGCGCCAGCAACTGAGGAGCCACCGCACCGGTCGCATTACCCCGGCGGATGCGGCCGACGATCTCGGCGATGCCGTCACTCAGCGTTCCGGCGGTCGGATCGCCGTCGGCTCGCGGCAGCGCCACCAGCGCGAGCAGGTCCCGATCGGTGGTGATGACGTGTCCAGGCCTGTCAGGAACGAGCTTGTTGCGCTGCGAGTTGACCACCGACATGTCGTAGCTCGCGGTCGAGATGCGTCCCTCGATGATCGTGTGCATGTGGCTCGACAACCCGCGGAGAACAGTGTTGCGGGCTGTGGTGACCACGAAGTGCACGCCGTAGTTGAGCGCGCCGGAGGCCAACGCCTCCAGCACCGGCACCTTGTTCTCGAAGACACCCCCCTCGGTCACGGTCGCATCGAAACCGTCGATCACGATGAAGACGTCACCGAAGGCGTCCTCCTCCAGCACCGGCGAGGACTGATCCGCACGCAGGCGCCGATACTCCGCCATCGAGTTGACCCGATACTTGCGGAAGAGCTTCACGCGATGGTTGATCAGATCGGACATCTGCGTGATGATCCGGTTGATCGCGTCCTCCTCGGACCGCGTCGCGATCTTGGAGATGTGCGGGAGATCCTCCAGACGCATCCAGCCGCCACCGGTGTAGTCGACGACGAAGAACTGCACCTGCTCCGGCGAATGGGTCAGCGCCAGCGACGTGACCAGGGTCATCGCGGCAGTCGTCTTACCCTTCTGCGGCCCGGAGTAGATGAGCACGTTGCCCTGGCCGCCCGAAAGATCGAGATGCCAGACCGGCTGCTGGTGCCGAGCGGGATCGTCGAAGACACCGAACGGGATCTTGAGCGACGCCGGCGTGGTGGGTGTGGGAGCCTGCCACTCATCCTCTGCGAGAGACGGTTCCACCGCATCAAGCGTCGTGGTCGTCAGCTCGGGGAGCCAGGGCTTGTACGCCGGTCGCGCCGGTGCGTTGGTGAGCAGTTCCTTGACGACGGTGAAGACGGTCGGCGCGGCGCGGATCTCCTCCTCGGTGCGTACCACCTCTTCCTCTTCCAGGATCGACACGTCGAGGTCGGGGATGTCGACACTGCCCGCGGTGAATCCGCGGGAGGCGAGAGCCGTGGTCGACACGACCGGGGCTTCCTTGACCACCGGCGCTTCGATCACGGTGGGCGCGAAGTACGGCTTGCCGGTGAAGCCCGCGTAGAAGCGAATGAGATCGTCCTCGTGCAGGGTCTTCATCAGGCCGTTGCCCGGCTTGCCCGGCAGGTTCTTCGCATCCGGCACACCGATCACCGCACGGGAATCGCCGGCGGTGCCGGTGCGAAGTGCGATGTGGTAGTGGATGTTCGACTCGAGTCCGCGGGACCGGGCCATCTCCGCGTTCTGGGACGCGAGCAGCAGGTGCACGCCCACGGAGCGGCCGACGCGGCCGATCTGCGAGAAGATGTTCACGAATTCCGGTTTGGCCTCGAGCAACTCGGTGTACTCGTCGATCAGAACGACGAGTGCGGGCATCGGCTCCAGGTCCGGACAGTGCCCGGACTCCCGCGCCTTCTCGTATTCGGTGAGTCCGATGATGTTGAACGACGGGTACTTCGCCGCGGCATCGTCGAAGATCTGCTGACGCCGCTTGAGCTCGCCCGTGATCACCTCCATCATGCGGTCGACCATGCTCTCGGACTTCTCGAGGTTGGTGACCACGGCGGCGACGTGCGGAATGTCCTCCATCCCCTGGTAGGTCGCACCGCCCTTGAAGTCGACGAGCAGGAGGTTGAGCATCGTCGGCGAATGGAACAGGCACGCATCGAGAACGAGGCAGCGCAGGAACTCCGACTTGCCGGAGCCGGACGTACCGATCATCTCGCCGTGGGGGCCGGTACCGCCCTGGCTGGCCTCGCGGATGTTGAGGTGGATGCGGCTGCCGTCCGGCGCGAAGCCGATGGGGAAGTTCAGGCGGCGCGGATCGTCGAAGCGCTTGATCCGCTGCCAGAACTGCACCACGTCGATCGCACCGGGATCCTCCACGCCGACGAGGCTGGCCCAGTCACGGCCGGTGTCCTGCCGCTCCTTCGACTGCAGTGACGCCGTGGTCTCGAGCTCCCACCGGGCCAGCTTCCGCGCCGCGGTGTGGGCGTCGACGGCATCGACGTAGTCCGCACGTGCGATCTCCTTGGGCGACTCCAGCGGCAGATCCGAGTCCCAGCGCGTCACGATCCCGGCGGGGTCCACGGTGAGCTGCACCGCGTGCGGGAATCCGTCGACCACGCCGTCGGGCGGGTTCAGCAGGATCCACGTGACATCGGCGAGCGAGGCGATGGCCTGGTCGGTGAGTCGTGCGCGCTCGGCCGAGTCCACGATCACGACGGTGTGCCGCGTCCTGCCCGAGACCTCGGATTCCGTGGTGAAGGGGCGCGAGTAGTCGACCACCCGGCTCCCGTCGCCGGACGGTGCATCATCACCGCCCGCGAGCTCGTCGAGGAAGTCGGTCCAGTTGCCGTACACCATCCGCCGCGATCCGAGGGCGTCCACCAGCGTGGGATGCTGCGCGTGCGGCAGCCACTTGGTGTACTCCCACGGGCCCCCGTCGGGCTGGTCCGTGACCACCGCGAGACGCAGGCGATCCGGACCGTGCGTGATGGTGAGGTGCTCGATCATCGCCCGCACCATTCCCGTTGCACGCTCGCGATCGCCACCGACCCCGAGCAGGGGGAAGTTGCGGAGCGTCAGCGCGAGGGGCATGTCCGCGACCGTCGAGTGGGTGTGCAGGAATTTGACGGTCTCCGTCCACTGCACCGGATCGAGGAACTCGCCGTCGGGCGCCTCCGGGGTGCGGAGCTTGGCCTTGGGCACGATGCGGCCGCGGCCGTACCGTGCGGCGGTGAACCGGCTCTTGCGCTCCTCGTCGCCTCCGTTGACCTCCCACATGCGTTCCCCGCCGATGAGTGAGGTCACCACGGCCGGATCGGGATACGCGTGCTGGAGCGCCTCGTGATAGTTCCGGCCACGAGCGAGGGCCTTCTCCCGGGAAGCGCCGATGGAGCGGCTCGCCTGCTTACGGTCGTGGAGCAGCTGCGCGCGGGACTTGCCGCCACTGCCGCCGGGGCCGCCGCCCATGTACGCGAACATGCCGAACAGGAGCATCATCGGCATGAGCAGCATCACCGGGTTGAAGCCCCGGTTCATGCGGATCATCATGAACAGCATGCCGAGCACGGCCACCACCATGACCACCGGCATCATCACCGTGCGCCACTTACCGGGCGGGTCCACCTCGTCGATCGTGTCCGGCGTGCGGACCTCGACCTCCTTCTTGATGACCCGGGGCTCCTTCTTGGGATGGAGCGGCGGTTCGAAGACCTGCCTACTCATTTCGCCCCCTTCGGGTCGATGGTCGCGACGACCGGATCATCGGGGCCACCGTCGTGCTTGATCGAGGCACTGGCCTTGGAGAGGGTCGGGCCCTGCGCGAACAGGCTCACGATGGTCCACGGAGCCGGAACCGGATTCGCCAGTCCGAGCGCCTTGGCCGAGCTGCCCTGCTGGTTGCTGCCCTGATCGTCGATGCCGTAACGGATCCCGGTATCGGCCACCCAGAACTGCCCGCCCTGCTCACGGGTGTCCGCCGCGGAGCCCGTCACGTAGACGTAGCGGCCGGTGGTCGCGGGCATGTACACATCGTCCGCGATGGTCCCCTGCGAGGCCGGTGCGCCGATCAGCCGGATGCGGGCGGCGTTCTGCTGCTGGGTGAGCGGCAGGGTGCGCGCCACCATCACCCGCTGGGTAGCGGTGGGCTGATCGCCGCTGCGCGCCCAGGAGTAACAGGTGACGGGGTCGGCCGCGGCGTCGACGATCCGGACGGTGCCCGACGGGAAGTGGTCCACCGCGATCCGGCCGCCCACCTTCGGCCACTGATTCGCCTTGGCACTGTCGATCTCGACGACCCCGCTACGCACCGGTGAAGCCGTCTGCAGGATCGATGCCGCGGTCTGCGAGACCTGCTGGATGCCGTCCGCGGCCACCACGTAGTAGGTCCAGCCACCGTCGACGGTCGGCACGCGCACCGTCGTTCCCACGAGGATCCGCTCCGTGTTGGGGAACCGCGCGGGTTTACCGGCGTCCACGATGGGCGGGACGTCGATCGGTTCGCGGGAGGCGAGGGCGTTGAACAGCCCCGCCGACATGGGGATGACCTTCTCGTCGATGCGGATGCCGAGAGCTTCCCGGATCGCCGAGTTGCGCAGGTCGAGACGTGCTCGGGCGACCACTCCTCGATCCTGGTACAGCAGCCAGGTCTGGCCGTCGAAGGAGACCACCCGGGCCGCGTTGCCGGCGATGTCGTCGGTGCCCTCGGCGGGCGAGAGATCGCCACCGATGAGCGTCACCTTGACCGCGGATGTCGCGGTCGTGGGAAGGCCGGTGTTCGGATCGAGCGGCACCGCGGCACCCGTGGCGGTGGTGTCGCACACCGCCCACTTCGAATCCCGGCTATCGGAGTTGCGGATCACGTTCGGTGCGTACGGGATACCGACCATCGGTCCGCGCGGCATCTTCTCGATCTCGGCGGACTTGGCTTGGACGGGCTTGGCGGGCGAACCGACGATGAGCTGGCCGGAGGTCACGTTCGGCACGGGGCTGAGCGCATCGCCGACCTTGACGTACAGGGCGCCGGTCTGGCTGTCCTGGATGAGGTCACCGTCGCCCACCTTGCCCGCGGGGAAGATGACGGCGGCGATGATGCAGCCGAGCGCGACCACGAGACCGGCGGCGAGGGCCACGTAGAGGGGCGATCCCTGGTACTTCTTGACGTCGTCGATCCAGCGGGTGTCCCTGCGTACCAGTGCTTCCTCGTTGCGGCGTTGCAGATACGATTCGCCCGACTTCTGGTACTTGGAGGTGAGCCGGAAGCCGCGAACCCGTTCCTGCAGGCCGGATTTGGGGTTGTTCGGATCGGGGTTGATGTCCGCCATGGTCAGCTCTCCCAGTCTTCGAGCAGGTGCCATTCGGACCAGGGGAAGTTCGGCGACACCCGCAGCGTCTCCTCGTAGGCGAGCCGGACATCGTCGAGTTCCAGGGTGCGCAGGAGGGCGCGGCGCTCATCGGAACTGAGTGCCGAACGGTCGATCGCGCTGACTCTGAAGTCGCGGAATCCGCGCGCCGTGGAGATCACGGTGCGCATGAATCGCGCGTTCGACATCAGATCGATACCGTTGCACAGCCGTCCCTTGAGGTCGAGTGCGCTGACCTGTGCGAGACGACGGTTGCTGTCGCGGAGGAACTCCCGCACTCCGGCTCCGAGTTCCTCCCGGGACCGTACCGCCACGGATTCGGCGATCTCCACCAGTTCCTCGGGGGTGAACGCGGCGAACGCGATGCGCGTCGGGAAGCGCAGCGGCAGACCGGGGTTCACCTGGAGCAGGCGGTTCATGTCGTCGTCGTACCCGGCCAGAACCACGACCACTTTGTCGCGCAGCGGCTTATCGCCCTCGTTCTCGATGCGCGCCAGCAGGACTTCCAGCGCCTCGCGTCCGAACCGGGACGACTGATCCTCGCCGTCGCCCGCCACGAGGCCGTACGCCTCGTCGAGGAAGAACAGCCCACCGCGCGATTCGTCGATGAGCTTGTTGGTGCGGATGCCGGCCTGCCCCACGTAGCCCGTCATCATGTCGCTGGGCTGGTGTTCGTAGACCTCGGGACGCGCGATCACACCGAGGCCGTAGTACAGCTTGGCGAGGATCCGCACGCCGGTGGTCTTACCGGTGCCGGGCGGGCCGGAGATGATCGCGGACAGCCGCATCTCCTCCTCGCTGTACTCCTCGCCGGCTTCCTCGCTGAGTTCCTGGCGCTCCCGGTCCATTTCGACCTTCGATGCGAGACGCCGGATCTGCGCCTTCACGTCCGGGCTGCCCACCAGCCCGTCGAGTTCGCGCCATGCCTCGGCGAGCACGTCGTCGCGGCGACGATCGAGGCTCTGTTGCTCGATCTGTTCGGCGGTGGTGCCGGAGGTGGGGTCCCAGGGATCGGTGCGGGTGTTCATCGATTCGGCGGTCACCACCTCGAGCACCCCGCCCGCGGCCGCGTGATCGAGATCGGGCCGCGAGGCGATCCAGGCGCGGGCGTCACGCAACAGCTTGGTGGCAGCTTCCTCCTCACCGGTGGCGCGCAGCGCGTACGCCTGGGTGACGATCAAACTGGCCTGGACGAGTTTGAACTCCTCGCTACCGAGGGCGTTCTTGGTGGCGGACAGCGCCTGGTGCGCGTCGCCGGTGCCCACCAGCGCCCGCGCCGTCAGCGCGGTGACGCCGAGCTGCCAGAAGCGCACGGCACCGTCGGTCTCGGGTGAGATCCACATGGGCTCGCGACTGTCCGCGACGGTGGCCAGTACCTCGGGCCAGCGATGCGCGAGGCCGAGGAGGCAGATCCACAGGTAGCGGATGTAGTTCCGCTGCGCGGGCGACTCGGGGCCCACCTCGCGCTGCAGCTTGGCCAACTCCTCGGCGGCCTCCGCGAGGAAACCCGCCTGCGCCAGGACGACGGCGGCGCCGGCGCGCGCATAGATCGCGTCGGTCACGGGCATACCGAGTTCGACGACGCCCATGTGCACCGGTGACTTCAGGCCGAGGGCTCCGTCGGCGGGGTCCACGGTGAGCCCGTTCCGCCGGAGTTCGGCTCCGAAGTTGCGGGCCGATGTGAGCACTCCGCGGGCCGCCTCCGGATCGCCGGCCTGCGACTTGTCGACGGCCATGAGGCCGATCCAGGCGTCGCACATGGAGGGGTCGGCGTCGACCGCGAGCCGGAAGGCGGTCGCGGACTCGGCTGTGTCGCCGCGCGTGGTCAGGGAACGCAGCCCCAGCGAGAAGTACCGCTGCGCTGTCGGAATCGTCTGTGTCATTGTCCCTAGGTCGTCCCGGGCGTTCCTGGTCGCTGGCTCGCGAGGAACTTGGCGAATGTCCATGCGTACACCGCGGATTCGACGTCGAAGTAGCAGGCCGCCATCGTGGCGGCGAGAACCGCCCGCTCCAGCAGTCGATCCCGCAACTGTTCGGCTTCCGGGGGCTCCTGTCCCAGGTCGTCGGCGCGGGCCGGAATCCGGCCCAGGCACAGCGCGTCCGTGAGCGCCTCGTCGTCGATGTGGAGCTGCTCCAGGAGGGGCAGCGGGATCTCGGTATGGCTGTCGAGGAATCGGCGTGCGTCCGTCCGCGCGAGTTCGAAGCCGATCGCGTTCTCCGCGGCGATCGGCATCTGCTCCAGGTCCCGGAGCAGTGCGCGAGTCTGACGGGCGGCCTCGACCGGCGACAGCGACCGGATGTGGTCACGCCGGACCGGCGAGACCACGGCCTCGAACCGATTGAGTCCGCCGGGGATGACCGGGCCGACGCGCGTGACGCCCACGAGGTTCCCTGCGACGACGGGGCTGTACGCCCGGCTCGGGTGGGTGGTGGCGACGGCTTCGACCAGGTAACCGCGGTCCTGCGCGTATTCCAGCAGACCGCGAACCGGATCGTCGACGGCTGCCCAGCGGTGCGACCCCGGAACGTTCCAGAGCACGCGGACATCCGCGGGGATCAGTACGCGGGGAGGAAGCCAGCCGGCGTCGGACGAGGTGACCACCACGATCTCCTCGGTGGGGCTCACGAGCAGCCCAGCGGCCCAGTGCAATCCGGATTCCGTGCTGTGCGGTCCGCCGGCCAGGGTGCCTGCGATCGATGCGACCACGTCGCGCACTCGCTGCAGGGCCGGGGACAGCGGCATGACCTCGGGGCGGGAACGCCCCAAGATCATCGGGCCCGTCGCGACCACACGGGGGCGCGCGATCCGCTCCGGCGCATCGTCCGCCGGGGCGGCGGCCTCGACCGCTGGTTCCGGCTCTGCGTCGGTACCGGCCTCCGCAACGGCTTCGACCTCGGCGTGCGGCTCTACCTCGGCCTCTGCCTCCGCTTCGGCTTCCGCCTCGGTTTCAGCGAGACCATGGCTGACTACCGCCGCCGGATCGACGTCGGCATCGTCGGCACGATCCGCGTCCGGCTCGGCTTCAGCTTCGGCCTCGGAGTCCGCTTCCGTATCCGCGTCCAGCTCGGCTTCGGCTTCCGCCTCCGGCTCGGCGTCTACATCGGTATCAACCGCTGCTTCAGCTTCCAGCGCGGCTTCAACTTCTGCCTCTGCCTCTGCCTCTGCCTCTGCCTCTGCCTCTGCCTCTGCCTCTGCCTCTGCCTCTGCCTCTGCGAGAGGGTCGCTGACTACCGCGGCGTCGAGCTCGTCATCGGCGGCAAGACCCGCTTCATGCTCCGACTCGACTTCGGCATCCGCCTCTGGATCAGCTTCCACATCGACATCAGCCGCTGCGTCAGCATCCAGAACAGCTTCGAGCTCCGCTTCCGCTTCCGCTTCCGCTTCCGCTTCCGCTTCCG
The DNA here is from genome assembly GCF_039525985.1 of Tsukamurella strandjordii. NCBI lineage: Bacteria > Bacillati > Actinomycetota > Actinomycetes > Mycobacteriales > Tsukamurellaceae > Tsukamurella > Tsukamurella strandjordii. The sequence continues at coordinate 93,866 of NZ_BAAAII010000009.1, read as the reverse complement.
CTTCCGCTTCCGCTTCCGCTTCCGCTTCCGCTTCCGCTTCCGCTTCCGCTTCCGCTTCCGCTTCCGCTTCCGCTTCCGCTTCCAGAGGATGGTCTTCGACCGGCTCCGGATCGTCAACGAAATCGGAACGTTCTGCGGAATCGGTGTCAGGGCCGGCGGTGCCGTCAGCAATGAGCACGTCGGCCTCGTCGTCGACGGCTACGTCCTCGGCGGGCGCGGTCACGAGCGACCCGACCGGCACGATCGCGATGCCTGCGAGCGGACTGGGAGCGGGCTCCTCGTCGTTCTCCGGATCCCCCTCGCCCACCGCGTGATCGTCGGGATCCGGCGCATCGGTCTCGGCGAGCGCTACTGGGGATTCCGCCTCGACATCGGCGGTCGGATCGACCGCGTCCTCGTCAACGTCGGCCACGGACGGCGCGGACTCCGTCTCCACCAGACCGTCGTGACTCCCGGCCTCGTCGGCGGAGGCATCGGCGAGGTTTTCAGAGTCCGGTCGATCGTCTTCCTCGACATCATCGACAACGGAATCGACAGCCTCGGAACTGTTTTCGATCGCGAGATCAACCGCATCCGGGACCGCTTCGACATCCATCGACTCGACGGTCAATGCGTCGTCCGCGCTGGATTCCGTGTCAACCTCCGGCTCGGCGATCTCATCGATCTCCGTCGGATGCACGAGGCGCTCGTCGTTCTCGGCAAGGCGCACAGGCTGATCGGCCTCGACCAGCACCGCGTCCCGAACCTCGTCGACCTCACTCGCCGGCTCGTCGAGCTCGGCCGGCGCGACGTCTGCGATCTCAGTGGCGTCGACGGCATCGTCGGATTCCGTACCGTGATCGGCCGACTCGGTATCCGGTTCCACCGCAACGGATTCCGAGAGTTCCGACTGGGGCGGCTCGGTGTCGCGATCCCACGGGGCAGCGCCCGGGACGCGGCCGAACGACATGAAGCCGTTAATCAGGGCACTGGAATCCACATCGACGAGTTCGACCTCATCGACATCCGGGGCATCGGATTCGACTGTGCCCTCGTCGATGTCGGGTTCGGCGTCGTTCTCGACGTCGGTCGCCGAAGCGTCGACCGACGAATCCTGATCGGTCTCGTCTGCGACTGTCTCCGCGACAGACGCCGCAGGGGCGACGACCTCGGGGGCGACAACCTCGGAGGCGTTTGCCTCCACCCGATCCACGGCCTCGACCTGCGACTCACCGGAGGGCGGGTTCGTCCCACCCGGCACGCGGCCGAAGGACAGGAATCCGGAGACCAGCGCGGCAGCGGCGTCGTACTCCTCTGCCGTTCCCTCGGTGAGCGGTTCCGGCTCCACGTCATGGTCACGAGCGGGTGCCTGCGCGGAGGCCGACTCGGCCGAGGCGGCGACGGGGCCCGTCGGGAACGATTCGGCAACCGGCCCATCCACGGTCTCGTCGGTCTCGCCGGTCGACGCCTCGTCGTCGGCACCCGCCCCGGCCCCGAACAGGGGCATCGCCGCGGCACCGGCGGGTACCACGGGCACGGGCCCGGTCGTCGGGCCGGTCGGCGGAGACCAGGGGGCACCGTCGGCCGACGGCACGCGACCGAAGGACATGAAGGTGATCGGACCGGACCCGTTGTTGCCGTTGGTAACCGGAGGCGTGGGCGGAACCACCGGGGTCGACCCCTCGCCGCGGGCAGGGGTGTCGTCGGGGCTGGCCCAGGTACGTGAGAATCCATTCGTTCCGTTGCCCGACGGAACCCTCCCGACGGCGGTGCCGTTGGGCGGATCAGTCGGTTCCACGGGAGCGGCTGGGGGCACGGGCTTGTCACCGGAGACGGGGAGGTCGTTCTCCACGGGGGTCGACGGCGCGTGCGTGCCGTTCACCATCGGAATCCGGCCGAACGAGAATCCGTTGACGGCCGGCGCGGTCGCGTCACCGTTGACGGCCTCGCCGTTCGGACGCGCCGTCCCGTTGGTGTGAGCCGTCCCGTTGGTGTGAGCCGTCCCGTTCACGCCGTTGACGACCCCGGTGCCGTTCACCCCGTTCACACCATTGGTCGAAGGCGCTCGGCCGAATGCGAAGCCGTTGAGACGGGGCGCCTCGGTGTCGTCCATCGAATCCGCGAAAGCGTCCTGTGCCGCTGCAGCGCGACTCGGGGGCGGCTTGACGTTGCCGCTGGCCTTCACGGCGGCCTGGAACGTGGCGCTGGCTCCGGGCACGCGCCCGAAGGCCATGAAGCTCTCGTCGAGGTCGTTGGGCTGCGACAGCTCCACTTCACTGACGGCCATCCGCGCCGCGGCTTCGGTGGCCTTCGCCCGCCCGTCCGCGATCAACGCCTCGATCTGCGGCGTGGGATCCTCGCCCTGGAGTTCGAGGGCACGCTCCAGCGCTTCGATCTCCGCCTCGACCTGCTGCACGATCTCCGACTGCTCGAGATTGACCTGCTGCAGGTTCCGCGCCATCTCACCGAGCGCGCGGGAGACGTGCACCAGGGACTCGCCGACCCGGACGATGCCGATGAAGCTCTTCGCCCAGGTCCCGGTCTCGGATTCGAGGAACTCGTGCACCTCGCCCTCGAGCTGGGCCGTGGCGGCAGTGCCCTCACTGGCCACACGGAAGGCGTACGACGATGCCTGGGCCGCCGAGAGCGACCGCGAGGCCAGATCGTCGGGAGTGATCTCCTCTTCCCAGATGCCGTCCAGCAGGACATCGGCGTGGGGAGTGTCGGGACGGTCGATCACCGCGCCACCTCCCGGTCAGGATGAATGCACGTGTTCACGCAGTTCGCTCCCCGCCGTCACGAATAGATGCCGGCGCCGCGGTGCGCAGACGCCCGCGCGACGGATCGCAGTGACTGATAGCCGCCCAGTGCGGACCGACCATCGTGTTGGGAGCCGTTATCGCCACGAAGCATCGATTCGGCAGCCTCGAGCTCCGGCATGACACCGGCGACCAGGCCATCGATCGCGGAGGTGATTCGCGCGCCGTGTGCGCTGGTGGGGTCCACCGCGGAACTGATCGATGTCACGGTGGAACGCAAATGCGCCGTCGCAACAGCCGCCCGCGCTTCGATCGCGCGCGCACCGATACTCTGCCCCGGCGCCACGGAGTTGACCGTCTCGGTACCCATGCCACCCTCCCGTTCACGACGCATACCCGGCACTCATGTACCGGCTGGCTTCATTGTCGCAAAATAATGTACCACCTTGAGTGCTGATTTGTTGTTTTGAATTTTGCCATTTGAGATCGCAACTGAGACGCAGGTTAAGTGTCAGCCACCGCCATGTGTTGCGGCGCCGCGCCCGACTCCACTCCAACCGGGGAGGGTTCACAGTTTTCCCAGTTCACCCACTCGAACACGTTCCATTTTGATGCGTTGCGAAACAAAGTATGAAGAATTCCTGAATCATTGACGACGCCCGATTTCCGTCGCGAATTACATCCGCCCTGATGCCATTCTCCGGAGCCGTTCGCGGACGTCCGGCACCGACGAACGGGCCCCGCCGCACAGGAGTGCGGCGGGGCCCGGGTCCGAGCGACGACGGTGCTACGCGGTGGCGCGCGCGATGGCTCCCAGCGGATCGGTGTACACACCGTCGAGCGCGGCGGCACCGGCCGCCTGCTGCTGTACGCGGCCGCCCGCACCGCTGACCCGCACGGAGCGACCGGGCTCGGCCGACGTGGCCTTCAGGGCCGCGGAGACGTGCGGCAGGATCGCCGGGTAGTCGGTGAAGGCCTGGCCGCCCAGGATCAGGCGGTCGGGGTTGAAGATGTCGGCCACGAGCGCGGCGGCCTCGCCCAGCACCCGGCCGCGCTCGGCGATGATCGCCTTGGCGGTCTCGTTGCCGGTCTCGGCCAGCTTGTGCAGATCGGCGACGGTGCGCACGGCCAGCTTCTGCGCCTGCGCCGCCTCGACCACCGCGGTATCCGTCACCGCGTCCTCGAGCCGGCCCGTGCCGCGCGGATCGAGCAGCTCGATGTTGCGCGTGGGCAGGTGCCCGATCGTGTGCGGACCGGACTTCGGTGAGTGCACCGCGCCATGCAGCGCGAGCGCCACGCCCACGGTCTCGCGACCGTAGAAGTACAGGGTCGAACCCTGCGACTCCAGCGCCTCGGACAGGTGCAGCTCGGCGGCGGCCATGGCCTCGACGTGCGGGGCCACCGTCACGGGCAGACCGATCGCGCCCGAGAGACGCTCCCCCAGGGTCACGTCCTTCCACCCCAGGCGCGGATGGTCGGCCACCACACCGCGGTCGTCCACGCGGCCACCGATCGCAATGCCGGCTCCGAGGATGGTGCGGCCGTCCCAGCGGGCCAGGAACCGTCGGGCACTGGTGGCGATCACCGACAGCACCTCGCCGGGCTCGCCGCTCTCCGGCGTGGGGATCTGGATGGCGCCCACGATCTTGCCGGACACGTCGTGCATGGTCACGGTGCTCACCCGGAAGCCGATGTGGATTCCCAGCGCCAGCGGGCCGGTGGGATCGACCTCGAGCGGCAGACGCGGACGACCGACGACACCGCTCGCGGCGCGATCGGCGCGCTCCCGCACCAGGCCCGCCTCGATCAGGGCCGTGACCTGGCGGTTCACGGTGGCTGCCGAGAGCTGGGTCTCACGGACGATCTCGTCGCGCAGAACGAGTCCGCCGCGACGGATCACGCGGAGCACGGCGGCAGCCGGCTTCTCGGACACCCGCAGCTGCGGGGGGAACACCCGGGCCGGTGCGGCGGTGCGCGGCGCCCGGTCGGCGGCCCTGGTCAGGGGGTTGTGCGCACGTCCGGCGCGGGCCTGCGCGGCACGGTTCGACGCGGCGGAAGTGGCAGGAAGATCAACGACGGTCATGGTTCCTCGAGGGGTGCGTGCGCCACTGGGTACGGATCGACCCGAAACGTGGCGGAGATATGGAGATATCGAATGAATCGGCTACGAAGCCGGCGAGAATGCGAGCGGAAAGCGCTCAGCCGCAACACATTCGACAGTGCACGCGAACCATGGGGAGACGGCAGCCCAGCGCGACGGTCTCATAACCGACGCGCAGATGGCCTTCAAGACTCCCGGACATGGTTCAAAAGGTAGCACCGCGCACCGACCACCGCACAAGCACCGCACGCCGGTATGGGACGTACATCACACTCCCGCCCTCGGAAAATCACGTGCGAACCCGCAGCAAGCGTGTTTAAACTGCTCGCCATGCTGTCTTGAGACGTCCCTGACCTCGTCGCCCCGCACCCTTCGTGCCGCGCGGCCCCCTCGGACCTCAAGGAGCATTCATGGCTACCCCTCTTGCTGTTTCCGCCCTCTCCCTGCGCTGGCCGGACGGCACTCCCGTCTTCGACGACCTCAGCTTCACCATTCCGGCGGGCCGCGCCTCGCTGGTCGGGGCGAACGGCGCCGGTAAGAGCACGATGCTCCGGATCCTCGCAGGTCAGATAACTCCCAGCTCAGGATCGGTGAGCGGGGCCGGTGTAGTGGGGTACGTCCCGCAGCACCCCCAGGCCCAATCCGGCGACACCCTCGCCGACGCCCTCGGGATCGGCAACGCCGTGGCCGCCCTGCGCCGGATCGAGGACGGGTCCGCCGACCCGTCCGATTTCGACGCCGTCGGGGACGACTGGGACATCGAGGAGCGCGCGATCGCCACCCTCGACGGGCTCGGCCTGCGGCTCGGGGCGCTGGACCGCACCGTCGGGACACTGTCCGGCGGCGAGGCCACACTGCTCGCCATCGCCGGCCAGCTGCTGCGCCGACCCGACACCCTCCTGCTCGACGAGCCCACCAACAACCTCGACAGCCGCGCCCGCGATCTGCTCAACGACGCACTGGACCGGTTCTCCGGAACAGTCGTCGTGGTCAGCCACGATCTCGCGCTGCTGGAGCGGATGGCGACCACCGTCGAGCTGTACCGCGGCGCCGTGCGGGTGTTCGGCGGGCCGTACTCGCACTACCGCGAGGTGCTCGACGCCGAGCAGGCCGCGGCCGAGCAGGCCGTGACCACGGCCTCGGTCGATCTCAAGGCGCAGAAACGCGACCTCGCCGAGGCGCAGACCAAGCTCGCCAAACGAAAGCGGTACGCCGACAAGGCGGAGGCGCAGAAGCGCGTGCCGCCGATCCTGGCGGGGCTGCTCAAACAGAAGGCCGAGGTCTCCGCGGGCAAGCACCGCGTCCTGCACGAGGGCCGGGTGGATTCCGCGCGCGACGCGCTCGACCAGGCACAGGAGGCCGTCCGCGACGATCGGTCCGTCCGGATCGCGATGCCCGAGCCGGGCCCCGGGGTGCACCGCACCCAGCTCGACGATCCGCAACTGCAGGTCACCGGACCCGAGCGGGTGGCGCTCGTGGGCCCGAACGGTGCCGGGAAGACGACGGTGCTGCGCCGAGCGATCGCGGCGGCGCGGGAGGCGAGCACGCCCACCGTGATCGGGTACGTGCCGCAGGACGTGCGCTTCGACGGCGCTGAGGAGAGCACGCTCATCGATGCGGTGCGGGCCGCGCACCCCGACCTGGACGCGCAGCAGGCCTACGCCGCGCTGGCCCGGATGTTGTTCCGCGGGAAGCAATCCGAGCGGATCGTGGGCACCCTCAGCGGAGGTGAGCGACTGCGACTCGCGCTCGCGATCGCCCTGCTGGGCGATCCGGCACCGTCGCTCCTGGTCCTCGACGAACCGACCAACAACCTCGACATCCCCTCCGTCGAGTTGCTGGTCGAAGCACTCAAGGATTGGGCGGGCGCTCTGGTCGTGGTCTCGCACGACCGCGGCTTCCTCGACCTCCTGGACCTCACGCGCGAGGCCGTCGTGTCGCGATAAGCTGCGGGAATGTCAGCCGCGCGACCGCTCCGGGACTTCGCCGGCCCGCTCCGCGGTCTGCCCGCGGGGCGGGCCGCGTCGCTGCACGGCGCCATCGCGAACAGCATCCTGGAGGGGTGGGCGCCCACGGTCGTGGACGTCGAGCGGCTCGCCGCGATGGCCGATGGTGCGGTGCCGCTGGGGCGGTACGTGGACGAGGCCGTGGAGCGGGCACTGGCGGCCGCCACAGAACTGGGCGCACCGGACTGCGTGGACCACCCGGCGGGCTTCCCCGACACCGTGTACCCCGATACCCGGGTGCTGCGGAACCGCTTCGGCATTCGCGACCCGGAGGCCCTGCGACAGCTGGAGTTCGAGGTGGGAACCGCGCAGGAGTTCGGCATCGAGACGGGCCTGACCACGCTTCCCGAGACCTTCGACGGAGGCCATCTGTCGCTGATCCACCGCACCCTGTTCGGCGTGCTGTATCCCTGGGCCGGAGTCTTCCGGAAGTACGATATGGCGCTGGGCCACACCACGTTCCACTCGAACTGGATAGGCCGCTACCTCGGCGACGCGGCGAAGATGCTCAACCACCGCCTCCCGCATCAGCCGATCGAGCTACTGGGCGAGAAGCGGGACCGGCAGCACTACGCGCGGCAGGCGGCCGAGGCGTACGCCTACCTCAACTGCGCGCACCCGTTCCGGGAGGGCAACGGGAGATCGTCGAAGACGCTGCTGCAGGTGCTCGCGGCGAAAGCCGGGTACCGGCTCGACTATTCGGCGGTCACCAAGAAGCAGTGGGATACCGCGTCCCGCCGCTCGGCTCCCGACTTCGGCCACTACCGGCCGGATGCGCATCCGTTGTTCGCGGTGTTCACCGCGATCACCGGCCCACTGCACGTGGCCGTTTAGAGCCGGTAGCTCTCCAGCCCCAGCCAGCCCGCCATCTGAGCGACCGTCTGCTCCAACGCGGCCTCCGACGCGGCGTCGCGGCCACCCGGCTCCCAACTCGTGGAGTGCACCAGTAGTTCCGAGGCCTTCCGATCCGCCTTCACATCGCAGCGCGCCACGATCCGATCGCCGAAGACGAAGGGCAGCACGTAGTAACCGTGCACCCGTTTCTCCTTGGGCGTGTAGATCTCGATGCGGTAGAAGAAGTCGAACAGCGCCTCGGCACGCTCGCGCTGCCAGACCACGGGATCGAAGGGCGAGAGCAGAGCGCGGGCGTGAATCGCGCGCGGGCGCTTGGCCTCGGCGTGCACGTAGACGGTTCCGGGCCACCACGGTGCGTCCACCTCGATGAGTTCCCCGGTGGCCAGCAGTTTCTCGATCGCAGGCATGGCCTGGGCGGTGGACAGCCGGAAGTAGTCGCGCAGGCAGCGCGCGGTACCGATGCCCAGCGCCTGCGCCGACTGCCGGACCAGTTCCAGGTAGGCCTGGTCGTCAGGGATCACGACCTCGGCGAGCTCGCCCAGCACGGCCGACGACGGCGCGTACAGCCGCTCGAACTGGCTGGTGCGGCCGGCGCTGGTGACCTCCCCGGTGTGGAACAGGACCTCGAGGCCCTCCTTCACCGACGACCAGTTCCAGCCCCAGTGGGTCTTCTCCACCACCTGCTCGTGTTCGAGGTGCGCCTCCAGCGCGCGGGCGGTGAGCGGTGGCAGCTCGGCGAGGGCGCCGCGCAGCCGGTCCAGTTGGCCGGGATGCCGATCGTCATAGCTGGCGAACCGCGCCGCCGCCCGCGCGGAGGTACGACGGTGCCGCAGCAGCGGCCAGGTGGCGGGCGGCACCAGGGAGGCCTCGTGCGCCCACGACTCGACGAGCCGGCGGGGCGTCGCATCCCGCGCGCGATCGAGGAGGCCGGTGTCGTAGGCACCGAGGCGGGCGAACACCGGCAGGTACTGACTGCGCGCGACCACGTTGACGCTGTCGATCTGGATCAGCCGCAGCCGGTCGATGGTCTTCTGGACCTGCCGCATCGTCGGAGTCGAGGTGCCGGCGAATCCGGGCTCGAAGCCCTGCGCCGCGAGCGCGATGCGGCGGGCCTGCGGCTGGCTGATCCTCATGCGCTGGTCAGCCGCGGGAACAGGTACTGCTGCAGCATGGGCGCGATGGTCACCCCGCCGTAGGCCGCCGGGTCCAGCCAGCGCGCCTCGGCGATCTCGGCGGCCGCCTGCGGCTGCACCCGCAGACCGGTGGTGAACACGGTGGACTCGATATCGGTGTCCGCCTCGTTCGCGGCGGGACCGCGCCACGAGACGAGATGCGTCAGATCGTCGACGGTGAGCCGCACGCCCAGTTCCTCGTCGATCTCGCGGATCGCGCAGTCGATCGGCGACTCCCCCGGTTCCAGCTTGCCGCCGGGCAGCATGAAGGCGTCGGTCCCGCGTTTGCGCACCGTGAGCACCCGACCCTCATCATCACGGAAACACACCGCCGCCACCGTCAGCACGTTCATACGGCCAAGCCTAACGACGAGGTCCGACAGGTTCCGCTCAGCACTCCGGCACGTTGACGGCGAGGCCGCCGAGCGAGGTCTCCTTGTACTTGGAGAGCATGTCGGCACCGGTCTGGCGCATGGTCTCGATGGCCTGATCCAGCGAGACCCGGTGCGTACCGTCGCCGTGCAGGGCGATGCGCGCGGCGTTCACGGCCTTGACCGAGGCGATGGCGTTGCGCTCGATGCACGGGATCTGCACCAGGCCGCCGATCGGATCGCAGGTGAGGCCCAGGTTGTGCTCGATGCCGATCTCGGCGGCGTTCTCCACCTGCGCCGGCGTGGCGCCCGCGACCTGTGCCAGCGCCGCGGCCGCCATCGAGCACGCTGAGCCCACCTCGCCCTGGCAGCCCACCTCGGCGCCGGAGATGGAGGCGCGCCGCTTGTAGAGCACGGCGATCGCGGCGGCGGTCAGCAGGTAATCGCACACCACGTCTTCGGCGCGTTCGGCCAATCCGGGGCGGAACTTCAAGGCGTAGTACAACACCGAGGGAACGATGCCCGCCGCGCCGTTGGTGGGCGCGGTCACGATCCGGCCGCCGCAGGCGTTCTCCTCGTTCACCGCCATGGCGGCCACGTTGAGCCAGTCCATGGCGTCGGATTCGCCGGTCTCGACCAGCCTGCGGTGCAGGCCCGGGGCGCGCCGCTTCACATCGAGGCCGCCGGGCAGCGTTCCCTCCGAACGGAAGCCGCGCTCGATGCACGCGCACATCACCGTCCAGATGTGCAGCAGCCCGTCGCGCACATCGCGCTCGGCCTTCTCCGGCGGGCCGCCGCGGAGCACGATCTCGTTATCCATCATCAGTTGCGGGATGGTGCGCCCCGTGCGCCGGGTGAGATCGAGCAGGCTTGCCGCGGTGTCGAAGTCGTGCGGCACCGCGGTGGTCCCGGCCAGCGGGTTCACCGTGTCGGCACCGGACTCCCGTTCCACGAATCCGCCGCCCACCGAGTAGTACACGGCCTCGTGCACGGCACCGTCGGCGAACTCGGCCCGGAAGCGGATCCCGTTGGTGTGCCGCGGCAGCACCGTCAAGGGGTGCAGCACGATCTGCTGCGTACTGAGCGGCACGTCGGCGACCCCGCCGAACCGGGTGATCCCGGTCGCGTCGATCTCCGCGCTGCGAGAGGCGACGTAGTCCGGATCGACCGATTCGGGCCGCTGCCCCTCGAGCCCCAGCAGGACGGCGGCGAAGGTGCCGTGCCCCCGCCCGGTGGCCGCGAGCGAGCCGTACAGATCCACGTGCACCGCCCGCACCGACCGCATCGCCTCGGGACCGGAAGCCGCCACCTCATCGGCGAAGTCGGCGCCTGCCCGCATCGGTCCCACGGTGTGCGAACTCGACGGGCCGATACCCACCGAGAACAGCTCGAACACGCTGATAGTCACCCTTCCAGCCTAGGCCCCATAGAGTGGTCGCATGGGCGACGCAGGCGAACTCGACATCGACGAGCTGCTACTGCCGGGTACGCGCGAGTACACCTTCCGCGAACTGGCGGAGCAGGGCGGCATGGACATCGAAGATCTCCGTGCCTGGTGGACCTCGGCCGGCTTCGCCGATCTGCGGGACGACGATACGAAGGCCTTCACCCGCGACGACGTCGAGATCGTGCGCGATCTCGCGGTGCTGTTCGCCGACGGGGTGGTGGACGCCGAGGCGGTGGTCCCCGGATCGCAGGCACTGGGCCAGGCGATGTACCGGCTCGCGGAATGGCAGGCCCCGATGATCCGGCACTACCTGGAGAACGCGGAGGCCGCCGGCGATCCCGATCCGGCACGCGGCGCGGCGCTGGTGATCGACCGGATGGACAACCTGCAGGCGCACATCTGGCGGCGGCACCTGGCCGCCGCCACGCAGCGGCTCATGACGCCCGCCGCCGATGAGGAGGGCGCGCTCACCGCCACCATGGCGGTGGGTTTCGCGGACATGGTGGGCTACACGCGGCTCAGCCGCGGCCTCGCGGTCTCGGAACTGAGCACGCTGCTGAGCACCTTCGAGACCCGGATGCGCACGGTGATCTACGGCGGCGGCGGATGGATCATCAAGGGCGTCGGCGACGAAGTGATGTTCGCGGCCGACGAGCCCGCCGCGGCCTCACGGATCGCGCTGGAGCTGCAGACCCCGCACGAGTACCCCGAGCTGGACGCGATCGACCTGGAGTTCCCGCAACTGCGCGTGGGCATGGCGTACGGCGAGGTGCTGCAGCGGTACGGCGATCTGTTCGGCAGCGTGGTGAATCTCGCCGCGCGGCTCACCAGCGCGGCGCGGCCGGGCACGGTGCTGGTGGACGGTCAGCTCGCGGAGGCGATCAACGAGGTCCCCGATCTCGACACCCGGAGCCTGCGCGCCTACCGGGCGCGCGGCTTCAGCGCGGTGCATCCGCATCAGCTGCGGTGGGCCAAGCAGCCCAAGGAGAGCGAGTCCGGCCAGCCGGACGCGGGCGAGGACTGATCCGTCAGGCTGCGGCGAGGGCGACGGGACGCGGACGGCTCCCGACCAGTTCACGGTGCACGCCGCCGACGAACTCGGTGAGCGAACCGCCCAGCGCATCGCACACGCTGCCGAGCACCTCGGACGAGGCCTCCTTGCGGCCGCGCTCGACCTCGGAGAGGTACTGCGTGGACACGCCGGCCTCGCGGGCCACCTCGGCGAGCGTGCGGCCCTGCCGCGTGCGCTCCTGCCGGAGGACCCGGCCGTAGACCTCGCGCAGCAGCGGGGGACGCTCGGCCTCCATCGGCTCGTGCGTGTCGATGCTCGCAACCCCGCTCGTCATAGGAGAAAGCCTATCCGACGGTGCCGTCGGGTGCGGGAGCGTTCACGGTGGGCGTAACCGGCGCGTCGCCGGGCTCCTCCTCGGGCGCCTCGTCGGGATCCTCGTCCTCGTCCACCAGCGGGTGTTCGAGCTCGTCCTGCGGCATCCGCGCGGCGAGGATCGCGATCACCGCGAGCGGCACCGGAATCAGTCCCGCCAGCACGAAGGTGGTGGTCAGGCCGATCGCCTGGCTCACCGGACCGGCGAGCGCGAAGGACAGCGGCATGAACACCAGCGAGACGAAGAAGTCCAGGCTGGACACCCGCCCCAACAGGCGGCGCGGCACCCGGCGCTGCAGCAGCGTGCCCCAGATCACCACCGGCGCCTCGAACAGCACACCCAGAACGAAGCCCGCGATCACCATGGGCCACACGCTGTCGGCGATGCCGAACACCACCATCGGCAGCGAGGCCAGGCCCCACAGCACCATCATCACCGTGAGGTAGCGGCGGGGCATTCTCCGCGCCGCCATGAATAGTGCGCCCGCGACGCCGCCGAAGCCGTAGGCGGCCAGGATCATCGAGTGTTCACCGGCCGCGCCCTGCGCCTGATCCTTGATCGCGAAGGGCAGCAGCACGTCGATCGGCCCCACGGTCACCAGCACCATCAGGCTCGCGAAGAGCAGTGTGGCGAGCAGCCACGGCGTGCGGCGCACGTACTGGATGCCCTCCCACAGCTCGCGCAGCGGCGAACCGGGCTCATCGGCGCCCTCGGCCGCCTCCGCCTGCGGCACGTGGATCCGCACCACCCAGACAGCGGCGAACAGGCAGATCCCGCCCGCGACGATGAGCGCGGCACCGGGCGAGGCGACGGCGATGATCCAGGCCGCGACCGCCGGTCCGACGGCCATCGCGGCGGCCGGGCGCACCGCGGACTCGTAGCCGTTCACCGCGAGCAGCTCCGAGGGCGGCACCAGCCGCGGCACCAGCGCCGAGTACGCGGGGAAGTAGAAGCCGGACACCAGGCCGAGGGCGAGCGAGCCGACCATGAGCATCGGGACGGTGATCACACCGGTCACCGCGAGCGCGCCGACGCCGCCGATCACCACCACCTTGAGCAGTTCCAGCACGAACAGGATGCGCTGCTGCGACACCCGGTCCGCGAGCACGCCGCCGGCCAGGGTGGACACCAGCAGACCCACGGATGCGGCGCCCGAGACCATCGAGACACTGGTCGCCGAGCCGCCCATGTCGATCACCTGCCAGACCACCGAGACCAGCCACATGCCGTCGGTGGTCAGCGCGCACAACAGGGTGATGAACAGCAGGCGGTAGTCGCGGCGCAACAGCGGCCGCAGCATGCGGGGCACACGCTGTCCGGCGCTGATGTCGATATGCACCTTTCCACGATGCCTGCGGTCCGCGCCGGGGACAACTGGTTTTCTCGGTTGACCTCAACCAAGGTCGACGTATTAGCGTGCTGCCAATGACCATCGACGAGCGCATCCCGGCACCACCCGAGCAGGGCCGGCTCCGCTGGTTCCTCATCGGCTCGGTCGCGCTGATCTCCTTCTCCGCCTTCGAATCCCTCGCCGTGGGCACGGTGCTGCCGCGGGCCGCGGAGCAGTTCGGGGCCACCGCGGAGTACTCGGTGGCCTTCGGTGCCGCGTTCGCGGCGATGATCGTGGCGATCGCGTGGGTGGGACCGTGGGTCGACCGCAGCGGCGTCCGGCCACCGCTGATCGCGGGCGCGCTGCTGTTCGCGACGGGCCTGGTGGTGGTGGGTTCGGCGCCGGACATGACCGTGCTGGCCGTGGGCCGCGGCGTGCAGGGACTGGGCAGCGGCTTGATCAGCGTGGTGCTGTACGCGATGGTGGGCCGGCTGGTTCCACCGGAGGGACGCCCGCGGGTGTTCGCCGCGTATTCGACCGCCTGGGTGGTGCCGTCGCTGATCGGTCCCGCCATCGCGGGTCTGGCGGCGGACACCGTGGGCTGGCGCTGGGTGTTCCTGGGGCTCGCCGGGCCCTCACTGCTGGCCCTGGTCGCCACGCTGCGGGCCACCTCCGGTCTCGACGAATCCGACTACCGCAACGACGATCCGCCCAACCGCGGGTTGTTGATCGCGGCCCTCACGGCGGGGGTGGCGACCGCGGTGGCGCAGTTCGCGGCGCCGCGGGGCGGAGCGGTCTTCCTGGCGGTGGCGGCGGCGGGCCTGGTGGTCGCGGTGGTCGCTACGGCACGGATGCTGCCCGCGGGTTCGCTGACGGGCCGTCCCGGTATTCCGCGGCTGATGCTGCTGAGCCTGCTGATGGCCGGGGCCTTCTTCGCCGCCGAGATCTACGTCCCGCTGTACCTGGTGCACATCGACCGGCTCTCGCCCTTCGCCGCGGGGTCGGTGATGACCGGTGCCGCACTGCTGTGGGCGCTGGCCTCCCAGCTCCAGGCACGCATTCCGGCCGACGGTGCACTGCGCGAACGGCTTCCGCTGATCGGGTCGGGCCTGCTGGTGTTCGCGCTCACCGCGGTGGCGTCGGCCTTCGCGCTGGACGCCCCGTGGCCGGTGATCTTCGCGACCTGGGCGGTGGGCGGCTTCGGCATGGGCCTGACCTATCCCACGCTGTCGATCCTCATGCTCAGTCGCAGTGCCGACGATGAGCAGGGCGCCAATTCCAGTGCACTGAAGCTGTCCGACGCCGTGGGCACCGCACTCGCGATCGCCTGTGCCGGTGCCGTCTTCGCTCAGGTCCTGCCGTGGGGACACACGGGATTCGCGGTCACGTTGTTGGTGCCGCTGGCCTCCGGCCTGGCGACGGTCGCGGTCGCATCGCGGCTCACGGCCGAAAGGCCGCGGCGGCGGACTCCCGCAGCAGGTGCATCGCACGGCGCACCACAGGGTTCCGGCACTCCGAATCCTTGACGTAGGCCACGATGGTCCGCCGGGGCGCCGGATTGCACACGTCCACGGCCACGGTGCCGGGCGGCAGCTCGGTGGCGCCGAGCCGGGGCAGTACGGTGACGCCCACCCCGCGCGCCACGAACCGGAGCGCCGAGGGATAGTCGGTGGTCTCGACCACGAACCGGGGAGTGAAACCCGCTCCGGCGCAGGCATCGAGCACCGCCTGCCGGCAGGCACCGCGACGCACGTCGTTGTCGATCCAGCGCGCGCCCTCGAGCTCAGCCATATCGATCAGATCGCGGCCGGCGAACTCGTGATCCTCGGGGACCACGGCGACGTACGACTCCACCAGCAGGTCCTCGTGGGAGAAGCCCGCCACCGCGGTGGTCTGGGAGTGCTCCTGCCGCACGGCCACCGCGAGATCGGGCCGGCGGGCGGCGATCTCGGTGACCTCGTCCTCGATGCGCAGCCGCAGGCGGGTGTCGGGGAACTCCTCGGCGAGGGTCTGCACCACGGCCGGCATCCAGTG
This sequence comes from Tsukamurella strandjordii, assembly GCF_039525985.1. Taxonomy (NCBI): domain Bacteria; kingdom Bacillati; phylum Actinomycetota; class Actinomycetes; order Mycobacteriales; family Tsukamurellaceae; genus Tsukamurella; species Tsukamurella strandjordii. The sequence continues at coordinate 78,427 of NZ_BAAAII010000009.1, read as the reverse complement.
CGTGCCGGCGGTGGCGAAGACGTTCATGGTGATCCGGTTCGCCTTGCCCGCCCGGAGGTCGTCGACGGTGGCGCCGAGCGCGTTGAGGCGTTCGAGCACCCCGTCGGCCTCGGTGGCCAGGATCCGGCCCGCGGGGGTGAGTTCCACGCCCCGTCCGACCCGTTCCAGCAGTTGCAGGCCGGTCTCCCGCTGGAGGGCGGCCACGTGCTGCGAGACGGCCGACGGCGTGTAGCCGAGGCTCGTGGCCGCGGCGGCGACCGATCCGGTGGCCGCCACGGAGCGGAAGATCATGAGCCGGTGTGCGTCGAGCATGACACTCTCCATTCAGTCCCACTAAATGATAATGCAGAAACATTCGCTTGTGCTAACTTCCTGCCGGTCGCACAGTGGACCACATGAAGAAGCAACTCCCCGCTCTGGCCCTGGTGATCGTGATGTTCGCGTGGGCCTCGGCCTTCGTCGTGATCCGTGGAATCGGATCGCACGTCTCCCCGATCCCGATGGCCGAGGGACGCCTCCTGGTCGGCGCATCGGTGCTCGGCGTCATCTGGGTGCTGCACGCGATGTACACCGGCGAGGTCCGCGCGCCGCGCGGCACCGCCCTCGCCCTCACCGTGGGCTACGGCGCACTGTGGTTCGCCCTGTACACGGTGCTGGTCAATGCGGCGGAACAGCATCTCGACGCGGGTACCACCGCGCTCCTGGTGAACATCGCGCCGATCATCGTCGCGGTGCTGGCCGGGGCCTTTCTGCACGAGGGCTTCCCGCCGCTGCTCGCCGTGGGCATCGTGATCAGCTTCGCCGGTGCAGCGGTCATCGCCTTCTCGGGCGACGGGCGGCGCGACGGCGCCGGGGTCGCGCTGGCCGTCGCGGCCGCGCTGCTCTACGGGATCAGCGTGGTGGCGCAGAAGCTCGTGCTGCGCTCGACCGATCCGCTCACCGCCACCGCACTCGGCGCGATCGTCGGTGCCGCGGTACTCCTGCCGTGGGCACCCGATCTGTTCCGCGAGCTGGCCGCCGCCCCGATCGGCGCCACCGTGGGCGTGCTGTACCTGGGCCTGGTGCCCACTGCTCTCGCGTTCCTGCTCTGGGCGTACGCGCTGGCACACACACCGGCCGGCGTCACGGCCTCGTCGTCGTACGCGGTGCCGGCACTGTCGATCGGGTTGAGCTGGGCCTTCCTCGCGGAAACGCCCACCGCGTGGGGCCTGCTCGGCGGCCTGCTCTGCCTGGTCGGAGTGGCCGTCGCCCGGCTGCGACGGTCAGTGACGCCGGGCGACGTCGTCGCGGAGAACAGTGGGCCACAGGGCGACGTCGCCGGGAGTGCGGGCCACGGTGAGCGTGGCCTTCGGGAGCAGTTCGGCGAGGGCCTCGGCGGTGGAGACCGGGTGGGCGGGGTCGTCGATCCAGGCCAGCAGCGTCACGGGGATCGTGAGTCCGGCGATCGCCTGGCGTTCCGGTAGATCGCTCAGGGCGGCGCCGCGGAAGACGGACGGGAGCAGCTCCTCCGACACCTCGGGGAGGGTCGGAGGCGCTCCGTTCGACGCGGGCGGTGGCGCGGATTCCTCTGCGGTGGCGAGGAATCCGGCGATTCCTTGGGCTTCGACCGCCTCGGCGGCGAGCCGGTAGTCGGCGGCTTTGGCCGCCCGCGTCTCCCACGCGGTCGGCGGCACCATCAGGGTGAGCCCGCTGAACCGCTGCGGATCGCGGACGGCGGCGTGCAGCAGCGTCCCGGTGCCCATCGACGGCCCCACGCCGTGCACGCGCTCCCCGGGGAAACGATCGTCGAGCAGGCGCAGCAGATCGTCGGCGAGGTTCGACCAGCGGTAGTCCTCGGGCACCGTCCGGCCCGTCGACCGGCCGTGACCTCGGGCGTCGTAGCGCAGGAGGCGGGTTCCGCTCAATCCGCGGCCGAGGTCGAGGTCGAGCACCCGGTCGCGGGCCCGGCTCGACGTGAGCCCGTGGAGCTGGACGACGGGATGTCCGCCCTCGTCACTGAGTTCGGTGTCGAGCACGGCACCGGGAACGTCGAATGTGGGCATCTGGCCTTCTCACAGCGCGCAGGTGATTGTGGAGAGGGCTAGGGTACCGCCCATGCGCCTGACCAATGTCGCGCACCTGCGACTGCCGTTCGGCCGGCTGGTGGGGTACGACGTGACCGCCTCGCCGCCCGGCCGCCCCCTGCCCGTGTCCTTCGACCAGGGGCGGCACGTCGCGGGCGGCGACCGGCCGGGCTCCTGGATGGCGCTGTCCTTCCATCTGCCGGCACCGGTTCCCCGCGCGGACCTCGCCGCCGCGTGGCTCGCGGTGATCGCGCGGCACGGCACGCTGCGCACGGCCTTCGTCCCCGGTTCCGACGGTGCGCCGGCCCTGCACGAGATCGAGGTCGGGCCGGGTGCGTGGGTGGAGCATCCCATCGCACCGGGGCAGGCCGTCAACGATGCGCTCCGCGATGTGCTCGACGGTGCGTGCTCTCCGTATCAGCGTCCGGCGCACCGGCTCTGCGTCTTGGAGACGGCGGACGGTCCGACGGTGGTGATCGCCGCGGACCACTCGCACGTGGACATGTGGTCGATGCTGGTGATCGTGCGCGACTTCCTCGCGGCGCTCGCCGATGTGCGGGCGGGACGGCCGCCGTCGACCGATCCGGTGCCGGCCTTCGTGGAACACACCCGGGCGCTGCAGGATCGGCCCGCCGCCCCGGACGAGGTGCGCCGCCGATGGGCGGAGATCCTCTCGGCCAGCGGCGATGTGATGCCGCGCTTCCCACTGTCGCTGGGGACGCCGGAACCGCATCTGGAGCGCGTCGAGGTGCGTGACGTCTTCGATGTGGACGACAGTGCGGCGTTCGCCGCGCAGGCCCGCGACGACGGCGTCTCGACCCTCGCGGCCACCGTCGCCACGATGACCGCCGTCACGCTGGAGCTGGCGAATGAGCCGCTGCGTGCGGTCTTCCCGGTGCACAGTCGGCACGGCGGGCAGGAGGCCGGAGGCCGACCGGGGACCGTTGCGGATGACACCTGGCACGACTCGGTGGGTTGGTTCATCACCAACTCGGTGATCGAGAGCCGATCGCCGGAGCCGAAGGCGGCCGCGGCGGCGGTACGTGAGGCCGTGCAGCTCGGGTCCTGGCCGCTGGAGGACATCCTCGAGCCCTGGGGCGGGATGCCCGAGGTGCCAGGCATGTTCGCGATCTCGTGGCTGGATCTGCGCAGGCTGCCCGTGCGGGTCGATTCCGCAGGACTCGCGGCGCAGTACGTGGGCGCCAGCATCCGCACCGACGGCGTGATGCTGTGGTTCATCCTCGACCAGGAGGGCCTGCACCTACGGTGCCGCTACCCCGACACCGTCGAGGCGCGGGAGAACGTGGGCGCCTGGCTCGACCTGCTCGTGGGCCGGATGCGGGCGGCCGCACGCGAATCGGTGGGCGGCACGCTGCGCGTGGGCGACCGGACCTACCGGGTGCAGCGGGCCACCCGGGACGATGTCCCCGCCATCGTCGCCCTGCTCTCCGACGACGAGATCGGCCGGACCCGGGAATCGCCCGAGACCGCCGGATACGACGCCGCCTTCGACGTGGTGGCCCGCGATCGTTCGCACTACCTCGCGGTGGTCCGCGACGAGTCCGATCGCGTGGTGGGGACCATGCATCTGACGGTGATCCCCGGTCTGTCGCGTTCGGGGACGACCCGGCTGCAGATCGAGGGCGTGCGGGTGGCGGCCACCGAACGCTCGCGCGGCCTGGGCACCGCGATGATCGAGTGGGCGCATCACCACGGCCGGACGCACCGGGCCACCCTGGCGCAGCTCACCACCGATATGACGCGCGAGCGGGCGCGCGCCTTCTACGGGCGGCTCGGCTACCGCTCCGAGCACGTGGGGCTCAAGCGGGAGCTCTAGATCAGCTGGCCTCGCGCTTGCGCGCCGGCTTCTTCTCGGCGGTCTTCGCGGGCTTGCCGGACTCGCGGCTCTTGACCGATGCGCGCAGCGCGGCCAGCAGGTCGGCCACCTCGTCGTCCTCGTCGCCGGCCTCGTCGGGCGCGTCCGGGAAGGCCGTCTCGCCGGTCGACTTCGCCTCGATCAGCTGCTGCAGCTGCACCTGGTAGTCGTCCTCGTACTGCTCGGGGTCGAAATCGGTGGCCATCGAGTCGATGAGCGAGGCGGCCATCGCGAGCTCCTGCGGCCGGATCTTCACGTCCTCGGTGAGCGAGGGGAACTCGGGGGTGCGGATCTCGTCGGGCCAGAGCAGGGTCTGCAGCACCATCACGTTGCCCACCACCCGCAGCGCGCAGAGCCGGGTGCGATTGCGCAGGGTGAAGGTGCAGATCGCGAGCCGGTCCGTCTCCTGCAGTGCCTGCCGCAGCAGCACGTAGGCCTTCGGCGACTTCGACGAGGGCTCGAGGTAGTAGGGCTTGTCGAACATGATCGGGTCCACGTCCTCGCGCGGCACGAACTCGGTCACGGAGATCTCGCGATGCCGCTCGACGGGCATCGACTTGATGTCCTCCTTGCTGAGGATCACCGTGTCGCCGCTGTCCGCCTCGTAGGCGTTGGCGATGTTCGCGAACTCCACCTCGTCGTCGGTGCCCTCGCGGACGCGCTTGTACCGGATGCGGACCCCGTCCTTCGCATCCACCTGGTGCGACTTCGCGTCGTGGCTCTCGATCGCCGAGTACACCTTCACCGGCACGTTCACCAGCCCGAACGACAGCTCACCCGTCCATATCGCGCGCATGTGACCATTGTGACTGGTGTGAGCCGATATGGCGAGAGCCGAATCCCGCACCCACCCCTCGCACCCACCCCTCCCTGACTTAACAGCGTTAGCCCACACCCCGTCCTGGGGAAACACCTACACCTAACGCTGTTAAGTCGGGGAGCGGCGGGAGGGAAGGCGGCGATAATGGGTGGGTGGCGCAGACACGGGAGAACCGCGAGGTGGATGGCGTCAACGTGCAGCTCACCAACCTGGACAAGGTGCTGTACCCGGCCACGGGCACCACGAAGTCCGAGGTCATCGACTACTACCAGGCGATCGCACCCTTCGCGGTGCCCCATCTGCGCGACCGTCCGCTCACCCGCAAACGCTGGCCCAACGGCGTCGACAAGACGGCCTTCTTCGAGAAGCGGCTGCCGAGCCACGCACCGGCGTGGATCCGCCGCGGCGCCCAGCACCACTCCGACGGCGAATCGCTGTACCCCGTGGTCGAGAACACGGCCGATATGGTGTGGCTCGGGCAGCAGGCCGCGCTGGAACTGCACGTCCCGCAGTGGACGTTCGTGATCGACGGCGAGACCGAGGTGCCCGGCCCGCCGGACCGCCTGGTCCTCGACCTCGACCCGGGCCCCGGCATCACCCTCGACGACTGTGCGGCGCTGGCGCTGCGCATCCGTGACCTGCTCGCCGCGATGGGACTCGACGGGCATCCGGTGACCAGTGGCTCGAAGGGCATGCACATCTACTCGACCTTGCCGGACGGGCTCTCGTCGCCGGGGGCGCGCAAGGTGGCGCACGCCATCGCGTCCCAGCTCGAGACCGAGTCGCCCGACCTGGTGACGGCGTCGATGTCGAAGGATCAGCGCGGGGGCCGGATCTTCGTGGACTGGTCGCAGAACAGCGGCTCCAAGACCACCGTCTCGCCCTACTCCCTGCGCGGCCGGGACCACCCGTGGGTCGCAGCGCCCCGCGACTGGGACGAGCTCACCCGTCCGGGACTGCGGCAGTTGGAGTTCCATGAGGTGCTGCACCGCGCGCGCACCGACGGGGACCTGCTCACGCCCCTGCTCGCGGCACCGTCGCCCCCGCCGCGGCCGGTGAACCTCGACGAGTACCGGGCCAAGCGCGATGCCCACAAGACCCCCGAGCCCTTCGGCGGCGCGGCGAGCGCGGGCGATCCGATTTTCGTGATCCAGGAGCACCACGCGCGTCGGTTGCACTACGACTTCCGCCTGGAGCACGACGGCGTGCTGGCCTCCTGGGCGGTGCCGAAGAACCTCCCGGACGATCCGGCCGTGAATCACCTCGCCGTGCGCACCGAGGACCACCCCATGGACTACGCCGCCTTCGAGGGCAGCATCCCGAAGGGTGAGTACGGCGGCGGCGATGTGACCATCTGGGACCACGGCACCTACGAGTTGGAGAAGTGGCGCAAGGACGAGGTGATCGTGACGCTGCACGGCGAACGCCTGCGCGGACTGCGCTACGCGCTCATCCGCACCGGCGAGAAGAACTGGCTGGCACATCTCACCAAAGACACCTCCGCACCCGTCACGAAAGCCTCAGCGGCGGCGCCGGATCCGATGCTGCCCACCGAATCCCCGATCGACCGGCTCTCGGTCGAGGAATGGGCCTTCGAGGGCAAGTGGGACGGCTACCGGATCATCGCCACGGTGCGCGGTGGCGCGCTGAGCCTGCGCACCCGCTCGGGTCGGGTGGTGACCGGCGAGTTCCCCGAATTCGAGTCGCTGGCCCACGATCTCGACGGTATGGACGTGGTGCTCGACGGTGAGGCGGTGGTGCTCGACCCGAACGGCGTACCGTCGTTCCACCTGATGGCGGGCGGCGACACCCGCGCCGGCGCCGTGCAGCTGTACCTGTTCGACGTCCTCGAACTGAACGGGGTCGATCTCACCCGGCGGCCCTGGACCGTCCGGCGCGAGGTCCTGGAAGGTCTTGCACCACTGCTCGATTCCGATGATGCGATCGCCGTGCCACCGCTGGTGGAGGCGTCGTCGGGCGCCGTCGCGGCCGCGGTGAGCGCCGAACTCGGTTGGGAGGGCATCGTGGCCAAGCGCCGCGACTCCCCCTACCTGCCGGGCCAGCGGGTGCGCGCCTGGCTCAAGCACAAGAACTGGCGCGATCTGCAGGTGGCGATCGGCGGCTGGAAGCCGGGGAAGGGTTCGCGGGCGAACCGGATCGGCTCGGTCCTCGTGGGACTGCCCGCCGAGACCGGACTGGTGTACCTCGGGTCGGTCGGGTCCGGATTCAGCGACCGCGACCTGGACGCCCTGGCCGAACGCCTGGAACCGCTGCGGATGAAGCGGTCCCCGTTCACCGCGCCCATCGACGATCCGGACGCCCGCGACGCCGTGTGGGTGCTGCCGCAGGTGGTGGGCGATGTGCGCTACTCCTCCCTGCGGCGGGGCGGTCACCTGCGCCAACCCAGTTGGCGCGGATTCCGCGAGGATCTGCTGCCCGGCGATCTCCCCGGCGAGTCGGACATCCCGTGGGAGGGCCCCGACGAATAACTTCGTGCACGACTAGTTAGTGCACTACTTATCTGCTACCGTGGGGACATGGCCGATCCCGATACCCCCGCCGCCGACGCCGATCCGCTCGCCCTGGAGCGCCAGGTGTGCTTCGCGCTCGCGGTGGCCAATCGCGCGGTGCTGTCCGTGTACCGGCCGATCCTCGCGCCGATGGGCCTCACGCACCCGCAGTACCTGGTGATGCTCGCCCTGTGGGGCGCGGCACCGATGTCCGTCAAGGAGATCGGCGAAGCGCTGCAACTCGATTCACCCACCCTCAGCCCGTTGCTGAAGCGTCTGGAGACGCAGGGACTGATCACCCGCACGCGATCCGCCCACGACGAACGGCAGATCGACGTCGATCTCACCGACGCGGGCCGGGAGCTCCGCACGCGGGCGCTGGACGTGCCGCCGGCCGTGATCGAGCGGCTCGGCGCCAGCCTGTCCGAGCTCGAGGACCTGCACCGCGTGCTCACCACCGTCAATGCCCGGGCACTGGCCGCGGGCGCCCTGGAAAGAGAGTCCTGACATGAGCACCGCACACCGTCCCGATCCGCTGCACTACCTGGCCTGGGTGTACACCGGAACCCTGCCCGAGAGGAACCGCGCCTGGGTGCGGCACACGCTCACCTGCCGCACCTGGGTGGCCCGCCACCTGGTGCGCGGCCAACTCGCCATGCTCCCCGTGTACGGCCTGCTCCTGCTGCTCCCCGGGCCGCTCGGCCTGCGCGGCGCGACGGTGCTGCTGGGCGTCCTGCTCAACGCCTTCTACAACGCCGCCTACATGCGCCCCAACCGCGCCCGGCGGCTGGAGAAGAACGGCCTGGACCCTGCTCTGGAGAACCCGGAGACGGTCGAACGCCGCGCCGCCACCAGGCTCGCCTACGAGACCGCGCACGCGGCGGAGCGCGCGTAATCTTCTGGGCATGCCCGCCACCTCCGTCGTGACCATTCCCGGCATCCGCGTCGGCCACTACACCGACGAGGCGGCCCGCACCGGCTGCACGGTGGTCACCTTCCCCGACGGCACCGTCGGGTCCGGCGAGGTGCGCGGCGGCGCACCCGCCTCCCGCGAGTTCGACCTGCTCTCCCCCGAACGGTCGGTGGAGGAGATCCACGGCGCGGTGCTCACGGGCGGGTCCGCCTTCGGCCTCGCCAGCGCCGACGGGGTGATGCGCCGCCTGGAAGAGGAGGGCAGGGGCATCGCGACGGTGGCCGGCCGGGTGCCGATCGTGCCCACCCTCGGCCTGTTCGACCTGATGGTGGGCGATCCCACCGTCCGGCCGACGGCGGAGAACGGCTACGCCGCAGCGGCATCCGCGGCGCACGATGCCGAGGTGAACGGCCTGATCGGCGCCGGGACCGGGGCCACCGTGGGCAAGGCCCGCGGAATCGACGGCATCCGCGACGCCGGCCTGGCCTACGCCGAGGCGCGGTCGGGCGCGGTGATCGTCGGGGCGCTGTGCGCCGTCAACGCCTTCGGCGACATCCTCACCGGGACGGAGACCGACGCGGGATTCGGCGACTACGAGCCGTTCTCGACCCCGGGCGACCGGGAGAACACCACCATCGGCGTGGTGATCACGAACGCCCGCCTCACCAAGGTCGAGTGCCTCATCGTGGCGCAGGGCGCGCACGACGGACTGTCCCGGGCGATCGACCCGCCGCACACCCGGTACGACGGCGACGCCTTCATCTCGGCCGCCACCGGACAGGTCGAGGCGAAGGTCGACCTGGTGCGGGCGCTCGCCATCGGCGCCGTCACCGAGGCGATCCGCTCGCGCGCCTGAGGACGGGCGGACCGTGCACACCCTCCGCCGCCGCGCGCGGATCGCGGCGTGCGCCCTGGCCCTCGCCGCCGGAGCCGCCGGATGTGCCGGCATCGCACCGGAACGCGCCACCCTCGAACCGCCACCGCCCGTCTCGACGGCCGTGGTGACCACGCCGAGCGTGGCACCCTATCCGGTCGACGCCCCGGGCCGTGCCCCGGCGGTGGCATCGGTCCCGACCACCGGTGCCGGCATCGCCACCTTCGTGGACTCCTTCGGGATGTACTCCAGTGTCTGCACACTGGGCTTCTTCGCGCGCTACCCCAACGGCCAGATCGTCGCCTTCACCGCCGGGCACTGCGCGGAGCTCGCCCGCCAGGCCCGGCCCGGTAGCGCGCCGGTCGCGCGCTACCTCACCTCGGCCGGCAGCAGCGTTCCCTTCGGCGAGTACATCAAGGCCACCCGGAACCGGCGGCAGGACATCGCCATCATCCAGGTGCAGGGCAGCGATGTCCGCGCCGTGGCGGACGCCATCGGCCCCGTCACCGGCTACAGCACCGCGGCCGATCTGCGGTCCGGGCGCCCGGAGATCTGCATCGTCGGGGCGCGCACCGGGCGCAGCTGCGGGGTGCTCGACGATGTGGTGGGCACGAAGGTCAGGTGGGCCGGGATCCCCGCGGTGGAGGGCGATTCGGGCGGTCCCGTGTACGCCCGCTGGCCCGACGGGACGTTCACCGCGGTCGGCGTGGTCAACAGTGTGCACACCCGGGCCGATGGCACCGGGACCGGTGCGGGCACCGCCACTCTCATCGCCGATGACATCGTGGTCAATCGGATGACGCTGATGGGAACGACCTAGCCCACCTGGCTCGTGCCGAAGACCCGGAGCTCGCGGTGGGCCACGCGGAAGTGGGCGCGCCTGTGCAGTTCTCCGGATTCGCCGTCGTGCGCCACCCGGAAGGGCTCGTCGGATTCGATGGTGACCGTGGGGGTCTGCATCTCCCAATAGATCTTGGACGTCCGGATGCGGCCGCTCAGCCAGGACAACAGCAGGCGAGTACCGCCCCTGCGGTGGCCGTCCTCCAGGTACCGGACGTCGAGCAGCCCGTCGTCGAGCCGGCTCCTGCGGCCGGGCACGAAACCCGGTGCGCCGTACATCGAGTTGCCGAGGAAGAAGAAGGAGACGGTGGTCGGACGGCCCTCGATCCGCACCCGGACCGGCGCGCTGCGCCGCAGCACCCGCAGGATCGCGCGCAGGGTGGCCGAGGGACGACCGATGCGGCGGCGCTGCAACCGGGAGCGGGTGCGTACGAACTCCGGGTAGGCGCCGATGCTCGCGGTGTTGAGCAGCAGCTTCTCGTCGTTCAGCCACACCGCGTCGACCCGGGTGACCCGCCCCCGGCGGATGAAATCGACGGCCGCGGAGACGGTATCGGCACCGATGTCCTTGGCGAAATGATTGAACGTGCCGGCGGGGAAGACGGCGAGCGGCGTGTCTGCGGCGATGGCGTGCGCGGCCACGGTGGCCACGGTCCCGTCTCCTCCCGCCACACCGAGGAACTCCGCACGGGAGGCGGCGTCGGCGGCCACGGCATCCACATCCGCGCCCGCGTCCAGCTCCACGATCTCGGCCGACGGGAGCGCGGCGCGCAACTCCTGCGCGACACGCGTGCCCGTGCCGTCTCCCGACGCGGGGTTGAGGACGACCACCAGCCCCGCGCCGTCGGGATTCCGCCGGACCTGTTCCACCGCGGCGTCCGCCGTCACCGCGCACCCGTCGTCGACCGGCGGCACGAGCCGCGCCCCGGCCACGGCGATACCCGCACCGACGGCGAATCCCGCGAGCACATCTGCGGGATAGTGTGCGCCGGTGGCCACCCGGGACAGTCCCACCGCGGCGGCGAGGCCGCCGAGAAGGTACCCGGCGCGGTGGTGTTCCAGCCCGACGCCCACGGCGAAGGCCGCGGCGCTCGCCGCGTGCCCGGACGGGAAGGAGTTGGACGTCGGCTGCCGCCGCGCCCGCTTGACCGGCACACCGTCGAAGGCGGGCCGGGCGCGGGGATAGATCCGCTTGAGCCCCTGATTGACCACCAGGCTGGTGACGCCGAGCGTCAGCAGACCGCGCACGGCGCCCCGCCGCAGCGACAGCCCGCCCGTACTCATGCCCGCCGCGACGGCCATCCACAGCACCGAGTGATCGGCCGCTGCGGACAGAGGCCGCATGGTGAGGTCGAGCAGCGGACTCGGCGAATCGGCGACGGCGTCGAAGAGTCTCCCGTCGAGCTCGCTCAGCCCGCGACGCAGTGTGCGGGGCGCCCGTTCCACCATGGCTCGACGCTACTCCCGCGGCCGGACCGGCCGCCCCCGGTCACCGCAGATGCACCGCGGCCGCGGCGTGAATCGCATCGGCCAGCCGCCCGGTGGCGCGGGTGTGCAATCGCCAGGACTGCCAGTACAACTTCACGTCCACGGGACGGTCACCCACGCGCACGAGATCGCCCCGGTCGAGGGCGTCGCCGAGCTGCGCCTCGGGGAGGCTGCCCCAGCCGAGGCCGACCCGCACGGCGTGGGCGAATCCCTCCGACGACGGGATCCGCTGCGCGGGTGGGTAGTCCGTGGCTCCCGGTTCGGCGGTCACCCCGTGCCAACGGAGTACCCGGTTCTGCAGATCATCCTTGCGCAGGTCGAACTGCACCACCGGCATCTCGCGCCAGCGCCATCGGCCCCCACGTTGCCATCGCACCGCGAACTCGGGTGTGCACACCGGCAGGTAACGCATGAAGCCGAGATACTCCACCGCACAGCCCTGGACCGGCTCGGGATCGGTGGTGACGGCACCGAGCACCGTTCCGGCCCGGAGCAGATCGGCGGTGTGGTGCTCGTCGTCGACCTGCAGGCGCAGCTGCGTGCCGTCGTCCCAGCCGGCGACCGCCGCGATCACCTCGCCGAACCAGGTGGCCAGCGAATCGGCGTTGACACCCACGTCCAGCCGGGCGGCTCCACTGCCGCCGGCGAGCCGGCCGAGCGCGTCGGCCTCCAGGGTGGCGACGCCGCGTGCCAACCCGAGCAGGATGCTGCCCTGATCGGTGGGCAGGCACGGCCCCTCCCGCGTGACGACCACGTGCCCCACCTGCTGTTCCAGCGCGCGGATGCGCTGGCTGACCGCGGATTGCGTGATCCGCAGCCGGGACGCGGCGGCGCCGAAGCTCTGTTCCTCGACCACGGCGACGAGCGTCGCCAGGTGCTGCCCGTTCAGCATGAAGTGATTCTAATGGGTCAGCAGTATCAAGCATTGGAACTTATCCCGGCGCCGGGCCTAGCGTCGGTGCCATGACCTCCGCACTCCTCGCCGGCCTCGGCCTCGGCCTGTCGCTGATCGTGGCGATCGGCGCACAGAACGCGTACATCCTCCAGGTGGCGGCGCGCGGACGGGGCACCGCGGCGGTGGTGGCCGTCTGCATCGCCTCCGATGTCCTGCTGATCTGCGCCGGGGTCGCCGGCCTGGGCGCCGCAGTATCGGGCCGCCCCACCCTGCTGACCGTGGTCACGTGGGCGGGCGTGGTGGTGCTGATCGGCTACGGCCTTCGCTCGCTCTGGTCCGCGCGGCACACCGCCGGGCTCACCGCGGGCGGGCGGAGCGCGGCCTCGGTGGCCGCGGCGGTGACCGCCGCGCTGGCACTGACCTGGCTCAACCCGCACGTATACCTGGACACCGTGCTGCTCTTGGGATCGGCGTCCACGCGCTACGGCCCGGATCGCTGGTGGTTCGCCGCCGGTGCCGTGGTCGCCAGCATCGGCTGGTTCTGCCTGCTCGGCTTCGGTGCGCAGCGCCTGTCCGGCACACTCGGTCGGCCCGCAGTCTGGCGCGCACTGAACCTGGGCATCGGCATCCTCCTCCTGGTGCTCGCACTGCGGCTGGCGACGATGCCGCTCGGCGGCTGACCGGCCCCGACTGCGGCGACGCCCCGCCGGACGTACCGTGGTGGCCATGGCACGGATCGCGATCATCGGCGGACACGGCAAAGTGGCACTTCTCCTTGCGGAAGTGCTGAGTTCACGCGGAGACGAGGTGACCTCGTGGATCCGCAACCCTCAGCACGCGGCCGATGTGACCGCCACCGGCGCGACGCCACTGGTGCTCGACGTCGAGAACGCCTCCCGCGACGAGATCGCGACGGCACTGCAGGGCAACGACGCGGTGGTCTTCTCCGCCGGGGCCGGCGGCGGGAATCCCGATCGCACCTACGCCGTGGACCGGGATGCCGCGATCCGCTCGGTGCAGGCCGCCGAACAGGCCGGGGTGCGCCGCTACATCATGGTCTCCTACCTCGGGGCGGCCCCGGATCACGGTGTCCCCGAATCGGACCCGTTCTTCCACTACGCCGAGGCCAAGGCCGCCGCCGATGTCGCGGTGCGCGCCTCCGATCTGGACTGGACGGTGCTGATGCCCGGCCGGCTCACCGCGGACGAGGCCTCGGGGCGGGTCGATCCGGCCGCGGTGCGCTCGGCCGACAATCCCGGCACCTCCCGCGCGAACGTCGCCCTGGTGGCGGCGGACGCCCTGGACCGTCCGGACACCGTCGGCCGGGACCTGCCGTTCACGGACGGCACCGTGACGATCGACGAAGCCTGGCGGTAGGCCACCACGACGAAGGGCCCGGCACCGTCGTGCGACGGTCCGGGCCCTTGTCGGCGTGATCAGTTGATCGCGGCCAGGATGTCCTGCACGCGGTCCTTGGCGTCGCCGAACAGCATCGCCGAGTTGGTGCGGAAGAACAGCGGGTTCTGCACGCCGGCGTAGCCGGAGGCCATCGACCGCTTGAAGACGATCACGTTCTCGGCCTCCCACACCGTGAGCACCGGCATGCCCGCGATCGGGCTGGTCGGATCCTCGGCCGCGGCCGGGTTCACGGTGTCGTTGGCGCCGATCACCAGCACCACGTCGGTATCGGCGAAATCGTCGTTGATCTCGTCCATCTCGAGGACGATGTCGTACGGCACCTTCGCCTCGGCCAGCAGCACGTTCATGTGCCCGGGCAGGCGGCCGGCCACGGGGTGGATGCCGAAGCGCACGTTCACGCCGCGCTTGCGCAGCTCGCGGGTCAGCTCGGCAACGCCGTACTGGGCCTGCGCCACGGCCATGCCGTAGCCGGGCGTGATCACCACGGTCTTGGCGTTCTTGAGCAGTTCGGCCACGCTGTCGGCGTTGGTCTCGGTGTGCTCGCCGTAATCCTGATCCTCGGTGGGCGCGGCCTCGATGCCGAAACCGCCTGCGATCACGGAGATGAACGAGCGGTTCATCGCCTTGCACATGATGTACGAGAGGTACGCACCGGACGAGCCGACGAGCGCGCCGGTCACGATCAGCAGATCGTTGCTGAGCAGGAAGCCCGCCGCGGCGGCGGCCCAGCCCGAGTAGCTGTTGAGCATGGACACCACGACCGGCATGTCGCCGCCGCCGATGGAGGCCACGAGGTGCCATCCCAGCAGCAGTGCGATCACCGTGACGGCGATCAGCAGCCACAGCTGCTGGTCCACCACGAACCACACGGTGAACACCGCGAACAGCACCAGGGCGCCGATGTTGATGTAGTTCTTGCCCGGCAGCACCAGCGGTGCCGACTTCATCTTCGCGGACAGCTTGAGGTACGCGACGATCGAACCGGTGAAGGTGACGGCGCCGATGAACACACCGATGAAGACCTCGGCGTGGTGGATCTTGAGCAGGGCACCGGTGTAATGCGCGGCCTCTCCGGGGATCCAGCCGCGCTCGACCTCGAGGTACGAGGCCCAACCGACCAGCACGGCGGCGAGGCCGACGAAGCTGTGCAGCAGGGCGATCAGCTCGGGCATGCCCGTCATCTGCACGACCTTGGCCTTGTACAGGCCGATCGCGGCGCCGATCAGAGCGGTGACGAGCAGGATCACGGTGGCGGTGCCCGCCACCTCGCTCTTGTTGAGCGCCAGCGCCACGGTGGCGGCGATGGCGATCGTCATGCCGATCACGCCGTACAGCCAGCCGGTGCGCGCGCTCTCGTGCTTGGACAGGCCCGCGAGGCTCAGGATGAACAGCAGTGCCGCGACGAGATACGCGGCGGTCGCGATGGATTCGACCGTCATGTCGTCACGCCCCCTTCGAGAACATGGTCAGCATGCGCCGCGTCACCGCGAAGCCGCCGAAGACGTTGATGGAGGCGAGCAGGATCGCGACCCCGGCGAGGGCCTGGATCGCGGGATTGTTCAGTCCCACCTGGATGATGGCGCCCACCACGATCACACCGGAGATGGCGTTGGTGACGCTCATCAGCGGGGTGTGCAGGGCGTGGTGCACCTTGCCGATCACGTAGTAGCCGATCACGATGGCCAGCACGAGCACGGTGAAGTGCCGCGGGATCGGATCGGGCGCGAAGGCGTTGACCACGAACAGCACCGCGATGCCGAACAGCGTCAGGCCCACCTTGGTGGCGGCCGACATCGGCTGCTTCTCGGGCTTCGTCTCCGCCTCGGCGGCGGGTGCGGCCTGGGGCGCGGCCGAGACCTTCACGGCCGGCGGGGGCCACAGGATCTCGTTGTCGCGGGTCACGGTGATGGAGCGCTGCACCGGGTCCTCGAAGTCGAGGACGAGCTCACCGTCCTTCTCCGGGGTGAGCAGCTTGAGCAGGTTCACCACGTTGGTGCCGTACAACTGCGAGGCCTGGGCGGCGAGCCGTCCGGCCAGATCGGTGTAGCCGAGGATGGTGACACCGTTCGGCGTGACGATCGCCTGGTCCTTGACGGTGCCGGCGACGTTGCCGCCGTTGGCGGCCGCCATATCGACGATGACGCTGCCTGCCTTCATCGAGGCCACCATCTCCTCGGTGATGATCCGCGGGGCCGGCCGGCCCGGGATCAGCGCCGTGGTGATGATGATGTCGACGTCCTTGCACTGCTCGGCGTAGAGCTGCGCCTCGCGGGCCTTGTAGTCGTCGTCCATCTCCTTGGCGTAGCCGGTCGCGGAGACCTCGGCCTGCTCATCGGCGACGGACAGGTACTCGCCGCCCAGCGACGCGACCTGGTCGGCCACCTCGGGACGCGGGTCGGTGGCGCGGACGATGGCGCCGAGCGAGCCGGCGGCGCCGATCGCCGCGAGGCCGGCGACGCCGGCGCCCACCACGAGCACCTTGGCCGGCGGGACCTTGCCCGCGGCGGTCACCTGGCCGGTGAAGAACCGGCCGAAGACGTTCGCGGCCTCGACCACAGCGCGATAGCCGGCGATGTTCGCCATCGACGAGAGCACGTCCATCGACTGCGCGCGCGAGATGCGCGGCACCGCGTCCATGGCCATCGCGGTGATGCCGCGGCCCTTGACGTCCTCGAGGAGGTCGGGGTTCAGGCCGGGGGCCAGGATCGCGATCAGGCTCGCGCCGGGCCGCACACCGTCGAGCTGGGTGGACGACGGGGCGTTGACGCCGAGCACGACGTCGGCCGCACGCGCGTCCCCGATGGTGGCCCCGGATTCGACGTAGGCGTCGTCCGAGAACGAAGACGCCTCGCCCGCACCCGGATCGACGACCACGTCGTATCCCAGCTTGATCAGCTGGGCGACGGTCGTCGGGGTCGCGGCGGCCCGGGTCTCCCCCGGCTGCGCCTCTTTCAACACTCCGATGATCATGCGCTCATCACCACACCGACATTCATGTTCGTTCCTTGGTCGTCCCTACCGGACCACACGGCCGCGGTCCGGAGTTCCGGCTCGCACGACCTCACGCGTGCGCCAGCCCCCGCGACGGTGTGAACGGGGGTGGGTCCGCGTGGCGCCCGGGTTCGCCGGACATCGCGGTGGCTACGTGGGCCGCCCATTGCTCAGAACAGTGGGCTGACCATAGCACGGGGGAACTTACCCACCAGTAGGTTGGTGACCTGCGTCACTCCGGGCCGGCGGAGCCGGGATCCGGTGCGTCTCCGGGCAGTTCGGTGGCCATGTACCGATCGATGAGGGTCGCGAAGGCGCGTACGTCCTCGACGGGCCAGTCGGCCGTCCGTTCCGCGATCCGCCGCCGCCACTCGCGGTCGGTATCGGCGAGCACCTCCTGGGCGCGGTCGGTGAGCCGCAGCGACCGGGACCGGGGGCTGGCCGGGTCCGCATCGCGGCGGATCAGGCCCCGTCGTTCCAGACTCGCGAGCTGGCGGCTGGCCGTCGACTTGTCGATCGAGACGGCCTCGGCGAGATCGACCGCGCGCAGGCCCGGCGTCTCGTTCAGCACGAAGAGCAGCGTGAAATCGACGTACGAGACCTCCGAGTGCAGGAACCGGGCCTCGCTGCGAATGCGCTTGGCGAAGCCGACCATGCCTCGGATGATGAGGTCGATGTCGTCGGGCGAGCGGGAGTCGCCTCCGCCGACCTCGCCCTCCGGCATCAGTAGCCCTTCGAGCGGTCGATCACGGCGAGCGGTTCCATATCGTTCGCGAACCGCCGCACGTTGACCTCCACCCGCTCGAGCAGCGCGGGACGCAGGTGCTGCGGCGGGTTCGCGACGTGCGGCGTGATGATCGCGTTCGGGATCGACCACAGGGGGTGGTCCGCGGGCAGCGGTTCCGGATCGGTCACGTCCAGGCCGACGCCGCCGATGGCGCCCTTCTTCAGGGCCGCGACCAGGGCATCGGTGTCGATCAGCGCGCCACGCGCCACGTTGATCACCCAGGAGTGCGGTTTGAGCTGCGCCAGCACGTCCGCATTCACGAGCGACTTGGTCTCGGCGGTCGCGGGCGCGGCGAGCACCACGTGGTCCACCTGCGACCAGACCTCGTCGAGCCGGTCCGCGGTGACCACGACGGCGCCGGTCACATCGGTGCCGGACCGGTTGACGGCGATCACGTTCACACCCAGGGCCCGCAGCTGCGGCGCGAGATCCCGGCCGATGCCGCCGGCGCCCACGATGGCCACCGTCGACCCGCCCAGCAGCCCCACGCGGGGCGCGGCGTTCTTCGGGTCCCACGTGGTCTCGCGGTGCCAGAGCCCGCGGACGCCCGCGAGCAGCAGGGTGAGCGCGTGCTCGGCGACGGTGGTGCTGTAGGCGCCCGCCGCGGAGGTGAAGGTGATGTCGGGATACTTCTGCAACAGGCCCGAATCCACGAAGTTCTCGATGCCGGCGAAGGGCAGCTGCACCCACCGGATCGAGGCGGGGATGTCGGTGGGGACCGAGGTGGAGTCGATCCACACCAGCCCCTCCGCGTTCCGCAGCGGGCCGGGTACGCCGCCTCCCCGGGTGATGGCGGCGTCGAACTCCGGATCGGGGTTCGGGCCTACAGCGATGACGGGTCCGTCCTGTGGCATGAGCAAAGCCTAGACAGCGGCGGTCCGCGCCGCTCCCGACCCCGGCGAAACGCTGTGAAAGATGGGGCTTGTGTTATTCAGTGAGTCTCAAGTTAAGATTGAGACTATGGCCACCCAGATCCTCGAGCACGCGCAGCCCCGCCTCGCGGCGCTCCGCCGTCGCTACGACGCGACGGCGGGCCGGCTGCGCACCAGCATCGACGCGGCCCGGCCCACCACCGGCTGGCGCGTACTGACCTCCGTCGTCTACTCGGGCGTGATCGCCGTCGTGATCGTCGGGGCGGCCGTCCTGCTGCTCGGCGTGAAGCCCTCGAATCCCGAGGTCACGAACGTCAACGCCGTCGAGGTGGGCGATTGCGTCTCGGTGGCGGACGGCACGGCGAACCGGGCCGGGTGCGAGGGCGGCGGGATGACCTTCTCCGTGGCCGAGAAGGTGGCCGCGAAGACCGCCTGCTCGCTGCCCAGCTACGCCCGGGTCGAGTCCGACGGCGCCACCCTGTGCGTGGTCCCCAACCTCACACTGGGGAACTGCTACCAGGTGCGGCCCGATCAGGCCGCCACCACCGACATCCGGCCCATCGCGTGCCCGACGGCCCTCGGTGGCGGCGCGGCGAACGTGGTCCGGGTGACCGAGCGCGCCTCCGGCGGCCCGCTGAACTGCCGCGGGTCCGCCGCCCTGAACTACCCGGCGCCGCAGCGCGTGAGCTACTGCATCACGCCCGCGTCCTGAACGAGACGACGAAGGGGCGGCCGGAACACCGGCCGCCCCTTCGCTCGTCCGCGCGAGTCCGTACGGACTACGCGTCGAGATCCTGCACGATGAGCGCGGAGATCGCATCGACCGTGGCCTGATCGTCCGACTCGACGGTGACCTCGACGCCCTGCTCCGCACCGAGCGTCATGATCATCAGCGCCGATCCGGCGTCCACCGGGTCGCCCCCGGCCACGGACAGGGTCACGTCGTGTCCGGATTCATTGACCGCGTTCGCGATCACGGCGGCCGGGCGCGCGTGCAGGCCGACGGCCGATCCGACGGTGACGGTGGTGCTGGGCATGGAACTCTCCTCGTGGGTGGGTACGGCCGGCGGCGGGTCGCCTCCGGAGTCGGAACAAGTATTACGCGGCGGCGAGGGAGGGCTGCGGCGAATCGGCCGGAGCGGCGCGGCGCCACAGGGTTTTGGCGGCCACCACCGCGACGGCGCTGACCACCACGCCGGCCGCGAGCGCGATCAGGAACTTCCACCAGGTGCCGTTGGTCGCGAACATCACGAAGACACCGCCGTGGGGCGCACGCAGCTGGGCGCTGAGCGCCATCGACAGTCCACCGGTCACGGCACCACCGAGCATCATGGACGGGATCACCCGCAGCGGATCGGCGGCGGCGAACGGAATGGCGCCCTCGGAGATGAAGCACAGGCCCAGCGGGATCGCCGCCTTGCCGTTCTCCCGTTCGGGAGCCGTGAACAGGCCGGGGCGCAGGAAGGTGGCGGCGGCGAGCGCGAGCGGCGGCACCATGCCGGCCGCCATCACCGCGGCCATGATCTCCCACTGCGCGAGGCCTGCGCCGGCACTGCCCAGGCCGGCCACACCGAAGGCGTACGCGGCCTTGTTCACCGGGCCGCCCAGGTCGAAGCACATCATGAGGCCGATCACGGCACCGAGGGCGATCTTCGAGCTGCCGCTCATCCCGTTCAGGGCGCTGGTCATCTCCTCGTTCACCCAGCGCAGCGGTCCGGCCAGGATCATGTACATCAGCCCACCGGTGATGAGCGTGCCGAGCAGCGGGATGATCACCACCGGTTGCAGTCCGCGGGCCCACTGCGGCAGCGGGATCCGCGAGAGCCACAGCGCGACGACGCCGGCGAGGAGGCCGCCGACCACGCCGCCGATGAAACCCGCGCCCACCGTGCCCGCGAGCACGCCGGAGACGAAACCGGGGGCCAGCCCGGGACGATCGGCGATGGCGTAGGCGATGTACCCGGCGAGCACCGGCACCATCAGCCCCATCGCGGCCTGACCGATCGCGAAGCTCACCGCCCCGAGGTACTGCCGGAGCCCGCCGTCCGGGAGGTTCCACAGCGAGTTGTTGAGCGCGTAGAAGGCGCCGTCCGACATGCCCTCCGATTTCGTGCTGAGACCGATCTCGTAGCCACCGGAGATGAGGAAGCCGAGCGCGATCAGCAGGCCGCCCGCGGCGACGAACGGGATCATGTAGCTCACGCCGGTGAGCAGGGCCTGCTTGAGCCGACCGCCGATGCCGACGCCCGGCGCCGCTTCCGCCTGCGCCGCCGCGGGATCGCCGTCGACGGTGGCGGCGTGCGGATCGGAGGCGGCGGCCACCGCCTCGGCGATCATCGCGTCGGGCTCGTTGATCCCGCGCTTGACGCCCGAGGAGATCACGGGCTTGCCCGCGAATCGGTCGCGGCCCTTGACGCCCACATCGGTGGCGAAGATGACGGCCCCGGCCCGGGCGATCGTGTCCGCGGGCAGCGGCGTCGACCCGGACGACCCCTGCGTCTCGACGGTGAGCTGCACTCCGGCCCGGTCGGCGGCCAGCTGGAGCGCGTCGGCGGCCATGTAGGTGTGGGCGATCCCGGTGGGGCAGGCGGTGATCGCCACGATCGAGGGCTTCTCCGCGATACCGGCGGCGGGGGTGGCGGGCGCGGGGGTGGCCGGAGCCGCCGGTGCGGCCGCGCCCGGGTCCTGCGCCGCTGCGGCCGCCTTCGGCTCCGGCGCGGTCTCCGTCTTCGGTCCTGCCGCGGTCTCCGCCTTCGTCTTCGGCGTGATCGCCTCCTGGACGAGGGCGACCACCTCGTCGGGCGTGCGGGCGGCCCGGAGCGCGGCCACGAAGTCGGGCCGCACGAGGGACCGAGCGAGCGCGCTGAGCAGCTTCATGTGCTGGGCGCCGCCGGATTCCGGGGCGGCGATGAGGAAGACGAGATCGGCCGGGGCGTCCGGCGCACCGAAGTCGACGCGGGGGTCGAGCCGGGCGAAGGCGAGGCTCGCCGCGGTCACGGACGCGCTGCGGCAGTGCGGGATGGCGATCCCGCCGGGCAGCCCGGTGGCGGACTGCTCTTCGCGGGCGAGTGCCGCCTCGATCAGCCCTGCGGCGTCGTCGGCGCGGCCGGCGTCGGCGATGCGGTGCGCGAGATAGCCGATCACATCGGTCTTCTCGGGTCCGGCCGCGACATCGAGCGCCACGAGGGCGGGCGTGATGATCTGCTCGGTCGGCTGGGTCATGGGGAACTCCGGTTCTACGACGGGGTGGTGCGGGGAGGTCTACAGGGCGCGCACGTGCACATCGGCGGTGGCGAGCTGATCCGGTCGGGGCGCCTGGGTGCCCGGCAGTGCGGCGGCGGCGGAGCCGTAGGCCACGGCGAGCCGGAGCCGGTCCGGCGCGGAAGCGCCGCGCTCGTCCGCGAGCAGGTACCCGGCGAGCGAACTGTCGCCGGCGCCGACGGTGCTGCGCACCACGGTCCGCGGCGGGATGGCGTGCCAGGCACCGTCGTCGATAAGAAGTGCGCCGGCACCACCCAGCGTGGCGAGGACCGCCGCGCCGGACGTGCGGTGGAGGCGCTCGGCGGCGGCCCGCACCGGCCCGAGATCACCTGCTGCGGCGAATTTCTCGAGTTCGGCGCCGTCGGCTCCCACCAGCTCACCGAGCTCCTCGGCGTTGGGCTTGAGCAGGTGCACTCCCGCACCCACGGCCGCGGCGAGGGCGGCGCCGGAGGTGTCGACCGCGATCCGCGGACCGCTCGCGATGCGGCGGGCGATCCGGGCGTACCAGTCGTCGGGCAGTCCGGGCGGCAGCGAACCGCAGAGCGCGAGCCAGGAGGCACCCGTGGCCGCGGCGACGACCGCGTCTTCGAGCCCGGCGACCAGGCCGGGGTCGAGCGCCGCGCCGGGTGCGTTGAGTTTGGTGGTGGTGCCGTCCGGCTCCGCCACGGTCACGTTGCTGCGCACCTCGTGTCCGGCGGGGACCGCGCGGGCGGGCACGCCGATCCGGTCGAGGGCGGTCAGCAGCGGGTCGCCGGCGTCCGCCGGGAGCACCGCCAGGGTCTGTGCGTCGGCCGCGTGCAGCACGCGGGAGACGTTGACGCCCTTGCCGCCCGGGTCCACCGAGGACGATCGCGCGCGCTGTACGGCGCCGCGCTCCAGGGGTGCGCCGAGCGCCACGAGCCGGTCCAGGCTGGGGTTGGCGGTCACGGTGACGATCACTGCGCCACCACCACGTCCACACCGTGATCCGCCAGCGCCGTCGCGAGCGCGCCGGTGGGCGCCGCATCGGCGATCAGGACGTCGATCTCGCCGAGACCACCGAAGGCGACCAGGCTCTCGTGGTCGAACTTGGAGGAATCGGCGAGCAGCACCACGAAGTCGGCGGCGCGGATCAGCGCGGTCTTCACCGCGGCCTCGTCGGCATCGGGGGTCGACAGGCCGCGGTGGGCACCGATGCCGTTGGTCCCGAGGAAGGCGACATCGGCGTGCAGCAGGCCGATCTCGGCCACCGTCCCCGATCCCACCGCCGCCTGGGTGAGCCCGCGGATCCGGCCGCCGAGCATGTGCAGCGCGACGCCGTCGCGCCCCGCCAGAGCGGAGGCCACGGGGAGCGAATTGGTGATCGCCGTGAGCCGCTGTCCAACGGGTACCTCGCGGGCGGCGGCGATGGTGGTGGTGCCCGCGTCGAAGAGCACGGATCCGCCCGCCGGCGGTAGGTACCGCTGCGCGGCCTCCCCGATCGCGCGCTTGGCATCCGCGCCGAGGGCCTCCCGCTCGCCGACGCCGGATTCCGCACCGGCCAGCACCCCGGCGGCGACCACGCCGCCGTGCACGCGCCGGACACCGCCGAGCCGCTCCAGCACGTCCAGATCGCGGCGGACCGTCTCGGGGGTCACGTCGTAGCGTTCGGCCAGCTCGGCGACCGACGCCCGCCCGCGGGCGGCGACCAGATCGCCGATCGCGCGCTGCCGTTCCTCCGCGTACATCCCGCCTCCGAGTTCGTTTGACCGTGTTGGTTTTGATTTGATTTTTCTGTTTTTACGCCTGTTTGTGTTGACAAGTCAAGCAGATTTCGTAATCTGGGTCACATGAGTTCGCAGCAGTCGATCGTCGCCACCGTGCTCACCGGCACCCCTGTCGTGCCCGGTGTGGCGTACGCGCCCGTGATGTGGCCCGGGGAACGCCCGGAGCTCCCGGCCACGGGTCCTGACCTGCCCGAAGCCGAGCGCGAGGCGGAGGCCGCCCGGTTCTCCACGGCGGCGCTCGCGGTGGCGGGGCGGCTGCGCGAGCGCGCCTCGCAGGCCACCGGCGCGGCGTCCGAGGTACTCGCGGCGACCGCCGGCCTGGCCTCGGACAAGGCGTGGATCGGCACCGCGGAGAAGCTCATCCGGTCCGGCTCCCCCGCGGAGGGTGCCGTGGCGGCGGCCACGGAGCAGTTCGCCGACATGTTCACCAAGCTCGGTGGACTCATGGCCGAGCGCGTGACGGATCTGCGCGACGTCCGCGATCGGGTGCTCGCCGAGCTGCTCGGCCGCCCGGAGCCGGGCGTCCCCGTGCCCACGGCACCGTCGATCCTGCTGGCCGACGACCTCGCCCCGGCCGACACCGCCGGGCTCGATCCCGCTCTCATCGTGGGCATCGGCACCCGGCTCGGCGGGCCCACCAGCCACACCGCGATCATCGCGCGGCAGTTGGGGATTCCGTGCATCGTCGGGCTCACGCAGGCCGGCACCGTGGACGCCGGGACCCCGGTGCTGCTCGACGGCGGAGAGGGCACGGTCACCGTCGAACCCCCGGCCGCGGAGGCCGAGTCCCGGGTGGCCGAGGCGCAGCGGATCGCCACCGAGGTCGCGCGGTGGCGCGGGCCCGGTCGCACGTCCGACGGTGCGCCGGTGGCGATCCTGGCGAACGTGCAGGACGGTGCGAGCGCGCGGACCGCCGCCGAGCGGCAGGTGGAGGGCGTGGGACTGTTCCGCACCGAGCTGGCCTTCCTGAACCGGGCCGATGAGCCCGCCGTCGCGGAGCAGGCGGCCCTCTACCGCGAGGTGATCGACGCCTTCCCCGGCGGCAAGGTGGTGATCCGCACCCTGGACGCGGGCTCCGATAAGCCGCTCAAGTTCGTCGACCATGCGCACGAAGACAATCCGGCCCTCGGCGTGCGCGGAATCCGCATCGCCGAGGGCGATCCGGGGCTGTTGGAACGCCAGCTCGACGCCATCGCCGCCGCGGCCGACGGCGCCGAGGCCTCGCCCTGGGTGATGGCGCCGATGATCGCGACCGCGGCGGAGGCCCGCTCCTTCGCCGCGCAGTGCCGCGCGCGCTCCCTGACGCCGGGCGTGATGATCGAGGTGCCCGCGGCGGCCCTGTGCGCGGACAGCGTTGTGGCCGAAGTGGATTTCGTCTCGATCGGCACCAACGACCTCACCCAGTACGCCATGGCCGCCGACCGGATGAGCTCGGAACTCGCGGCGCTCACCGACCCGTGGCAGCCCGCCGTGCTGCGACTGATCAAGATCACCGCCGAGGCCGGGGCCGCGGCCGGGAAGCCCGTGGGGGTGTGCGGTGAGGCCGCGGCCGATCCGCTGCTGGCCTGCGTGCTGGTGGGCCTCGGTGTGAGCTCGCTGTCCTGCGCCGCGGGCGCCGCCGCCGCGGTCGGCGCGCGGGTCGGCGCCGTCACCCTGCAGCAGTGCCGGTGGGCCGCCGAGGCGGCGGTCGCCGCCGCCGATCCGCAGGGCGCCCGCGAGGCGGTGCGCCGCGCACTCGGCTGATTCGGCGCCGGTTGTCGGGGCCCGGTGGTAGACCGTTGACGACGGGGCCGCAGCGGGCGCCCCGACGACGACGGGATCGACCATGATCGACCACTTCGGCATCAACTGCGCAGATCTGGACGCCGCGAAGCGCTTCTACGACGGGGTGCTCGCCACCCTCGGCGCGCGCCGGCTGATGGACTTCGACGTGGCCGTGGGCTACGGCACCGAGCAGCCCGACTTCTGGATCTCCGGCGGCGAGGTCGCCTCCGGCCCGAACCGCGAGATGCACGTGGCCTTCAGCGCGGCCGATGCGGCCACGGTGGACGCCTTCTACCGCGCCGCGCTCGAGCTCGGCGCCGAATCGCTGCACGCGCCGCGGATGTGGCCCGAATACCACCCGGGCTACTACGGCGCCTTCGTCCGCGATCCGGACGGGAACAACGTGGAGGCGGTGTGCCACACCGCCTCGTGACGCGCGATCAGTAGTGGAAGGTGTCCGACGGGGCCGGCGCGTGTTCGCCGTCGAGTCCCTCGGCCGCCTCGATGCCGTAGGCGCGGGCCAGGTCGAGGATCTTCGTGGCCCGGGCGATGCGCGGTAGATCGGAGCCGTTGCGGATCTCGCCGCCGTCGCGATCGAACTCGGCGAAGAACTCGCGGGACCAGCGGATGTCCTCCTGCGACGGGCTCAGTCCCTCGTTCACGGGGTGGCACTGGTCCGGGGTGAGGCAGATCTTGCCGGTCATGCCGAACTCGGCGGAAACCGCCGTGGCCTCGCTGAGCAGCAGCCCCTTCGAGCCGACGGTCGGGCCGTCGATCGCGCCCGGCAGGTGCGCCGCCTTGGCGGCGATGGTGAACCGCGACCGCGCGTAGGCCAGTGTCGTCGGGTCGCCACCGAAGCCGGTGTCGCGGCGGAAGTCGCCGATGCCGAAGGCCAGCCGGAAGGTGCCCTTCGCCGAGGCGATCTCGCTGATCCGCTCCAGGCCGCGGGCGGTCTCCACCAGCGCCACGATGAGGGTGTCGGGGAGCCGCTTGGCGGTCTCCGTCACGTGGTCCATCGACTCGACCATGGCCAGCATGATGCCGCCGAGGTGCTTGGCGCCGCGCAGCGCCTCGAGATCGTCGGCCCACCACTGCGTGCCGAAGCCGTTCACCCGCACCCAGCCGTTGTTGGGCGCACCGTCGTGCTCGGTGTTCAACCACTCGACCACGTTGTTGCGGGCCGCCACCTTGTCCTTCGGCGCCACTGCGTCCTCGATGTCGAGGACCACGATGTCGGTGCGCGAGCGCGCTGCCGCGTCGAACCGCTCGGGCTGCGCCGCGTTGACGAGCAGCCAGCTGCGGGCGAGGACGGGGTCGATGCGGAATCCGATCGGCTCGTCGCCCTCGGGCGTGGGGGTCGGCGGGGCCATGTTTCTGCACCTCGGGTTTCTCGTGTGGGCTCGTCAGACACAGTACCGATACGCCCGAAGGCCCCGGGCGGGTGCCCGGGGCCTTCGTTGCGAGTGCTATTTCAGCGTGGTGATCAGCCGAACCAGCCGGTCCGCTGCATCTGCCACACCTGGTCCTGCCAGTAGCCCCACGTGTGGGTGCCCACTGCCGAGAAGTCGTAGTGGCCCTGCACGCCGGCCTTGTCGGCCGCGGCCTTGAAGGCCTCCGACTGCGACTTGGCCAGGATCTCCAGCGGCACGCCCTGGACGATGTCCGCGGGGCTCGGGTTCGGGGTGTACTTGCCCGGCTCACCGGTCGAGGCGGTGACCCACACGGGGATGCCCTTCAGGCGCGCGGCCTGCTTGGTGGGATCGTTCTTGTCCCAGTTCGCGTCGAACGGGCCGCCCCACATGTCGAGGACGTTGTAGCCACCGGCGTCGAGCATGGCGACACCCACGGCGACGGGCATGCCCGGGGCCGAGGTGTTCAGGAAGCCCGACAGAGCCGCGGCGCGCTTGTACACGCCGGGGTTGTTCGCCGCGGTGATCAGCGCAGCGCCGCCGCCCATCGAGAGACCGATGATCGACAGGTTGCTGGAGAAGCCACGCGACTTGATGTACGACGGCAGGCTGGTGGCCAGGAACGTGCCCCAGGTCGGCCGGTAGGTGCCGTTGCCCTGCTTCGAGACGTTCGCCCAGTTCGTGTAGAAGCTGGCGGTACCGCCCACGGGCATGACGACGTTGACGCCCTTGGTCGACAGGAAGGCGACGTTGGAGTCGCGCTCCCAGCCGGAGACATCCTGAGTGGCGCGCAGGCCGTCCAGGAGGACCACGGTGGGCGCCTTGGCCGGATCCGTGGTGGTCGACGCCCAGGAGCGGACGAGGACGTCCGGCATTCCCGCGCCGTTCACACGCTCGGACTTGAAGCCCTTCGGCGGGTTCTTGGCGCTACCCGGGCCCCAAGCCCCGGCAACACCTGCGCCCATACCGGCGAGGGCCGGCACCATTGCGACCGTGATGGCCGCCGCACCTGCTCGCTTACCCCAGGCTGCTCGCATAGCTGACCTCTCTCGTTTCTCGTTCTCGCGCGTCCGCGCACTGTTCGCTTGTGGACCGGACGGCGGTCGCAAGCGACCAAGACTCGTCACAGCTTTCACTCTAACATCAATCGTCACACATGTCACATGTTTCACATGAGTCACACGGGTGACACCGTCCCTGAATCTCATCGTCTTCACAGGACCTGGTGTTACGCACCCTCCCTGTTTTCTCAGGAAAGGTCGTCTACATCACAATACGACACCGCGGCCCTGCTCGTGGAGCCGGGCCGCGGTGTGTACTCGATGATCATCGCCTCCGACAGAGGTTTTACTTCGAGAACCAGCCGGTGCGCTGCATCTGCCACACCTGATCCTGCCAGTAGCCCCACGTGTGGGTTCCGGCAGGCGGGAAATCGAAGTGAGTCTTGGTGAGGCCGGCACGCTTGGTGGCGCCCTCGAAGGAGCGGGCCTGCGACAGCGCCAGCCACTCCAGCGGCACACCCTGGATCACGTCGGCCGGGCCCGGGTTCGGCGTGTACTTGCCGAAGACGCCGTTGCCCGCGGAGATCCACAGCGGCACGTTCTTGAACCGGCCCACCTGAACGGTCGGGTCGTTCTTGGCCCAGCGCGAGTCCAGCGGACCGCCCCACATGTCGAGGCCTGCGTTGTAGCCGCTCGAATCGAGCGAGGCGATGCCCACGGCGATCGGGATGCCGGGCGCCGAGATGTTCACCAGGCCCGAGAGCGACGCGGCACGCTTGTAGTAACCGTTCGACTCGATGGTGTTGATCAGCGCGGCGCTGCCCGACATCGACAGGCCGACCAGCGAGACGTTATCGCTGAAGCCGAGGCTGCGGATGTACTGCGGCAGGCTGGTCTTGAGGAACGAGGCCCAGGTGTAGCGGTACGGCTGACGGTTCGTCGACGACGGGGCCTGCCAGTCGGTGTACCAGCTGGAGGTGCCGCCGACGGGCATGACGACATTGATGCCCTTCTGCGACAGGAAGGCCACGTTGGAGTCGCGCTCCCAGCCCGAGACGTCCCAGGTGGCGCGCAGACCGTCGAGCAGCACGACGGTGGGGGCCTTCTTGGGGTCGGTGGTGGTCGACGCCCAGGTACGAACCTTGACGTTGGGCATGCCGGCACCGTTGACGAAGGCCTGCTTGAAGCCCTTCGGCGGGTTCTTGTCGTTGCCCGGACCCCAGGCGTTCGCGGCGCCGGTGGTACCGATACCGCCCGCCAGGGCCGGAATGGCAGCCACGGTGATCGCGGCGGCAGTGGCCCGCTTGGCCCAGCCGTTGCGCATACGCATTCGAGACTCTCTTCCTCATCGTTCGCCCGGTGGGCGGTCTTCCCCGTCGAGGAGGCCGGTCGATCTCGACCTCGGTGCGCTATCACGACTCGTGCCGGTGACGCACGCGACCCGCCGGAGCAGTACTCGTCAGGCACTGTATGACAGATCTCAGTTCCTGACAAACTCTTAGTCGGCCTCCGAGACCGGGTCGTTACACATGCGCTCCAAGTTCCTCGATTGTCGCCGGTCAGGGCTGGACAGGGGCTGTTTTTGACCCTGAATCTTCACGAATCAGAGTGCGTCACTCTCTCAGCCTGCGCCCAGAATCAGGCTCGGTACAGGGGTGCTCCACACCGCCGGAGGCCCGTACCGTGAGGGCGTGTCGTTCTCCGTACCCGAACTGTCCGGCTCCCCCGCGGAGCGCTACGCCGACCTCGCGCAGTTCGCCCGCGCCCTCGTCGACGGCGAGCACGATCGCATCGCCAACGCCGCGAACCTCTCC
The DNA here is from genome assembly GCF_039525985.1 of Tsukamurella strandjordii. Taxonomy (NCBI): domain Bacteria; kingdom Bacillati; phylum Actinomycetota; class Actinomycetes; order Mycobacteriales; family Tsukamurellaceae; genus Tsukamurella; species Tsukamurella strandjordii. The sequence goes on along the minus strand of NZ_BAAAII010000009.1, from coordinate 49,085 downwards.
GCGCTCGTCAAGGCGACGGTGCCGGACCTCAACTGGGTGGGCTTCTACTTCCACGACGGGACCGAGCTGGTGGTGGGACCGTTCCAGGGGCTGCCCGCCTGTATCCGGATCCCGCTCGACCGGGGCGTCTGCGGCGCCGCGGCCCGCACGCGGCGGACGCAGCGGGTCGACGATGTGCACGCCGTGGCCGATCACATCGCCTGCGACGGTGCGACCAACTCCGAACTCGTCGTGCCACTGGTCTCGGCGGACGGCGAGCTGATCGGCGTCTTCGACCTCGACAGCGAGAAGACCGCCCGCTTCACCGACGACGATCAGCGCGGCCTGGAGGCCATCGCCGCGGTCTTCGTCGACTCCCTATAGGGACGCGCGCTAGAAGCCGCGGCCGGGATTGAGCAGGTTCTTCGGGTCCCAGACCGCCTTGATGCCGCGATGCAGCTCCAGCACGTCGTCGGAGAGCTCGTCGCCCACCCAGCGGGCCTTGAGGACGCCCACTCCGTGCTCGCCGGTCAGGGTGCCGCCCAGATCGAGCGCGGCCTGGAAGACCTCGTCGGCCGCGTCCCAGATCGCCTGCGGCACCTCGGTGAGCTCGCGCGGGTAGATCAGCGTGGGGTGCAGGTTGCCGTCGCCGGCATGCGCGCAGGTGGGGATCGCCACGTCGTACTTGGCGGCGATCTCCTCGATCCGGGCGAACATCTCCGGCAGCTTGGACCGGGGCACGCCCACGTCCTCGGAGAACATGTTGCCCGCGTGCTCGTAGGCCGGGAACGCGGCGCGGCGCACCGACAGCAATTCGGCGGCCTCGGCCGGATCGTCGGAGACCACCACGTAATGCGCTCCGGCGGCGTCGAATTCGCGGGCCAGGACGGCGGCGTCCTCGGGGGTGCTCCCCTGCCCGATGAGCATCGCCCGGGTCTCGTCCTCCAGCCCGAAGGGCCGCATGGCCTCCACGCATTCGAGGGTGCCGCGGTCCATCAGCTCCATGAGCGCAGGCACCACACCGGTACCCACCACGGCGGCGACCGCCGAGGCCGCGCTCACCACGTCCGGGAACGAGGCCGCGACCGTGGTCGGCGCGATCAGCGGCGCGGGCCGCAGCTTCACGGTGACCTCGGTGACGATCCCGAGGGTTCCCTCACTGCCGCACAGCAATTGGGTCAGGTCGTAGCCGGTGACGCCCTTGACGGTGCGCCGCCCGGTTTTGATGATCCGGCCGTCGGGCAGCACCACGGTGAGCCCGAGGACGTACTCGCGGGTGACGCCGTACTTCACGCACCGCAGGCCACCGGCGTTGGTGGCCACGTTGCCGCCGATCGAGCAGATCTCGTACGACGACGGGTCGGGCGGGTACATCAGCCCCACCTCGCGCGCCGCGGCGTCGAGGTGGGCGTTGATCACGCCGGCCTCGGCGCGGGCGTACTGATCGGCGACGTTGATCTCCAGGATCGCGTCCATCTTCGCGAGCGAGATGATCACGCAGCCCTCGATGGCGCTGGCCCCGCCGGCCAGGCCGCTGCCCGCGCCGCGCGGCACCATCACCACGTCGTGCGCGTAGCACCACGCGGCCACAGCGGCCACGTCCTCGGTGGTCTCCGCGAGCACCACGGCCAGCGGTACGGCCCCGAACACCGGCGAGCAGTGGTCGGTGGCGTACGCCGCGGTGACATCCGGATCGGTGAGCACCGACCCGGTGATCTGCGGAAAGGAGTCCAGCGCGGGCATGGTCACATGGGCATGAGGTAGGTGCGCCGCGGCACGCGCTGCAGCTCCTTGTCCTGCAGCTGGCGCAGGCACTTGCGGATCAGCAGGCGGGTGTCCTTGGGCTCGATCACGCCGTCGATGTAGCCGCGCTCGGCCGCCAGCCACGGCGTGGCCATGAACTGGTTGTAGAAGTCGATGAAGGCCTGACGGATCGCGGGACCGTTCTCGCCGGCCTCCTCGATCTCACGCCGCTTGATGATCGCGGCGGCGCCCTCGGCACCCATCACGGCCAGGCGCGCCGTGGGCCAGGCGAAGACGAAGTCGGCACCCAGCTGCTTGGAGCCCATCACGGCCCACGCGCCGCCGTAGGACTTGCGCAGGATGATGGTGACCTTCGGGACGGCCGCCTCGACGTAGCTGAAGATGAACTTGCCCGACCGGCGGATGGTGCCGATCTTCTCCTCCTCGACGCCCGGCAGGATGCCCGGCACGTCGACCAGGAAGACCAGCGGGATGTTGAAGGAGTTGCACAGCCGCACGAAGCGGGCGGCCTTCTCCGAGGCCTGGGTGTCCAGGGTGCCGGCCATGTGCATGGGCTGGTTCGCAACCACGCCCACGGACTGGCCGTCGGACCGCGCGAAACCGCACACGATGTTCGGGGCCCACAGCTCGGCGTACTCCAGGAAGTCGCCGTCGTCGAAGACGCGCAGGATCACCTCGTGGATGTCGTAGCCCGCGTTGTCGGCGTCCGGGATGATCGTCTCCAGCGAGAGATCGCTGTCGGTGAGCTCCGGCTCGATGCCCGGGTTCACCAGCGGCGGGCGCTGGTGCACCGAATCGGGCATGAAGCCGAGATAGCGCTTGACCCAATCGAACGCGGCCTGCTCGTCCTTGGCCACGTGGTGCAGGTTGCCCCAGGTGGCCTGCTTGACGGCGCCACCGAGGTCCTCCGCGGAGGTGGTCTCGCCCGTGGTCGGGCGGATCACCTCGGGGCCGGTGACGAACATGTAGGTGTTGTCCTCGACGCCCACCAGCACATCGGTGTTGGCGGGCGCGTACACCGCGCCGCCCACGCAGGTGCCGAGGATCATCGAGATCTGGGGCACCTGGCCGCACAGGCCGTCCTGGTGCCGGCCGAGCTCGGCGTACCAGGCGATGGACGTGGCGGCGTCCTGGATCCGGGCGCCGCCCGAATCGTTGATGCCCACCACGGGCAGGCCGGCGGTGGCGGCGAAGTCGTAGAGCTTGACCATCTTGCGGCCGAACATCTCGCCGACGGTGCCGGCGCCCACCGTCTGATCGTGGCTGAAGGCAGCGACCTTGCGGCCGTTGACCAGGCCGTAACCGATGACGACGCCGTCCTTGATCTTGTCGTCGCCGGGCGATTTCGCGAGCTGATCCAGCTCGACGAAGGTGCCCTCGTCGAACAGCATGTGCATGCGCTGGCGGGCGCTGGGAAGGCCCTTGGCGTCGCGGCGGGCCCGGGCCCGCTCGCTGCCCGGGTCCTTGGCGGCCTCCAGGCGGCGATGCAGGTCCGCGAGCTTGCCCGCGGTGGTGTGCAGGTCGGGGGTATCGACCTTCTCCGAAACGTCCGTCACGTCTGCCACCCTATCCCTTCGTCAGGACCGCTCGGCGTCGGCTCGATCGAGCTCACCCGCCATGTGCGATGCGACCTTGCCGATGTACGGCTCGTCGATGATCTGCAGGTGATCGCCGCCGATCTGCACGATCTCCAGGTCCTCGACCACGGGTGCCCAGCCGCCGTCCGGCGCGATGTCGGCGAAGTTCGGCTCCAGCTCGACGGCGCCGTCGTGCATGCGGTCGGCGCGGTACAGCGTGACCTTGCCGTCGAACCGGCCGTAATCGGCCGGGTTCACCTTGAGCAGCGCGCGGTTGTCGATGAAGGACGTGCGCTGGTGCTCGATCATCGAGGTGGGCACCTTCTTATCGGACAGCTGCACCAGCTCCATGATGATCCGGAACTGGCCCTCGTCGTCCGCCGCGACCAGCCGGTCCATCGGCAGCTCGATCTCGTCGCCGATGTCGTAGTTCTTGCGCGCGAACTTCTCCCAGCGCTCCAGGCGGGCCTTCTTCTCGTCCGGCTCATCGGTGAGCGGAACGGTGGGGGCCACCACGTCGAGCAAGCCGATGTACTCGACCTTCGCGCCGTCGTCCTCCAGGCCGCGGGCCACGCCGTAGGCGAAGGCGCCGCCGAGGCTCCACCCGGACACCCGGTACGGGCCCTCGGGCTGGATCTCCTTGATCTTGGGCAGGTACTCGCGCACCCGCTCCTCGATCTCGCCCTCGACGCGTTCGAGGCCGTACACCGGCAGGTCCTGCGGCAGCTTGCGCAGCAGCGCCTCGTAGGCGGTGGTGTTGCCGCCGGCGGGGTGGAACAGGAACAGCGGCTTGCGGGTCGAGCCCTCCGCGGCGCGGAGCGTGCGGACGAAGCCGTCCACCGGGGTGGCGTCGTTCATCACGGCGCCCACGTAGGTGGCCATCTCCTCGATGTTCTTCGAGTCGATCACGTCCTCGATGTCGACCTCGCCGCCGGCCCGCTCGGACAGGCGCGCGGTGAGCTTCTCCGCGACGTCCTCGCTGAGCACGTCGAGCTCGTTGAAGACGCCACCGGGCGACTTGCCGACCACGATCGCGTAGGTCGCGAAGGTCAGGCGCTCCGCGGCATCGCGCGGGGGCACACCGTCGCCCACGGCCTCCGCGACGGCGGCACCGTCGAGCAGGTCGGGAGCATCGGACCTCGGCTCCGCGGCCGCCGGGGCGGGCTCCGACGGTGCGGCCGGCTCCGCGGCGGGTGCGGCCTCGGCGGGCGCTGCCGCCTTAGCGGCGGCCTCGTCCTTGGCGGCCTGCATCATCTCGGCGAGCTTCGCGGCGTCGGCGAGTTCGCCGGTGCCGGACTGGTGTTCGGCCAGCGCGTCCACCTGGTCGCGGTGCTCGACGGCGTACTCGACGAACTGCACGACATCGTTGAAGGAGGCGTCGCGCACCGCCTGGATCTGGATCGGCGGGATGTCGAACTCGTACTCGGCGCGGTTCTTGATGCGCATCGCGATGAGCGAGTCCATGCCCAGGTCGATCAGCGGGATCTCCTTGGGCAGGTCCTCGATCTCGAATCCCATGGTCTCGGCGATGATCACGCCGAGCCGGTGCTCCACCGTCTCGCCGGACTCCGGGCTCCACACCTCGGCGCTGCCCTCGGGGGCGGGCGCCTCGGTCTCCTCGGAGACGGCGATCTCGGGCTCGGCGTCGAGCGCGTCGTCGGCCTCCACCGCGGCGGGCGCGGCCTTGGTGATCAGCGGCGCGGCCGCGGTGCCGGAGGCCTCGCCGCCCACCACGACGGCGTCGAGCAGGAGGGTGAACCTCCCGGAATCGTTGCGGTGCACCTGGATCGAAGCGCCACCCGGGTGCGGGGTGAGCGTGGTGGTGAGCGTCGACGCGGCGTTGGGCGCACCGTGCTCGACCGCCGCGGTGACCGCGGCACCGTCGAGCACCTGGGCGGCCGCCATGCGCGCGAGCTCGACCAGGCCGATCTCGGTGCCGTCGCCCAGGGTGAGGGCGCCACCGTCGAGCTGCCACACGTGCCGGCCGTCGGGCAGCGCCACGTGGCCGCCGGGCACCACGCCCGAGCCGCCGTCGGGCAGCGAGGTCTGGATCCAGATCTCCTTGCGCTGGAACTTGGTCCGCGGGATCGGGGCGTAGCGGCCCGGTCCGAAGAGCGAGGCGACGTTCACATCGTGGCCGCGCACGAAGACGTTCGCCAGCGCGGTCATGATGGTGCCGGGCTCGTCCTCCTTGCGCTTGAGCGTCTGGATGAGCGCGGCGTCCTGGATGCCGGAGCCGAAGGTCACGGCGGCCACGGAGATCAGGGTGATCGGGTTCGGGGAGAACTCGATGAAGGTGCGGTAGCCGGCCTCGACGGCCTTCTCCACGGCCTGGGTGAACCAGACGCTGTGGCGCAGGCCCTTGATCCAGTAGTCCACATCGTGCACGGGGGCGTGGCCCGCCTTGTAGAACTCCTCCTTGTTCACGGTGGAGTACATCGGGTACTGCAGCGGGTGCGGCTCGATGCCCATGAGCTCGGCCTGCAGCTCGCCCAGTAGCGGGTCCATCTGCGAGGTGTGGGATGCGCCGCGGGTCACGAGCTTGCGGGCCATCAGGCCCTTGGCCTCGGTCTCCTCGACGATCTTGTCGATCACCTTGCCGGGGCCACCGATCACGGTGTGCGTGGGCGCGGCGTAGACGCAGATCTCCAGGCCCTCGTACTCGCCGAGCACGGTGTCGATGTCGTCGGCGCTGTACTCGACCAGCGCCATGAAGCGTTCCATCTCCTCGGGGAGCATGGCTTCGCCCTCGCCCATGAGGCGCGAGCGGTTGCAGATGACGCGCACGGCGTCCTCCAGCGAGAGGCCGCCGGTGAGCCAGGCCGCGGTGGCCTCACCCATCGAGTGCGGCAGCACCACACCGGGTTCGATGCCGTGATGGCGAAACAGGCCCACCAGCGCGACCTGGATGGCGAAGATGCCCACCTGGCCGGTCTCGATGTGGAAGGTCTGGGTGTCGTCGGTGATCATATCGGCGTAGTCGTCGCCCGACTCGTCGATGATCAGCTCGTTGACCTCGTCGAAGTAGTGCTTGAACACCGGGTTCTCGAGGTAGAGCTGCTTGGCCATCTTGCGGTGATGGCTGCCGAAACCGGAGAAGATGAACGCCGGGCCGGTGGGGTCGGGCTGGTTGGCCGACAGCACGTTCGGGGCGTTCTTGCCGTCCGCGATGGCGCGGAAGCCCTTGATCGCCTCGTCGAGATCCTTGGCCATCACCACCGAGCGGACGCGGCCGTGGTTGCGGTGCGCCAGGCTGCGGCCGATCTCGGCGAGCGTGAACTCCTTGGCCTCGTCGGTCTCCAGCCAGTCGGCCAGCTCCTTGGCGGCGGCCCGGCGGCGCGACGGGACGTAGCCCGAGAGCACCAGCGGCACAGCCGCTCCCTCGACCGTGGCGGCGTAGAAGTCGGGGACCGCGGTGGTGGCCTCGTCGGACTCGGGGGCCTCGGCGGGCTCCGGGGCCACGTACTCCTTGACCACCACGTGGGCGTTGGTGCCGCCGAAGCCGTTACCGGTGACGCCGGCGAGGCGGGCGCCGGAGTACTTGGGCCACTCCGTGTTCCGGGCCGCGACCAGCATCCGGTTGGCCTCGAACTGGATGTACGGGTTGGGGCCGGCGTAGTGCAGCGAGGCCGGGATCTGGCCGTGCTGCATGCCGAGCAGCACCTTGGCCACACCGGCGATGCCGGCGGCGGCTTCCATGTGGCCGAAGTTGGTCTTGGCCGAGCCCAGCAGCAGCGGCTTGTCGGCGTCGCGTCCGCGGCCGAGCACGCGACCGATGGCGTCGGCCTCGAGCGGATCACCCAGGATGGTGCCGGTGCCGTGCGCCTCCAGGTAGTCCACGGAGCGCGGGTCGATGCCGGCGTCGATGTAGGCGTCGCGCAGGTTGATCACCTGCGCCTCGGGGTTCGGCGCGAAGATGCCGTTGGACTTGCCGTCGGAGGTGACGGCCGAGCCGGCGAGCACGCCGAGGATGGTGTCGCCGTCGCGCTCGGCGTCGGCGAGGCGCTTGAGCAGCACCACGCCGCCGCCCTCGGCGCGGATCATGCCGTTGGCGTCGGAGCTGAAGGCCTTGATCTTGCCGTCGGGCGCCTGCGCGCCGATGCTGTCGAAGCCCAGCGTCGCGGCCGGGACGATCAGCATGTTCACGCCGCCCGCGACGGCCATGTCGGTCTCGCCCTCGCGCAGGCTGCGGATGGCCTGGTGGATCGCGACCAGCGAAGAGGAGCACGCGGTGTCCACGGTGACCGACGGCCCGTGGAAGTCGTAGAAGTAGGAGACGCGATTCGCCACGATCGAGGTCGAGGTGCCGGTCAGCGCGTACGGGTTGGCCTTGGTCGGATCGGCCACGGCCAGCATCTGGTAATCGTTGGCGGAGCTGCCCATCCACACCCCGGTGCGGGTGCCCTTGACCGAACTGGCCGGAATGTTGGCCTGCTCCAGCGCCTCCCAGGTGAGTTCGAGCGCGAGCCGCTGCTGCGGATCGACCATCTCGACCTCGCGCGGGGTCATCTGGAAGAACTCGGCGTCGAAGCTCTTCACATCGTCGAGGTAGCCGCCGAAGACATTGGCGTCGTCGAGCACCTTCTTCAGGCGCGGGTCCTGCTTGAACTCGGACCAGCGGTCCTCGGGCAGATCGGTGGTGGCGTCACCGTTGCCGATCAGGAACTCCCAGGTGCTCTCCGGGGTCTCACCGGCCTTGGGGAAACGGGTCGCGAGGCCCACCACGGCCACGTCGTGCGTGCCCCGGTTCGCCTCGAACTCCTCGCCGCGGTCGTACCGCGCGGCCTCGGCGGCCAGATCGTCGTCGGAGACCACCGGGTCGCCGTCGATGATGCGCTGGGACAGCAGAGCGATCGTCGGGTGCTGGAAGGCCACGGTGGCCGTGATCTGCACACCGGTGAAGTCCTCGATGTCCGAGGCCATCGAGACGGCGTCGCGTGAGCCCAGGCCGAACTCGTCGAGCGACTTGTCGTCGGTGATGTTCTCCAGCGGCTGCTTCGTGGCATCCGCGATCCACTGCCGCATCCAGGCGCGCAGCTCCTCGACGGTGAGGTCCTCGCGGGCCTTGCCGGTGGGGCCGTCCTGACCGGTGGGGAGGGAGTTGTCGTTGTCAGCCATGGTTTCTTCAATCACCCTTCGCAGTCGAGACCCGTTGGTCGCGGGAGCGCGTCTGGTTCAGTTGTGGTCATCGCCCCGGTGGGAGCGAACGTTCTAGTTGACGTTGTTGGCGTCGGCGTCGGGGAACGCCTGCTGCGTGTAGCCGCCGCGCAGCGTGCCGTCGATGTAGGCGGCGCGGCCCGCGCGCCGGGCGATCTTGCCCGAGCTGGTGCGGGGCAGCGAACCGCCGGGCACCAGCAGGATGTCGCGGGCCAGCACGCCGTGCGCGGCGCCCACGGCGGAACGGATGCCGTCGGCCAGCGCCTGCTGGTCCTGCTTCGCGCCGCCCGCGCCGAGCTCGGCGACGATCACCAGCTGCTCGGACTGGTCGTTCGGGTCGTAGGTCAGGCCCGAGTGCGCGTTCTCGAAGACCGCCTGCGGGAGCTCGTTCGCCGGCACCGAGAACGCCGCGAGGTAGCCCGTGCGGATGTACTTGGTGTCCGACTCCTGCGCGGTGAACTCGATGTCCTGCGGGTAGTGGTTGCGGCCGTCCACGATCACCAGGTCCTTGACGCGGCCGGTGATGTACAGCTCGTTGTCGTGGTACACGCCGAAGTCGCCGGTGCGCAGCCAGCGGGCCTTCTCCAGGTTCTTCACGCCCGCGGAGTGGGTCCCCTCGGACAGCGGCGTCACGTAGTTCTGGAAGGTCTCGCGCGATTCCTCGGCGCGCTCCCAGTAGCCGGAGCCGATGTTCATGCCGTGCAGCCAGATCTCGCCGACCGAATCGTCGGGCAGTTCCTTGCCGGTCTCCGGGTCGACGATGCACGCCCACTGGCTCAGCGCGACATCGCCACAGGAGACCTGCGGGACCGCGCCCTCGGCGTTCTCGTCGGCCACCACGAAGGTGCCGGCGGCCAGGCTGTCGCGGTCCACGTAGACCACGCGGGCCTCGTTCTCGACGGGGGTCGAGCTGACGAACAGGGTGGCCTCGGCCATGCCGTAGCAGGGCTTGATCGCCTTCGGCGACAGGCCGTACGGCGCGAAGGCGTCGTTGAACTTCTTCATCGACGAGACGGTGACCGGCTCGGAGCCGTTGATCAGGCCCTTGACGTTCGACAGGTCGAGGGTCTCGCCCTCCTTGGGCAGGCCGCGGGCGGCGGCGTGCTCGTAGGCGAAGTTCGGGGCCGCGGCGAAGGTCTCGGCACCGTCCTCGACGGCCGCGAGCTCGTTGATCCAGCGGCCGGGGCGGCGCACGAAGGCCGACGGGCTCATGATCGTGATGAACTTGCCGCCGAGCGCGGGCAGGATCACGGTGAGCAGGCCCATGTCGTGGAACATCGGCAGCCAGGTGACGCCGCGGGAGTTCTCGTTGAGGTCCAGCGCGTGGATCATCTGGATCACGTTCGTGCCGACGGCCTCGTAGGTGATCTGCACACCGGCCGGGTTCCGCGTGGAACCCGACGTGTACTGCAGGTACGCGATGGTGTCGCGGTAGATCGGGAAGGGCTTGAGCGTGGAGCCCACCGAGTCCGGGATGGCGTCCACGGCGATGATCCGCGGGCGCTCCTTGGCCGGGAGGTGCCGGAAGAAGTTGCGGCAGGCCTCGGCGGATCCCGAGGAGGTGAGGATCGCGGTGGGCTTGCAGTCCTCGAGGACGATGCGCAGGCGATCGGTGTGGCCGGGCTCGTCGGGGCTGAAGAGCGGCACGGCGATGTTGCCGGCGTACAGCGCGCCGAAGAAGGCGGTCACGTAGTCCAGGCCCTGCGGGGCCAGGATGGCGACGCGGTCCTCACGCTTGGTGATGTGCTGCAGGCGGGCGCCGATGGCGCGCAGGCGGGCACCGAACTGCGCCCAGGTCAGCTCGTGGACCTCACCGTCGCGCTCGCGGCTGTAGTCGATGAAGCGGTACGCCAGCGTGTCGGCACGCTCACGTGCATTGCGCTCCACGAAGTCGACCAGCGTGGTTCCGGGGCGGAAGAAGATGTTGCCGTCTTCGTCCAGAAACTGGTCAAACTCGTTGTTCATGCATCGCTCCTCGAAAGACCGTCCCGGGGTGGCTACGGTCATAGGTAGTTCATCGCCTGGCGGTCACGCCCCGTTGCGGGGCTGTGGGCCACCTCATAGTGCTTGATATCCGCAACCCGTCCGACCGGTTTCGGTGCTGGACACGCCGCGAAAATCCGCAAACCCGGCTATCGTACCGCGCACCGTCGGCACGGACGAAAACCGCGAGTGTGCGGAACCCATCCGGCCCGCTCGCTCCGCGCCCGGCACCGGGTCACTCGCCCTTGAGCTGCTCGAGGACGGGCGCGAAGGCCTCCATCTGCGTGGGCACCACGCCCACGTAGGACATGCCGGTGGCGGCGCGGGTGGCGCGCACCTGATCGGCGATCTCGTCGAACGTGCCGATCGCCAGGTAGGGCGAGCCGAGCACGTCGTCGATCGTGACCTCCTTATCGATCTCGATGCTCGCGGACAGGCCGCGCTCGATGGCCTTGAGCGCGAAGTCTGCGACCTGCTCCCGGTCGTCGGTGACCACGATGGTGGCGATCGACCAGGACAGCTCGATATCGGCGAAGCGATCGCCCGCCGCGGCCTTGACGATCTCCACCTTGTTCTTCACGGCGTCCATCGACATGTCCGAGATCCGCAACTTGCCCTCGGCGGAGCTGCGCGGATTGATCGAGACCACGTCGGCGCGGCGCGCGGCCAGCTCCAGCGTGCGGCGGGCACCGGCGCCGATGGCGATCGGCGGGCGCGGTCCCTGCCGCGGGCGCGGGTAGCCCTTGAGCTGCTTGACCTGGAAGACCTCGCCCTCGAACTCGGCCTCCTGGCCGCGGAGCAGGGTGTCGAGCACGGTCAGGCCCTCGTCGAGCCGGCGCAGCCGGCCGGCCGGGGATTCGAACTCGATGCCGGCCTGGTCGAAGTCGTCCTTGAAGGCACCGAGGCCCAGACCGATCTCCAGGCGTCCTTTGGACAGCACGTCGATCGTGGTGAGCTCCTTGGCCAGCACCGCCGGGTGCCGGAAGGGCATCGCCAGCATCGAGGTGGCCAGCCGGATCGTGGAGGTGCTCACGGCCAGCGCACCGAGCGCGGCCAGCGGTCCCACCTGGGCGTCCAGCCGGTCCGGGATGGCGAAGGTGTCGAAGCCCAGTTCCTCGGCCTCCTGGGCGAGCTTGACGAACTTGCGGGCCCCGCCCTCGTCGGCGTTGCCTGCACCACCCGCTGCGAAACGGAACTTGCGGGGCTCTTCGGTCACGTGGGGGTACTCCTGGTCGACGGCTGTGGGCGTTGGGCACAGCCTAACCGCTGGCCGCCGGTGTTCCAGCCACGCCGAGCATCCCGCAGCGGCATCGGGCCCTCGGAATTTGTCCGGTGCGGACAACTCGCCGGACCTGGACTTTTCGCGAACGCCGCGCCGTTTTCGGCGGTCCACGTCGCAGAAGGCCGCAGCGGCGGCAGCGCGCGGCAACGCGACGCGGCCGGGTCGTCTTGTAGAAGTGCACATCGATCGGATTCGGCCCGGACCGCGCCGCGAAACTGTCGCGCAGGGGCCGGCCGTGGACGTAGTGCACGCGGTCGCGCTCAGGGAGGCGGTTTCGCGACGTCCTGCTAGGTTTCTCAGCAGGTGAGAAGCGCTCGCCGGGACGAGGGGATGATGAACCGTCGCCGATTCATGCAGGCGGGTGCCGCGCTGATGGGACTGGTCGCGGCCGCCTGCGGCGCACCGTCGAACCCACCGGCCGAGCGCTCCCCCATCGACCGCAAGGGCCGGCGCTGGCGGATGCCCGACGAGGGCGACCCGCACGAGCGCACCTGGATGGCCTTCTCCGCTCGGACCGACATCTGGGGCAAGGACCGCGCACCGGACGTGCAGCGCGCGCTGGCGCTGATCGCGACCACGATCGCCCGGTTCGAACCGGTGTCGATGCTGGTGAGCGCCGATCAGTTGGGCCGCGCCCGGGAACTGGTGGGCAACGTCCCCGGGATCACCCTGGTGGCCGGCGACCTCGACGATCTGTGGATCCGCGACACCGGACCCGTCTTCGTCAAGGGCGACCAAGGCCTCGCGGGGGTCGATTTCAACTTCAACGGCTGGGGCGATAAGCAGCGGCACAAGTCCGACGCCGCGGTCGCCGGACTGGTGACCGCGCAGGCCCGCGCCGAGGTGATCCACACCGATCTGGTGCTGGAGGGCGGCGGCATCGAGGTGGACGGCGAGGGCACGGCGATCATCACCGAGAGCTGCGTGCTCAACGACAACCGCAACCCCGGCTGGACCAAGCAGCAGGTCGAGGCGGAACTGAGCGATCTTCTGGGCATCGACACGGTGATCTGGCTGCCCGGCATCAAGGGCAAGGACATCACCGACGGCCACACCGACTTCTACGCCCGGTTCGCCTCCCCCGGCACGGTGGTCGCCGGTCTCGACGAGGATCCCGAGTCCTTCGACTACGACGTGACCCGCCGGCACCTCGACATCCTCAAGGGCGCCACCGACGCCAAGGGTCGCCGGCTCACGGTCGAGGTGCTGCGCACGCCCTCGATGGTGCGTGAGAAGTACCAGCAGGACGACGACTTCGCCGCCGGGTACATCAACTTCTACCTGTGCAACGGCGCGGTGATCGCACCGCAGTTCGGCGACGCCGCGGCCGACGGCGAATGCCGCGCCACGCTGCAACGACTGTTCCCGGGCCGCGAGGTGGTGCAGCTGGACATCGACGCCATCGCCGGTGGCGGCGGCGGTATCCACTGCGCCACCCAGCAGCAGCCGGTTCGGTAGCGCTACTTGGTCTTCGGCGCCCTGTCGATCACGCCGGTTGCCCAGCCGGTGAGCCACTGGGTGGCGGTCTTACCGTCCAGGCTCCAGTTCGCGGTGGTGCCGTACGCGGCGTGCGAGTTCTGGGTCACCGTCGAGATCACCTGCGGCAGACCGGTGGCCAGTCCCAACAGCCCGCCCTTGGGCTGATTGCAGATCGGGTCGTTCGATCCGCAGATGGTGACCACCTTGTCGTCGACGGCGCCGAAGCCGCCCTTGCGCTTGCCCTCCAGATCCACACCGAAGGCGCTGAACCCGGAGAAGGTGACCTCCACGCCCTCACCCGCGGGGTCGGGGCCGACGGCCCGGCCTTCGCCCTGCACCCGGCGGCTGTCGGAGATCAGGCCCACACCGAGCAGCCGCTCGGCGACGATCGGTCCCTGCCCGGCGCCGATCTGCGCGGCGATGTTGCCGGCGATGGTGGCGCCCTGGGAGAAGCCCATGAGCACGAATCCGGTGCGGCCGCAGCGCTCCTTGACCTTGTTGATCTGCGCGATCGCCCGGTCGGTGCCCTGCTGGCGGGAGGCCTGGTAGGTCATCTGGCCGTCCGGCGGCACCGCCACCGGATTGTGGAACTGCGCCACGTACGGGACGGTGAACACCGATGCCCGCAGCGGCTTGTACCGGTTCTGCAACGGGCCGGTGACCTGCAGCATCAGCGAGCGCGGGTTGAACCGCGGGTTCACCGGATCGTCGGTGGCCGAGGACTCCCAGGTACCCGGGATGGAGAGCACCTGCACGTCGGGGCAATCCGCCGCCTGCGTCTCGGGCGGGGGTCCGGGCGGGGTGGGCCCGGGCTTGTTCAGCATCGAGATGATCAGCGCGATCACCACGATGATCGCGATGATCGCCGCGATGGCGATCGCGATGCCCATCGTGTTCAGGGCGCGTTTGCCGTTGCCTGCCATGTGTCGTGAATACCAGGGCTAGCTGTGGGGAGGCTTAGGCGCCCTGTCGATCACGCCGCGCGCCCAGCCCTGCAACCACTGGGTGGCGGTCTGGCCGTTCACCGACCAGTCGGTGGTGGTGGCGTACAGCGCGTGCGAGTTCCCGGTGAGCACCTTCTGCAGCTCGGGCAGCGTGGTGGCCAGCTGGCCCGCCTGGAAGATGTCCTTGGGCTGGTTGCAGATCGGGTCCTTCATCCCGCACAGCGAGTAGGTGCGGTCCTGGAGGACGCCGAAGCCGCCCTCCCGCTTGCCGCGCAGCGCGAGGCTGCCGAAGCTGAAGCCGCCGTAGGCCACCTCGACGCCCACACCGGGCGGGTTGGGGCCGGTGGTGCGGGCATCGCCCGGCTCGCGCCGGGGATCGGAGATCAGGCCCACACCGAGCACGTTCTCCGCGGGGATCGGGCCCTTGCCCGCGGCGATCTCACCGGCGATGTCGCCGGCGATCACGGCGCCCTGCGAGAAGCCCATGAGCACGAAGCCGGTGAGCTTGCACTTGTTGTAGACCTTCGTGATCTGGGCGACCGACTTGTCGTAGCCCTCGGTGCGCGACTTCTCGTAGGAGGCCTGGCCGTCCGGCGGGATGGCGACGGGGTTGGACAGCTGCGCCACGTAGGGCGTGGTCCACACGTCGGCACGCGAGCCCGGGAAGGCGGCCGCGAGCGGGCCGGTCACCTTGAGCATCAGCGAGTTCGGGTTCGCGGTGGGCCGGTAGGGGTCGTCGTTGCTCTTCGACTCCCAGGTGCCGGGCACCGAGATCACCTGCACGTCGGGGCAATCGGCCGGCTGGTTCTTGGGGCGCACCGCACTCGACGGTGCGCCGGACGAGGAGGTCCCGGGTCCGTCGATCACCGGCGGCGTCGGACCCGGCTTGAGCAGGTTGATCAGCAGGATGATCACCAGGATCACGGCGATCAGCACGGCGATGCCGACGCCGATCGTCAGGGGGGAGATCCCCCGCTTGTCTGCGGGCGGCGGGCCGGGCTGCTGCTGCGTCACGGGCCGCTACTTCTTGCAGTACGAGGACTTGGCCTCGGCGATCAGCTTGGTGGCGTCGTCGGTGGCGAGCTTGTCGGCCTGCTGCGCCGAGACGCCCTCGCCGGTGCGCGACGGGCCCAGCATGCCCTTGACCAGGGTCTCCACGTACCGCGGATTCGGGTTCTGCGAGAGCGCGTCACAGGTGTACTGGGCCGCGCCGATGATGGTCTCGTCGGAGGCGACGAGGCCCTCCGACCGCATCTTGGTGACGAATTCCTTGTCCTTCGGGGAGCTGGCCACCGAGGGCGGGCCGGGGTAGCCCGAGGGCACGCTCGCCGAGGAGGCGGGGGCCGTGGCGGGCAGCGAGGTGGGGCCGCCGTCGACCGCCGTGTCGGGCGCCGACACCGTCGAGCTGCCTCCGCACGCGACCGCGCCGAGGAGCACGCCGCCCGTCATCACTGCTACCGCGAGGGCTCCGCGCAGTCCTGCCATGTGAACTCACCCAATCCCTGATAAGTACCTCGGGCCTGCTCGTCTGGGCCTGCCCGCTACGACGCTGCCAGGCTACCGGCGATCGATCCGGCAACCCTCGGATAGGCGGTCAACGCACTTCCGTCGCCCCGTTCACCAGCGCGATCACGCCGCGCTCGAACCGCTGCTCGAGCCCGCCGGGTGCGGGCGTCGCGTCGGCCACGGGGTAGCCGAGGCGTCCGGCCTCGTAGCCCTGACGGCCCCATTCGGCGAAGATCGGGCCGTTCGGCACCACCGTGGCGGGGGTCTTCGGGGACCAGTAGACGACGCCGCCCTGGAACCGCTGGAAGGCGCCGTTGCCGGTCCGCAGCCGCTGCTCGTCGGAGACGGGCAGTCCCAGCGGGGAGCGCTCGAAGCCGGCGGCGGCGTACCGCTCGCCGATGGCGCCGCGCACCGCGCGCGCCCCGGTCTGCGGCGACCAGTACACGACGCCGCCCTGGAACCGCTGGAAGCGGCCCTTCTTATCGGGCAGCGGCTGTTCGCCGCCGGTCGGGTAGCCGAGCGCGCCGCCCGGGCCGCCGGCGCCGAGGTAGGCACCCCCGATCGCGCCGCCCACCACCTGGGCGCCGGTGTCGGCGGTCCAGTAGATCTGGCCGCCGCGGAAGTCCTGGGCGCGGCCGCCGGGCACCGGGTACTCGACGGTGACGCAGGTGCCCAGCGCCGGAACCTTGGGCGCCAGTTCGCCGATCGCACCGGCCGCCGCACAGGGGCGGGCATCCGGCACGCCGAGCGCGGCCTGCGCCTGCGGCCAGGCCTGGCTGTTCTCGAACTGCCAGTAGGGCCAGCTGTGATTGCCGGACGGCCGGTAGATCGCGTTGGCCGGGATGCCCTTGCGGTTGAGCTCCACGGCGAAGGCCTGGTTCGACGAGCGCGCGAGCACCTCGAGCGCCATGGCCTGCAGATCGGCGGGCTGTCCGGTGGCGGGTGCCGAGCCGTTGCCGGAACTGAAGTACAGGCTCACGCCGCGCAGCTGATCGGCGAGCTTGAGCGGATCATGCTGTGCCCATGCGGGATCGGCGGGCGCTCCGTACATCGCGTCGGAGTTGAAGTTACCGGCGTCGCGCATGGCCAGGCCCACCGATTCGGGGGTGCCGGGCGAGCTCATCGACAGGATGCCGGAGTACGAGCCGGCGAACCGGTAGAGCCCCTTGTTGCGGGCGGCCAGGGTGAACGCGGCGGTGCCGCCCATGGAGACGCCGGCGGCCGCGCGGGACTCGGTGGCCCGCCACTGCTGCTGCAGCAGCGGCGGCAGCTCCTTGGCGAGGAAGGTCTCCCACTTGTAGTTCTTGCCGTTGTCGGGGCGGCGCCAGTCGGTGTACCAGCTGGACTGGCCGCCCACCGGCAGCACCACGGTCACGTTCTTGTCGCGGTAGAAGTCCGCGACATTGGTCTCCAGCAGCCACCCGTTCTGATCGTCCCGGGCGCGCATGCCGTCGAGCAGGTACAGGGTGGGGAACTTCGCCTTGGGGTCGGCGTGCCAGTCCTTCGCCAGCAGCAGCTGCACGGTGACGTTGCCGCCCATCGCCGCGGAGAAGACGGTGAGGTCCACCCGGTGATCGCCCTGCCAGGCGGCGCCCACGATCCGGGACTGCGCGGGGGCGGGGTCGGCGTACGACGGTGCGGCGATCCCGGCGGGGCCGGGAGCGACGACGGTGCCCGCTGCCAGCGCCCCTGCGACGAGCAGCGTTCCGATTCGGCCCGCGCGGTGCATCGATTCTCCTTCGTGGATCGTCCTACCGAACCAGTCTTACATGCATGTGATTCGGTGCTGCGGTCCCACGCGGGTCCCCGGTCAGACCAGGCGGCGCCCCTTGGCCCGGTACATCGCGGCGTCGGCGGCGTCGATGGCCGACAGCACGTCGCCACCGGCGGGCACGCGCACGGCACCGACGGTGGCGCTCACCGCGATCCGCGTTCCGTCCACCACGATCGGCGAATCACCGACGGCGGCCCGCAACCGGTCGGCCACGTCGTCGGGAGAGGTCTCGCCGTCGACGGCTGTGATGACGAACTCGTCGCCGCCCACCCGGTAGACCGCGTCGTCGGGCCCGATCGCCGAGGCGATCCGGCGCGCCACGCCCTGGAGCACGGCGTCGCCCGTCTGGTGCCCGTGGCCGTCGTTGATCGACTTGAACCGGTCCAAGTCGGCGTAGGCCACGATCCGGATCGCGGCGGCGGTGCGCTCGGCCACCATGAAGTCCATCGCGTGCCGGTTCGGCAGCTTGGTGAGGGCATCGGTGGTCGCGGTGCTGTGCAGCATCCGGGCCGCATTGCGCAGTTCGAGCACGCTCATCGCGAGGTCCGCGAGGTTCTCCAGGCCGCGCAGCTGACGCGCGCTGAGCTCCCGCGGTTCGGAGTCGTAGATCCGGACGGTGCCCACGGGCAGGCCGTCCGCCGTGCAGATGGGTGCCGCGGCGAAGAGCCGGATCGGCGGGTCGGCGATCTCGAGGTACCGGTTGCCGCGGAACCGCTCGTCCCGGGCGGCGTCGACGGCGTAGACCACCCGGTTGTCGAGCACCGCGAGCGCGCACAGCGAGTCGGCGCGGGAGGCGTGGACGCGCGGCGCACCGTACGAGGCCACGGTGTAGTGCCGGTCGAAGTCGATCACGTTGACCGAACCGAACGGGGCGTCGCACAGCGCCGCGGAGAGCTCGGCGATCCGATCCAGGTCGGGGACGGGATCCGCGCCCACGATGCGCAGCGCGCGCACGGCCGCCACGCGATCATGCTCACGCGGATGCAGAAGAACGGGCATCGCTCCCTCTCGACGATCCTGAAGTTTGCAGAAACAAACTACCGGTGGCCGGTCGGGAGCGTCACACCGGTCAGCGGCGCACCTCCGCCGAGGCCTCCTCGCGGCCCGCGACGCCGAGGTTCTGCGCGATGCCGGTCTGATAGGCCCAGACCACCACCTGGACCCGGTTCTTCACGCCGACCTTCCGGCAGATGTTGCCGATGTGGCTCTTCACGGTGCTCGCCTCGAGGTGCAGGGTGCGGGCGATCTCGTCGTTGGACTTGCCGCGGGCCAGGAGCGCGACAACCTCGAGCTCGCGTCCCGACAGCCCGGTCTCGGGCACCTCCGGCGCCGCGGGCCGTCCCGGCTTGCGGCGGACGAATTCGGCCACCAGCCGGGGCGCGATCCGGGGTGCCACGGAGACGCCGCCGCGGGCCACGTTGCGGACGGCGGCGACGAGCTCCTTCGGCTCGCTGTCCTTGAGCAGGAAGCCGGAGGCGCCGGCATCGAGCGCCTCGAACAGGTACTCGTCGAGGGCGAAGGTGGTCACGATGAGGACCTTGGGCGGATCGGGCTCGGCGAGGATGGTCCGTGCGGCCCACAGGCCGCTGCGCAGGGGCATCCGGACGTCCATCAGCACCACATCGGGTTGCAGCTTGGCGGCGGCCTCGACGGCGACGACGCCGTTGTGGGCGTGGCCGACCACGGTGATCCCGGGGTCGGCGGAGAGGAACAGCTCGAAGCCCTGGCGCACCACCGGCTGATCGTCGGCGATGAGCACCCGGATCCGGCACTGCTCGCTCATGCCACGTTCTCCGTTCCGTCGGCGGCGATCGTCACCGGCGGGCGTCCGCAACGGGGCAGCGAGGCACGGACCAGCCAGTCGCCGCGGTGGTCGATGCCCGCGCTCACCGTGCCGCCCACCAGGCTCGCCCGCTCGCGCATACCCGCGAGTCCGAAGCCCTTGCGCTCCAAACCTTTCCGCTTGGGTATCGAGTTGCGCACCCGGATCTGCACCTGATCGTCGATCCACACCCGCACTCCGACGGCGCACCCCGGCGCGTGCCGCAGCGCGTTCGCCAGCGACTCCTGCACGATCCGGTACGCGGTGAGGTGCGTTCCGCTGTCCACCTCCGCGAGGTCGGCCTCGTCCACATCGATGTCGAGATCGATCGAGGGGAACGACGGTGCCGCCTGGTCGACCAGGGTCGCGATCTGGCACACCGTGGGTTGCGGCAGCGGGTCTTCCGCGT
Source organism: Tsukamurella strandjordii (assembly GCF_039525985.1). NCBI lineage: Bacteria > Bacillati > Actinomycetota > Actinomycetes > Mycobacteriales > Tsukamurellaceae > Tsukamurella > Tsukamurella strandjordii. The sequence goes on along the minus strand of NZ_BAAAII010000009.1, from coordinate 29,409 downwards.
AGCGCAGCACCTCGACGATCTGCCGCAGCCCGTCGAGCGAGCGCTGGCCCTGGACGATGGCCTCGGCCAGCAGTTCCCGGGCGCGCTCGCGGTCGCGGTCGTAGACGGCGTCGGCGGCCCGGGCCTGCACCAGCATGCCGGTGAGATGGAAGGCGGCCACATCGTGCAGTTCGCGCGCCATCTCGCGGCGTTCGTCCTCGATGGACCGGGCGAGCCGCGCCTCGTACTCGTCCTGCGCCGTGCGCAGGGCCCGCACGCTGGAGTCCGCGCGGTCGCGCCCGCGCGCGATCACGCTGCCGATCATGAGGAAGACACCGAACATCACCAGCGCGTTGGCGACCACGCTGACCGTCAGTCCGGTGCTGCCGTCCGTGGCGGGCACCAGGGCGCCCACCGTGATCGTTGCGGCGATCCCGACGGTGGCGAGCAGCGCGAGGCGGCGGCCGCGTACCCGGGTCGCCAGGGTGACGATGGCGAACCACCAGATGGGCGTCGCGGCGAACTCGGCGACATCGGTGCCGAAGGCGAGAACCGCCATGAGGAGGGTGGATCCGAGGAAGGACTCCTCGGGATAGCGGATGCGCACCGTCGAGACCGCGACCATCGCGAGGAGCACCGCGAGCGCACCCAGGACGAGCGCGGGCGACCGCTGGAAGGGCATGTCGACGCCCATGGCCTGCTGCACCGCGGCCAGGGCCACGGAGCCGAACGCGGCCAGGAGCGCGGCCAGCGCCGACTGCGACAGATCGCTGCGCAGCAACGCCGATCTCGGCCGAACGACACTCATCGAACTCCTCGGGTGCGAGCGTCGCCGGCCAGCCGATCAGGGGTCCGGCGACGCGCTCGGCGGAGGGAACGGACGGCGCTGCGCCAGATGAACACTCAGCAGCGCGGGTCCGCGCTCCGCAAGGATCGTCTCGAAGGCTTCGGGCAACTCCTCTGCGTTCGTCACGTGCAGGCTGGGCGTCCCGGTGGCCGCCGCCAGCGCGGCTGCACCGCTCGGGACCTGGAAATTCACCAGTGGGTCACCGGTGGCACGGGTGCTCGACGGCCAGCCGAAGCCGCCGTCGATCAGCTCGACGAACGCGATTGTCGCACGGTTCTCCAGGGCTGTCGACAGAGTCGGAACATTCATTCCGAAGGCGCCGTCGCCGCCGATCGCGAGCACCCTGCTGCCGGTCAGCGCGGCCCCCAGACCGGCGCCGAGGCCGAATCCGAGCGCGGTCTGCTCCCCCGGGACCAGGGTGCGGATTCCGGTGGGCAGCCGGAGGGCGGGCGCGTAGTAGCCCCACAGGTCGGCCATCCCGTTCTCCTGGGCGAGGACCTCGATGCCGGACCCCGGGAGGGCCGCACTCAGCGCGCGGAAGACGGCGGGCGCGGTGAGCGATCCGTCGTCCGGCAGGGCGGCGAGACCGCTCCAGGACTGCGGAGCCGACGGTGCCCTGCCCGCCAGTACGGCCGCGAGCGCGGCCACGAAGGCGGGAGCGTCGCCGTGGACGGCGGTCGCGGCGAGGGCGCGCCCGATCACCGTGGGATCGGTATCGACCTGGGTGATCCGGGCGTCGGGGTGCGGGGACCACTCCATCCGGGCGGTCTCCTCCAGGGCGCTGCCGATCACGAGCAGTTCGTCGGCGGCGGCGAGCGCGGCAGCGGCCTCGGGGGCGAGGTAGAGCCCGGCGAGGCCGCCGAAGTGCGGGTGGTCCTCGGGAAAGGTTCCGCGGCCGGCGGCGGTCACCAGAACCACGGCGCCGGTGGCCTCGGCGACCGCCGTGACGGCGGCGGGATCGGTGCCGCGGGCGCCGCCGCCCAGGATCAGGACGGGCCGCCGAGCGTCCAGCAGCCGGCGGGCGGCGGCGCCGATCGCGGCCTCCGATGCGCGGGCGGGCGCGGCCGGAACCGAGGCGGCGGGTACGGATGCGGTGGCGGTCGCGGCGCCGATGGCGGCGTCGACCATCACGTGCACGGGGCCGCCCGCGGTCCGGGCGATCGTCTCGCCGTGGCGCAGCGCCCAGTACAGATCGGCCTCGTCGCGCACGCGGTGCGTCCAGCGGAACAGGCCGGGCCCGAAGGTGTGCACCGGAAAGCCTTGGAAGGCACCGCGTCCGGCCTCGGGCGATCCCGTGGTCTGGGTGACCACCAGGAGCGGGATCCGGGCGCTGTGCGCCTCGGAGATGCCGACCAGGGCGTTGAGCAGATCGGGGCCCTCGTGCGTGCACAACACCGACGGTGCGCCGGTGGTCAGGGAGGCGCCGGCGGCGGCGAAGGCGGCGGTGCGCTGATCGCGGCAGCCGGCGCAGGGACCGCCCGCGGCCGCGGCGGCGTCGAGGAGGCCGGGTTCGTCGCCCGCGACCCCGATCACGAGCCGGGTGCTGCCCAGTAGTTCGATGGCGCGCTCGAAGACGGTGCTCACGCGGTCACCGTCCGGTAGCGCAGGCGCAGCACCCCGGCGGCGGCGATCCGCCGGCGTTCGCCCGCCAGCCACACGGTGACATCGGCGTCCACGTCGAGCTCCGCGCCGCGGTCGGCGACCCGGCGGGGCCGCGCATCGGCGGTGAGCACGCCGCCGGGCGGCACCGGGTGCGCGAAGGCGAGGCGTTCGAGGCCCAGGTTGATCACCTCGGTCGTCGCGGATTCGGCGTGGGCGGATTCGAACGCGCGGACCTCGTCGAAGTCGTCGATCGCCTCGGCGACCAGCGGCGGGATCAGCGCGGCGACCAGCATGCCGTGGGCCACGGTGCCGCCGGCGGCGGTGCGGGCCGCGCGGGCGGGGTCGGTATGGATCCACTGCCGGTCGCCGGTGATCTCCGCGAAGGCGTCGATCATCGGCTGGGTCACGGTGACGGAGGCGGTCATCGGGCGCCCACCGTGACGTTCGCGGCGCGCCAGCGGCGGTCGGACAGCGGCGGCGGGGCGTAGCCGGCCTCGTCGAACTCGGTGCGGGTCATCGCCCCGAGCGCGAGGCGGGTGAGCCGTCCCCGGTCCACGATCGAGGCATCGCAGAGGGCCTCGGGCCGGATCTTGCCGGATGCCAGGATCAGGGCGGTGTTGGCGTTGTGCACGCCCGCGGCCATGGCGAAGGTGCGTGCGCCCTCGTTGTGGAAGGCGTGCCGCATGAGCGCGGTCATCGCGTCCATGCCCAGTCCCCCACCCCAATCCGCGGGGTCGGCGAGGACCACGCCCAGACCGAACCGGCCGGCGCCCGCCCAGGCGAGGTCGTAGATCCCGATCACCCGACGATCCGGATCGTCCTTGCGGAGCACGGCGCCGTGCACGTGACCCTCGACCTGCTCCTCGCTCCAGGCGAACAGGTCGATGCCCGATCCGGCGAACAGCCGGCGCGCGTCCGCGTCGTGGACGGAGCGGGCGAAGTCCTCGGTGCCGCTCAGCCGGTGCACGGATGTCCCCGTGCCCACGGTCATCTCGGTCCACATGCCGCGGATCACGCGGGGGCCTCCACGGGGTCGGTCTGCAGGTCGGCGCGGATCCGGCGGCGCAGCCGGTCGGCGATGCGGAGTTCGAGGGTGGACGCCTCGTGCTCGCGGAAGCCCTCCAGGGCGAGGCCGGTGACGGCCACGATCACGCCGTCCCAGTAGCGGCCGCCCGCGAAGTAGGCATCGGTGAGCACTCCCTCGAACCGGACCGGCTCGGCCGCCAGCGCCCACTCCACGAACAGCTCGTTGTACACGCCGAAGGCGAGGTCGATCCGCACCAGATCCACGGAGGCGGCGAGGAAGACGATCACCTCGCGCAACGCCGTGTCCAGGAGCTGCGGGGTGAGTGCCTCGTCGGCCGCGGGGGCCACGGCGAGCCGGAGGTGTCCGGGGGTCTGCATGCGGTCGGCGAGGACGACGGCCGCTCCACCGTCCACCAGGAAGGTGATCGCCGCATCGGCGACGAGGCGGCGGGCGGTGTCCTCCTGCACCCACTGCGGTCCGCGCGTGGCGACCAGCGATCCGGGGTTGCCCACCAGGATCGCCACTGCGGCGGTCGCCGACTCGGCGTCCAGCACCGGGCTGACGACGCCCACGCTCACGCCGCCGCGGAGCGCTGCACGAGGGCCCAGAACTGGGCCACCGTCTCGGCCTCGCGGACCTGGTCCTCGGCGAGGTCCACGCCGTAGCGGGCCTGCACCTGGAGCACCAGTTCGAGGATGCCGAGGGAGTCGAGACCGAGGTCGTCGACCAGCGAGTCGGCCGCCTCGACGGTCACGTCCTCGGCGTCGAGATCGTTGATCCGGGCGACCTCGCCGGCCACCAGCCGGTGGAAGTCGGCGGCGTCGGAGTCGGCGCCGAGGGTGGTGGTGTGCGTGTCGGACATGGTGATTCCTTTCGATCTCTGGTCGGGGGTCACTCGGTCGAGCGATCCCAATGGAGCAGCAGCGAACAGGAGCTGCCGCCGAAGCCGAAGGCGTTCACCAGCGCGGTGGTGGCGGCGGGGGCGGTGAGTTCGTCGTTCTCGGTGAGCACGGTGGCGTGCCCCGCGGTGAGCGGATCGGCGCACCGCGCGGTGCCGGGCACGGTGCCGCTCGCGAGGGCCTCCAGCGCGAACATCGCCGAGGCGAGTCCGGCGGCGTGCACCGAATGGCCCAGTGCGCCTTTGCAGGACGTCACGGGCAGCGTGTCGGCGAGGTCGGTCGCGACATCGGAGACCGCGTCGAGTTCCACGCGGTCGCCGTGCACGGTCCCGGTGGCGTGGGCGGCCACGAAATCGGGGCGCAGGCCCGTACCGTCGATCGCCGCGCGCATGCACTCGGCCTGGCTGCCGCGGTCGGATTGCGCTCCGCTGCCGAGGGTCCGGATCCCCGCCCCGGCCAGGGCCGGACCGTGATCGCCCGTGCCCAGGAGCGCCGCGCCGGTGAAGCCGCCGAGCGCGGTGCCGTCGGCGGCGGCGTCGAAGGGCTGGCACGACGGGCCGGGTGCGAGCGCCCCGGCACTGCGGAAGGCGGCGGATTCGATGAACCGCGGCCGCATCGCGCCGAGCACCAGGACGCGGTCGGCGCGGCCGGAGTCCACGAGGGCGGCGCCCAGGGCGAGGGCGATGCCGCCGGAGGCGCAGGCGTGGCTCACCAGGGTCTCGGGGAGGCCGGCGAGCGCGGGGCTGAGCCGCCCGGCGGGGGTGCCGTATTCGTCGAGGTTGTCGGGGCGACGGTGTCCGGCGGCCTGCGAGGCGGTGAGCACCACGGTGGGTGCGGCGCCACCCGCCGTCCGCAGCACGGCGTCCACGCAGTCGCGGAGCTGATCGGCGCGGGAAGTATCGGCGTCGACGGGCGTCACCCGGGGCGAGCCGCGGAAGGGCTCGGCGGTGCTGCGCAGTGGGCCGGTGCGCGGATAGCGCCCCTCCCACGCTAGGACACGCGTGCGCACGGCTGCTCCTCTCGGGCGCGGATGATCCCGGAGGCCAACGCGGCCAGGTGGTTCCGGTCGAGCTTGCCCGATCCGGTGCGTACCGTCGCCGATCGCGGCACCCGCACGACATCGCGGACCCGGAACTCGATGGGCAGGGCGCGCTGCCGCGCCGTGAGATCGACGACGCCGCCGGGGACGGCATCGTCCGGATCGACGAGCGCGATCACCACCCGCGGTGCGCCGGAGCCGAGCGGGTCCAGTTGCAGGGCGATCACCTCGGTGTCGGCGGGCACCGCATCGCGCACGGTGTCCTCGATGACGCTGGCGTGCAGCTTGCGTCCGTGTCCGGCGAACAGCCCGTCGGCCCGCCCGAGCAGGGTGAGCCTCCCGGCGGCGTCCACGGTGCCGATGTCGCCGGTGTCGAGCCAGCCGTCGGCGGCGACCGCGGGGTTGGCACGCAGCCCCCGGTCGGGCAGGTACACCGATCCGGTCACGCCGGGGCCGCGCACCTGCACGGCACCGTCGTGGCCGATCCGTACCGCGGTGCCGGTGAGCGGGAGTCCCGCGGTGCGCCGGCCGTATCCGTCGCCGCAGGAGATGCTCACGTTCGGTCCGGCCTCGGTGAGTCCGTAGCCGTTGTGCAGGGGCGCGTCGAGCCGCTCGTACCGGTCGAGCAGGCTGTGCGGGACCACCTCTCCGCCCACACCGCGCACGGTGAGCCGGCGGAGCGCACGGGCCAGCATGGGCTCGGTCTCCGCGGCGGTGGCGAGGTAGCGCCAGACGCCGGGAATGGTGTCGAGGGTGTCGATGCGCCGGTCGAGCAGCGCGCGGGTGATGGCGGCGTGGTCGGTGGCCGCGAAGAATTCGAGGGTGCCGCCGCAGCGCGCGGTCAGGTTGACCACGGAGAAGCCGTAGGCGCTGGCGGGGCTCACCGCGAGCCCGTAGCGGGTGTCCGGCCCCGTTCCCATCCGCTCGACGGTGGCCCGGGCCTGATAGTCGAGCACGGACTCGGTCCAGGGGACGAAGGTGGTGCGCCCGCTGGTACCGGAGGTGGCGGCGAGCACCAGGACGTCCGGGATCGGTTGCATCAGGCGCACCGTGGGGATGTCCGCGCTCGACGGTGCGCCGAAGGTGGCCCGCTGCTGCGCCGGCGAGCCGAGGATCAGCGGCAGGTCCGCTGCGCGGGCGGCGCGGTGCGCCCGCAGCAGGGCGTGCGGCTCGGGCGGGGCGAGGAAGGCGAGGTCAGCGGCCATGGTCGGTACTCATCACGGTGACCTCGAAGATGCTGCCCTCCACCGGGTCCGGGCCGGTGAGCCGGGCGTCGGCGATGAGGCTGTAGCGGGCGCCGCTGGTGGTGGCGAGCGCCCCGGCGATGTCGTCCGCGGCATCGGCGGTGCACGAGAGCGCGAGGGCGGGCCCCGACCAGCCGAGCCGGGTGGCCCGGCCGAAGACGCGGCAGCCGTCCGCGTTGAGCACCTCGGTGGGCAGCGTGGGCCGATCGGCGCGCTCGGCCTCCGCGTATTCGGCGGCGGCCCAGTCGATCAGGTCGGGTGCGGCGAGCACCAGCACGGCGTGCAGTTTGTCCGTGTCCGCGTCGAGCCGGTCGAGCGCCTCGGCGAGCACCTTGCCGATGGCGCCGGGCCAGTTCAGCAGCGTGACGCCGGGGACGGTCGCGGCGAGCGGCTCCCCCACCGGCAGCGGCGGTTTGGGCTCGGCCTTCTTCGTGGCGAGGGGCATCAGCGGGCCGCCATCTCGTCCGCGAGGAGGAGGGGCCGCCCCACGGGCGCCGCGCCCGCGACGGACGCCCAGGACGCCCGGTGTCCCCAGCCGCCGAAGGGCTCGTGTCCCGATTCGGCCTCGAACGGGGTGCGTGCGCCGATCACGCGGGCGGTGCCCAGGCGTTCCCGGCCGTCGAGCCCGGTCTCGCCGAATCCCCACGCGTACATGCCGTCCGCGCGCCGGGCGGGGGTGGACAGCGCCGCCTCGACATCGGGGAAGCCGTCGTAGGTCACGAGATCGAAGACCGGCCCGAAGTATTCCGGGATCTCCTCGCCGAGATCGGCGAGGGAGGCCTCGCGCACCACCACGGGGTGGTGCTCGGGTGCGTCGATCGACCGGCCGCGCCACAGTTCGGGGCGCGGGTACTGCTGCAGCTGCTCGGTGAGGCCGGTCACCGAATCCGTGCCGGACAGCATCCCGTTCACCAGGCCGGGGGCGGTGCGGTCGCCGGTCGCGGGGATCCGTTCGAGCCGCGCGATCAGCCGGTCGACGAAGGCGGTGCGCACGGCGCGGTGCACCAGCACCAGATCGGGGCACAGGCAGTCCTCGCCGTTGTTGTACAGGCGGGATTCCACCACCGCGTGCACGGCCAGGTCGAGCTGTTCGGCGCTCGCATCGGCGCCGATCAGGGCGGGGTTCGGGCCGGCACCGAAGCCGAGGAAGACCGACGGCCGGATCACATCGACCAGTCGCATGCCGTTCTCCGGGCGGCCGTTGAAGACCACGGCGGCACCGGCCGACAGGTCGGCGAACTCGCGCTGGGAGTAGTCCACGAGGCGGGCGGTGGCGGGCAGGGCCTCGCCCAGGATGTCGCGGAGCGCGAAGTACTGCGCCTTGCTGCGGGTGGACGGCCGCGCCATCACGTCGTCGAGGTAGAGCGCGGGCAGCAGGACGAACAGCGCGAGGCTGTAGAGGGTGTTGTTGGCGGGGAGGTACACCCGCAGCGGGGTCGCGGGGTTCGCGAAGGCGTAGCGGTCGGCCTCGACGTCCGCGGTGCGCAGCAGGGCCACGGAATCGTCGAGTTCGGCCCGGATGCTGGCATCGCCGGCGATCGGCCGCAGGGCCTCGATCACCTGCTCGGCACGCGCCTCGATGACGTCCGCGATCGCGCCGCCGGCGACGGCGGCCGCGGCGGCGCGGGCCTCGAGTACGTCGAACGGCGATGTCGTCATGACACTTCCTCTCGATCGGGGACGGCGTGGTGCGACAGTGCGTGGGGGACGTGGACGGTGTCGGGCGCGCTGCCGGTGGCGGCGGCGGTGAGCGCCTCGGCCACATCGGCGACGGTGGGCAGGGGCACCCCGGAGCGGAGCGCGGCCTCGCGGCGCTCCTGCGCGGCCGCGGGTTCCCGCAGGTCCATCAGCAGCGCGGCGGGCGAGCCCTCGACCATGTCGCTGACCACCACCGTGCAGCGGATCCCGTACTCGGCGCAGCGGTTCCGCACCAGCTGCTCGCCGCGGTGCTTGGATCGCGCCACGCGCCGGTAGGAGTCGAACTCGGGGATCAGGCCGTACCGGTGCGACTGCAGGCTGGTGGGGAAAACCACCCGGCCGGCCGGCCGGAGCCCGCCCACCAGGGCATCGAGCACGGCGACCTGGGCGTCGGCGTTGAGCAGCTCGGCGTACCCGGGATCGGGCTGTTCCATGCCCCCGGCCGCGTTGAGCACCAGGCCGGTCAGCGGGCCATCGGCGGCGCGGGTGAGGGTGCGCAGCCCGTCCTCGGTGGTGATGTCGGCGCGCACCGCCTCGATCCGGGCGCCGGGTGCGGCGGTCCGGGCACGGGCGCGCACCGTCTCGGCGCGGCGCTCCTTCTCGCGGTAGCAGAACAGCACGTCGTGGCCGCGGGCGGCGAGCAGGGCCACAGTGGCGGCACCGATTCCGCGCGACCCGCCGGTCACCACCACCGTGCCCATCAGAACACCCCCGGCAGCCAGTGCACGGCCGGATCCGCGGCGGCGGCGAGGGCGAGCGCGATCCCGGCGGCGCCGGTGGCGTAGTCGGACGAGGCGCGCAGCGCGAGCTCGCTCGGTGCGCGCAGCCGGCCGTCGGCGGTGCGGCCGAGGAACGAGGTCACCGCCTCGGCCTGGCGGGCGGCCGCCGCGGACGCCTCCGCGGCGAGCGATCCCGGGGCGCGGCCCAATTGGGCGGCGGCGGCGAGCCCGCCGGACAGGCCGCGGTACAGCCCGGGCGAGACGCCGACGGCGGCACCGGCGCCCTGAAGGATGCGGCGCAACTGCTCGTCGGAGACGTCGAGCTGGTCCCGGAGTTCGGCCGCGGCCAGGACGGTTCCGGCGTTGCCCCGGTCGAGGTAGCCGAGGATGCGGTGCTTGCCGTCGTAGTGGAACAACGCGCCGGACCGGTGCTGCACATAGGAATCCAGTTCCTGGTGCAACAGCCGGCGGGATACGTCGAGCAGATCGGGCTTGTCGAGCAGCCGGGCGGCGCGGCCGAGGACCAGGGCCATCCCGGCCCGGCCGTCGAGCAGGCCGCCCGCGGGGGCACCGGTGTCGAGTAGCTCGTCGACGGCGCGGCGGGCGAGCACATCGGCGTACCGCTCCACCTCGTCGCCACCCGAGCCGATGCGGCGTCCCAGGCTCAGCGCCAAGGCGCCGGCCAGACCGGAACGCAGCCGCAGCGGCGCGGTCTCCGGGTCCAGCACCCGGAGCAGGTGGGCGTACAGGTGGTCGGCGCGGTCTGTGAGCCCGGCCGCCTCGGCCACCAGGATGTTGCCCGACCAGCCGTCGAGCAGGCCCGCGCCGAGCGCGCCGAAATCGTCGGCGCGGCGGTCGAGCCAGGCGGCGTAGCGCGCGGTGAGGCCCGACGGTGCGCGGCCGGTCGCGAGCAGGGCGTACGCGGAGCCGGGTGCGCCGGAGCCGAGGGAGACGTCGTGGAAGGGCTGATCGGATTCCGGTGCGCCGTGGAAGGGCCCGTCGTCGGTCTCCCAGGTCTCCGCGAGGCCGTCGAGCAGCCCGGTGACGGCGGCTTCGGGGTCGATCGGTGCGGCGGGGTCGGCGCCGAGCCGCGCGCACAGCTCGGTGGCCCAGACCTGGTCGCGGCTCAGGACGCGGCGGGCGTGGTGCACCGACCGGCCCAGTGCGCCCGGTAGATAGCCGGCGGTCGCCACGACGGGGTTGTGCAGGTACAGCTCGGTGGCGGCGAGGCCGTAGTCGTCGAGCGCGGTGCCGCGGCGGGCGTCGTCGTAGAAGCCGGTGGCGCCCACGAACCGTCCGGCGCCCTCCGCGGCATCGATGCGGTGGGCCGCTTCCAGATCGATCAGTCCGAGCTCGCCGTCGGGCCCCACGATCACGTTGCCCGGATGCAGATCACCCACCACGTGACCAGCGGCGGCGATCTCGTCGACGACGGCGCGCAGGCGGCGCACGGCATCGTCGACGGTGTCGGTGTACGCGGCGGCGTCCGCGGGTGCGACGGCGGCCCCGGGGGCGCGCAGCAGCAGCGCCGGATGCCGCGCCGCGGCCCACTCCTGGAGAGTGGACCCGGGGATGAATTCGTAGGCCAGGAAGTCGCTTCCGCCCTGGGTGAAGGTCTCGATCACGGTGGGAACCGCGGCCACGTCGGCGAGCGCGGTCATGGTCCGCGCCTGCCGGGCGAGGCGCTGCGGCGCATCGTCCATCGCCGCGTCGTACCCGGTGTAGTGGCGCGCCTCCTTGAGCACCACCTCGGTTCCCGAGGTCTCTTCGACCGCGCGGTAGACGCCGCCGGTGTTGGAGTAGTGCAGGGCGCCGGTGATCCGGTAGCGGCGCTCACCGGTCCGTTCGGCGGGGCGGGGCGGCGGCGCATCGCGCAGGATCCGGGGCAGCGGCACGCCGGGAACGGTGCGGGGCACCACATCCCGCACGTCCGGGACGAGATCGCCTGCGGTGCTGCGGATCGCGAGCACCGGTTCGCGGTCGGGACCCGGCGTGTACCGGGCGGTGTAACCGCCGTAGCGCAGGTGCACGATGCTCTCGCCGATGCGGTGGCTACCCAGTACCCGCGGCCCGGGGACGTCGCGGTGCAGCTCGACCAGCTCGGCGGCGAGTGCGCTGGGATCGGCGTCGGGGTAGATCACCACTGACTTCCCGCTGCTCGGCCGTGGCGCGTACTTGCCGTTGACGGCCCAGACGAATTCGAGCCGGGAGAGCACCTTGAAGGCGACGCCGCGGCGGACGCAGTGTTCGACGGTCCGCGCGATCGCGGTCGCCGCCTCGGGAACGGCGGGCGCGAGGTGGATCTTCCAGCCCTGCGGTTCGAGTCGATGTCCGGCGGGTGCGAGCACCGTCCACGGCCCCTTGACGGTGCGAGTCCACGTGGCGGGTACGGCGTCGAGCGCGACGTCGCCGCGGGGCAGCTCGGGTGAGAAGAGCTCGGGCCGGCGCAGTCGCCACTGCCCGAGGGGACCGTAGAAGGCCGGATCGGCGAGGGTCGCGAGGTAGTCACGCATCAGGCGCTCGCCCTCACGTCCGGTGTTCCGGCGAGGGCGGCCTCGATGGCGGGCACGACCTCCCAGAAGGGCGGCGCCACATGGGAGTCGGCTCCGGTGGAGAGGCTGGGGCGCACCACCGGGTCGATCAGGAGCACGTTGTCGCGGGTGGTGAGTCCGGCGAGCGCCTGCTGCACGGCGGGGTTGCGTTCGGCTCCGGGCGGCAGGTTCGGGGCCACGGCGATGAGGGCATCGGTGCAGTGCAGGGCGTTGAGCATCGGGGTGGCGGCGTCGAGCCCGGCGAGCCGGCCGATGGTGTGGAGCGTGGCGGGGTAGATCACCACCGCATCGGCGTCGGCGAGCACACCGGTGTGCGGGGCGATCCCCTCCTCGGCGAAGCCCGGGTCGTCCCATTCGTCGATCGCGACGGCGGATCCGGACAGGGCCGACAGGGCGAGCGGGGAGACGAAGCGGGTGGCGTGACGGCTGAGCACCACGCGGAGGGTGTCGTCGGATCGGTTGGCGAGGAACCAGCTCACGCCGAGGGGGAGGTGGCAGGCGTTGAGCGCACCGGTTCCGAACAGGACCAGATGCACGGCCGACTCCCTTCTGCGCGGATGTTTGGTGACGGGCGCTCGGTGGCGTGAACAGCGGGCCGAGCGCCCGTCGCCGGGTGTGGCTGAATCAGCAGCCGTTGCTCGAGATCGAGGCGAGCAGCTCGGAGGTGGCCGAGTCCGACTCGAACGCCTGCAGGGTGGTGATGTCGGTGACGTCGATCATCGCGATTCCTTTCGGATGTTTCTCGAGGCGGCGGGCGGCTTGCCCGCCGACGCGACGCTAACCAGGCCGTGCCCGCGCCCACAATCACCGATTCCCCGGTCCGGCACCGCGGCCGCCGCCCCTTCCCTGGTACGCCCGTGACCTCCCCTCTCAGCCGAATCGTCACCGGGCATTCATTTTTCGTTCACCTGATGCGAGCTCGACAGCGCCGGTTTTCTACGACGTATGAAAAAGCGGCGTTCCCGCAGCCCGCGGCCCGCACGGGGCAGGCGGGACCGGCTCGGCGGCCGCGCCGAGCCGCCCTCGACGAGCCTCTCGTTCGCGCGGCTAGTTATCCACCAAAAGTAGGAGTCCAAACGACGAGCGCGTGGCGTGGATCACGTTCCGGGGGCAGACTCCGACTGTCCTGCAATTCCCGACGAAGGGCGACGATGACCGCGAGCGTGAACCTTCCCTGGCGCGTGGTGGATCCCGAGGAGCGCGAGGGCCGCGGCCTGGTCTTCCCCTCGGTGGGCGAGTACCCGATCTACGACGCCACCGCCTACGAGGTGATGATGGCCGACCGCTTCCGTGTGGACGCCTTCACGCACGGAATGCGCGCCGCCGTCCGCCCGGGCGACACCGTGGTCGAGCTGGGCTGCGGCGCCCTGGCCCCGTGGGCGAGGCTCGCCGACGACCTCGGCGCGGGCCGGGTGCTGGCCGTCGAGTACCTGCCCGAGGTCCGTGACCGGGCGCGCCGTCTGATCGCCGACGAGGGCCGCTCGCAATCGGTCTCGGTCCTCTCGCCGGACGAGTACCGGGCCTTCACCGGCCGCGTCGACGTGCTGGTCGCCGAGGTGATCGGCACCATCGGTGGCAGCGAGGGCGCCGCGGAGACCATCGGTTCCGAGGTCGCCCGGATCGACAATCCCGATCTGATCGTCCTGCCCGGCGGCTGGGAGACCGAGGTCCGCGGATTCAGCTTCGCCCGCACCGCCGCCGGTCAACCGCCGGCCTTCCCGCCCACGGCCATCCCCTACCTGGAACAACTGCGCGATCTGGCCGGGGCCGATCTCGACCCGCGCCTGTGCGCGGTGGGGCCCTACGTGACCGACGGGCTGCTCACCGACGGCGGTGTGATCGAGGTCGGCAGCTACCGGGGCACCCGCGCCGATCACGTCACCACCACCGCGCGGCTGCACGTGACGGCGCCCGGCACGCTCGACTCGCTACTGCTCAGCGTGCGCGTCCTGGTGGGAGAGGCGGTGGTGGACAGTCTCACCGAGGAGACCAGCTGGTTCCCGGTGATCGTTCCCCTGCCCGCGCCGGTCGAGGTGGCGCCGGGCACCGTCGTCGATGTCAGGGCCACATCCCAGCACGGCGCCGGCGGTCACTGCCTCGACTACTCCCTCGCCTGGAGCGTGCATCCCCCGGATGGGGGACGCACGTCCGGCACCGTCGACGTACCGTGGCGGGCGAGTGGCCTGGGCACCAATCCCCTGACCCGGAGGCTTCTCGTCGAGTCCGCCCAGCAGTAGGGAGCTCCGATGACAGCAGCGGTGACCGGAAGCGGCCTGCAGGTCGCGTTCGAGAACGCGGGCGAGCGGTTCCTCGCCGTGAACGATGTGGACGTGGAGATCGCGGAATCCACTCTCACGGTGATCATGGGCCCGTCGGGCTCCGGCAAGACCACACTGATGACCTCGCTGGGCGGCCTGCACGCGCCGACCGCCGGCACCGTCGAGGCCGGGGGGCAGGACCTGTACGCCCTCTCCGCATCGGCACTGGCCGACTACCGGTTGCGGCACTTCGGCTACATCTTCCAGGACTACGGCCTGCTCACGGCGCTCAGCGTGCGCGACAACATCACGCTGCCGATGCGCGCCGCCGGCCGCGAGGTGGATCCGGCCCGGTTCGAGGCGGTGTGCGAGTCGCTGGAGATCTCGCAGTACGCCGACCGCGTACCGGAGGAGCTGTCGGGCGGGACGCAGCAGCGGGTGGCGTGCGCCCGGGCCCTGCTGGGCGAGCCGAGCCTGCTGTTCGCCGATGAGCCCACCGGTGCGCTGGACACCGTGAATTCCCGTCGGGTGCGGGAGATCCTGCGCCGGTTCGTCGACGAGCACGGCATCACGGTGCTCACCGTGACACACGATCCGCAGTTCGTGGAGTTCGCCGACCGGGTGCTGTTGATCCGTGACGGCCGCATCGAGCACAGCCTGGACAAGCCCACGGTGAGTTCGGTGATCGAGCTCTCGGAGCGGAGCGTCGCGCCGTGACCTCCGCTTCCGGCGTCGCCCTCCCGACGGCGTGGAAGCTGCTGCGCCAGAGCGGGAGACAGGCCGCGCTCGTGGCGATCCTGGCGCTCGCCCTGCAGGTCGCGGTGGTGCTGCCGCTCACGTTGTGGCAGGAGCAGCGCATCGCCGTGGGCGCATCCGTCGCCGCGACGGTGCCCGAGGGTGATGTCATCGCCACCGCGTCGGCGCCGATCCCCGCCGCCGCCCTCGCCGGGGTGCCGGCCGGGGTGTGCGCCGTCGGCGAGGTCACCGGTCAGGTGATCGCCGAACCGGGCGCTCCGAACGCCCCCTCGGTGCCCGCGTATCACCGCGCGGCTCGGGGGCCGTGCGCCGGAGCCGGACTCGCCGACGGGGTATCCCGGCTGACCCCCGGCGAGGGCGCGGGCTCCTTCGAGGTGATGGGTCCGGACCGCACCCGCGTGCGGGTCACGGCGCAGCCACCGGTCTCGGCGGCCACCACCCGGTTCGCCGTCGACGATCCGGCGCTCGCCCGCACGCTGCTGGGCACCGACGCGGATTTCTCCACGGTGGCGCTGTCCGGCCCGGGTGCCGATTCCGCGCGGATCGGTGCACCCGAGGTCCGCACCGCTCCGCGCCAGGCCTACATCGACCAGCTCGCCGCCGCACAGGTGGCCACCACGAGCTTCGTCAAGATCATCGCCGAGTTCTTCGCGGTGATCGTCTCGGCCTGTCTGCTGGCGGCGCTCGCCTTCGCGGCGACCCTGCTCGCGATGAATCAGCGCCCACAACTGCAGATCCTGTGGCGGCTCGGGGTTCCCGCGCGCACGCGTGCCGCGATCCTCGCCCTGCAGGTCGCCGCGCTCGTGCTGGCCGCGGCGGTGGGGACGATCATCGTCTTCGCTGTGATCGCCGCGGTGGTTCCCCCGGGCTGGACCGCGCTGGGCACCTTCACCGTGGACGCGATGCGCGCCACCCCCGCGACTCTCCTCGGCTCCACCCTGCTCGTCGCGGTGGTCCTGGCGGGCGCCTTCGCCTTCGGCATGAAGCTGGAGCAGCAGGACTCGGCGAGCGCACGTTCCCGGCTGCGGGGCGTGCCGCTGGTGCCCGCCGCCGGTGTGGCGCTGGTGGCCGGCGGCGGCTACCTCGTGCTGCATCCGCCCGGTGGGGCGTTCACCTGGATCGTGGTGGGGCACTGCCTGTTGGTGCTGGGCGCCTTCGCACTGTGCGCACCCCTACTGACCCTGGTGAGCAGGCTGCGCAGCGTGGGCACCTTCCGCGGGGTGCTGTTGCCCTGGTTCGGCTTCGGCGGCATCGCGCGCGCCCGGACCCAGGCCCGAGTGGTGGTGGCCTTCCTCGTCTTCGTCTCCAGTCTGGTGGCGGTGGTCTCGGTGTTCGCCTCGTCGACGAACGCATCGATCTCGCGGCAGATCGACGCCAACGTGGGCGCGCAGTTCGTGGCGGAACCCAAGGCGGGCTTCGAGATCGATCAGGCCGATGTCACCGCGCTGCGGGCGGTGCCGGGTCCCGGCACGGTGCTGGCGGTGAGCCCGCAGCAGGTGACCGGATCGGGCGGGCCCCTCAGCGGCATCGCGATCGACGGATCACTGGACGCCGGGGCACTGCTGGTGACCCTGCGCGAGGGAACACAGAGTCTCACTCCCGGCGGAGCCCTGCTGTCGGAATCGACGGCGAAGCGGATCGGCGCGCGCACCGGCGGCACCGCGGAGATCGCCGGGACCGAGTACCGGGTGGGCGGCGTGTACGCCGACGCGCCGACCCTCGGCGACTTCGTGATCGCCGCGAACCCCGGATCGCGGTACGCCTACGTGCTGATGACGGCGCCACCGCAATCCGATCTCCAGGGAGCGCTGAGCCCCGCGGTGCCCACCGGCACCGTGCGCTCCATCGGCGACTACCAGATCCAGCAGGCCCGCGAGTCCCGGCAGATCCTCGATGCGCTGCAACAGCTCTCGGCGATCTCCAGCCTCGGTCTGCTGCTGGCGCTCGCGGTGGTGCTCGGGGTGCTCAACGCGGGCCGCAGCGGTGAGTGGCGGGCCCTGGCCCGCCTCGGGCTGCGGCGCGGCCGGATCGTGGCGACCATCGCCGTGGAGGCCACCGCGATCGCGGTGCTCAGCGTGATCGCCGGCCTGGCGGCGGGCATCGTGACCGGGATCGGCGTGGGCCGCTACCTCGCGAGCTCGGGACTGAGCGACATCGTGGTGGACCCCCGCCTCGTGGGTTCGGCGTTCCTCGCCCTCACCGCGGTGGGGGTCGCGGTGTACGTGCTCACCTCGCTCGGCGTGCTGCGGCGGATCAGCTTCTGACGGTCACCAGCGCAGCACGATGCGGCCCCGCCGGCGCGAGGCCGACAGCCGCTCCTGTGCCCGTCCGGCCTCACCCGGGCCGAAGCACTCGATCGGACCGATCACCTCCGGCTGGTCGATGATGCGCGCGTTCCACCAGGCGATGTGCGCCGCGGCACCGGCCGCCTCGCGGACGTTCGCGGTGACCAGGCGGCGATGCGGCAGCGGGTACTCGGTGTCGGCGCGCACGCGGACCACGGTCTCGGCGGACCGGAACCGCTCCGACAGTGCGGCACCGAGGTTCGCGGCGTCGATGATCACATCGGGCTCGTCGACACCACCGGCGGTACCGTCCGTGAGCAGCTGGTGGGCGCCGAGACCACGCAGCAGGGCATCGTCGCCCTCCCGCGCCAGCGCGACCGTCCGGTGTCCTGCGGCGGCGGAGGCGACCACGAGGAACCGTCCCAGCGCACCGGCGGCACCGGTCACCACCACCGTGCGCGACCCCGGGCCGAGGGCCTGCAGGATCGACGAGGCGGTGACGCCGTTGAGCGGGATGCTCGCCGCGGCCTCGGCGGGCAGGCCCGCGGGCACGACGGCGGCGCGCTCGGCATCGACCTCCACGTACGCCGCGTAGCTCCCCGCATGCGCGGTGACGCCGGGCAGCGTGAGCGCGTTCACCACGGCGCCCACCGGGAGACCGGGTGCGGTGGAGGACACCACCTCGCCCACACACTCCATACCCGGCACGAAACCGCTCGCCGTGTCACCGACGAAGGCGTCCATCCGCCCGGTCCGAAAGCTCACATCCACGGGGTTGACCCCGGAGAAGGCGCTGCGCAGTACCGCCCGCCCGGGACCGGACGCCGACTTCTCATCGTCGAACTCGGTGAGCACCTCGGGCCCGCCGTAGCCGCGGAAGCCGATGCACGGTCCAGCGAATGTCACCTATCCCAGCCGTTCGGAGTCGAGACGGTCGAGGGTCGACCGAGCCTGCCCCCCACCGTATACCGCCTCCGCTCGCACGCTCCGCGAGATCTCGCCCAGTAGCCGCTGCAGCTGCACCGCATCGTCGAATCCGGCGTACCGGCGGCCGAACCTGCCGTCCAGGACATCCAGCCAGAACCGCACCAGCTTCGCGGCGCCCACCGGCGAACCGTCGGCCGGCGGCGTGAAATCCAGCTCCACCGGCGGCACCGTCCCCGCCGTCGACCAGTGCCGCAGCCGGTCGTAGTCCCAGGCCGGATCGTCGAACCGCAGCTCGAAGTACTCGCGCTCACCGCGTGCGCCCTCGGCGGTGATCTCCACGACCCGGGAGCGGCTCGGATGGCCGAAGCTGGAGTAGCCGGTGACCACCGCGCCGCCCACCTCGAAGGCGATCTGCGCGGACTCCGGCAGCACCGTTCCCGCGGCCGCGTAATCGGATTCGATCACCGTGGCGGAGCTCAGCCGGACCTGCGCCAGATCGCCGCCCACGAGATGCACCGCGAGATCGAGCGGGTGGATCACCTCGGAGACCACGCCGACGGTGGGCCGCGGATCGTCGAACCTGTTCTTGGCCCAGACGAAGTTCACCCGCGCTACCCGCAGCTCGGCCGCCGCCACCCGATCACGGACGTACGAGACGGCCGCGGAGTACCGCTCTATGGTGTTGAGGGCGAAGCGATCCCGTCCCGACCACGCGGACGACCAGCCCTCGGCCACCGTCTGATCGGGGGCCACCAGCGGCTTCTCGCTGACCACGAAGCCGTCGGCGTGATGCAGCAGGTCGAGGACGGCGTCGTGCTGATCATCGTTGGTGGCGTTGATCAAGTACTCCGAGCCGGCGAACCGCGCAGTCCGGTCGGCCGGCGCCGAGGCGGCGATCCGCGCGGAATCGGCGCGCCCGTACTCCCGGAACTCGACGGCCTCCCCCGTGCCGGCGAGCCGGACGGCCGCCACCAAGGCCTCACGCAGGCGGGTGCCCTCGTACCCGGTGCCGAACAGCTCGACGCGGGTCACCGCAGGTCCTTCCGGAAGTGGGTCTCCGAATCCGCGAGGTAGCCGAGGCCGCGGTACACCGGCTCGGCCGCCGGCGTCGAGGCCAGCACCACCGCGCCGGCGCCCCGCTCGGCGAACCACTCCTCGGCGGCGGCGGTCAGCCGGGCGGCGATCCCCCGGCCGCGGGCTTGCGGCGCCACGTACACGCCCTGCACCCATCCCGCCCTGCCGGTGGGGTTCGACGGGCCCGCGAGACGGTGATCGACGATCGCGGTGAGCGTGCCGACCGCCGCATCGCCGTCGGTGGCGAGGAAGGTGCGCACGGCGGCCGGGTCGGCGAATTCGGCCGCGAGCTGGGCCCGGTAGTGCGGGATCCAGTCGGGAGCATCGGGTCCGGAGGCCCAGTGCGCCTGCGGATCCGAGGTGAGCAGTCCCTCTCGCAGCCGGACGAGATCGTCCTCGTCTCCCGGCGCGGCACTGCGGATCTGCAGGACCGCGGCCATCAGACGCCCAGCTCCCGGAACACCGCGCCCAGCGCGGTGGCCAGGTGTTCGATGTGGTCGTAGGTGTGCGCCGGGGTCACGTTGATCCGGAATCGGCTGGTGCCCTCCGGAACGGTCGGCGGGTTGATCGGCTGCACGTAGATCCGGTACTCGTCGAACAGCCGGCGCGCAGCGAGGGTGCACCGGTGCGGGTCGCCGATGCGCACCGGCAGGATGTGCGTGACCGAATCCTCCATCACCGTGATGCCGTGCGCGCGCAGCCGCTGCCGCAACAGTTCGGTCTTCGCCTGCAGATCGGCGCGCAGATCCTCGGCGCCGCGCACGATCTCGACGCTGCGCCGGGCGGCGGCGCAGGTGGCGGGCGGGAGCGCCGTGGTGAAGATGAAGCCGGGCGCGAACGAGCGGATGGCGTCGATCAGCCAGTCCCGGCCGGCGATGAACCCGCCGATCACGCCGATCGATTTGGCGAGTGTTCCCTGCACGATGTCGATCTCGTCGAGCAGGCCGAGTGAGGCCGCGATGCCCCGGCCCTGCGGCCCGTACATGCCGATGGCGTGCACCTCGTCCAGGAAGACCAGTGCGCCGTGCTCCTTCGCCACCGCGAGCAGCTCGGCGATCGGCGCGATATCGCCGTCCATCGAGTACACCGATTCGAAGACCACCAGCTTCGGCACGGCCGGATCCGCGGCCGCGAGCTGCGCCCGCAGATCGTCGACATCGTTGTGCCGGAAGACGTGGCGGCCGTTGCGATTGCGGCGGACACCGGCGATGATCGAGGCGTGGTTCAGCTCATCGCTGAAGATCTCCAGATCCGGGTACACCAGGCTGAGCGCCTCGAGGGCCGCATCGTTCGATCCGTAGCCGGTGGGGAAGACGAGCGCCCGCTCCTTACCGAACCACTCGCCCAGAACGCCCTCCAGGGCGATGATCTCGTGATTGGTGCCGCCGATGTTGCGGGAGCCGCCGGCGCCCACGCCGTACCGGCGCAGCGCCTGTTCGGCCGCGGCGATCACCTCGGGATGCTGCGCCATCGCGAGGTAGTCGTTGCTGCACCACACCACCACATCGGCATCGGGCTCGGCCTCGGCGGCAGGCGATCCGATCGCCGCGGCCGGGAAGGCCCCCGCGCGGCGGTTGATGTTCGCGAAGGTCCGGTAGTTGCCGCTCTCGCGGAGATCGTCCAGCTTGCCGCGGGCGACGGTCTCGTAGCGATCGACGGTGTCGAGCAGGATTTCGGTCACGCCGGTACTCACTTTCGTGGGAGTGCTGAGGGCTGAGTGCTGAGGGCTGGGGAGGCTGTTCGGATCGATCAGGAGACGGTCGCGGATTCCGCGACGGCCGTGCGGGCGAGGCGGATCCGCACCAGTTGGATCGCGAAGGCGAGGGCCAAGGGCAGCGCCGCCAGCAGGGCCAGCGAGCCGCCCACCGTGCCGCCCGCGATCACCAGGGCACCGATCGCCGATCCCACGGCGGAGCCGAGGTAGTTGGCCGAGGAGTTCGCGGCCACGGCGGTGGCCCCGTCGTTCGGTGCCGCCGCGAGCAAGGTGTGCTGCTGCGGAGCGAGCGACGACCAGCCCAGCGCGCCCCACAGGAACAGGCCGACAGCCAGGATCACCGCCGCCGGTTCCAGGCCGATCACCACCAGCACGAGCGCCAGCACGGCGGTGATCACCGCGGTGATCGCGAGCGTGTTCTTCAGCGCGTCCACGATCCGGCCGATCGCGAACACGCCGACCGCGCCACCGATCCCCCAGATCCAGATGGACAGCGTGAGGTGCGAGGACAGGCTGGAGGTGGACAGCAGCGGGCTGATGTAGGTGTAGAGGCCGAGCGAGCCGATGCCGGTGAACAGGGTGACCAGCACGGTGAGCAGCGTCGGAGTGCGGGTCAGGGAGCGCAGCCGCGCCGTGAGGCCGGGGGCCTCGATGCTGGGCAACGCATCGCCGCCGCGGAACCGCACGCCGATCAGTGCCGCCACGCCCAGAGCGGTGACGATGCCGATCGTGGCGCGCCAATCGAACCGGTTCGCCACCAGCAGCCCCAGAGGCACACCGAAGACGCTGCCGGTGGCCATGCCCGCCAGCACCAGACTCAGTGCGCGGCCGCGGCGTTCGGGTGCCACGAGATGGGCGGCGACCGCGGACGAGAGCGGCGAGTAGACCCCGGCCGCCGCGCCCGCGATGATCCGGGCGGCGATGAACACCGCGATGGTGGGCGCCAGCAGCGTGAGCAGATTGCCCACCGCGAAGACCGCGAGCGCGATGGTGAGGTTGCGCCCGGAGTTGCGGCCGGCGTGCCCCGCGAGCAGCGGCCCGGAGATCGCGTAGGCGCCGGTGAAGGCCGTGACGCCCAGCCCCACCAGGGACTGCGTGGTGTGCAGATCGCTCGCGATCGCGGGCAGCAGCCCCGCGATCACGTAGGCGTCCAGGCCCAGTGCGACGCTCCCGATGATGAACGGCCACAACGTGCGTGCCATCGATTCTCCCCTGCTTCGCCCGCCGGATCGGCGGCACCGTTCGTTCGGTGTCGTAAGCAGGTTATGAAGGATGTGGGCGTGGTGCCCGATCAGCGGGCCTTTCGATCACCACTGTGTCTAACTGTTGGGCCGGCCCAGGTTTTCGTACATAGTCAACGGTCCGGGCCGGCCCAGCGGTCAGTTCTTGGGCATCGTGTACTGCTCGGGGGTGAGCGGCGGCGGCACATCCATCCGGCACATGCGCAGCGTGTACTCGGGCACCCGGTCGATCCGCATACCCATCGTGGCCAGCGAGAGCTTGAAGTTCCGCTTGAACAGATCGAAGGTCAGTGGCGCGGAATAGGAATCACGCAACTGCTGGATCTGCGGACAGGTCAGCGCGAGCGTGGCCTGGTTCACCCAGTTCGGGTCGATGTGCGGCGGCAGGGCCGGACGCTTCGGATAGGCCTTCGCCTCGGCGACCGCCCAATCCGGGAACATCTCCTTATCGTGCCCGATCCGGCCGTCCTCGAGCCGAGCGGTGTGCGTGGCCACCGGCCACGCCAGCCCGACCTGATCCCAGACCCGCACGTCCAGAGGCAGATTCATCGACGTCATACCGAGGTTGGTGAAGAACACCGTCTGCGTGAGCGGCACGTCCGGGGGACGCGGGTAGGGCAGCGGATCGATGAACCACCAGTCGTAGTCGAAGGACGGCAGGTACACGCCGCCCCGCGGGGTCTGCCGCAGGATCTCCTGCAGCGACTGCATCCGCGGATAGTCCAGGTAGTCGTCCGCGGTGATCGGGTGCGACTTGCCCGTCTGCAGCGAGTAGAAGGCGCGCTCGTCCACGATGCCGGTCTTGCCGATCGCGGTACCGTCGGGCATCCCGCGGAAGGTGGAGGCGTGCAGCGCCCACCCGATCACCAGCACCCACAACACCGCGGCGACAGCCGCACCGGCCGACCCACCCAGCAGGCGGGCGGCACCGCGCAGGCGGGAATCGCCCTCCTGCCGCGACGGGATGCGCAGCGGGATCACCATCACCGGCAGCAGCAGCAGGAACAGCGGCGGCAGCAGCACGCGTCCGGCCATGAAGTCGCCGCCCTGGCGCAACCAGTACAGCGTCTCGGCGACACCACCGAGGAACATCACGGCCACGATCACGGCCGGGCGCTGCAGCTGATCACGCAGACCGGTGACGCCGCCGCGGGGCAGCCGGAACCGGCCGGTGAGCGGCGCACGGGCACCCTTCGCCGGCACCAGCAGCAGCGGCACCGCGATGGCCAGCGCCAGCAGCGGCAGCCACAGCGAATAGGGCTCCACGAGATTCGCGAGATAGGTGAAGCCCTGATCCCACTTCGAACCGCTCGCATCCTTGGCGATCGCGGTGTTGGGCACGGGCAGGCCGTAGTAGCCCATCCGGAAGATCTGGTACCCCACGGGCAGGAGGCCGGCGGCGGCGACCACGGCCAGCCGCAGCTTCAGACCGATCGGGGCGAGCACCATCACCACGAGCACCATGCCGCCGACCAGCGCCATCTCCGGCCGCACCAGCCAGGACAGCCCGGCCACGAAGGCGGTCGAGAGCGTGAGCACCCAGTTCCTGATCACGTCCTCGCGGGCGGAGGCGTCGCGGTCGAGCTGCGACCAGGCGATCGCCAGCCACCACAGCAGCGCCGCCCAGAAGATGGTCAGCGAGACCTCGAGGCCGGAGGTCGCGAAGTCCCGCGCGGGCGGCAACGCCATGTAGACGAGGCCACCGGCGGGCAGCAGCATCAGGCCCGAACCGCGCAGCCGCTTCCAGCCGCCGCCACCCTTGTACAGGCGCGCCGTGCCGAGCATGGCCAGCGGAATCGCCGCCACCGACAGCACCAGCGCCACCGTGAGCACCACGTACTCGGTCTGCACACCGCTGATCCAGGAGAAGAACCAGATCAGGTAGGTCCACGCGGTGGAGGTGTTCACCTCGACGCGCTCACCGATGTTGAAGACGGGGCCGTTCCCGGCCAGGAGGTTGCGCACGGTGCGCAGCACGATCAGGCCGTCGTCGGCGATCCACCGCCGCTGCCAGGCGCCGTAACCGAACAGCACCGCACACGCCGCGACCCCGAGCCACAGGGTGACTCGGGGCAGCGGGAAAGAGCTCGCGGCGGCCCGACCGGCCGCGGGAGCATCAGGCGAAGTAGACCGCGGCAACGACAGTTCCTATCCACATGACCGCCAGGACCTGCAGCACGCGGTCGCCCAGCGCGATCTCCTCGGGCTCGCCCGCCTCGCCGCCGTCGACGTCGACGGCGTACCGGAGGATGGCCACGGTGAACGGCACCATCGAGAGCGTGTACCAGATGTTGTCCGGGTGGGTCGTCTTGTCGAACGCCCAGAGGCCGTAGCAGAGCACCACCGAGGTGGCCGCCAAAGTCCACACGAACCGCAGGTAGGTGGTGGTGTAGTACTCCAGCGACTTGCGGATCTTGGCGCCGGTGCGCTCGGCGAGCTGCAACTCGGCGTACCGCTTACCGGCAGCCATGAACAGCGAACCGAAGGCCATCACCAGCAGGAACCACTGCGACAGGCCCTTGGGCAGCTCGGCGGCGACCCCACCGGCCACGGCGCGCAGCAGGAAGCCGGAGCTCACGATGCAGATGTCGATCACCGGCTGGTGCTTCAGACCCAGGCAGTAGCCGAGCTGGATCACCAGGTAGGCGCCGATCACGATCGCCAGTTCCTTGTTGGCCAGCAGCGAGATGCCGATCGCGGCGGCGGCCAGGATGAACGCGACGGCGTAGGCCACGTTCACCGGCACCACACCCGCGGCGATCGGGCGGTAGCGCTTGGTGGGATGCGCACGGTCGGCGTCCACATCGAGGGCGTCGTTGATCAGGTAGATCGACGAGGCGGCCAGGCAGAAGGCGATGAAGGCCAGGCCCACGTTCGGGAAGTTGACGTACTCGAGCTGATCCCGGCCCGCCGCCAGCGGGGCCACGACCACCAGGACGTTCTTGACCCACTGCCGGGGCCGCATCGCCTTGATCAGTCCGGTGGCGAGGTTCGACGGCACCTTCGGCTCGCCGTGCTCGATCGGCTCCTCGCTCATCAGTTGTCCGACCCCTTCGTGTGCTTCGTCGTACGGTTCTTCACAGCCCTGCGCGCCTCGCGGCGCGTCCACAGTCTCTCACCCTCGATCGCGGCCAGTGCGCTCGCCGCACCGATGGCGGCGCCCGCGGCGACGTCGGTCGGGTAGTGCACGCCCAGCACCATGCGCGAGGTGAGCATCGGCGGCACCACGGCGGCGGGCAGCAGCACCGCGCCGCCCGGCACACCCGAGGCGCGACCGAGCAGGATCGCCCCGGCCGTCGACGAGGTGGCGTGCGACGACGGGAAGCTCAGCTTGCTGGGGGTGCCCACGCCCACGGCGATCGCCGGGTGATCGGGGCGGCGCCGGCGCACGATGCGCTTGATCACCACCGACGCGGCGTGCGCGACGAACGCGCCGACCCCCGCGGTGACGTACTGCCGACGGCGGTCCTTGCTCAGCAGGGCGCCGAGCGCGGCCAGCCCCATCCACCCGAGGGAGTGCTCGCCGAAATGGCTCAGTCCCCGCGCCGCGGGCAGCACGCCCGGGCGGTCGGCCAGCTTCGCCTGCACGGCGACCAGCGCGGCCTCCTCCGGGTTCAGCTCGAAGGTGGCCGCCCGGCCCGGATCCCGGTCGCTCACTTCTGCTCCCCCGCGTTCTCCGCGTTCTCCGGCTCGAAGATCTTCGACCACGCCTCGCGGCTGGTCAGGTCGCCGTACGCGGCCCGGTAACGCTGCTTCATCTCCTCGAAACGGCGATCGACCTCGCGGTGCACCGCCAGACTCTCGCGCATCAGGGCGAACATCTTCTCCCGGTCGCGCTGGCGGTAGACCACACCGCGGCCGTCGGCGGTGGTGACGGTGACCCCGTCGACCCGGCCCAGGCTGAACCAGCGCGCCTCGAGCGGCGGGTAGTTGGCCTGCGGCACCTCGTGACTCCGGGGATCAGCAGGACGCAGGTTGTTGCGCACCGCCGCCGCGAGGGTCTTCGCCTTGGTGAGCGGGTTCAGCGGGATCTTGGTGCCGAGTGCGGTGGCGGCGCCGGTGGTGCGCGGCAGCTCGGTGGCGCTGGGCAGCACCACGGCGTCCGGGTACTCCTTGCGCATCGCGGCCACCTTGGGCAGCGCGGTGGGCAGCAGCTCGTAGAGCGCCTCGGGGCCGCGCAGGAAGTCGCGCATGGCCTCGATCTGGATCGCGACGGTCGAGTACTCCAGGCACAGCAGGTGCTTCATCAGCGCCTTGATCGAGCTGGACATGATGCCGCGGGTACTGCCCTCGTGGTGCAGCGCCGCGACCACCAGGCGGTTGCGCAGGTGGAAGTACGCCTGCCAGTCGATGGCGTCGTCCTTGTCCGACCAGGCCATGTGCCAGATCGCGATGCCCGGCACCGTCGCCGTGGGGTAACCGTGCTCGGCGGCGCGCAGGCCGTAATCCCAGTCGTCCCACTTGATGAACAGCGGCATCGGCAGACCGATCTCCTCGGCGGCCACGCGCGGGATCAGGCACATCCACCAGCCGTTGCCGTCGACGTCGATACGTCGATGCAGGTTCTTGCTGTTCTCCTTGTCGGAGAGCGGGTACTGCGCGAAGTCGTGGTCGTACTCGACGAAGGGCGCCGCGGTCCACATGAACTTGTTGCGGTCGATCACCTCGCCCATGCAGTGCAAGTGGCTGCGGTCCTGCAGGTTCAGCATCTGGCCGCCCACCAGCATGGGGGTCTTGGCGAACCGGGCGAACTGCAGCGCGCGCAGCACCGAATCGGGCTCGATGGCGATGTCGTCGTCCATGTACAGCACGTACGGGCTGTCGGTGAGGCGCAGCGCCTCGTACATGATCCGGCCGTAGCCGCCCGATCCGCCCAGGTTGCCCTGCTCGAAGCGGTGGTAGCGCTCGCCCAGCGGCGCGATGGCGTCGGCGTAATCCGGATGGTCGATCACGCGCTTGTTGCCCTGGTCGGGCATGAGCACGGCGTCGATCACCTCATCGACCAGCGGATCGCTGGTGAGGGCCTTGATCGCCGCCACCGCATCGTCGGGCCGGTTGAAGGTGGGGATGCCCACGGTGATCCGCTTATCGGGCAGGCCCTCCTCGCCGACGGTGGCGTACCAGCCGGCGGAGATGATCTCGGTGTCGGAATCGGCGGTCACGTCGAACCAGATCCAGCCGCCGTCCTCGAACGGGCCGAGGTCGGTGGCGAACTCCGCGACGCCGTAGCCGGTGGCGTCGGTCTCGACCAGGCTGCCGCCCAGGGCGATCCGCGCACCGTCGACCTTGGAGCGGTACAGGTCCACCCGGGCCGTGCCCTTGAGCTCGATCCGCAGCACCACGTCCGTGAGGGTGGTCCAGCGGCGCCAGTACGACGCCGGGAAGGCGTTGAAGTAGGTGGCGAAGCTGACCTCGGACTCGCCCGCCACGTTGAGCGAGGTGCGCGTGGGCGCGTGCGAGCGGCGCGAGTTGGTCTCGGCCTCCTCGATGTACAGCGAGCGCACGTCGAGCGGCTCGCCCGGGCGCGGCAGGATCACACGCTGCAGCAGGGTCTTCGCTGTGCTCACTGGTTCGCCTCTTCGGTCAGTGCCGCACCGGTCTCCAGGTGCGGCCGCAGGGTGTTGTCGAACATCGACAGGGCGCTGGCGATGGCCATGTGCATGTCGAGGTACTGGTAGGTGCCCAGACGCCCGCCGAACAGCACCTTCGCGTTCGCGGTCTCAGCCTTGGCGAGTTCGCGGTAGGCGGTGAGCATCTCGCGGTCCGACGGGGTGTTGATCGGGTAGTAGGGCTCGTCGTCGTCGTTGGCGAAGCGGCCGTACTCGCGCATGATGACCGTCTTATCGGTCGGGTAGTTCTTGCGCTCCGGGTGGAAGTGCCGGAACTCGTGGATGCGGGTGTACTTCACGTCGGCGTCGTTGTAGTTCATCACCGGGGTGCCCTGGAAATCGCCGGTGGGCAGCACCTCGGTCTCGAAGTCGAGGGTGCGCCAGCCGAGGCGTCCGGCCGAGTAGTCGAAGTAGCGGTCCAGCGGGCCGGTGTAGACGATCGGCGCGTCGGGGCTTTCGGCGATGATCTGCTCGCGCACGTCGAACCAGTCGGTGTCGAGGCGGACGTCGATCAGGTCGGAGGCGGCCATGTTCTCGAGCCACTTCGTGTAGCCGTCGACGGGCAGGCCCTCGTAGGTGTCGTTGAAGTAGCGGTTGTCGAAGTTGTAGCGCACCGGCAGGCGGGTGATGTTGCCGGCGGGCAGGTTCTTCGGGTCGGTCTCCCACTGCTTGGCCGTGTAGTGCTTGATGAAGGCCTCGTAGAGCGGGCGGCCGATCAGCGAGATCGCCTTCTCCTCGAAGTTCTGCGCGTCCTTGGAGTCGAACTCCGCGGCCTGCTCCTGGATCAGCGCCTTCGCCTCGTCAGGAGTGAAGTAGCGGCCGAAGAACTGGCTCACCAGGCCCAGGCCCAGCGGGAACTGGTAGGCCTGCCCCTTGTGCATCGCGAAGACGCGGTGCTGGTAGCCCGTGAACTCGGTGAACCGGGTGACGTACTCCCAGACCCGCTCGTTCGAGGTGTGGAACAGGTGGGCGCCGTACTTGTGCACCTCGATGCCCGTCTCGGGCTCGGGCTCGGAGTACGCGTTGCCGCCGAGGTGCGACCGGCGCTCCACGACGAGGACCCGCTTGCCCAGCTCATTGGCTGCGCGCTCGGCGATCGTCAGGCCGAAGAAGCCGGATCCGACCACGAGGAGGTCATAGGGCTGGGAGGAAGTGTTCGCCACGGGCACTCAGAGTACCGACCGGGTGGCCCTCACGGCGCCACCCGGCCTTGGGGTGTGACCATTGCCCGGTCAGCGCGGGGCGCCGGGCACCGTCGGGACGGCCAGCGGGGTGGGTGCGGCCGCCGACGGTGCGGCCGGGGCCGCAGGTGCTGCGGGCGCGGTCGGGACCGCTGCGGGGGCCGACGGTGCGGCGGGC
>NZ_BAAAII010000009.1:0-564 GCF_039525985.1 Tsukamurella strandjordii | reverse complement strand
CGGGAGCGGCCGGAGCCGCGGGGGCCGGCGGGACCCCGGAGGCGCCGGGGACGACCGGGACCGCGGGCACGCCCGGCGGTGTGGATCCCGGCGTGGGGTTGATACCCAGCAGATCGCCCCAGCCCGGGATCAGGTTCAGCAGCGGCAGCGGCGGCAGGGTCGGTGCGCCGCCGGCGGCGAACGCGGTGACCCAGTTCATCAGGGTGGCCGGGGCGGCGACGCCCGACGGCACCACCTGGACACCGTTGGCCGGCGTGTAGTAGATCGTGCCGTTCGCGTACGACTGGAACATCGAGCCGTCGGGGAAGGTGATCGGGTTCGCGACCACCTTGCCGAGCGTGCCGTTCTCGCCGCCCGAGGCGCGGTAGGCGGCTTCGACGGCGGCCTTGCCGGTGATGGCCTGCGCCGCTGCTCCGACGACGCCGGTTCCGGCGGCCGGGGGCGCGGGGATGCCCGGGATGGTCGGCACGGCGGGAGCGGCGGGTGCCGCCGGTGCAGCGGGGACGGCGGCGCCACCGGGGGCGCCGGGCACCGTCGGGACGGCCGGGGCGGCGGGAGCGGCCG
>NZ_BAAAII010000008.1:568992-569300 GCF_039525985.1 Tsukamurella strandjordii | reverse complement strand
CGCAGCCGACAAGACCGCAGCAGCCCACACCGCCGACGCCGCCAAGAAGGACGCCGACGCCAAGCAGGCCACGGCAACCGACCAGGCAGCAGCAGCCAAGACCGCAGCCGACCAGGCCACCGCAGCCAAGGAAACCGCCGACAAGGCGGCCACCGACCGAGCGAATGCGGCCAAGGACGCGCAGGCCCGGGCCACCGCGGCTAAGGAGGCGTCCGACAGCGCCAACGCGGCCAAGGCGGCTGCGGAGCGCACCGCCGCCGACAAGGCGGCCGTGGACAAGGCGATGGCGGAGAAGGCCGCCGCCGACG
>NZ_BAAAII010000008.1:451150-568881 GCF_039525985.1 Tsukamurella strandjordii | reverse complement strand
GCCGCGAAGGCGGCGGCGGACCGGGCCGCCGAGGCGAAGGCCGCGGCGGATCGAGCCGCCGAGGAGGCGGCCCGCAAGCCGGTGGACCGGGAGGCCGCCCAGCGCGCGGCCGCCGAGCGCGCCGCCGCCGATAAGGCTGCGGCCGCCGCGTCCGAGCAAGCCGACGCCGCGCAGAAGGCCGCCGACCGAGGCGGGTCGTCGAGCAGCGCCGGCTCGTCGTCGGGCCGTACGGGTTCGGAGGGGTCCGGCTCCGGATCGAGCACCTCCGGAAGCTCCCGCTCGACCGAATCCGGTTCGACCGGCGCGGGTTCGAGCAGTTCCGGCTCGACCGGTTCGGATTCCAGCGGTTCCGGATCGCGTTCGAGCTCCAGCGGCTCCGATTCGAGCAGCTCGGGATCGAGCAGTTCCGGTTCGGGTAGCTCCGGTTCGAGCGGCTCCAGCTCGTCGGGTAGCTCCGGCTCGTCGAGCGGCTCGGACTCGGCCGGCTCGTCGAGCGGATCCTCCGCCGGATCCGCATCGTCGGCGACGGCCGGCTAGCGGGTACCCCGGATGGGCCGGCCGCGCCGGCCCATCCGGCTAGACCTTGTCGAGCTCCACGTCGCGGGTCTCGGGCATCGCGAGCAAGGCGATGAGCGTGGCACCACCCGCGAGCGCGAGGTACACGCCCACCCAGCCGACGCCGTAATCGCTCACCAACCAGGTGGCGATGAAGGGGGCGATGGCCGCGCCCAGGATCGACGCGAAATTGTACGCGATACCGCTGCCCGTGTACCGGACGTTGGTGGCGAACAGCTCCGGGAGCACCGCGCTCATCGGGCCGAAGGTGATGCCCATCAGAGTCAGGCCCACGATGAGCACGGCCAGCATCGACCCCTGCGTGGTGGTCGACGGATCCAGGATCCACTTGAAGGACAGGCCGAAACCGATGATGGCCAGGGTCGCGCCGATCAGCACCAGCCGCCGGCCGACCCGGTCGGCGAAGTAACCCGAGACCGCCACGAAGGCCGCGAAGAAGAGCACGGCGACCAGCTGCATCTGCAGGAAGTCGATGTAGGAGATGCCCAGCTTCACGCCCGACTTGTCCACCACCTTGCCGGTGCCGTACGACACGATCCAGGTGGTCACCAGATAGAACAGCGTGTACGTGGCCACCATGACGAAGGTGCCGATGATCAGCGGCCGCCACGCGGTGCGCAGCACCTCGCCCAGCGGCGCCTTCACCTTCTTGCCGTCCTCGACGGCCTTGGCGAAGACCGGGGTCTCAGTGAGCTTGAGCCGGACGTACAGGCCCACGATCACCATCACGGCCGACGCGAGGAAGGGGATGCGCCAGCCCCAGGTCATGAACGCGTGGTTGGAGGCCGAGGTCTTCGAATCGAAGTCCATCAGCTGCATGATCACCAGGAAGGTGCCGTTGGCCAGGAAGAAGCCGAACGGGGCGCCGAGCTGCGGCCACATCGCCGCCCAGGCCCGCTTGCCGGGCTCCGCGGTCTCCGTCGCCAGCAGGGCGGCACCCGACCACTCGCCGCCGAGCCCGAGGCCCTGGGCGAAGCGCATCAGGGCCAGCAGCGCCGGAGCCCAGTAGCCCACCTGATCGAAGGTGGGCAGCACGCCGATGAGGAAGGTGGCGATGCCCATGGTGAGCAGCGATCCCACGAGGGTGGCCTTGCGGCCGACCCGGTCACCGAAGTGGCCGAACAGGATCGAGCCCAGTGGGCGGGCCACGAAAGCCAGGCCGAAGGTGGCGAACGAGGCGAGCAGCGCCGCGGTGTCGTCCCCCTTCGGGAAGAAGAGGGTGGGGAACACGAGCACGGCAGCGGTCGCGTAGATGTAGAAGTCGAAGAACTCGATGGTGGTGCCCACCATGGAGGCGACGACGATTCGCCTGCGATTCATTCGGCAGAGATTACTCATTCCGTGACCTCCGTCACCCACCGACCCTGCGGTAGGTTCGACCGATGAGCGACGCATCGTCGAACCCCCAGACGAACGCGCTGTCCCGCTTCCTGCGCACGGAGACCGTGGGCGGAACCGCCCTGCTGATGGCCGCCTTCGTCGCCCTCGTCTGGGCCAACTCCCCCTGGGCCGATGCCTATCAACACCTCGGCGAAATCCATGTGGGCACAGACTCACTCAGACTGTTCGGGGAGCCGCTGCATCTGCGCCTCACGCTCGCCGAGTGGGCGAAGGACGGGCTGCTGGCCGTGTTCTTCTTCGTGGCGGGCCTCGAGCTCAAGCGCGAACTGGTGGTGGGCGAGCTCTCGACCCTGCGCAGCGCCGCCCTCCCGGTGATCTGTGCGACGGGCGGTGTGGTGGTGCCCGCGCTGATCGCCTTCGCCATCGCGCACGACGATCCGCGCATCGCGAGCGCCTGGGCCATCCCCATCGCCACCGACATCGCCTTCGCCCTCGGCATCCTGGCGCTCACCGGATCGCGTCTGCCCTCGGGCGCACGGGTCTTCCTGCTGGGGCTGGCGGTGGTCGACGATCTGATCGCGATCGTGGTGATCGCCGTACTCTTCTCCACCGGCCTGAGCCTGCTGTGGCTGGGCGTGGCCGTGGCGGGGTGCGCCGCCTACGCGCTGGCCCAGCACCGCCGCATCACCACGCCCCTGCTCTACCTTCCGCTGGCCGCGCTGGTGTGGATCGCCATGCTGCAGTCCGGGGTTCACGCCACCATCGCCGGAGTCGCGCTCGGCCTGCTCACCCGCGTCCGCACCGATCCCGGCGAGGCCGAGGCACCGGCGGAGCGCCTGGAGCACCGCATCCAGCCCTTCTCCGCGCTGGTGTGCGTGCCGATCTTCGCCTTCTTCGCCTCCGGTGTCGCCGTGAACGGTGAGGTCTTCCGCGCCCTGTTCACCGATAAGATCGCGGTCGCCGTGATGGCCGGGCTGTTCTTCGGCAAGATCATCGGCATCTTCGGGTCCAGCACGGTGGCCGTGCGGCTGGGCATCGCCGAACGCCCCGAAGGACTCACCGGCCGCGACATCCTGGCACTGAGCGTGCTCGGCGCGATCGGCTTCACCGTGAGCCTGCTGGTGGCCGAACTCTCGCTGGGCGACAGCGCCGATCTCGCCAAGGCGGCGGTGTTGCTGACATCGCTCGTGGCCTCCGTGATCGGTTCGCTGCTGTTGCTACGGCGTGGTCGCGCGCACACGAACACCTGACCTCTGGCACGATGAGGACAGCAACGAGGAGGAAAGACGTGAGCTTGGACAGCACACCCACCACCGGAACGCCGCAGACCCTGTCGGCGATCCCCCTCACCGACCCGAACGTGACGTCCACGGGCGATCCCACGATCGGCAGCCTGGTGCGCGATGCGACGGCCCAGGTGTCCTCGCTGGTCCGCGCCGAGGTCGAGTTGGCGAAGACGGAGACGGTCGCCGACCTGAAGAAGGGCGTCACGGGTTCGGCCTTCTTCATCCTGGCGGGCGTGGTGCTGCTGTACTCGTCGTTCTTCTTCTTCTTCTTCCTCGCCTACGTGATCAACATCTGGCTGCCCACCTGGGCCGCCTTCGGCATCGTCTTCCTGCTGATGGTGTTCATCGCCGTGGTCTCGGCCGTGATCGGTTACCTGCAGGTGCGCCGTATCCGCGGACCGAAGAAGACCATCGAATCGCTCAAGGAATCGCAGTCGATCCTCAAGGGCGATCTCGACCCGGTGGTCGCGCTCAAGAAGCCGGCGGGCGCCCCGTCGGCCGGCTCCAGCTCGTAACACCGACTCCAGACCCCGGTGACCAGCCCTGACCCGTCGAGCGTCCGCTTCCCCGGTCCGTGGAAGCACCTCGACGTGCGTGCCAACGGCATCCGGCTGCACGCCGTCGAATACCGCCCCGAGGGCTCCGATGAGCCCCAACACGACCGCCCGCTGGTGGTCTTCCTGCACGGCTTCGGCGGATTCTGGTGGAGCTGGCGGCATCAGATGCCGCTGCTGCACGAGGCCGGCTACCGCGCCGTCGCCGTGGACCTGCGCGGCTACGGCGACAGCGACAAACCCCCGCGCGGCTACGACGGCTGGACCCTGGCCGGCGACATCAGCGGCCTGATCCGCGCGCTCGGCCACGGCAACGCCGCGCTCGTCGGGCACGCGGAGGGCGGGCTCGGCTGCTGGTCCACCGCCACCCTGCATCCCCGGGTGGTCTCGGCCATCGCGCTGGTCTCCTCGCCCCATCCGATCGCCCTCAAGCGGTCGGCCCTGCGCAACCGGGACCAGCGGTCGGCGATGCTCGGACCGATCACCTTCGCGCAGCTGCCCCGGGTGGCCGAGGACCGGCTCACCCGCGACGACGGCGCGGAGATCGCCCGGCTCATCGACGAACGCAGCGGGGCGACCTGGAAACGCACCGCCGACTACGTGGACGCGGTGGACCGCTACCGCAGCGCCATCCGCATCCCCGGCACGGCGCACAGCGCCCTGGAGTACGCGCGGTGGGCGTGGCGCAGCCAGTTCCGGCCCGACGGCACCCGCTTCCTGAGCCGGATGAACCAGCGGCTGCACATCCCCGTGCTCGCCTTCCGCGGCGAGAGCGATCCGTACGTGCTGCCCCAGCCCGTCTTCTCCAGCCACGACTGGGCGAGCGACTACCGGGTGCGCACCGTCGACAACGCCGGGCACTACGCGCACGAGGAGGCGCCCGGCACCGTCGGCCCGCAGCTGCGCGATTTCCTGCTGGGCCTGCCCGGCCCCCGGCTCCTGAACTAGCGGCTCAGCACGCAGTTGCCGGTGGACACTCCCGGTGCGGCGGCGGGCTTCTTCGCGGCCTCGAGCGCCGGTTCGATCTGCTTGGCGCTGAGCGCGTACGCCGTGTCCGGATCGTTGGTCGCCATCCCGAAGATCACTCCCACCACGTTGCCGTCGCGGTCGAGGAGCGGGCCGCCGGAGTTACCGGGCCGCACCTGCCCGCGCAGCAGGTACACATCGCGGCGCACCTTCGCATCGCGGTAGACGTTCATCCCCTCCAGCGTCTGGTGGTTGCGGACCCGGGTGGACGAGAGCGTGAGCGGCCCGCCGCCCGGGTAGCCCAGGGCGAAGCCCGAATCGCCCGGCTTCGCACCGTTGAAGACGATCCGCAGCGGGTCCGCGCGCAGGCCCGGCACCGTGAGCACCGCGACATCGGTCTGCGGGTCGAAGTAGGTCACCTGTGCGGCGTACTTCTGCCGCCCGTCGACGGTGACCTGCACGTTGCGCGTGCCGGCCACCACGTGCGCGTTGGTGATCACGCGCTCGCGCAGCGCGATGAACCCGCTGCCCTCCAGCGCGCGGCTGCACGAGGGCGCCTGGCCGTCGATCCGCACCACGCCGGGGCGCACCCGCTGCACCGCGGGATCGGTGAAGTCGACGCGCTCGGGCGCATCCACGTTGGTGATCGGGGTGCGCGCGAACGGGCCCATCACCTGCGGCAGGCCCGAATCGTCGACGATCCCGGCCACCTTCTGCGGCAGATCGCCCAGGCCCACGTTCTGGGCGAACTTGTTCACCCCCGACAGCACCGACGATCCGTTCACAGCACCGGACACCGCCGGCGACGCCGCCGATGTCAGCGGGATCGCCACCAGCCACGCGGCCAGCAGCACCGCACCCATCTGCGCGATCGCGCCGACGCCCGAGTCGAGGGCCCGCGCCGACGATCCGCGGATGGAACTGCGCACCAGCCGTCCGAGCACCATGCCCGAGAGCTCACCCACGATCACCAGCGCAGCCAGCAGGCCGAGCCCCAGCAGGAGCCGGGTGCGCTGGTCGTCGACGGAGGACAGCACGTGCGGCGCGAGGAGCACGCCCGCGGTGGCGCCCAGCGCCACGCCGATGAAGGCCAGGACCGAGGCGGCTGCGCCCTGGCGGTACCCCGAGATCGCCGCCACGATCACCAGGAGGATGACCACGGCGTCCACCCACGCGGACCCGCTCACCGCACCTCCTCCTGCCAGTGCGCCGCCCGGTCGGCCGCGGCGCGCACCTCGTCGGTCAGCGGCCGCACATCGTGCGTGTCCCAGGGGCGTTCCCATCCGGCGGCCGCGATCAAGGCGTTCAGCAGGCCACCGGTGAAGCCCCACACCAGCATCGGGCCCGCGGCGAAGGCGGGCCCCTTGTAGAAGGATTTGCGCACCATGAACCGGTTCGCCGGATCGATCAGCTCGGCCAGCGGCACCTTGCGCACCAGCGCGGTCTCGCCCTCGTCCACCACGTGCACCGTCGAGGGGCGCGCGGCGTAGCCGATCACGGGCACCACCAGGAAGCCGGACACCGGCACCTCGATCGGGTCGAGCACCGCGAGCACGTCGACCGAGGCGGGGTCGAGACCCGTCTCCTCCCACGCCTCGCGCAGGGCGACGGCCACGTCGTCGGCGTCCTCGGGGTCGCGGGCGCCGCCCGGGAAGGCCACCTGGCCCGAGTGCTGGCGCAGCGCGGACGCCCGCTGCTGCAGCAGCACCGATGCGTCGGCGGGAAGGCTCTCGGCGGTGGGGTCACCGTCGAACAGGATGAGGACGGCGGCGCTGCGCGGGTTGCGGACGCGCTGCAACGCGGCCACCGCCCCGCCGCGGCGCTGCAGCTCGGCGCCGATGTCGTCGAGGTTCCCCAGCAGCGGTTCGAGCCACGCCGGGGCGGTCACAGATCGACTCCCAGATCGGCGCGGACGGTCGCGGCCACGTCGTCGGCGGAGGTGAAGGGGCGGGCATGCACGCTCGCCACACTGCCATCGGCGCGTAACAGGATGGTTGCGGGGTACACCCGCGGAGCGCCCAGCAGCGTGGCGACCTTGGCCTGCGGGTCCTCCACCGTGGGCAGCGTGAGCCGCAGTTCGGACAGCAGATCGAGGGCGGCCGCCGGGTTGGGATCGGCGTGCACGGACAGCACGGTGAGCTTGCCGGCGCCGCGGCTCGCGATCTCGGCCATCGCCGGCAGCTCCACCCGGCACGGCGCGCACCACCAGGCCCACACGTTGACCAAAGTCGGCAGCCCGTCGGGCAGCGCGCCGGCGTCGAGCGGGGCACCGTCGCCGAGGCAGTCGAGCCGCAGTCCCGCGAGCGGGCCGCGCGCCGTCCCGCCGGTGACGCACGGTGCGAGCGCCGCCTTCGCCCGGGCGGCCTGCAACTGGCCGGGGCTCACGCTGGTCGACGGTGCGCCCGACGGCGGCGGCGCCGCGGTATCGCCGCCACTGCGGGGCCAGATGGCGACGGCGAGCGCCAGGGCCACCACGGCGCACACGATCACCCAGCGGGCGGTGCCGGAGATGCGGCTCGGCTTCTCGCCGGGCAGCAGGGGCGCGGGTTCGCGCTCGGGCTCGGTCATCGGGCGGCTCCCGGGGCTCGGCGGCGGCGCGGCGGGGGCGGCGCGATCTCCAGCAGGTGCTCGCGTTCGGGGCCCTTCACGAGGTCGGCGGCCTCCGCCGGGTCGACGGGGCCGGTGCCGAAGGACGGGCAGTCCTTGGCGAGTACGCACACGCCGCACGCGGGTTTGCGGGCGTGGCACACGCGGCGGCCGTGGAAGATCACGCGGTGGCTGAGCAGTGTCCACTCCTTGCGGGGGATCAGCTCGCCGACGGCGTGCTCGATCTTCACCGGGTCGGTCTCCTCGGTCCACTCCCAGCGGTGTACGAGTCGGCTGAAGTGGGTGTCCACGGTGATGCCCGGCACGTCGAAGGCGTTGCCGAGGACCACGTTCGCCGTTTTCCTGCCGAATCCGGGCAGCGTCACCAGGTCTTTCATGCGGCGCGGGACCTCGCCGTCGAACCGGTCCACGAGGGCCTGACCGAGGCCCATGATCGAGGTGGCCTTGTTCCGGTAGAAGCCGGTGGAGCGGATGTACTCCTCGAGTTCGGCGCGCTCGGCGCCGGCGTAATCGGCGGCCGTCCGATACCGGGCGAACAGGGCGGGTGTGACTTGATTCACCCGGACATCGGTGCACTGCGCCGAGAGGATCGTGGCGACCGAGAGTTCAAGCGGATTCGTGAAGTCGAGCTCGCAGTAGACGTGCGGAAACGCGGTCGCCAGGGTCCGATTCATTCGCCGGGCCCGACGCACCAGCGCGAGGTGGGACTCCGGCTCCTGGGGCATGGTTCACCATCTTAACGACGAGCCCGTATCGGTTTCGTGGCCTTATCGAGACCTTCGCTGTGTTTACTGACCGGCATGCAAGGATTGCTCGGGCTGCTCTTTCCGGTGGTGCTGATGCTGTTCGCTCTCGCGATGGAACGCATCGAAGTACGGGTCACCGCGCAGTCCTCGGCACCCTCCGGGGCCGAGGACGACGCTCCCGATGTGGAAACGCTCGCGACGATCGGGCTGCCGAAGGCCGTCGACAGTCTCGACCTGGACGGCGGCGCCGAGCGACAGGCCAGCTGACCCCGTCGCCGTGCCCTTCGCACTCCGAACAGGTATGGTGCACTAGGTCATGTGTGCGATCTCCCACATCGGGGACGATCGGTGCATAAACTCACACAGCAATCGGATTCGCGGCGAAAAGCGTTCGCGAGCATGGGTCGATCGAGGAAGAGGTACCCCGTGGAAGAGGTCCTGGCGCGGGCCGGCATTTTTCAGGGTGTCGAGCCGAGCGCTATCGAGGCGCTCACCAAGGATCTGCACGAGGTGGATTACCCCCGTGGCCATGTGATCTTCAGTGAGGGCGAGCCGGGCGACCGGCTGTACATCATCCTGTCCGGCAAGGTGA
Source organism: Tsukamurella strandjordii (assembly GCF_039525985.1). Taxonomy (NCBI): domain Bacteria; kingdom Bacillati; phylum Actinomycetota; class Actinomycetes; order Mycobacteriales; family Tsukamurellaceae; genus Tsukamurella; species Tsukamurella strandjordii. The sequence continues at coordinate 560,213 of NZ_BAAAII010000008.1, read as the reverse complement.
AGCTCGGCCGTCGCTCGCCCGACGGTCGCGAGAACCTGCTGTCGGTCATGGGACCGTCGGACATGTTCGGTGAGATGTCGATCTTCGACCCGGGCCCCCGCACGTCGAGCGCGACCACGATCACCGAGGTCCGCGCGATGACGATGGACCGCGAGGCACTGCGCGCCTGGATCCGGGATCGGCCCGAGATCGCGGAGCAGCTGCTGCGCGTGCTGGCCCGCCGCCTGCGGCGGACCAACAACAATCTGGCCGACCTCATCTTCACCGACGTTCCCGGTCGCGTGGCCAAGCAGCTGCTGCAGCTCGCGCAGCGCTTCGGCACGCACGAGAACGGCGCACTGCGGGTGACGCACGATCTCACCCAGGAGGAGATCGCCCAGCTGGTCGGCGCCTCCCGCGAGACCGTGAACAAGGCGCTCGCCGATTTCGCGCACCGCGGCTGGCTGCGCCTCGAGGGCAAGTCCGTGGTGATCACGGATTCCGAGCGCCTGGCACGTCGCGCCCGCTGACATCCGGAACGAGGGATGGGGCGGGGAGACGCTGCGAACGATTCTGCAGTGCCCGAGGCGCTAGCCGAGGGTGCGAAGCCTAGTGAGCAGCGTCTCCCCGCCCCATACCGTCCGCTCGCCCATCAGCCGTGGTCGGCGAGGTAGCGCAGTTGCACCTTGACGGATTGCCGTGCGGCGGGCCAGACCTTCTTGTCGACGTCTTTGTAGACGTGCTTGACCACCTTCATCGGCTTCGCCTCGGCCGCAGTCACACCCAGCTCGTCGAGCGCGTCCCGGACCTGCTGCAGCCGCTCCTGACGGTGCGCGGCATAACCGGCGACCACGGGCGCCGCATCGGACAGATCGGGACCGTGCCCAGGGAGCAGCACCCGACCGGAGGCCACCTCCGACAGCGCCTCCAACGAGCCGAGGTAGTCGGCGAGGGTGCCGTCCTCGGCGTCGAGCACCGTGGTTCCGCGCCCCAGCAGGGTGTCGCCCGAGACCAGGGCGCCGGGGACCGCGCCGTCCGAATCCTCCCAATCGACCAGGAAACTCAACGAGTCCGCGGTGTGGCCCGGTGTGTGCAGCACGCGGATCCGCAGTCCGGCCACGTCGATCTGCTCGCCGCCCTGCAGCGGCGTCGCGGTGTTCACGCAGTACTTCGGTGAGAAGGCGCGGATCGGGCTGCGCGTGAGTTCCTCCCAGCAGCGCAGGCCGCCGGTGTGGTCGCCGTGCCGGTGCGTCACCAGCGTGAGCGCCACCTTCCCGGCGGCCTTCGCCACTCGTTTGAGGTGCTTCTTGTCCTTCGGCCCCGGGTCCACCACCACCGCCTCTTCACGCCCGGGGGCGCGCAGGATCCACGTGTTGGTGCCGTCGAGCGTCATCACCGACGGGTTGTCGCACAGCAGCACCGAGGCGTACGGGGTTACCGCGCGCAGCTTCTTCGGCGCCGGGTGCGTCAGGGCCCCGGAGCTCATACCTGGACCGTGAGCTCGACCTCGACCGGTGCGCCCAGCGGCAGTTCGGCGACGCCGACGGCGGAGCGCACGTGTACGCCCGCATCGCCGAAGATCTCGCCCAGCAGCAGCGAGGCGCCGTTGAGCACGGCCGCCTGGTTGGAGAAGCCCTTGGCGGAGGCCACGAATCCGGTGACCTTGACGATCCGCTTCACCGAGTCGATGCCCACGAGGGCGTGCACGGCGGCGAGCGCGTTGAGCGCGCACTGCCGGGCGGCGAAGACGGCGTCGTCGAGGTGCACGATGCCCTCGGCGTTCTCGCTCACCTTGCCCTGGGACACCAGCTCACCGTCGCGCATGGGGAGCTGGCCCGCGGTGTAGACGAGGTCGCCCACCTGCGTGGCGGGAACGTAGGCGGCGAGCGGGGGCACCACCTCGGGCAGAGTGATGTTCAGCTCGGCGAGCCGCTCGGACCAGCTCATCAGAGGGCCCGCTTCATGTACGCGACGTGCTGCTCACCGGTGGGGCCGGGCAGCACGGTGACCAGCTCCCATCCGTCCGACCCCCAGGTGTCGAGGATCTGCTTGGTGGCGTGCGTCAGCAGTGGAATGGTCGCGTACTCCCAGGTGGTCTTCTCGCTCATGGGCTCAGCCTATCCACACGTGTTCTGCGTCGCAGTGGCGTAGGCGGTTGTCGCTATCGCACCGGCCGTGACGTCGGTGTGGATATGCTGCGGAAGTGGCGGTGAGCGAGGTGGGCCCGACGGGGTCGGCGGAGGACGCGGTGGTGTCGGAGTCGACGAGTTGGCCCGGTGAGCTCCGCGAGGCCCGGTTGCACTTCGTGTCCGGCAAGGGCGGCACCGGCAAGTCGACGGTGGCCGCGGCGCTGGCCCTGGCACTCGCCTCGGGCGGCAAGAAGGTGCTGCTGGTGGAGGTCGAGGGCCGCGGCGGCATCGGTCCCACCTTCGAGGTGAGCGATCTGCCGCCCACCGAGACGAAGATCGCGACGGCCGACGGGAACGGCGCGGTCTTCGCGCTGCCGATGGACGTGGAGGCCACGTTCCTCGACTACCTCAAGACCAATTACGGCATGGGACTGGCCGCGCGCGCCCTGAAATCGATCGGCGCGATCGAATTCGCGACCACGCTGGCGCCGGGGTTCAAGGACATCCTCATCACCGGCAAGATCATGGAGTGCACGCAGCGCCGCGATCGCGACGGCCGGTACGCGTACGACGCGGTGGTCGTGGATGCGCCGCCCACGGGCCGGATCGGCAAGTTCCTGGACGTGACCCGCGCGATGAAGGAGATCGCCAAGGCCGGACCGATCGCCGGACAGGCCGACCGCGTCGTCCGCCTGCTGCACTCCCCCGACACCGTGGTGCACCTGGTGACGCTGTTGGAGTCGCTGCCGGTGCAAGAGACTGCGGAGGCGGTCCGCGAGCTGCGCGAGTTGGACATGAAGGTGGGCGCGGTGATCGTCAATCGCGCTCTGCCGCAGCTGCTCAGCGATGCGGAGCTGTCCGCCGCGGCGGACGGCACCGTGGACGGTCCGGCAGTGCGCGCCGCGCTCACGGGCGCCGGGTTGGAGCTGTCGGACGAGGATTTCGCGGGGCTGCTCACGGAGACGATCCAGTACGCCCGCACGGTGCGCGGACAGGACGATGCGCGCGCCGAGCTCGACGAGGTGCGCACGGCCGGCCGGTTGAAGCTCCCGTTGCTGACCGGCGGGGTGGATCTGGGCGGCGTCTACGAGCTCGCCGAGGCGCTGACGAAGGCGGGTGTCCGATGATCGCACTGAAACTGGGCCCCCAGCTGGTGGATCCGGATACCAAGGTGGTGGTGTGCTGCGGCAGCGGCGGCGTCGGCAAGACCACGACCGCCGCGGCGATGGCGCTGTGGGCGGCCGAGCAGGGCCGCCACGTGGTGGTGCTCACGATCGATCCCGCGCGGCGCTTAGCGCAGGCGCTCGGGGTCTCGGATCTGACGAACGAGCCTCAGGCCGTGGATGTTCCGGGCAGCGGTTCGTTGCACGCGATGATGCTGGACATGAAGCGGACCTTCGATGAGATGGTCACGTCCAATGCGGATCCCGCTCGGGCGCAGGAGATCCTGAACAATCCCTTCTACCAGACCGTGGCCTCGTCGTTCTCCGGGACGCAGGAGTACATGGCGATGGAGAAGCTGGGCCAGCTCACCGAGGACGACCGCTGGGACCTGGTGGTGGTGGACACGCCGCCGTCGCGCAATGCGCTCGATTTCCTGGACGCACCGAAGCGGTTCGGCTCGATCCTCGATTCGCGGTTGATGAAGCTGATCGCCGGGCCCACCCGGGGCGTGGGCCGGATGCTGTCGGGCGGGATGGGGCTGGCCCTCAAGGCGGTCTCCGCCGTCGTCGGCAGTCAGTTACTTTCGGATGCTTCTATTTTCGTCTCGCAGATGGACGCCTTGATCGGCGGCTTCCAGGACCGCGCCGACCGCACCTACGCGCTGCTGGCGCAGCCGAGCACACGATTCGTGGTGGTCGCCTCCCCCGAGGCGGACACGCTGCGTGAGGCCACCTACTTCGTGGAGCGGCTGGCGGGCGAGCAGATGCCGCTGGCGGGGCTCATCGTGAACCGGACGCATCCGAGCCTGGCCACGGTCCCGGCCGAGGCCGCCGCATCCGCCCTCGATCGTCTCGGGTCCGACGGTGCCGGCCCGGTCGCGGCGGGCGCCCTGCGGGTGCACGACTGGCGGTCGCGGATCGCGACGCGCGAGCTGCAGACGCTCGGCGCCTTCGTCGGGCGGAACCCGGAGGTGCCGCTGGTGGGCGTGCCCTCACTGCCCTTCGAGGTGGCGAGCCTGGAGGCCCTGCAGGCCGTGGCCGAGCAGATCATCGGCGACTGACCGGGATCGATCCGGCCGGGCTCGACATGCGAGCGCCCGGGCCGTGAAGCCCGGGCGGAGGGGGTCGGTCAGACCGCGGTGCGCTTGCGGTCGCGCTGCGCCTCGAAGAAGGCGCGCCAGCTGGTGACCTCGGGATGCTGGCGGAGCAGGGCCCGGCGCTGGCGTTCGGTCATCCCACCCCAGACACCGAACTCGACGCGGCTGTCGAGCGCGTCGGCGCCGCACTCGAGCTGCACGGGACAGTGGCGGCAGATCGTGGCGACCTTGCGCTGCGCCGCACCGCGGACGAAGAGCTCGTCCGGGTCGACATCGCGGCACTTCGCCTTGGACACCCAGACCAGACGATCCTCGTCGTCAACGAGTACCCGTGCGTTGGTCATCTGACTCCCCTTTCACCTGGTGCTGCAACCTGCCGGCGACCCCGTCCCGTGCTGCCTATGGGGGTCGATCGAGGCGCTCGCCACATCGTCTGCGATAGTGTTACCTGAATCACACGGCGGACACAAGTCCGGAGCCGGGGGAATTCGGAACAGTGGTCCAAGAAAAGGTGTACGAACGTACCGATCGCCTGATCGGCGCGTCCGGACCCCGGAATCCGGAGCATCGGCACGTACTCTGGTGACCGTGTGGAAACCCGGAGTGATCGCCAAACTGGCCGCCTGCGTGCTGCTGGGCGGGCTGCTCGTGGCGGGCATCCTGTTCCCGTACATCGGTGGTATCGGGCTGATCTCCAACCGCGCAGCGGACACGGTGGACAACATCAGCTCGGAGCTGCTCGAGGGTCAGGTCCCCGAGGTCACCACGGTCACGGACAACACCGGCGCCCCGATCGCCTACCTCTACGACCAGCGCCGGGTGCAGGTGCCCTTCGACCAGATCTCCGAGAACATGGTGCGCTCGATCATCTCGATCGAGGACAAGCGCTTCATGGAGCACGACGGCGTCGACTACCAGGGCACGCTGCGCGCCTTCCTGAAGAACCAGTCGGCGGGCGAGGTGCAGCAGGGCGCGTCCACGCTCGACCAGCAGTACATCAAGAACTATCAGCTGCTGGTGCTCGCGCGGTCGGACGCCGACCGCAGGGCCGCCACCGAGACCACCCCGGCGCGCAAGCTCCGCGAGGTACGGATGGCGCTGTCCCTGGAGCGGACGCTCACCGAGCGGGCGAAGCAGGAGCGCGGCGTGGACGACGCGCAGGCCAAGCGGATCGCCAAGCAGCAGATCGTGGCGCGCTACCTCAACCTCGTCCCCTTCGGCAACGGTGCCTACGGCATCGAGGTGGCCGCGCAGACCTACTTCGGCAAGCGCGCCTCGCAGCTGTCGATCCCCGAGTCGGCGATGCTCGCCGGCATGGTGCAGTCGAGCTCGGCGCTCAATCCCTACACCAACCCCCAGGGCGTCACCGAGCGCCGCAACATCGTGCTCGACACCCTGGTGGACAACTTCCCGGACAAGGCCGACGAGTACCGCGCCGCGAAGTCGGCGCCACTGGGTGTGCTGCCGCGACCGAACACGCTGCCCGGCGGCTGCATCTCCGCGGTCGGCGGCCGCGGCTACTTCTGCGACTACGTGCAGCAGTACCTGGCGCAGGCCGGCATCCCCAAGGAGCAGGTGGTCCGCGGCGGCTACACCATCCGCACCACCCTCGATCCGCGCGTGCAGGACTCGGTGCAGTCGGCGCTCAACGCGGCCGCCAGCCCCACGCTGTCGAACGTGGCGCAGGTGATGAACGTGATCAAGCCGGGCGAGAACTCGCACGACATCCTGGCCATGAACTCCTCCCGGGTGTACGGCCTGGACGTGGGGAAGCGGCAGACGGTGCAGCCCGAGCCCTTCGCCCAGGTGGGCGACGGCGCCGGCTCGACCTTCAAGATCTTCACCGTGGCCGCGGCCATGGAGAAGGGCATGGGGCTCGACACCGACGTCTCGGTGCCGTCGACGGTGCAGGTCAAGGGGATGGGTACCGGCGGCTACGCGGGCTGCCCGGCCAATTCCTACTGCGTGAAGAACGCGGGCACGTACCCGGCGAACATGTCGCTCACCCAGGCGCTGGCCACCTCGCCCAACACCCCGTTCGTGAAGATGATCGAGCAGGTCGGTGTGACGCCGGTGGTCGATATGGCGGTCAAGCTCGGCCTGCGGTCGTACACGCTGCCGGGCAGCTCGGGCTTCGGCAACGACAGCCTCGCCGAGATGTTCAAGAAGCAGAACCTGGCCTCGTTCACGCTCGGCCCCACCGCGGTCAGCGCGCTGGAGCTGTCGAACGTGGCGGCCACCCTGGCCTCGGGCGGCGTGTGGTGCCCGCCCAACCCGATCCAGTCGATCACCCAGCCGAGCCGCAACAGCGACGGCGTGCAGACCATCGGGCAGGACGGTAAGCCGGTCACCACGCCGGTGCCCTTCAAGTCCGAGAAGTGCGAGCAGGTGATCGACAAGGGCCTCGCGGAGACCCTCGCCAACGCGCTCAGCGCGGACGACCGCGGCGCCGGTACCTCCGCGGCCGCGGCCTCGCGGGCCGGGTGGACGCTGCCGCTCGCCGGTAAGACCGGCACCACCGAGACCTTCCGCTCGTCGGCCTTCCTGGCGTACACCAACCAGATGGCCGGTGCGAGCTACGTCTACAACGACGGCGACTCCCCCGGCCCCATCTGCACCAGCCCGCTGCGCCCGTGCGGCGAGGGCAACGTGTACGGCGGCAACGAGCCCGCGTCGGCGTGGTACGCCGCGATGCGGCCGGTGGCCACGCTGTACGGGCCGGTGTCGCTGCCCCCGGTGGATCCGAAGTACAAGGACGGCTTCGGTCCCGGCAAGATCCCGAATGTGATCGGGCTCAACGTGAACGCGGCGAAGGCGCGGCTGGAATCGGCGGGCTTCAAGACCACGGTGGCCTACGTCAACAACTCGGCGCCGAGCGGCACCGTCGTCTCCACCTCGCCCTCGGGCTTCTCGCAACCGGGGTCGACTATCACCCTGAACCTGTCGAACGGGATCGCCCCGGCACCGTCGGTACCGATCCCGGGCGTGCAGACGGGTCCCGGCGGCACCACGATCACCATCCCCGGCTTCGGACAGTTCACCATTCCGGGAGCGGGCGGCCAGGGCGGCGGCCCGGTGCAGCCGCCGGCGCCGAATCCGCCGGGCAACTGATCGACAAGTCGCGCCGAGGTAGTTACGCAATCGCATTGTGCGAGCGGTTTCGGTGGCGTCGCGTCCCTAGTCTGAGGTGAGGGCACCCGCGAGCGCGGGGCCCGCATCCTCCGACGGAAGGATCGCCGTGCCCGCCACCTCGTTCGCCGACATCGTCGACCGCCAGCGCGCCCACTTCTACACCGATGCGACCAAACCGCTGGACTGGCGGCTCGATCAACTGGACCGCATGCAGCGCATGCTGAGCGAGCATCAGGACGAGTGGACCGCCGCGCTGTATCAGGATTTCCGGAAGCCGGCTTTCGAGCAGCTCTTCGAGATCACCGTGCCCACGGGGGTGATCGAGTACTACCGGAAGAACCTCGCGGGTCTCATGGCGCCGGAACCGGTGGCCCTGCCGCCGGGCTTGGAGGCCATCGGGAACAGTGGCGTGATCCACCGCGAGCCCTACGGCGTGACACTGGTGATCGGTCCCTTCAACGCGCCGATCCTGCTGCTGCTGGACCCGGCGATCGCCGCGCTCGCCGCGGGGAACACGGTGGTGCTCAAGCCCGCGAACACCACGCCCGCGACCGCCGCGCTGTTCGCGCGTCTCGTCCCGGAGTACTTCGAGCCGGAGAACGTGGCGGTGGTGACCGGCGGCCGTCAGGAGATCAGCGCGCTGCTGGACTTGCACTTCGATTTCATCTTCTTCACCGGCAGCTCCGCGGTGGGCAAGGTGGTGATGCGCGCGGCCGCGGAGAACCTCACGCCGGTGCTGCTCGAATTGGGCGGCCAGAACCCGACGATCGTCGATCGCACCGCGAACCTGGACCAGGCCGCAGACCGGATCGCGTGGGGGCACAACGCGATCTCGGGCCAGTGGTGCATCGCGCCCGGCTACGTGTGCGTCGAGGACACCGTCGCCGACGAGTTCGTGGCGAAGCTGTGCGCGTCGATCACCCGGATGTACGGGTCCGATCCGCAGCGGAGCCCGGATCTGGCCCGGATGATCAGCGAGCACGACACCGAACGCGTTGCGGGGTACATCCTCCCGGAGAAGACGGTGCTCGGTGGCCGCTCCGATATCGGTGACCGGTACGTGGAGCCGACGGTGCTCTACCCCTCGGACTGGGACGATCCGGCGTTGCAGCAGGAGGTCTTCGGTCCGGTGCTGCCGGTGCTGCGGTACTCGGATCTGGACGAGGTGATCACCCGCATCCGATCGTTGCCGCGCCCGCTGGCCGCGTACTTCTTCAGCACCGACCAGCCCACCGTGGACCGGTTGATGACCTCCTTGTCGTTCGGCGGCGGGTGCATCAATCAGACGAATCTGCACTGCTGGATCGACGCCCTGCCGTTCGGCGGCGTCGGCAACAGCGGCATGGGCAAGTACTACGGCCGGACCGGGTTCGAGGCTCTGAGCAACACCAAGGCCATGCTCGTCGGCGATCCGGACCGTCCGATCGACGTCTTCCCTCCCTATGCTGGCAAGGACCTCACAGCGTCGCTGTCGCTGTTCAGCGGATGATCGGAGCCCCCGCGTGACCACGCCCGAACTCACCGTCCTCCTCCGCGTCGAGGATCACGTCGCCACCATCACGTTGAACCGGCCGGAGAAGCTCAACGCGATCAACGCCGCGATGGTGGACGACCTCGCCGCGGCGCTGGACCGGGTGCGCGCGGGCATCGCCGACGGTGCCGTTCGCGTGCTGGTGCTCACCGGTGCCGGGCGCGCCTTCTCCGCCGGTTTCGATCTCGGATCGATCGTGGGCTCCCCGGTGGACTTCGCGGTGCGCACCGGCGATGTGGTCGATTCGATCGAGCAGCTGGACGTGCCGGTGATCGCGAAGGTCCGGGGTCCGGCGATGACCGGCGCACTGGAGGTGGCGCTCACGGCCGATCTGATCGTGGCCGCGGAGACCGCGAAATTCGCCGACACCCATGCCAAGTGGGGCCTGGTGCCGCAGTGGGGGCTCTCGGTGCGGCTACCGGAGCGGGTGGGCGATGCGACCGCGAAGCTGATGACCTTCACAGCGCGCGTCTTCAGCGGGACCGAGGCGGCGCGGATCGGGCTCGCGGATCTCGCGGTGCCGGAGGCGGATCTCGACGGCGCCGTGGCCGCGTTGGCCGCCGAGATCGCGGACAACTCGGCCGAGGCGATCGCGATCTACAAGAAGCTGTACGCCGATGCCCGTGCGCTGGACCGGCGCGCGGCCTTGGATGCGGAGCGCCGGCATTCGCGGGGCACCGCATCGGACACCGCCGAGCGGGTGGAGCGGTTCAGCCGAGGTTCTCGATGAGCCGGGTGATCCGGTTCTGCACGCGGCGCAGCTGCGCGCCCTGATCGTCGAGGCGGCGGGCGATGGAGTTCACCGCGTCGGACGAGCCGGTCTCGTGCAGGCTGCGGGCATCGATCTGGAGGTCGTCGCCGGTGCGGCCCACGGACGCGGCGATGAGGGTGAGTTGGGCGGTGAGATCGTCGAGTTCGCTGCGGACGCCTGCGAGCCCCATGGTGTTTCCCTTCCTCCGCCCCGGTGATCGGGGCGTTCGAGGAGCAGGTTATTGCGCGTGCACAGTCGGGGCGGCGACGCGCAGGTGACTGTCACATGACCGTTCTCCGACGAACGACTCCGGGTGTTTAGCTAATCGAACTCTCCGTGCCGGCCGGCGCCGCCCGCGAACCGGGTCGCGCCCGCCACCGCACCGTCGGTCAGGGAGGCGACGCCGTACCGGTGCTCCACGCCGAGCGCCTCGGCCTCGGGGAGGCCCTCGGATTCGAGCATCGCGAGCCGGTCGTTACGCAGGCAGGCCTGCGGGAACCCGGCCAGGCCGCGCCCCAGGGCGACGGCGGCGGCCAGCGCGGTTCCGGGTTCGACGAGGCGGTTGACCAGGCCGATGGCGTGCGCCTCGGCGGCGTCGACGGGCCGCCCGGTGAGGATCAGGTCCATGGCCCGGCTCGCTCCGATCAGGCGGGGCAGGCGCACCGTCCCGCCGTCGATGAGGGGCACGCCCCAGCGGCGGCAGAAGACGCCGAGCACGGCATCGGATGCGGCCACCCGCAGGTCGGCCCAGATCGCCAGTTCGAGTCCGCCGGCCACGGCGTGTCCCTCGATCGCGGCGATCACCGGTTTCGAGAGCCGCAGCCGGGAGATCCCCATCGGGGCGTCGCCGTCGGGTTCCACGCGATTCGGCGTGCCGGCGGCGACGGCCTTGAGATCGGCTCCGGCGCAGAAGGTTCCGCCGGTGCCGTACAGCACGGCGACCGCGGCGTCGGGATCGGCATCGAAGGCGCGGAAGGCATCCGCGAGCGCCTGCGCGGTGTCCCGGTCGACGGCGTTGCGCACCTCGGGACGGTCGATCCGGATGACGGTGACGGGTCCCTCGCGATGCACCCGAACGGTTTCGGTCATCGCGTCTCCTTCGGTCCGTGCACGGCGGCGCCGGTCGCCACGCCGGTCACGGTGCAGATGCCGAACCGTCCGGTGCGGTCGAACATGCTGGCCGAGGAGGCGCTGACGCCGTCGACGAGCAGGAATTGGTCGGCCTCCAGTCCGATCTCGTCGCCGATCGGCGCGCGGGACAGGGCCATCGAGACATCGCCGTTGATGGTCTGCACCCCTTCGGTTCCCATGCCCGTCACCAGGTTGGTGGTGTCCGAGACCATGGCGGCGCGCGCGAACGGGGTGGTGTCCTCGCCGTCGAGCACGCGCCAGCCCACCGTCCACACCCGCTTGCGTTCCGCGTTGAGCCACTGCGACGGGTCCTCGGCGGAGAGGTAGTCGCCGTCTCCGCATGCCATCGACAGGCGCGGCGCCCCGGCCGCGGGTGCCTGCGGGGATCGCGGATCCGTCCAGACGAGTCCGTCGGGTTGCGGCGCGCGGTGGTAGAACGTGGCGGCGGCGCGGACCACGGTGGTGTCCTCGTGCACGATCTCCGCCTCGGCCACGCGGATGCGGCGGCCCGATCGGATCAGGCGGGTGCGCACGTCGATGCGGCCCGCGGGAACCATGCGGAACAAGTCGCAGTGCCAGCGCGCGGGCACCAGACCGTCGCCGAACTCGGTGTCGAGTACCTGCGCCAGCAGGCCCGCCACGGCGGGGCCGGACAGGGTTCCGGGCGCCCAGCGTCCCTCGGCCGCCGGCAGGGACTCGAAGCCCTTGCCGCTGCGTATGAACTGGGGGCTGACCTGGGGCTCACTCACCCTTATCGGTCTACACGAGTGGGTTCAGGCCGGCGGCGGTGAGGCCCCCGTAGGCCATGGAGAAGTAGGTGCGCGCGAGCGCCTCGCGCTGATCCCGCAGGTCGGCCGACAGGTAGTGCAGGCACAGCGCCGGTCCGCACACGCTGAGGATGGTGACCAGCGCTTCGCCGTCAACGGCGACGCGGTCGGCCCCCGCGGCGTTCCGCGCGCCGATCGCCAGCAGGGTGCGAGTGGCATCGCCCCACCGCTGGGAGATGGGGTCGAAAGCACTGGCGGGCAGCAGGTGCGGCGCACCGTCGAGCACCGCGGTGAGCGTGGGGCGGTACCGGTCCAGCTCGGCGAAGACGGAGGCGAGGAGCTCGGGCCCCAGCGTGACCGCGCCGCCCGCGAGGGTTTCGCGGAGCCGCTCACCGAAGGAGGTGACGAGATCGTCCATGATCTCGGCGACCACGGCCGCGACCACGGATTCCTTGTTCGGGAAGTACTGGTACAGCGTTCCCTTCGAGACCCCGATCCGGTCGGCGATCGATCCCATCGACAGCGCGGCGTACCCACTCTCGGCCAGAATCTGACCAGCGGCCGACTCAGCCCGATTCACCGTGTCCTTCGCCCGGCCCTGCGAGGGACGTCGGCGCAGCGCAGAGCCGCTCTCGGAGTTCTTGGACACGGCACCCTCCGATCTGACTTGTATCCGTCCGGCGCGATGAGGTCGAGTGTAGTCATGACTACCGGGGAAGACATCGCCGTGGACCGTTCGCGCGTCTTCGAACCCGCCGTGGGCGAGTACGACGACATCGTGATCGAGGACATCACGGGCGCCCTCCCCGAGGATCTGCTCGGCACGCTGTACCGGAGCGCACCGGTCCGGTGGGAGGCCGGGGGCTTCTACGCCCGGCACCTGTTCGACGGTGACGGGATGGTCGCGAAGTTCTCATTGCAGGGTGGGAAGCTGCGCTACCGGAACCGGTACGTGCGCACCCCCAAGTACCAGCGGGAGGAGGCCGGGCGAGGGGACCGGGTACGTGGGCTCGGTACCCTCGCCGCCGGCGGTCCGCTCGGCAACGCCGGCCGCGGCCCGGCCGACCGATCCAACACCACGTCGATCTACCACGGTGACCGGCTGGTCTCGCTGTCCGACGACGGGCGCCCGTGGGAGCTCGACCCCGATTCCCTGGAAACGCGGGGGCGCTGCGATTTCGGCGGTGCGCTGAGCCTGCTGAGCACGTTCTCCCCGCACCCGAAGGTCGATCCCGTGACGGGCGAGCTGTTCAACTTCGGGCTCACGGTGCCGCCCCTCGGGCGCACGCCCGGCGTGGTGGGGCTGCGCTGCTACCGCGTGGACCCGCTCGGCCGGCTCAGCACGATTCGCACGGTGCCGCTCACGCATGTGCTGATCAATCACGATTTCGCGATCACCGAGCGGTACCTGGTGTTCGTGCTCGATCCGCTCACGATGAATCCGGTGCGCGCCGCACGGGCCGGGCTCGGCATGGTCGATTTCAACTCCGCCACCGAGTTCCGCGCGGAGCTGGGCAGCGAAGTGATCCTGGTGCCGCGCGACGGTTCCGCGCCGCGGCGGTTCACCATTCCCGCGTTCCCGAAGGTGCACGTGAACAACGCCTACGAGGTGGGCGGCGATGTGCTGATCGATGTGGTGAAGTACGACGACTGGGACGAGACGGCGAAGATGCTCTCGGACTTCCGCGAGTACGGTCCGGCCCGGGGCGGCACGCTCACGCGGCTGCGGATCACCCCGTCCGATCGGGTCGAGCTCACGGAACTGTCCGCCTCGCTGGGCGAGTTCCCGATGCACGATTGGCGCCGCACCGGGCGGTACTTCCGGTACTCGTACCTGATGGAGTCCGATGGGACGACGCCCCCGTCGCTGGAAAAGATCGACAACGAGACCGGGAAGCAGACCTCGATGGGCGGCTTCTCCGTTCACGACGGCGTGGGTGAGCCCTTCTTCGTGCCGCGCGCCGACAGCGACGGCGAGGACGACGGCTGGCTCCTCCTGGTGGTGTACCTGGCGCAGGAGCACCGCTCGGCGCTGTACGTGGTGGACGCCCGCGATATCGAGGCCGGTCCGGTGGCCGTTGCGCGGCTACCGCACCACTTCTTCCCCGGGTTCCACGGCATGTTCACCGATCGGGTGTCGCCGGCCTAGAGACGGAACCCGTTCGCCGCGAGTGCCTCCGCGACGCGACGGTGCGTGCGCTCGGCATCGTCGTGCGATGTGTCGAGGACGTTGCTCTCGTACTCGCCGAGGTCGGCGAACTGGTCCCACATCGTGAGGATCGGCTGTACCTCGACGAGGGCATCAGGTGCGGTGCGGGCCTGTGCGCGGGCGAGGACGGTGGCCCGGTCCGGACGGAGCACGAGGTAGCGGACGTCGATGCCGGGGTCGTGCGCGCGGAAGTGAGCTAGCATCCAGGGCCCGACGATGCCATCGAGCACCGTCGTGTATCCGCCTGCGGCATAGGCGAAGGCGGCCCCGGCGATCACCTCCATGACGGTGTCGTTCTGCACGGCGGATTCGGGCTCGTACGGCGGGATCGCGCCGGACACGATGGCGTGCCAGAAGTCATCGGTATGCAGGTGCACGCCCAGCTCGAAGGTTCGGGCGAGCCGGGCGGCGACGGTGCTCTTCCCCGCCCCCGGTGGGCCGGTCAGGATGATCACGGTTCCGCTCATCCGGTTCTCCCTCGCCGCTCCCCTGTTTGGCCGGTGGCCCGTCCGCCTCGACACTACGACGGACGGGCCCCGCGCCTCCATCGCTTTCCGGCGCGACTGAGGGACCGCGGGTGACGATGCGCTACTGCGGGTCCGGCTTCGACGGTGGAATCAGCGCCGTGGCCACGAGGCCGAGCAGGATGAATCCCGCGGCGAGATAGGCGCCCCACTCGATCCCGTCGGTCATGGCGAGGCGCCCGGCCTCGGCGACCGGCACCGTCTGCGGATCGGCTTGCAGGCCCACGATCGCAGCGCCCGCACTGTCGGTGATGACGTGCGCGTACTGCTCCGCCTGCGGGGCGGCGACGCCCTCCGCGGTGAGACGGTCGGTCACCTGGGTGGCGAGCGTGGTGAAGAAGACCGTGGTGAGGATCGCGATACCCAGGGCGGATCCCAGCTGCCGGAACGTGCTCTGGATGCCCGACGCCTGCCCGTTGTCGCGTTCGGGCACATCGGCCAGCACCACGTTGGTCACCTGAGCGGTCGCGAAGCCCACGCCCACGCCGTACACGCAGAGGATCGCCGCGAGTACCCACCACGAGTTGTCGGGCGAGACGAAGAAGCCGAGGGCCGCGAGGCCGACCACCTCGAACACCAGGCCGACGCGCACCAGATTCAGTGCGGAGACGTTCTTATCGGCCAGCCCGAAACTCGCGCCGCTCGCGATGAAGCTGCCGATCGCGATGGGGACCAGCGCCAGTCCGGCCTGGACGGCGCTGTAGCCGAGCACGAATTGCAGCCACAGGGGCAGGACCGCGACGATGCCGAACTCGCCGAGCCCGATGATCAGGGTGGCCACGTTGCCGTTGCGGAACGAGGCGAGCGAGAACAGGCCCACGTCCATGAGCGCCTTGTCGACATCGCCGGCGCGGCGCAGCGCCACCTGCCGGGCGACGAACCCGGTGAGCGCGCATGCGCTGATCAGGAGGGCGACGAAGGCCGGGGAGAGGCCACCGTCCCAGGTGAATCCGGCGATGTCGATCGGGCGGATGCTCATGATCCAGCCGTAGGTGCGGCCCTCCACCAGGCCGAAGGCGAGCAGCCCGAGGCCCAGGACCGAGAGCACGGACCCCAGCACGTCCAGGCGTCCCGGCACGCGGGGCGATCGATCGATGCACAGCAGGACGCCCACCACGATCAGCGCCGCGAGCGGCACGTTGATCCCGAACGCCCAACGCCACGAGGCGTGTTCGGCGAGCCAGCCGCCCAGCAGCGGCCCGAGGGCCGCCGCCGCGCCGATCGTGGAGCCCCAGATCGCGAAGGCCTGCCCACGCGCCTTGCCCGTGAAGTTGGCGTTGAGCAGCGAGAGCGAGGTGGGCAGGATCATCGCGGCGCCGGTGCCCTGCAGGAAGCGCGCGACGATCAGCAGGCCACCGTCGGGCGCGAGACCCGCCAGGATGCTCGTGACGCCGAAGACGACCACGCCGATCAGGAAGACGCGGCGCGCGCCCACGATATCGGCGACGCGCCCCGCCACCAGCAGAAGTGCCGCGAAGACGATCGCATAGGACTCCTGGATCCACTGCGCCTCAGTGGAACCCGTGTTCAAGTCCTCGATGATCGAGGGGATGATCACGTTCACGATCGTGGTGTCGACGACGATCAGCGCCACTCCGAGCGCGATGGCGATCAGTCCGAGCCACTGCCGGACCGTGGGTGCGACCTCCGTCGCGGGTTCTGCGGTCATCGTTCGATCCACTCCAATCTAATTCCATGCTGGAATCATTCTGTGGCAAAATTAGATTCTGGGACGTAGATTGTCAACCGAGCACCGGCGCGGCCGGTGGAAGGCGAGGACTGAGATGGCTGAGGAGCGGGCCGGCCGGCGGCAGCAGGAACTGGTGACCGATCGACTGCGCGACTTCGGCGTGGTCTACCGCGAGTACTCCCGGCGATTCGCCGAGTGGCTCGGCCTGCACTCCACCGATGCCGAGGCCCTCATCGAGATCCTCAACGCCGAGGAGCGCGGCGCGCCCCTCTCACCCGCCCGCCTCAGCGACCGGATCGGGCTGTCGCACCCCGCCACCACGGCCCTGCTCAACCGTCTCGAACAGGCGGGCCACGTGACGCGCACGCGCGAGCAGCGCGACCGCCGCGTGGTCACGGTGCGCGCCGACCCGCGGATCCAGACCCTGGCCGACGAGTTCTTCACTCCCCTGGGCATTCGGGTGGGGCGCGTCATGGACGGCTACCCGAGCGAGCAATTGCAGGGGATGGAGAACCTCCTCAACGATCTCCTCGCGGTGATGCGCATCCAGCTCGACAAGCCGATCACGCCACTCGACGCACACGCTCCTCGCGGCACGACCTGACCGCGCTGCGGCATCATGGTCGGGAGGCCCGAACGGCTACCCGAGGAGTGGACATGGCCGGTGATTCGTTGTTCGTGCGGCTGTGGCCGGGGATCGTCCGGAACGAGCCGCCTCGGCTCCGCGAATTGCGCCGCGACAATCTCGCGGGTCTGGCGGGGCGCGTACTCGAGGTCGGCGCCGGCACCAACTTCCCGCTCTACCCGGCGGAGGTCACCGAGGTAGTGGCGCTGGAGCCGGAGGCCGGACTGCGGAGCCAGGCGGCGACCACCGATCCCCGGATCGAGCTGCGGTCCGAACGCCTCGACGAGTACGACGGTGCGCCGTTCGACGCCGTCGTCCTGAGCCTGGTGCTGTGTTCGCTGCCCGATCCCGGCGCGGCGATCGCGCAGATCCGGCGTCTGATGAAGCCCACTGGCGAGCTCCGCTTCCTGGAGCACGTCGCCGCCGACGGCCGAATACTGGAGGGCCTGCAGAAGGCGGCGGACGCCACCGTCTGGCCGCGCCTGTTCGGCAACTGCCACACCCACCGCGACGCCGTAGGCGTCATCGCCTCCGGTGGCCTGACGGTGACCGCCGCCGACGGCGAGTTGCTCGCCCCGAGCTGGGTGCCCTTCCCCACCTCCCCCGTGGTCCTCGGACGCGCGACGCTCTGAGGTAGTCGCGGGCAGTGGCTTCGCCGATTTTGAATCGGCCATCAGCCTGGCGGACCAAGGGGTTGGCACCGAAGCACGGTCTCGCATATCCGCTGCATTTCACCAGTCGGAGATGCCGCGCGGTCAGTTCGAGGCGCACGACCGACGCGACGAGGGCGGATGAGCCGCGTATCGCTCGATCTGGGACAACCGCGCGACGCTGTCGCAATCTGCGCGTTCCGTACGCCCGCGAACTTGTCGGAGCGAAGTCCTATCGTTCCGCCATGAACGGATGCGCAGTAACTCAACCGCCCCTAGCAATCGCATGGACGATCGGAGGTGGTGCGGCCCTCCTCATCGGTGCGTTCCTCGTCCTATCGCCGCACATGCTCAGGCGAGGCCCAATCACTATGGAAGTCGTGGGCGCGTACATCACCTACATGGGTGCTGTCGCCACGCTCGTCGGAGTGATTGCGAGTATCTTCCCGGGCTGCGCGTGGAGGGCTACCTACGTCGCACTTCCACTGATCGTCGTCGTCATCGCCGCACTTGTCGTGGGACTACTCGTACGCGCACATCGCCGTGTCCGACGCGGCCAGCCGCCCGTGTAGGCATCGATACGCTCGGGACATGACGATGCCACCTCTGCCTCCGAGCCTGTGCAACGCCGGCACTCCAGGAGAGATCTGTGACCGCCTACTTGATTGGGCAGAGTCGAGCCACATCCCATCCGCGACTGCTGCCCTGGTGAGGGATCTAGCCCTAGCACTCAACGAACGAAACGACGTGATCGAGCTTCCGTCAGCGTGTGACAGTTGGTGGTATAGCGTCAAGGACAAGGATCCCAGCCCGTCGACATTCGACTACTTGCTCGTGACGAGCATCGCTGTGGCTCTCCAGTGCGTAGCGGCGTCCAGCGAGCTCAACTGAATCAGCCCGGTGTGCAGCGAGTGCTCGTGGAGCCCCGCGCAGCGGATACAAGTAAGGCCCCTGGCCAGCATCTCTGCTGATCAGGGGCCCTGCTGTCGTCTCAACCAACGAGTCGGGGTGGCGGGATTCGAACCCACGACCTCTTCGTCCCGAACTCCGCATCCTGGGCGTTGGCCGTTGACGGTAGCGTTGACGGCGTTGGATACGTGCACCTCAGCCTGTTGGAACCGTTGACCGTCGATGAGGCGCGATGACACTGTTGCGGGCCATCTGCGGGCCAGGGCCACACCGCTGGGAACGAGTCCGCCTCGCCGGATCCGACGAAGCTAGGACGGGGGACGTCTACTCGGCGCCGGTAGATGGCCAATCACTCAGGTATCAACGACGTCCAGGGCCGGCTCGGCTTACGGTTACCGAGACCATGTTCACTGAGGCCGATCGTGCAGCCGCAGCGTCAGCCAAGACTCCGGCGACTGCGATGACGGCGATCAGAGCCGCTCTGAGCAGTCGAAATCCGGTTAGCATCAGGGTGAATAGCTCTGAGCAGGGAGGAACTTGGATGACGCTCGGGAAGGTACCGTGCTGTGACCGAGTTCGATGAGGCGCTTCGAAGCGGGTTGATCCGGATCATCGTGTGGGGCTACCCGTCGCCGCCCCGGGACAGGTGGACGCAGGACACCGCGCCCGCGATCAAGGGGCTCGTGAAGGGCCTGGCCCCGGGAACGACCAAAGGGCTGTTCAGGCTCAGTTCCAGGCAGGAGGTGGCGTGGCCGTGGACGCTCGAAGAGCTGGCCGAGGAGCTGGCACAGCCGTCGCTGATGACCGTCATCATCGCGCACGGCGGCCCGAACACCGGGAATGCGCACACGTGGGCTCTGCTCGACCGGCCGCACGATGCCACACCAGCGAGCCCGCAGAAACTGTGGAACCAGATGAAGGCGCCAGTTCCCACGCGGATTCTCGTGGTCGACGCCTGCTACACCGAAAAGGCCGTGCAGAAGAAGTGGATGAGGCTGGCCCGCGAGGACGCGGTGCTGATCGCGGGGACCGGCGAGGTACAGATCTTCGAGGCGACGCGGTGGTTTTCGTGCCTGTTCTCGGCCCTGTCGGCGTACCACGGCGCTGATCCGGTAACGGCGGATCAGGTGGAGGCGGCGTTCGATCTGACCAAACGGTTCCTGCGGGAGCAGGACGAGGAGGCTGCGCGGACGTCGGATCGCCGGAAGCTTCGACCGGCGTGGGAGCAGTTCACCCTGTATCGCCACTGAACTCTCGGGAAGTGCCAGGTTGGTTATCTGCGGGATGTAGTGCCGGGTGGGATCGAGTCGCGCCGCACATCCCGGTCGAGGAGAAGTTCGGTGAGCTACGGATTGCCGTTGCCACCGAGGATCCGGCGCTTCGAGCGCGGCACGGCCTGGCTATCGGCTGGGCTCGGAAACAGAGCCGCCGGACCTGTCAACTGTGCGGCGGTTACGCCTCGCCTAATGATGATGGCCTGCGCCCAGGGCGACCGACGCGGCTATGCCCCGACTGCAAAGCCTTCCTCGACAAGGCAGACGCCGCTGACCGCAGCGAGAGCGAGGACACAGAGTGAGCGCGATAAGGACCGGTAGCAGATCCAGCTGGCGACGGGCAGCGGGCAGCGGGCAGCGGGCAGCGGGCAGCGGGCAGCGGGCAGCGGGCAGCGAAGAGGCTTACCACCTGCACGGTCGTCACAGCCTCGGCGAATCGACGCCGTACGCCATCGCGCGTCGCGACAGCCGCCGCAGCCGGACACGGCGTAAGTGAAAAGGCGAGCGCTACCTGTCCGCTCTGAGGATGATGTAATGCGCACCCGCCTGCGACGCGTCTTCGTGCGAACAGCACACGACCGTGTGTGCTCTCCCAGCAGTCACAGGCCGGAATCAGGTCCGACGAAAGTGTGATGGCATGGCGCGAGACATATTCGATCAGCGAGAACGGTGGATCGAGGAGTTGCGTGAGTACGTTCTGAACAACGCGGCGGTGATCTGCCAGGCCGGGGTCATGGCACTGCCGGCGATCACGGAAGAGATCGAAGAGGCGGCCCTCGATCCCCAGCCTCACAATGGGATGCAGAAGAACGACTGGACATCCCGCGCGCGAGACCTCGAGGACAGCCTCAAATGGGTGGGACCGGAACTTGCGTCCCTAGTGACGGCCGCGGTACGAGATCTGCACCGCTTGATCGCCAACGACCTCCTAACTGGCAGCTCAGGGCCGCGGGCGGTCGACGACTCGAAACGACCCGATGTCGCAAAATGGGCAGCAGCACTCGGTGCTCTACTCGACCAGGACGATGCCCTCGTTGCTGCCTGGCGTGACCTGATCACGGCCTGCAAGAACCCCGACCACAGAGCGTTCTCCGGTGACAGAGTGAAGTATCTGCGGGACACGGTCATCGCTCTGTGCCACCGCCGCAACCAGGACCCCGGCGCATCCGGTCAATTGCAGACTGCGCTCGACGTGTTGCTCGGGTCTGATCATACGGTGCGCATTGCGCAACATAGTCTCGGCGACGAGGTCGATCTGAGCAAAATCGAAATCAACGGCGATTCGGCACTGGGTCCCGACGAGCTTCAGGCGTTGTCCGAACGGTGTGTCGTGGCACCTACTCCTACGGGGAACTTCGTGGTGTGGTTCCGGATAGACCACGCGTTCGTCAAGGGTAGCTACTGCGCGACGCATGGAGCTGTGGCGTTCTACCCGGCGGTGAGCCTCGCGGGGGCGCTCACCGATTACGACTCGGCTCGTGAACTGTATGGGGTCGTTCCAGAGGAACTCCTGATCGAGCAGGTACGCGAGCTGCAGACCTCGGACGAGGGGCCGAACGAGCACATGGGATTCGAGTACAAGCCCGGCCTCGTGTACGCAAGGGTGGAAGTGTCCGGGGTTGAACGGCACCACGCAATGTCGCGCGCCCGGAATCTGCTCGACGCGATCCTGAAGGTGATCGGCACCGACACGAATACCTGGGAGGTGCTAAAGGGATCGCTACTGTTCGGCGAAACCGAGCGACTCCACTACCACTCACTGAGCTGGGGCCTAAAGCACGAACACATCAGCCACACCCTCGACCACATGAATGACCACTTCACTGATTCACTGAGAGAACTTGGCGGCAAGGGCGTGACGATTACGGCGGACGCCGCAACGGAGCTGCTCCCAGTACTCCAGCTCCAAGAAGAGCTCCGAGAGGCACCCGATTCGAACCCCGAGGCCGTCGTGCGTGCCGCTGTCCGCGCAATCGAGCACTGCAACGCAAGAACGGAGCGCCCGTCCCTCAAGTGGACGGAGTACGTCACCAAGTACCTGGTCGACTTCTACACGGTCGAAAAGTTCGCACACCGTGCTGTCGCGGACGTCTTTCAAGCTGCGGTAGCGCACGTCCCCGACCACTCACCCGGCGCGGCCCCAGTCCAGGAGCTACGTGACATCACTGCGGACATTCGAGACAACTCATGGGATGGGCCGATTGTTCGCGCGAGGACGGTGGCGCACACCGGCGCGCTGCGCCGCATATACCGTGACCACTGGCTCGCACGCAGTCTCGCAGAACTCGACGACACGCTCGCCTCACCCGGAGCGCTAGCGAAAGCATTCGCGGACGAGACCGAGCGGGTAGACGCCTGCACCGCGCGTCTCCGCCGTACCCGCAACGCGGCGATCCACGGAGGCCCAATCTCGACTGCTGCGTGCGAAACGATCGCGGAGTTCGCGCGCCGCATTGCCGCGATGGCGCTGAGCAATGTGATCGAGGCGGTCATCGACGGGGCCTGCGTTGAACCGCATACACAAGCGCGCCGCGATCGGTACCGAACGCGCGTCGAGATGCTCACACAAAACGGTGACCTTGAGAATCTCTTCGGATCACCTCCTACGTCGCCGGCGGCACGTTGATCGCGCTTCTAGTCCGCAGGCCCTGACGGATGAGCATCCCGCCATCTCGGGGAGGATGGCCCAGAATGGGCGTCGGTTCGCGATCTCGGCTTCGAACCAGGCGGGAAGGTACCGCCGAGCTGCGCACTCGCCCCGCCGCCGCCGAATCACCCTCGGAGCTCGCCGCCGACTACGGCATCAGCCGCGCCAGCGTCTACAACTACCGGTCCGCATGGGCGGGGAGTGGCCTTACGTGCCGGTCGAACGGTCCGGGCCGGGAATCCGCAGGGCGCTGGCGGCTGCTGCACCCCCTGATCAGTGTTTCCACCGATCAGGGTTCTGCACTCCCAGTCCCCGTCGTGTAGTCGGGCGCGATCCAACGGGCTCGACGCGAACCCTCGAGACGATTTCAGTGCATCCGAGTCTCAGTCGCTCAAACGACCTGTCGTCCCAGTGCCCTTGCCGCATCTAGCACTGCGGGATGGTCAGTGCTTAGATCCTCGACGCGGACACAGGAGTATGGCGCAGCGGACCCCGGTGGCGCCCAAAGCGCCACGACGGTCCACTGCGCGCGATGGAACGACCACCAGCGGACTCCATCCCACACTCGATCACGGGAAGCTGAGCGCTCGCCGTAGATTTTTCTGGCCCAGCCCTGGCTTGTGGACCGGTTCCGAACGATCACTTGCGTCGGACGTAGGGCTCTATCCACCAAGGCATTCGCATCGTCGAGGTCGAGTAGCCGACTGTCGTCAGGGACCTCGAACACCCCAAGTACACGCTTCGCGCCTACGAGGTGCGGGAACTCGAACATCGCGCTTCCCCAGCGAGGCAGGTCGCCGAATGTCTCCCCGACTGCAGCCTCGGGCGTCAGTGCGAAGTACCAAGTGTCGTACAGGTCAGGGTTGTCCAAACGCCCTCGCCCCTGAGGACGGTGGAGGTAGGACCAATGCCCAGAGTCGCCCGGCAGCGCCGTCGGGAGATGGGGGAATGTGCGATACACGAGCACCTAAGCACCTCCGGAGTCCACGCTGTCCAGTGCCGCAAGGACCTCGGACAGGCGGCCGGCCCGGAGAACATCAATCGGGCGCGCCCCATCCAGGAAGGCGTTGGTACCTTCGAGCCAATCCACGATCACACCCGGCGCCCACACCTCAGCCGCGTGATCCATCACCTGCTCAAGGTCCCGTAGTTCGCGTTTCTGCGCGTCCGTCGGATGCACTTTTCCCAGCTGCCAGAGAGCCATCGTGTCCTCTGGCACGCCGAGCAGTCTCGACTTGACCGCGATGGAGTCGTCGGTGCTTCGAATTCTTCGAGCGGGCAGCGACAACCCCGGAAACGTGTGGGTAACGACGGGTGTTCCCACCGGTTTCGCCCCTGCCTGCTTCACGCTGAACTCGATCATGTCCGCGGCTGACCGTCGATCATCTTCGTCGACGAGGAGCACCCGCGCCAACAGGGATACAACGTCCCTTGTAGGCGCGTCCTGCATGGGGCCGTTCGTCAGCCGACCAATGTCGATTCCCAGATCCACCCCGCGCAGTCGAGCAGTCTGGAACCTGTAGTGGTTCACGGCGGCAACCAACACGTAGAGCGGGGCGAAGAGCACGATCCCCACCATGAGGAACGGCCCAGCAATCCATTCCTTGGCGTACCACGCTGCTCCGATGAAGGCGCCACTTCCCTTCTGTAAACGCTCCGACACGGCGGCAGCCGCGGTGAACAGCGCAGTTAGAAGAAGGAACCAGACAACGGTCGAGGCAAGGCTCCGAGTGGACGCAGCCGCGATCAACAGGATCCAGACAGCGGTCGACATCGGAGCGCGTGATGAGTTCTGGACTCCGACGAGGTAGACCGCGACCAGGACAGCGACCCAGAACACGACCGGTCGAACGGTCAGCCACTCACTCACGGAAGTTGTCCAGGTCTCCTGTACACCAGCCCATCCCAGGATCTCGTGGAGCCACAGAATCGGCGTCGGGATGTCCTGGCCGGACGTGTGTCCCAGCAGCACAGAAGACCAGACCCATACCGCCGCAATAGCCGGTCCGAGCCAAGCTCCAACATCGGCGAGATTCACTCCGAGCGCGTGCTGGGAGGCGTCTACGAACCCTTTCGACGCATCACTGGGCTTGTACGGCATAGCTGCGGCTCCGTTCCTGGGAGGATCGACCAGCGGTCCTATTTGGGATCACCGTAGCCAGGGCGACCGACACCTTCGGTGGAAGCGAACTCCGGCTGCGTCACATCCGAGCTGTAGTACGCCTGCCGGGGTCGCCATGGGGCGGTACGTCTCCGAGTTCGTCGATAAGCAGCCGACCAAGACGTTCCAGGCCACCTCGGCGGCATACCGGGTGCTGCGACAGGTCAAGTAGCTGAGGGGACCGACCGTACGCCGATCTGATCGCAGACGGATCTAGAAACGGCAGCCAACTCGCTGGATGCTGCCGTTCGAGTTGCAGGAATCTGCTGCGGGCCCCTGCGGGCCGCATCCGAGTCGACACCGAGGGCCTCGACCAGCGAGTAAGGCCCCTGGCCAGCATCTCTGCTGATCAGGGGCCCTGCTGTCGTCTCAACCAACGAGTCGGGGTGGCGGGATTCGAACCCACGACCTCTTCGTCCCGAACGAAGCGCGCTACCAAGCTGCGCCACACCCCGTGGTGACAACCTGCAATAGATTACTACAGGCACCGTCGGAGTTGAAATCCGCAGGTCAGGCCTGAACGGCCTCCGGGGCGATCACGGGGCCCAATTCCACTTCCCGATCGCGCACGGGGGCGCCGACGAGGGTGAGCAGCGAGGCCTCGGGACGGCAGAAGGTGCGGAACGGCGCCCAGGGCGACGTGCCGAGCCCGGCGCTCACATGCAGCTTCATGTGCGCACCCCACGCGGAGGCACCCTTGACCCGCGAGCGATCCAGGCCGCAGTTGGTCACCAGCGCGCCCACCACCGGCAGGCACAACTGCCCGCCGTGCGTGTGCCCGGCCAGCGCCAGGTCGTAGCCGTCGCTCGCGAACCGGTCGAGCACGCGGGGCTCGGGCGAATGCGTGAGCGCGAGACGCAGGTCGACGGACTCGTCGGCCCGCCCGGCCACGGTCTCGTACCGGTCCCGGTCGATGTGCGGATCGTCCACGCCCGCAACGGCGATCGTCACCCCACCGGCCTCCAGCCGGCGCTTGGTGTGGGTGGCGTCCAGCCAGCCCCGCTCGGAGAACGCGGCCCGCAGGTCCTGCCAGGGCAGGGGCTCGCCGTGCTGGCGCTCGTGATTCTTGTTGAAGTACTTGGCGGGGTTCTTCGGGGTGGGGCCGAAGTAGTCATTGGAACCGAAGACGAACAGGCCCGGCCGCGCGAGCAGCGGATCGAGGGCCTGCACCACCGACGGCACCGCCCGCGGGTGCGACAGGTTATCGCCCGTGTTCACAACGAGGTCCGGTTCGAGGGCCGCGAGCTCGTGCACCCAGCCCTGCTTGAGCCGCTGGCCGGGCGTCATGTGCAGATCGGAGATGTGCAGCAGACGCAGCGTGGGCGTGCCCGGCGGAAGGATCGGCAGCGTGTGCTCGCGCAGCGTGAACGCGTTGCGTTCGTACACGCCCGCGTAGGCGGCACCGGCGAGACCGGCGCCGACCAGCGACGCTCCTGCGCGGACCAATGAGGGATTGACTGCCATTCCGCCAGGATACGTCCGTGCCCCGCCCGCGCGCACCGCGTAACTTGTAAAGCATGTCTGAAGTGAAGGCCGCGATCCGCGACGACCTCAAAACCGCGATGAAGGCCAAGGACACCCTGGTCACCGGCACGCTGCGCATGCTGCTGTCGGCGATCCAGAACGAGGAGACCTCCGGGACGGCGCACGCGCTCACCGATGAGGAGTTCCTCAAGGTGGTGGCCCGCGAGGTGAAGAAGCGCGGCGAGGCCGCGGAGATCTTCACCGCCAACGGTCGCGACGAGCTGGCGGAGAAGGAGCGCGCCGAGGCCGAGGTGATGTCGCGCTATCTGCCCAAGCAGCTCTCCGAGGACGAGCTGAACAGCCTCGTCGACGATGCGGTCGCGCAGGTCAAGGCCGATCTGGGCGAAGACCCGACGGTGCGCAACATGGGCCAGATCATGAAGATCGCCAACGCGAAGGCCGCCGGCGCCGCCGACGGTAAGCGGCTCTCCGCCGCCGTCAAGGCCCGGCTGGCCTGACGGTGGCGTCCGTGCGCCGGGGAGGCGCGGTCTGGCTCTGGGTGCTGGTGTCGCTGGCGGCAGGCGCGGGCGCGATCGCGCTGGACGTCTTCGCGATCGTCCAGACATCGGCGCTGCTCGGCACTCAGGGCTACCCGGGGAACTTCCCGTCGTCCCCGCTGGGGATGCGCACCATCACGGTGATGGTCCTGGCGATCGCCGGGCTGGTGGTGTGCGCGCTGATGGCGCTCACCGGGCTGTTCGCGCTGTTCGGTGTGCGCTGGGCCGGTCTGGCCTACGCCGCCGTCACGTTCATCGGTTTCATCATCGTGGCCGCCGAGGTGCTGCTGGGCATCCCCCGCGAGTACACCGATCCGGTGAGCCAGTACGGCGTGAACCACAACGGCCAGCCCTTGGACGGGCTTCCGATGTGGGGCGGGGTGATCGTGATGTTCCTGTTCCTGGCCTCGTTGATCCTCACCCGCAGCGCGTACCGGTACGCGCTGGCCCGCAGCTCCTCGTCATAGCGCGCCGAGGGCGTAGCCGCCCCACACCGCGACCACGCTGACGCCGAGCGTGCCGAGACCGTAGGCGGCACCGTCGCGGTACCGGCGGTCCCGCAGCAGATTCAGGGTCTCGACGGTGGCCGTGCTGAAAGTGGTGTAGCCGCCGCACACCCCGGTGCCGAGCACGGCGAGCGCACTCGCGCCGAGGCTCTGGTGGGCCGCGAGACCCGCGAACAGGCCCAGGAGGAACGAGCCGGTCGCATTGATCACGGCGGTCGACCACACGGACATCCTCGACCGCAGGGCGGTGTCCACGAGGAATCGGAGCACGGCGCCGAGCCCGCCGCCCAGGCCGATCAACAGCATCGTCATCGTCGGACCACCGCCGCCCCGGCGAAGGCCGCGACGAGGCCGAGCAGGATCGTCGACCCGGCGTACAGCGCGCCCATCGCGGGCGCCGCGTCGTGGATGTCCAGCGCGAAGGCGCTGTAGGTGGTGAGGCCGCCGCAGAATCCGGTGCCGAGCAGCAGCCGGTAGCGGCGGCCCCGCTCATCGTCGGGTCGCTGCGCCAGCGCCTCGGTGAGCGCGCCCAGGAGGAAGGCCCCCGCCATATTGACGGCGAAGGTGGCCCAGGAGAACGGACTGTGGGGCAGCCAGTGCCCCACCTCGGCCCGCACGAATGTGCCGGCCGCGCCGCCGAGGAAGACGAGCCCCAGGGCGGCGGGCCGGAGATTCGGGTGAATCCTTAGACCTGCGTGGTGAGATCCACGTCGATGTTGCCGCGGGTGGCGTTGGAGTACGGGCACAGCTTGTGCGCCTTGGCCACCAGGTCCTCGGCGGCGGACTGGTCCAGGCCGGGCAGCGATGCGGTGATCGCGGCGTTGATGCCGAAGCCGTGCTCGGTCTTGCCGAAGCCGACCTTCACCGAAACCGAGGCGTCGTCGGGCACGGTGGCGTGCTCGGCGCGCGCGACCGCGTGCACGGCGCCCAGGAAGCAGGCTGCGTAACCGGCCGAGAACAGCTCCTCCGGGTTCGTCCCCTCGCCGTTGCCGCCGAGCTCGGCGGGCGGGCGGGTGTCGAGGTCCAGCCGACCCGAGTCCGACTTCACGTGACCGTCGCGGCCACCGCCGGTCGCGGTCGAGGAGGTGCTGAACAGCAGTTTCAGGCTCATGTGCGGGGGTTCCTTAGCTCTCTGCAGCGACGATTCCGCCGGGTCCGGCGGTCCATTCGCGACAGTACTCGCATCGCATCGGTCCAGTCCGGGCGAATGAGGACGCGACGATCCCGGTGTGCGTCGTCGTGGTTTGCAATATCATCAGCGCGCTCACTGGCCTCGCCGCCATCGAACGCTCCGACTGACAGGTAGGTACTGCATGTCTCGCCGCCGCTCCACTGGACTCCGGGCACCGCTGCGCGCGGGCGCCGCGCTCGCCGTCGCGGCCTCGGTCGCACTGGCACCGGCGGCGCAGGCCGCCGAGCGTTCCTTCGCTCCGTCGGCCGTGACGACGACGGCGCAGCTGACGGGCACGACGGCCGCTCTGAGCGCGGCGTCCGGCCGCCGCCCCCTGCCTCCGCCCACCGACATCGACGATGTGACGTGGCTCCGCGGCATGCTCGAAAGCATGCGGCGCAATGCCACGTTCCTCTGGGAGGGCGGGAGCCTCTTCCCCGACCACACGCCCGGATTCAACGGCACCGTGGAACGCATGCGCACCGCCCTGGACGCCGGCGATGCTGCGGCCGCGTACACGTGGGCGGTGAACTTCGCCGACAGCTACCGGATCGCTTTCAGTAGTTTCGGTGCCGATGCGGTCGATCGGTTCGTCCCGCGGATCGGCCCGGTGGGGGTGGCCTTCGCCGAGGCGTACTCGTATCTGCGCCTGGCGAACTCGAATCTCGTGGCGACCGTCGTCGGGGTGCCCCGGATTCTTCTGCAGACCGCGCAGGACGCCGCGCCGTACCTGCGGAACGGGAACATCCTGGGCGTGATGGACGTGCTGAACGGCGGCGCGTACAAAGTCGGCGAGTTCGCACTCGACGGGATCTTCGGTTCGGGTCGTACGGTGTCCAATCTCATTGCGGCCGTCGGTGCGTTCGGGAAGTCGCTGGAGGCGTCGTTCCCGCCACCCGCCTCCGTTGTTCCGCAGTCTGATCCCATCCCCGCGCCGGATGGCGTGGCGCCGATCCCGGCGGTCCGGGAACCCGTCGCCACGTCGACGTCGGCGAGCGACCAGATCGAAGCGGTCTCCACCGCGAACGACGGCGTCACCGCACCGGCCACCGTCGACGCCACCCCGGCGGCGACCCCGAAGGGGCCGGCCGCTCCCACGACGCAGCTGGACGGTGCCGCTTCCTCCAGCACCGAGCTGCCCGAAGCGGGGGCCGGCACCGGCGGTGCGACGAAGGATGCGAAGGGCGACTCGCCCGATGCGACCACCGCTGCTTCCGGGGCCGAACCGCCTGCCGACGCACCCTCCGGTTCCACTGATTGACGACGCGACCCGCGACTTTCCGGGTCAGCGGGATGCAGCGCAGTCGCCGCAGTAGCCCCAGAAGGTGACCTCGGCCTCGTCGATCACGAAGCCGTGGTCGTCGTCGGGGGTGAGACACGGCGCGGCGCCCACCACGCAGTCGACATCGATGATCCGGCCGCAGTTGCGGCACACCAGGTGGTGGTGATTGTCGCCGACGCGGCCCTCGTAGCGCACCGCTGAACCCGCGGGCTCGATGCGGCGCAGCAGGCCCTTCTCGGTGCACACGCGCAGCACGTCGTAGACGGTCTGCGTGGCGACGGTGCCGAGCTGGGCACGCAGGTGCTCGGCCACGTCGTCCGCGGTCGCGTGCGGGTGGCCGTCGAGGTAGCCGAGTGCGGCCACCCTGGGTGCGGTGATGCGCAGGCCCACGGACCGCAGCCGGTCCTCAGCGGTGGGGCCGTCTGCCATGTCCGTAGGCTACGCCTGATTCTGGAATCATTCCAGTACTTGCGGGAGTCTCCTACCCGCCCGGAGTGAGCGGTTCGGCCGGACGCCCGCGCCAGGTGCGCTTGCCGATGTGCGGGGCGCCCAGGAACTCGTCGATCACCGGCACCAGTTTCGCCGCGTTGGTCACCAGATCGACGTGGCCGCCGGGGTGGGTGAACAGGGTGGCCCGGGGCATCAGCTTCTTCATGATCTTGGCGTTCGCCATCGGGATGATCGGATCGTCCTCACCGGCCATGATCAGCGTCTTCTGCCGGATCGCGGGCAGCGCGAAGAGCGAGGTCCACACCGCGCCGGCCAGCAACTGGTGCACGTAGCCCACCTTCGACCCCGCGTGCAGCTGCTTGATGAAGATCTCGGCCACGTCCTGCCCGTCCTCCCGGACGGTGCCCCCGTACAGCTCGCCCGCGATCTGAGCGCCGTACGTGGGGTCCTTGAACCGCCGCGGGGTCAGCATCTTCCGCAGCACCAGCGGGTTACCGGGGATCATGACGGCGCCGGTCCCCGTGGACACCAGGATCAGCCGGCGGCAGCGCCACGGATTCTGGAAGGCGAACTGCTGCGCCAGCGCGCCACCCCAGGACAGCCCCAGCACATCGACCACGCCGACTCCGAGATCGTCCAGGACACGACCGAGAACCCAGGCCAGATACGGGAATCCGTAGGGCAGCAGCGACGCCGGGGATTCACCGGTACCGGGTGCGTCGAACCGGATCACCGGCCGCTGCGGATCGAGCGCGTCGACGAACGGTTCGAGCACCTCGAGGCTCGCGCCGATGCCGTTGCACACCACCAGCGGCACCCCCACGCCCGGGCGGTAGCGCACCCGGATCCGTTGGCCGCCGGTCGCGATGAAGATGTCCGGCAGTTCCTCGGCCCCGGCCTGATCGGCCGGCGCCCGCTCCTCGTCGGTCATCGGTACAGCACCACCGTCTCCGCGATGCAGGCCGGACGGTCGCCGCCCTCCACCTCGTAGGTGAGCCGGAAGGTGGCCTCGATACCGAAGGGCTTCTCCTGCGCCGCAGCCAGTTCCACGGTGGCCCGGATCTTCGATCCCACCGGGACCGGCGCCGGGAAGCGCACCTTGTTGAGGCCGTAGTTCACCGCCGCGTCGAACTTCTCGACGGTGACCACCTGCCCCACCAGCACAGGCGCCAGCGAGAGGGTGAGGTAGCCGTGCGCGATGGTGCGGCCGTACGGTCCGGCGGCGGCCCGCTCGGGATCGGTGTGGATCCACTGGTGATCGCCCGTGGCGTCGGCGAACAGGTTCACCCGATCCTGGTCGATGGTGAGCCAGTCGGTGGTGCCCATCGGGGTTCCCACCAGACCGAGCAGGTCCGCGGGGGTGGCGACGGTGGTGCTCATGGAAGTCTCCGTATCCGTTGTCGGGTATCAGTTCTCGAGCACGAAAGTGCCGGGTGCCGGGGCCAGCGGCTCGTAGCCGGGGGCGCCCAACTGCCTGGGCGCGTCGACCTCGGCACCGCTGCGCGCGTTCAGCCACTCCAGGTGGTGCGGCCACCACGAGCCGGCCTGCTTCTCGGCACTCTCGAACCACTCCTCCGGCGTCTGGCCGTGCACCACGGGCGCGGTGCGGAACGACGACTTCGGGTTACCGGGAGGGTTCACCAGCGAGGCGATGTGTCCGGCGGTCGAGAGCACGTAGGTGTTGTCCTTGCTGCCCAGCAGGGCGGCGCTGCGCTCGGTGGCCTGCCACGGGCAGATGTGGTCCGAGATGCCGCCGAGGACGTAGGCGTCGCACTCGATCTTGGACAGATCGACCGGCGTGCCCATCATGGTCTGCTCACCCGGCGTGACCAGGGTGTTGTTCAGCCCCATGAGCACCATGTCCTTGTGCAGGGCCGCCGTCATCCGGGTGGTGTCGGCGTTCCAGAACAGCACGTCGAAGGGCGCGGGCGACTTCCCCTCGATGTAGTTGTTCACCCAGTACCGCCACACCAGGTCGGTGGGCCGCAGCCAGGCGAACATCTCGGCCATGGCGGCACCGTCGAGATAGCCCTGGCTCGCCGAGGTGCGGATCGCCGCGTCCGCCGCCTTCTGGCTGGCGAGCGCCGAGCCGAGGCCGGCGTGGCTCTGGTCGAGCACGGTGACGCCCAGCGTGAGGCCGGCGATGCGGTCGCCGTGCCCGGTGGCGAACAGGTGCGAGAGCGTCATCGAGGTGAGGATGCCGCCGGAGCAGGTGGCGAAGACGTTGGCCTTGTCCGCGCCGGTGATCACCTGGATCGCGTCCAGCGCCCGCACGATCGCGGCACCGTACTCGTCGAAGCCCCAATCCCGGTGCTCCGGTGAGGGATTGCGCCAAGACACGGCGAACACCTGCTGGCCGCCCTTGAGGTAGTACTCGATCAGGCTGCGGCCCGGCGCGATGTCCATGATGTAGAACTTGTTGATCACGGGCGGCACCATCAGCAGTGGCACCTCGCGCACCTGCTTGGTCTGCGGCGCGTAGTGGATCAGCTCGAACATCGGGGTGCGCAACACCACGGTGCCCTTGGTGACGGCGATGGTCTCGCCCACCTTGTACGCGTCGGGCTCGATCATCGCGGGGATGCGGGGGTGCTTCGACATGTCCCGCACGAAGGCCTTCGCGCCGCGCACCGCCGACAGGCCGCCGGTGTCGATGAGGGCTTTCCAGCCCGACGGGTTGAGGCCGGGGATGTTGGTGGGTGCGGCGCCCTCGATCACGTTGTCGAGCACGAACCGCATCCGCTCGGCGTCCTTCCAGTCCAGGTCGGCGTCCTCGTAGAGCTGATCGGCGGTGTCCGAGGCGGCCAGGTAGGCCTGTTCCACGCGGTGCAGCAGCGGATTCTGGGTCCACGCGGGGTCGGCGAAGCGGCGGTCGCCCTTCTTCGGGGCCCGCTGGCTCTTGCCCGCGGCGATCAGCCCGAGCTCCTTGGCCAGGCCCGCGCCGCGCTCGGCGACGGTGACGGGTTTACCGGCCAGCGACTGCGCCATCCGCGCCCAGGAGGCGTTGGGCATCATCCGGGAGGCGAAGGACTTGGTGGAGTTCACCAGCAGCATGTCGAGCGGGGCACCCAGCTCGTCGGCGTTGGTGAGATCGTCGGTGTTCTTGGCGTCGGTCATATCGTTCAGTCCTCTTCGGTCTCAGGCGGTGAACTGCTCGGGGACGGCGATGTCGCGCTTCTGGACCTTGCCCGTGGCGCCCTTGGGGAGCTCGGTCAGCAGCCAGACGTGGCGCGGGTACTTGTAGGAGGCCACGCGCTCCTTGACGAAATCGCGGATGGCCTCGGCGGTGATCGCGGCACCGGCCTTGAGCGCGACGGCGGCACCGACCTCCTCACCGAGCGTGTCGTGGGGGATGCCGACCACGGCGGCCTCGGCGATCTCCGGGTGGCTGTAGAGCACCTCTTCGATCTCGCGCGGGTACACGTTCAGGCCGCCGCGGATGATCATCTCCTTCTTGCGGTCGACGATGGAGAAGTAGCCGTCCTCGTCGACGATGCCGATGTCGCCGGTGGAGAACCAGCCGTTCTCGTCGATCGACGCCGCGGTGGCCTCGGGCAGGTTCCAGTAGCCCTTCATGATGTTGTGGCCGCGCACCTGCACCTCGCCGCGCTCACCCTGGGGCACTTCATTGCCGCTGTCGTCCACGCAGCGCATCTGCACGCCCTCGATGGGCGTGCCGATGGTGCCGGCCTTGCGCGGCTTGTCCGGGTGGTTGAAGGACGCGACGGGCGAGGTCTCGGACAGGCCGTAGCCCTCCATGATGATCGCGTCGAAGGCCGCCTCGAAGTCGGTGATCACCTGCAGCGGCAGCGCCGCGCCGCCCGAGCCGCAGGCGCGCAGCGAGGAGACGTCGTCGCCCGGCTGCAGGGCGGCGACCAGCGCCGCGTACATCGTGGGCACACCGAGGAAGACGGTCACCTTGTCGCGACCGATCACCTCGATCGCCTTGCGCGGCTCGAATCGCGGGATCAGGGTGAGCGTGGATCCGAAGCGCACGGCGGCGTTCAGTCCGCAGGTGAGGCCGAAGACGTGGAACAGCGGCAGGCACCCCATCACCACGTCGTCACCGGTCAGGTGCAGCAGGGTGCGGCCCGAGATCTCGCAGTTCATGCCGAGACCCTGATGGGTCAGCTCGGCGCCCTTGGGCTTTCCGGTGGTGCCCGAGGTGTGCAGGATGACCGCGGTGTCGCCGCCGTCGCGGGGTTCGACGGCGGAGGCCGGCTCGTGCTTCGCGAGCAGGGTGGCCAGCGCCGCATCGTCGCCGAAATGGCAGGCGGCCCCGGCGGCCTTCGCGCCGGCCTCGGCGTCGTCGGCGAAGACCGGCGTGGCGAACAGGGCCTTGGCTCCGGTGTTGGCCAGGTAGTACTCCACCTCCGCGGCCTTGAGCAGCGGGTTCATCGGCACGGCCACCGCGCCGCGCCGCATGATCCCGTAGAAGACCACCGCGAAGGCCGGGGTGTTGGGCAGCATGATGCCCACCCGGTCGCCCGGTTCGATGCCCTGCTCGGCGAGATAGCTCGCAAAACGCGCCGAGGCCTCATCGAAGGCGGCGTAGGTGTACTCCAGGTCGTCGCACTTGAGGGCGAGGGCGTCCGGCCGCGCAGCGGCTGCGGCAGTGAGGTTTTCGGCGAGGTTCGACATCGGGCGGTCCTTACGCGTCGGCGGTGATTTCGTCTGTATTCAGAGTGACTGGCGACACCATCGGGTGGCTATGGTAACGGAACAACGTTTCGGTCCGTGGGGTGTCACGGCGCACAACGGGCGGGGTCACCGCACTGGGTCGATCGGGGAATCGCGGGTGCGGCCGACGCCGATCCGGGCATCGACCTCGAAGGCGAGGCACAGCTCGGCGAGCTCCCGTGGCGAGTTCACCGACCTCCCGGTCAGCTGCTCCACCCGGCGCAGGCGGTGCCGCACGGTGTTCGGGTGCACGTAGAGCTCGGCGGCGGCGTCCTTGACGTTGCCGTCGTGCGCCACCCAGGCGCGGAAGGTCTCCTGCAGCGGCTCGCGATCGTCGTCGGGCAGCCGGTACAGCTCGCGGAGCACGCCGCGCGCCAGGTCGACGGTGGTCTCGGGGGCCGCGATCGCGGCGGTGCCCAGCACCGATCCGTCGAACACCGAGACGCCCGCACCGGGGCCGATCAGCTCGCGGCGCGCGAAGTTCAGGCCCTGGGGAGTGTCGCGGAGCTCGGCGAACGGCGCGCTCACGCCGACGCGGCCGGTGGCCACGCGGCGCAGCAGGTCGATCACCGCGGCGCGGATCTCGGCGGTGGGCGCGTGGACGATGCCGATCAGCTGGTCGGGCAGCAGGCGCCACGCGGAGTAGGCGTCGAGGGCGCGCAACCGGTCGGCGATACCGGGGAGCGGGTGCCGCCCGATCTCGGTCGCCGCGGCGACGGCCAGGTACGGACCGGTGGTGGGCAGGCGCAGCAGGGTGGCGATCTCCCACAGGCTCTGATCGCTCGGAATCCTGCCCTGCAAAAGGTATTCGGCGAGCACCGCGCGTTCGGCCGCATCGTCGAGCACCTGCTCGGTGGTGCGGTCCCGGTGGGCGGCCGCCATCGCGTCGACGTACACGTCCTGCGCCTGCCACATGTGCTGCGCGGCGCTGAGCAGGGCCTGGCGGCTCAGTTCGGGCCGCTCGTCCGCGATCACCATGACCTCCTCCCAGATCCGGTGCACGCCGATCCGGTACGCGTGCATGACGGAAGCCAGGGGGACGCCGAGTTCGGCGCGGGTGCGGCCGGTGATCTCGGCCGGCGCGGTGTCGAAGGTGGGCGCGGTGAGCGAGTCGATGATGAAGAGCAGGTTGTCGCGCACGGTGGCGGCGAGCAGCCGGTCGGAGACGATGTCGTCGGTGGCGTAGAACGGGACCTCGGCCCGGATCCGCGCGACGGCGCCGGCCGTCACGATGTCGATCCGCGACGCCAGTTCGTCGCGGATGCACCCGACGTCCGCGACGACGCTCTCCCCTGTGGCGTGGCTCACAGTTGTCGATTGTGGTCGGTCCGTCCCGTTTGCGTACGCGAATTCACGGGCTCGATCGTGGGGTTCAGCGTCGTCCGAGGTCGGCGGGGCGCCGCTACACTCCGCACCATGGATCTGATCCGGCACCTGCGGTTCTTCGTCGCGGTGGCCGAGGAGCAGCACTTCGGGCGCGCGGCGGACCGGCTCGGGATCACCCAGCCACCGGTCTCGGCCGGGCTGCGGCGCCTGGAGGAGGCACTCGGGGTCACCCTTATCGACCGCAGTCGCCGCGGCGCCGACCTCACGCCCGCGGCGCGCGAGCTGCTCCCCCGCGCCCGGGTCATGGTGGGCGATGCCGACCGCTTCGTCGCCGAGGCGGCCCGGCTCGGCGCGGGGACCGGACAGCGCCGGGTGGCGCTGTGCGATGCGCTCGACGGTGCCACCGCCACGGCGTGCGGCGCGGGGCTGCGCGACGATCCCGATCCGCTCACCCTGTCCGCGGGGCCGTCTCCGCAGCTCGCGCGGGCGGTCGCGGAGGACCTGTTGGACGCGGCGGTGGTCGAGCATCCGGTGCTGTCCGACGGTGCGCCGTCGGGCCCGGTGATCGCCCTGCCGCGCGATTTCCTGGTCCCGGAGGACTTCCGCTCGCCGCGCCTGCGCGAGCTCTCGGCTCTGCAGGTGGCGATGCCGCCGCGCGCGGCGAACCCGCCCGCGGCCGATCTGCTGCTCGACCGGCTCACCGCCCGGGGGATCACGGCGCAGCCGCGGATCTCCGAGACGGAGGCCGCCACCCACGCCGCGGTGGCGGCCGGACTCGCCTTCGCACTGGTCCCGGCCGGTGGTCCCACGCCGCCGGGAACCGCGCGGCGGGCGGCGCCCGATTTCCCGCTGCGGGTGCGCGTGCTGGGCCGGCGCGATCACCGCGATGTCGCGCGGTTGGAGTCGACACTATGGCGGTTGAGCCGGTGACGGACGATCCGGCCTCCGCGATCGCGGAGGTCTTCGCCGACGCCGGGTGCAACGGATGGCTGCACGCACGGGTGGTGGGTGGCGACGCCGCACTGTCGATTGGTGGCCACGAGCCCGTGGTTCCCGCGTCGGTGTACAAGATCGTGCTGCTAGTGGCGGCCTGTCGGGCCTTCGACGCGGGGCGCCTGGATCCGCGGGCGCGGGTCGTGGTCGATCCGCGCACGGCCACACCGGGACCCACCGGTATCGCGACCTTCGACGATCCGGTGGAGCTGAGCGTGCGCGATTTGCTGCGGTCGATGATGGCGGTCTCCGACAATGCGGCCGCCGGCGCCCTGCTCACCCTGGTCGGGCTCGACGAGGTGCAGCGCACCGCCCGGGGGCTGGGACTGACGGCGACCACCATCGCCGGCGGCGATGCCGAGATCCAGGCGGCCCTGATGGCGGAGACGGGCACGCGCACCGTCGCCGAGGCCTTCGCGGCGCTGGCCGACGACGATCTGTCGCGCCCGGTGCGGGCGTACGATCCGACCTTCGGCAGCGCCACCACCCCGGCCGATGTCACCTCTCTGCTCGCGGCGATCTGGTCGGATGCCGCCGCCTCGCCGGAGGGCTGCGCGTTCGCGCGATCGGCACTGGCCGGGCAGGCCTTCCGGCACCGGATCGCCTCCGGCTTCGGCTCGGGAGCGGAGATCGCGGGCAAGACCGGCACCCTGGGTGCGCTCCGCAACGAGGCGGGCGTGGTCACCTATCCCGGGGAGCGGCCGGTCGCGGTAGCGGTGTTCACCCACGCCGCGCGCAACGATCCGACCCTGCCCCGGGTCGACGCGGCCATCGGGCGGGTGGCTGCGCTCGCCGTCGGCGCGCTTCGCACACCCATCTACCTGGAGTGATAGCGAACCGCTATCGAAACCCCCGGCGTCGCACTTTGCTCGCTATGGCCCGCGGCGGGTCCACTGGTGGCATGCTCCTGCGCCGCTCCCTCACCCTCGCCGTGTCCGCGGCCCTGGTCGCCGCGGCGGCCGGGTGCTCGGCCGACGATCCCGTGGCGAAGTTCGCCGCCGCACTGTCCGCGCGGGACGCGAACGCCGCCGCCGAGCTCACCTCCGATCCCGCGGCGGCGCGACCGGCCTTGCAGGCCTCCTTCGACGGCATGGGCACCGCGACGCCGACGGTGGCCGCGGGCCGCGACGGCGATTCCCCCGCCCTGAACTGGTCGTGGTCGCTGCCGCGCAACCGCACGCTGCGCTACTCCGCGCCGGTCACCGCGTCCGGCGGCACCATCACCTGGGCGCCCAGCCTGATCCACCCCGAGTCCACCGCCGGGTCGCGACTGCTGTACTCCGATGAGAAGTCTTACCGGACACCGGTTCTGGACCGGAAGAACAGCCCGTTGATGACCTGGCAGACGGTCACGGTGGTCACCCTGGCGGCCGATCGGGGCGATTCCGCCGATGCCCTCGCCGCCCGCCTGGCCCCCGTCGACAGGTCCGTGACGGCGGCCGGCATCCGCGCCGCGATCGCGGGCAAGTCCGGTGCGGTGCAGGTGATCTCCCTGCGCGAGGACGATGCGAAGCGGGTCGGCGATCCGTCCTCGATCCCCGGCGTCCGCGCCCGGGAGGAGGGCCGGTTGCTGACCGCGGCCCCCACGCTCCGCACCCCGGTGGGCAAGGGCTTGGAGGAGCGCTGGCGCAGCGTGGTCGACGATGCCGCGGGTGCGGGCGTGAACCTGGTGGACGGCGCCGGGAATGCGGTGCGGCACATCGAATCCTTCCCCGGAAAGACACCGCAGCCGGTGCGCACCACCCTCGATGCCGGGCTGCAGCGCGCCGCGAACGCGGCCGTGGCGGGCGAGAGCCGGCCGACGATGCTGGTGGCGATCCGGCCCTCGACCGGCGGCATTCTGGCGGTGGCGCAGAACCCCGCCGCCGATAAACAGGGCCCGATCGCCCTGACCGGTCTGTACGCCCCGGGATCGACCTTCAAGACGATCACCACCGCCGCGGCACTCGGCTCGGGGATCACCACCCCGAACGCCATGCTCCCCTGCCCGGGCAAGGCCACCTTCGGCAGCCGCACCATTCCCAACGAGAACGAATTCGCCCTGGGCACGGTGCCGCTGCACACCGCCTTCGCACGCTCCTGCAACACCACCATGGCCGGGCTGGGCACCAAGCTCGGCGAGAACCAGCTCACCGAGACGGCGCGGGCCTTCGGCCTGGGTGTCGACTTCACCCTCCCCGGGGCCACCACGGTGACCGGTGCGGTGCCGGTGGCACGGTCCGATGCCGAGCGGGTGGAGGAGTCGATCGGCCAGGGCCGGGTGACCGCCTCCCCCTTCGGT
This sequence comes from Tsukamurella strandjordii, assembly GCF_039525985.1. Lineage (NCBI taxonomy): Bacteria > Bacillati > Actinomycetota > Actinomycetes > Mycobacteriales > Tsukamurellaceae > Tsukamurella > Tsukamurella strandjordii. Next base: position 521,134 of record NZ_BAAAII010000008.1, on the reverse strand, counting down.
CTCGCAGTGGTCGAGGCCAGTCTCGCGGCGCGCGGCACCGTCCGGCCCGCGCTGTTCGACGGTGAGCCCGCCACGGCGGACGTCCCTCCGCAGCGGATCGATCCGGGGGTCGCGGACGCGCTGCGGGCGGCGATGCGCGAGACGGTGACCGCGGGCACCGCGACCGCGCTGCGCGATATCCCGGGGCTCGGCGGCAAGACCGGGACGGCCGAGTTCGGAGACAACACGCACGCGCACGGCTGGTTCGCGGGCATCGTCGGCGATCTGGCCTTCGCCACCCTGGTGGTCTCGGGCGAGAGTTCGGCTCCGGCAGTGGCGGTGAGTGGCGCGTTCCTCCGAGGCGCGGGCGGCGACCTGCCCTGACGCACTTTGCAAGCCCACGGTGAATTGATAGTGTGAAACAACAGTTCACTTCGGGAGGATTCGCATGTCCAGTCGCTCGACCGTCCGCCGCACCGTCGCCGGAGGCCTCGCCACGCTCGGCGTCCTCTCCGCGAGCTTCGTCGCGAGCACCGGCACCGCGAGTGCGCTGGAGCAGTGCCCGCCCGGACAGACGCCGTTCTGGAACGGCAAGAACTGCGTGATGCAGCTGTGCAACCCGCCGTACAACCCCGGCTTCCCGCCCTGCACCATGCCGATCCCCACTCACACCCCGGTCCCGGGTGCGCCGGCCGGCACGCCCGGATCGATCCCCGGCCAGCCCTTCTGATCCCTCCCCCTTCTAGGATCGGGCGCATGTTCGTCAAGGTCTGCGGCTTGCGCACTGTCGAATCGGTCGACGCCGCGGTGGACGCGGGCGCCGACGCCGTCGGCTTCGTCTTCGCCCCCGGCAGTGTGCGCCTGATCGATGCCGCGGCCGCTGCACCGCTGGTCGCACGGGTGCCCGAGCGCGTGGAGACCGTCGGTGTGTTCCGCCGCCAGCCGATCGACGAGGTGCTGCGACTGGCCCGCGCCGCAGGAGTCGGCACCGTCCAATTGCACGGCGACGAGCCCGACGATCACTTCCACCGGGTCACGGAGGCGGGCTTCGCCGTGCTGCGCGCCGTCTCGGCCACCCGCTACACCGAGGCGGGCCGGGACTGGCCGGAGCGCCTGCTCATCGACGCCACCGATCCCGGTTCGGGCGTCCCGTTCGATCCCGCGGATCTCCCGGTGCCACCGTCGGCCTTCTGGCTCCTGGCCGGCGGGCTCACCCCCGGCAACGTCGCCGAGCTCGCCGCCGCCTTCGGCCCCTCCGGGGTCGACGTGTCCAGTGGTGTCGAATCGGCGCCCGGGGTGAAGGATCCGGCGCGCATCCGCGCCTTCGTCGCCGCGGCCCGCGGCTAACCGTCTGACCTGCCGATTCCGGTTCGGAGACCGTCCCCTACAGGGAGTAGTATTCGACCATGTTCTGGCCCGCCCACCCCGCCGCCACGGCCCGTGGTGTGTTCGTGGGCGGCACCTCCTTCGCGGCCAGCCTCACCGCGCACATCGTCGCCATGGCCGGCTCGATGCCCGCTCCCGCGCCCGCCGGACACCCGATGGCGGAAGGCACGATGGCGGGAGGCGCGATGAGCGCGCACTCGATGCCCGGCCACGCGATGCCCACAACCATGCCCGGCCACGTCATGCCCACCGCGATGCCGGGTCACGACATGGCGGCGATGGGCACGGACGCCGGAATGCCGATGGGACCGGCGATCCCGCTCACCTCGGTGCTGCTCCTGGCCGGGGTGTGCGCGATCATCGGTGCGCTCGCCGCCCGGCCGCGCGCCGCCGGCCCCGTGGCCGCGGGCGCGATGGTGCTGTTCGGTCAGCTCGGCGGGCACCTCGCGCTCGGCCTCACGATGGGACACCTCGCGCTCACCCCGTCGATGGGACTGGCCCACCTCGCCGCCGCAGTGGTGGCGGGCCTGGCGATCGCGGGTGCCGAGAGGGCGCTCCGACTGGCGGTCGCGACGCTGCGGCCCGTCCGCGCGGCGTGGCTGAGCGTGCGGCGCACCGTCGTCCATCGGGTGTGGGAGTTCCGCACCCGGCCGCTGTCCGTGCTGACCTGCCACGGCGCGCTGCGCGCACCACCCGCCTGAGACCTCACCCCTTCCCACTCGGACCGGCACCGCCGGCCGAGCCCCCGTGCGTGCGCGCACACCTATCGTGAGGTGAAACTCCTTATGTCCTTGACAGATTCGGCGGCCGATCCCGCGCCGCCGCAGTCCACCCCGCCGAAACGGCCGGGGTGGCGAGCCGCGATCATGCGGCTGCACTTCTACGCCGGGCTCCTGGTGGGCCCGTTCATCCTGATCGCCGCCATCAGCGGCGGCCTCTACGCGGCGGCCCCCACCGTGGAACGGTTCGTGTACGCCGACGAACTCACCGCGGCCACCTCCGGTCCCGCACAACCGCTCACCGTCCAGGTGGCGGCGGCGCAGGCGGCGAAGCCCGACCTCATCGTGAAGGGCATCCGCCCCGCCGAGGAGGCGGGCAAGACCACCCGCGTGCTGTTCACCGACCCGGCCCTCACCGACGATCGCGATCTCGCCGTCTTCGTCGACCCGGCCTCCGGCCGCGTGCAGGGCGCGCTGCCCGTGTACGGATCGGTGGAGGCACTGCCGATCCGGTTCTGGATCGACCGGCTCCACGTGGATCTGCACCTGGGCAGCGTCGGTCGGTTCTACAGCGAGCTGGCGGCGTCGTGGCTGTGGGTGGTGGCCCTCGGCGGCTTCTACCTGTGGTGGCGGGCCCGCCGCGGGAACGTCCGCAAGATGCTCTCCTACGACCGCTCGCTCCAGGGCCGGGGCGGCGCGATGAACCGGCACGCGGTGATCGGCACCTGGCTGCTGCTGGGCCTGCTCTTCTTCTCCGCAACGGGACTCACCTGGTCGAAGTACGCGGGCGACAACATCGCTCAGTTGCGCACCGAGCTCAGCTGGACCAAACCCGCGCTCTCCACCTCGCTCCAACCGGATGCCACGGCGGCCGGCGGCGGCGAGCACGCCGACCACGGCAGCTCCGCACCGGTGGCCGCGCCGGTCAGCCCGGAGGTCGCCGCACAGACGCGGGCGCGCAACGTCGCCGCGCTCGACACGGCCGTCGCGGCCGCGGCGAGCCGGGGCGTCGACGGTGCGGTTCAGATCTCGATCCCGGCCGATCCGTCGGTCGCGATGACGGTGGCGCAGACCCGGCAACCGTGGCGGTTCGGCATCGATTCCGCGACGGTCGATCCGGAGACCGGGCAGGTGGTCACGGTGCTCGCCTTCGCCTCGTGGCCGCTCATGGCCAAGCTCACCGAGTTGCTGATCAACACGCACATGGGATGGCAGTTCGGTCTGCTCAACCAGATCGCATTGGTTGCTTTCGCAGCACTTTTGAGCGTCGTGATCGTGCGCGGCTACCTGATGTGGTGGCAGCGCAGGCCGCGCTCGGGCGGGTTGCCGAAGCCACCCGCGCGCGAGTCGCTGCGGAAAGTCGATCCGTCCCATGCGATTCCGGCGGTCCTGGCGGTGGCGTTCATCGGATGGTTCCTGCCGGTGCTCGGCGTCTCACTGCTCGCTTTCATCGTGCTCGATGTTGCGATAGGCGTGGCTAAGCGGGGCACGGCTAACCTAAGAAAATAGGCCCTGACCTGCAAGAAGGGTCGCCTTGCCTGCGTTGCCAGGCAGGTCGGATCGCTCTACAGTCGTTCCCATGAAGCTCACGGACGCACTCGAAGAGAAGTTCAACGATCAGATCACCCTCGAGTTCGAAGCGTCGCTGGTGTACCGCCAGCTCGCCATCGAGATGGAGATCCGCGACCTGCCCGGCATCGCCGCGTGGCTGCGTCATCAGGCCGATGAGGAGATCGTCCACGCCAACAAGTGGATCGATCACCTGTCGGACCGTGGCAACCACCCGAAGATCGGCGCCTCGGCCGCACCGAAGGTCGATGTGGCCACCGTTCTCGACGTCTTCGAGGCGGCCCTGGAGCACGAGCGCCGGGTGTCGGATTCCATCCGCGCCCTGTACCGCGCGGCCACGGACGACATCGATTCGAAGGCGCTGATTCAGTGGTTCGTCAACGAGCAGGTCGAGGAGGAGGCCACGGTCAGCGAGATCGTCGGTCGCCTCAAGCTGATCGACGGTGACGGCCCGGGCCTGCTGCGCCTGGACGAGGAGCTGCGTTCGCGCCCGGCTCGCACCACCGAGGCGTAATCCGCCACAAGCCACACATTGCAGCCCGGAACGGGGCCCTCCACCACGGAGGGCCCCGTTTTCGTTCGCTCCTCTTCCCTTCACCTGACCCGCCGTGCTAATTTCTGACCATGCGGCCAGAAAATGAGTCGAGCGGCCAACCGCGGTCCTTCATCGAGGAGGCCCGCCGCCGGCAGATCATCGCGGCGGCGGTCGAGGTGCTGGCCGACGAGGGCTACGGCCGCGCCACCCTGGCCCGCATCGCCCGCCAGGCGGGCGTCTCCAAGGGCGTCATCTCGTACCATTTCGACGGCAAGGACGAGCTGATGCGCCAGGTGGTGATCCAGCTCTTCGTGGCCGGCGCCGAATTCATGGGTCCGCTTCTGGCCGAGCAGCAGACCGCCGCCGGCACGCTGCGTACCTACATCGCTACCAACCTGCAGTTCATCCAGGCCAATCAGCGCTTCCTGGCTGCCATGATCGAGGTGGTACCCAACCTGCGGAACGCGGACGGTACGCCCGCTTTCGGGCCCTCGGATGGTGAGGACGCGATGGTCGCTCCCGTCCGCGACATCCTCCGGTCGGGGCAGCAGTCGGGGGAGTTCGGCGAGTTCGACCCGCTGGTGATGGCCCGCTTGATCCGCGATTCGATCGACGGTGCCGCCGGGCACGCCGCTCGCGACCCCGAATTCGACATCGATGCCCACGCGGACCAGATGGTCCGCATGTACCTCGCCGCGGTGCTGCCCGCGCCGCCGAACTCCACGACCACCGCGCAGCCGGAGGAAACCGATGACTGACACCGCATCTCGCACCAGCGATCAGGCCGCACCCGCCCCACCCGCACCGATCGCATGGGCGTACCTCATCCCGATCCTGGTGCTCAGCGCGATCGCCGCAGCCTTCGGTGCCAGCCGCTACCACCTGTTCGGCGATGAGCTGTACTTCATCAGCGCCGGGCATCACCTCTCGGTGAGCTACGCCGATCAGGGACCGATCCTGCCGCTGCTGGCACTGCTGGGCGATGCCATGCCGGGCGATTCCCTGGTGCTGTTCCGGTTGCCCTCGGTGATCGTGACGATCGCCGGAATCCTGCTGTCGGCGTTGATCGCCCGCGAGCTCGGCGGTGGACGGTTCGCCCAAGCGCTCACCGCCGGGGCGTACGCCACGTCGACCTTCCTGCTGCTGCAGTCCTCGCTGCTCGCCACCAACGCGATCGACACCCCGCTGTGGGTGGCGATCACCTGGCTGGTGGTGCGGTGGGTGCGCACCCGGCAGGACTGGCTGCTGTTCGCCGCGGGTGTGGTGACCGCCGTCGATATGCAGGTCAAGTGGCTGATCCCGATCTTCTGGGTGTGCGTCATCGTGGCCTCGTCGATCTGGGGCCCGAAGGATCTCGTGCGTCGGCCCGCGCTGTGGGCGGGCGGGGTGTTCACCGTGGTCACCATGATTCCGGCGCTGATCTGGCAGGCGCAACGCGGTTGGCCCTACCTGCAGCTCACCGAACAGGTGGCGGAGGAGAGCCAGTACGCGGGCGGGCGCCTGCTGTTCGTTCCCATCCTGCTGCTCACCGCCGGCGTGCTCGGTGCCCTCCTGCTGCTCTACGGTCTCTACGCCCTGATGCGGTCGGATCGGTTGCGGCCGTATCGATTCCTGGCGCCCGCGTTCGTGCTGCTGGTGATCGTCTTCATCATCACCGCCGGGCGGCCGTACTACCCCGGCGGCATGCTGCCCGTGATCATCGCCGCCGGCGCCGTCGCCTTCGAGGCGGTGCCGAAACCGCGACTGCGTCTGGCCCTGACCGCGCCGCTGTCGATCCTGGCCGTCGGCTCGATCGTGGTGAGCCTGCCGTTCACCCCGGAATCGGAGATCAAGGAGCCGCAGTCGATCATGGAGGCCGGCATGCAGATCTCCGTGTACGGCCAGTTCGGGTGGCCCGAACTCACACGGGCCGTGGAGGATTCACTGGCATCGCTGCCCGAGGCCGAACGGCCGCAGGCGATCGTGACGGGGTCGTACTGGCAGGCCTCCGCGCTGGCCTACTACGGCACGGGCCTACCGCCCGTGTACAGCCCGAACCGCGGGTACGGATACTTCGGGCAGCCTTCGGATTCGGCGACCACGGTGCTCCGCGTGATCAGCTCCGATGCCGCGCTGCAGGACGACATGTGCGATCAAGCGCGCACGCTGCGGAAGTTCGACTACCGGATCGGCATGCCGACCGCGTCCACCGACGTCGACATCCGCCTCTGCCACGTCCGCGCGCCCTGGTCCCAGCTGTGGCCGCACCTGCGGCGCATCTGATCGAGATCGGCACCGACCGCCGACCTCGCGTCGCCGGCCGGGCCGGAACGCGGGCTGGCTAGACCAGCAGCTCCGCGATCTGCACGGTGTTCAGGGCGGCACCCTTGCGCAGGTTGTCACCGCTGATGAACAGGGCCAGGCCGCGGCCCTCGGGCACGCCCGGGTCCTGGCGGATGCGCCCGACCAGCGACTCGTCGGCGCCGGCGGCCGCGAGCGGCGTGGGCACCTCGACCAGCTTCACACCGGGCGCGTCCGCGAGCAGCTCCTGCGCGCGGGCAACCGACAGCGGCGCACCGAACTCGGCGTTGATCGACAGCGAGTGTCCCGTGAACACCGGCACGCGCACGCAGGTGCCGGACACCAGCAGCTCGGGCAGGCCCAGGATCTTGCGGGACTCGTTGCGCAGCTTCTGATCCTCGTCGGTCTCCCCCGTGCCGTCGTCCACCAGCGAACCGGCGAGCGGGACCACGTTGAAGGCGATCGGCGCCACGTACTTCACGGGCTCCGGGAAGGTGACGGCCGAACCGTCGTGCACCAGCTTCTCGGCACCGTCGACCCCGGCCCGCACCTGCGTGGCCAGCTCCTCGACACCGGCGAGGCCCGAACCCGAGACCGCCTGGTAGGTGGAGACGATCAGCCGCTGCAGGCCCGCCTCGTCGTGCAGCACCTTGAGCACCGGCATGGCGGCCATCGTGGTGCAGTTGGGGTTGGCGATGATGCCCTTCTTCAGGTTCTTGACCTGCTCCGGGTTCACCTCCGAGACCACCAGCGGCACATCGGGATCCTTGCGGAAGGCGCTCGAGTTGTCGATCACGGTGACACCGGCGGCGGCGAACCGCGGCGCCTGCACGCGCGACATGGTGGCGCCGGCGCTGAACAGCGCGATGTCCAGGCCCGTGGGATCGGCGGTCTCGGCGTCCTCGACCACGATCTCGCGGTCACCGAAGGGCAGCTTCTTGCCGGCCGAGCGCGACGAGGCGAAGAACCGCACCTCGTCCGCCGGGAAGTTGCGGTCCAGCAACAGCTGCCGCATCACGGCGCCCACCTGACCGGTGGCGCCGACGACTCCTACGCGTACACCCATGATCTAGCGCCCCGTTCCGCCGTACACGACGGCCTCTTCGTCGGAGCCCAGGCCGAAGGCGTCGTGCAGCGCCTTGACCGCGTCGTTGAGCTCGGTGTCGCGGATCAGCACCGAGATCCGGATCTCCGAGGTGGAGATCAGCTCGATGTTGATGCCGGCCGCCGACAGCGCCTCGCAGAAGGTGGCGGTCACGCCGGGGTGGCTCTTCATACCCGCACCCACCAGCGAGACCTTGCCCACGTGATCGTCGTAGACCACGGAGTCGAAGCCGATCTCCTGGCGCAGCGCCTCGAGCTTCTCGACGCCCAGCGGGCCCAGCTCGCGCGGCAGGGTGAAGGTGATGTCGGTGCGGCCCGTGTCCACCTTGGAGACGTTCTGCAGCACCATGTCGATGTTGATCTCGGCGTCGGCGATGGCGCGGAAGACGCGGGCGGCGTAGCCCGGCTTGTCCTCCAGGCCGACCACGGTGATCTTCGCCTCGCTGCGATCGTGGGCGACGCCGGTGAGAATTGCCTCTTCCACGGGGATGTCCTCCATAGAGCCGTTGACGATGGTGCCGGGCTTGGTCGAGTACGACGAGCGCACATGGACGGGAACGTTGTAGCGGCGCGCGTACTCCACGCAGCGCAGCATGAGCACCTTGGCGCCGCACGCAGCCATCTCGAGCATCTCCTCGAAGGAGACCTTCTCCAGGTGCTTGGCGTTGGGCACGATGCGGGGATCGGCGGTGTAGATGCCGTCGACATCGGTGTAGATCTCGCAGACATCGGCGTTGAGCGCCGCAGCCAGCGCCACGGCGGTGGTGTCCGAGCCGCCGCGGCCCAGCGTGGTCACGTCCTTGGTGTCCTGCGAGACGCCCTGGAAGCCCGCGACCAGCACGATCTTGCCGTCGTCGATCGCGGCCTGCACGCGGCCCGGGGTCACGTCGATGATCTTCGCGGCGCCGTGCCGGCTGGTGGTGATCACGCCGGCCTGCGAGCCGGTGAACGACTGGGCCTGCGCGCCGAGGGAGTGGATGGCCATCGCGACCAGCGCGTTGGAGATCCGCTCACCCGAGGTGAGCAGCATGTCCATCTCGCGGGCGGGCGGCGCCGGGCACACCTGGTTGGCGAGGTCGAGCAGCTCGTCGGTGGTGTCACCCATGGCGGAGACCACGACGACCACGTCGTTGCCGGCGCGTTTGGTCTCGACGATCCGCTCTGCCACGCGCCGGATGCGCTCGGCGGAGGCGACGGAACTGCCTCCGTACTTCTGGACGACGAGTGCCACTTGGGTACCTCTCCGTTCGTAGCTCGAGCAGTATGCGTCGAGAGTCGATCCTACCGACCTGGCCTTGTAGGCCCCGAACCCCCGTGTTCCAAGCGGTGCGCAACCCACCGTTCAGCGAATCGCGGATAATCGCCTGTGAAGCCGAAACGAGGAGAACCCATGAACCCGTACGGAGGCCAGAACCCCGGCCCGACCCCCGGGCAGAACCCCCAGGGCGGTCAGTACCCGGGCGGCCCGTACCAGCAGGGCGGCTACCAGCAGGGGGGTTACCAGCAGGGCGGATATCCGCAGGGCGGCTACCAGCAGGGCGGTTACCAGCAGCAACCCGGCCCCGCCGGCTATCCGACCACGCAGTACGGCGCGCCGAATCAGGGCGGATATCCGCAGCCCGGCCCGCCGCCCGGCGGAAACGGCAACCGCAAGGGCCTCGTGATCGGGCTGACCGCGGTGGTGGCGATCCTCGCGGTGGCAGCGGCCGTCGGCATCGGCCTCATGCTCAAGGACAACGGCTCGACCTCCGCTTCCCCGGTCACCTTCTCCTCGGGTGCCCCGACCACGGGGGCGCCCACCACCGGTGCGCCCACCACGAGCGGCGGTGCGCCGGGCACCGAGACCGACGGTTTCGCGACCACCTCGGCCCCGTCGGGCGGTACGACGATGATCCCGCTGAAGCTGGCCGCCGGTGGTGCCGGCGCGGGCGCGGTGCAGGTGACGGGCCTGACCGGCTCCTCGGCTCCCCCGCCGGCCTCGTCTCTTCCGTGGGAATGGCAGGGACTGGCCGCCATCGGCGACAGCCTGACGATGCGCGTCGTCGGCACCGGTGAGGTGACCTGTTCGATCTCGGTGAACGGCAAGGAGATCAGCCAGCGCACGGGGCAGAACTCCGTGCAGTGCGGGATCACGCGCCGCCCGTCGTGACGGCGGCGGATGCAAGACGTCCGGGCACGCGCCCGGACGCCGGTACGATGCAACGCGTGTCGACCGCCCCCGCCCGCGCCGAGGCGCCGCCGCGCAGCCTGGTCGAGCGGACCCGGTCGGTGTGGCTGCCGATCGCCTACTACCTGGCGATCCGCGGTATCGGCCTGGCCGTCCTCGCGCGCTTCGCGCAGCTGCGCAATCAGAACCTCGCCGATCTACTGACCGCGTGGGACGGCAAGTGGATGATCGGCCTGGCCACCTACGGCTACAACGACATGCCGTGGCGGTTCGTGGACGCCCGCGGCGAACACACCGCCGACACCGCGTACGCCTTCTTCCCCGGGTTCCCGATGCTGGTGCGCGCCGTCGCGCAGCTCCCCGGGTTCGACGCCTACCGCGCGGCGCTCACCGTCAACGTGGTCCTGGGCTGCGCCGCGGCCGTGGCGGCGTACCGCCTGGGGAAGCTGTGCGTGGAGCACATGCCGCAGGTGCCGGACCGGTACGCGCAGACCGCGGGACTGCTCACCACCGTGCTGTTCGCGGCCGCCCCGATGGCGATCGTCCTCACCATGGCCTACACCGAGGCGCTGTACTGCGCTCTGGCGGGCTGGGCGCTGGTCGGGGTGATGGAACGACGGTGGCTGGTGGCCGGGATCTGCACGGCCCTCGCGGGATTCTGCCGCCCCACCTCCGTGGTGCTGATCGGGGTGGTGGCGTTGGCTGCTTTGATCGCGGTGCTCTCGACCACCGGCACCGAGCGGCTGCGCGCAGCCGTCTGCGTGCTGCTCACGCCGCTCGGGTGGGTCACCTACCTGCTGATCGTGGCGCACCACACCGGCAGCCTCACGGGCTGGTTCCGGATCCAGACCGAGGGCTGGGGCACCACCTTCGACATGGGGCTTCAGACCTGGCAGTTCGTGAACTACACCCTGATCAACGGGTCGGACGTGGCGGACCTGTCGGTGGTCGCGCTCCTCGCGGCCTCGATCGTGCTGATCGTGATCGCGGTGCGCTCCAAGATGCCCTGGCCGGTCACGCTGTACGGCTCGCTGGTGGTGATCTCGCTGCTGGGCTCGGGCGGCCTGATGATGTCGCGGCCCCGGCTGCTGCTGCCCGCCTTCGTCCTGCTGATCCCCATCGCGATCGCCCTGGCGCGCAGGTCCCGCCGGGCCCAGATCTGGACCTGCGCGGGCATCATCACGGTCACGTGCTGGTACGGCGCCCACATGGTGAGCGTGTACCCACACGCCATGTGACCGACCGGGCCCGCGGCCCGGCCGGTCACGCGGCCGTGTGTGGTGGAAGGTCAGGCGCGCAGGCTGAGCGGACGGATGTCCGTCCACGCCTGCTCGATGTAGCCGAGGCACTCGGCGCGCGACCGGCCGCCCTCGCCGAAGGCGATCCGCCAGCCCTTGGGGGCCTCGCGGAAGGTCGGCCACAGCGAGTGCTGGCCCTCGTCGTTGATGAGGACGACGAACTCGCCGGACTCGTTGTCGAAGGGATTGTTCATTGTGACTCCTTCTTTCGGACGGTTGTTGGTGACAGGTGGTCGGGGGCGGCGCTATCGGCGCATGTAGGCGACGGCGGCCAGGGGGACGATGATCGCGATCATCGCCACGGAACTGAGGGCCGCGTACGCCGTGGCGTGTTCGGAGGCCCAGTTGATCGGATCGTTCATCGCCGGCTTCGGGCTGAGCGGGTTGCCGAAGGCCTCGCGCAGCGAGCGGGCCATGGCGGTCACCGGGTTCCAGGCCGCGATGGTGCGCAGCGGCTCGGGCAGATCACCCGCGGAGATGAAGGCCGACGAGATGAAGGCGAACGGGAACATCACGATCATCAGAGCGGCCTGCGCCGACTCCGGGGTCGACACCAGCAGGCCGATCAGCGCGCCCAGCCAGGACATCGCGAACCCGAACAACAGCAGCACGGCGAGCGAGACCGCCGCGTCCAGCCAGTTGCCCCGCATCCGCCAGCCCACGAGGAGGCCGACGCCCAGCATCACGGCCACGCTGATCACATTGACCAACAGGTCGGAGACGGTGCGCCCCACCAGGATCGACAGCCGCGACATGGGCAGCGAACAGAACCGGTCGATGATGCCGTTCTTCATGTCCGAGGCCACACCGATCGCGGTGGGCGCGGCGCTGAAGGCCACGGTCTGCACCAGGATGCCGCCGAGGAGGAACTCGCGGTAGGTCCCGCTGCCCACATCACCGCCGAGCGCCGATCCGAAGACGTAGCTGAACAGCACCACGAACATGATCGGTTGCACCGTGGCCGACAACAGCAGCTGCGGAATGCGCACCAGGGTGGTCAGATTGCGCCGCGTCATCACGGCGCAGTCGCTGAAGAACCCGCTCAGCGACGACGCCCGCTCCTGCGGGAAGGTGATCGCGGTCATCAGTTGGTCTCCTCGGTGCTCTTGTTCGCGTCCTCGCCGGTGAGCGCGAAGAAGACGTCGTCCAGGGTCGCCTCGCGCAGCATCGCGCTGTCGGCGATCACGCCCACCTCACGAAGGTCGTTGAGTACGGCGACGATCTTCTGCTGGCCGTCGGCCACCCGGATCGCGCACAGGCCGGAGGCCTCGCGGATCGCGGTGCCGTCGATGGCGTGCCGCGCCAGGATCGGCCAGGCCGTCGCCCGGTCGCGTTCGCGGAGCCCGATCTGGATGAGATCGGCCGCCGCGGCGGACTTGAGCTCGGGCACGGTGCCGCTGCGGATGATCCGGCCCTGATCGATGATCGTGACCAGATCGGCCAGCAGCTCGGCCTCGTCGAGGTACTGCGTGGTGAGCAGCACCGCGATGCCGTCCTCCTTGCTCAGCCGGGCGATCACGTCCCACACGTCCTTGCGGCTGCGGGGATCGAGACCGGTGGTCGGCTCGTCGAGCACCACCAGGCGCGGGCGGGCGATGATCGCGCCGGCCAGGTCGAGCCGGCGGCGCATACCGCCGGAGTAGGTGCCCGACCGGCGATCGGCGGCCTTGGTCAGGCGGAACTGCTTGAGCAGCTCGTTCGCCCGGGCCTTCGCCGAATCCTTGTCGAAACCGTAGAGGCGCGCGAACATCTCGAGGTTCTCGCGTCCCGTGAGGTTCTCGTCGACCGCCGAGTACTGGCCGGACAGGCCGATGATCGACCGTGCCTTCCGCGGATCGGCGAGCGCGTCGACCCCGTCGATCGTGACCGAACCCGAGGAGGGTTCGAGCAGCGTCGCGATGATCTTCACCGTGGTGGTCTTGCCGGCACCGTTGGGTCCGAGCAGCGCGTGCACGCTCCCGGGAGCGATGTCGAGATCGACCCCGTTGAGCGCGTACACGGCGTTCTTACCGCGCCCGTACTTGCGGGCGAGACCGCGCACGCTGACCAGCGGCTCCTGATCGTCGAGCGATGCGGAGTTCGCCTTCGCGACCGGCGTGTAGTTGCCGGTGAGGAAGACGTTCATCGTGCGGGCGACCTCGTCGATCGCCGGGGCCGAGCCGAGCTGGTTGTGCGTGGCCTCGATGTCGTGCACCTGCACCAGGCCGGTGACGTAGGGCCGCCACAGCTGCGGGATCAGGCCGCCCGTGGGCTGCTCGGTGGCACGGAACACCAGGATGTTGCCGTCGTACTCGCGCGGGACATGGGAGTACCCGAGCGAGACGTTGTGCCGGTAGTTCGAGTACAGCCGCTCCATCTGGCCGCGCGAGAGCTCGCGCGCCGGACCGCCCGCGCCGGCGAGCAGATCGAGCGCCTCGTCGGTGCTGATCTCGGTGTCCTCGTCGATGTCGAGGCCGACGAACTCGCGCAGCAGGCTGGCGATCGTCATCTCCTCGCGCGGACCGCGGTACTCGCCCAGCGGGTACGCGTCCATGAGCGCGAGATTCACCTTCTCGCCGAGACTGCGCAGTTCCACCGCCATCTCGTGCGCGATGAGGCCACCGAGGCTCCAGCCGAGCAGGTTGTACGGGCCGTGCGGGCGGGTGGCCCGGATCGACCGGACGTAGCCGCGCGCGAGCTCTTTGATCGAATCGGCGGGAGGCATCGGATGCGAGATGCCGGGTGCCTGCAGGCCGATGATCGGGATGCTCGGATCGAGCTCGCTGCTCAGCCCCAGGTAGTTCCACGCCAGGCCCACCGCGGGATGCACGCAGTACAGCGGGTCGATGCCCGCAGTACCCGCGCGCAGCGGCAGGATCGGATCGGTGATCGCGGTATCGGAATCCGCTGCCACGCCGGTGATCACAGCCGTGGTGGGCACCGGTCCCGGGTTGCCCGCGATGCGGGCGGCCAGCGATCCCACGGTGGCGTCCTCGAAGAACCAGCGGATGCTGGCCTCCTCCGCGCCGAACCGCTCCCGCAGCCGGTCGACGGCGATCGCGGCCTGCAGCGAGGTGCCGCCCATCGTGAAGAAGTCGTCGTCCTGGCCCAGGGAGGGAACACCGAGTACGTCCGAGAGCACCTCGGCGACGGCGCTTTCCATGCTCGCCGAGGCGGCGGGACGGGAGGGCTCGACGACGGGCTCGGCCTTCTTCGGCGCGGCGGCAGCGGCCTTGAGCAGCGCCGCCGGTACCACCGGCTGGGCGGGAGCGGCGGGCTCCTCGGGCCGGATCACCCGCGGCGAGGTGGCCGGTGCCGGGGATTCCACGATCGCGACCGGCTCGGCGGGCGCAACCGGCTCCGGCGGGGCGACCACCTTCACCGGCTCGGACGCCACCGGCGGCAGCGCCTTGAGGTCGGTCTTGCCGTGCGGCGTGACCGGCACCCGGTCGATCTGGACGAGAACGGACGGGATCATGTGCCGCGGCAACCGATCCGCGATGTGCGTGCGCACGGACTCCGCGGCGAGCACGCCGTCGGCCACGTAGTAGGCCACCAGCCGCGCCGCGGCCTGCGCCTCGACCGAGCCGTCTCCGCGATCCACGACCACGACGGCCTGGCGGACCGACGGATGCGTCTCGATCGCGGTGGCCACCTCGCCCGGCTCCACGCGGAAGCCGCGCACCTTGAGCTGATCGTCGCTGCGGCCCACGAACTCGAGCACGGGATCGCCCGAGTCCGAGGCGCGCCAGCGCACGAGGTCTCCGGTCCGGTACATGCGCTTGTAGCCCTCGGCATCGCTGTAGGGGTTCGCCACGAATCGCGAGGCGGTCAGGTCGGGGCGGTCCAGGTAGCCGTGGGCGATGCCGGGGCCGGCCACGTACAGCTCGCCCACGGCGCCGGGCGGCACCAGGTTCAGCCGCTCGTCGCAGATCATCAGCTGCGCATCGCTCACGGCGCTGCCGATGCTCACGCTGTCGGCGTCCACCGGGCCCATCGTCGCGGCGATGGTCACCTCGGTCGGGCCGTAGGCGTTGATCAGGATCCGGCCGTTGGACCAGCGGCGGGCCAGCTCGGTCTGCAGCACGTCGCCGCCCACGCTCAGGGCCTCGAGCAGCGGCAGATCGCGATCCGGGATCGTGGCCAGCGCCGCGGGGGTGATGAAGGCGTGGGTCACCTCGTTGTCGGCGAGGAAGTCGCCGAGGTCCGAGCCGCCGTACAGCGTGGTCGGTGCGATCACCAGCTCGGCGCGCGACCAGGTCGCGAGCAGCAGCTCGAGGATCGATGCATCGAAGCTGGGCGAGGCGAAGTGCAGCACGCGAGCGCCGTTGCCCACGGCGTGCTGCCGCACCAGGGTGTCGGCCATCGCGGCCAGGCCGCGGTGCGGGACGACGACGCCCTTGGGGCGCCCGGTGGAACCCGACGTGTAGATGACGTACGCGGGATCGTCCACGTGCGCGGGCACGGCCGTGACGACCGGCGGGTGCTGCACCCGGGACGCGCCCGGATCCACCAGCACCCAGTCGATGTCCTTCGGCAGGCCGCCCACGGCCTCGCGCACCGACAGGCCCATGGTGGGCGTCGCATCGTCGAGGATGTACTTGATCCGCTCGGCCGGGTAGTTCGGGTCGACCGGCACGTACACGGCGCCGATCCGTGCGACCGCCCAGAACGCGATCACCGATGCCGCGGAGCGCGGGATCGAGACCGCCACACGGGTTCCCGCTCCCACGCCGAGGCCGGAGAGGCGGTTGGCCAGGGCCGTGACCGCCGAGTCCAGCTCGGAGTAGGTGTAGCGCACGGCACCGTCGCGCAGCGCCGGATCGCCCGGGCGCTGGCGCACCGCGCGGGCCAGGATCTCGGCCATCGTGTGCGGTTCGACGGAGCTGTTGGCGCGGAGGAAGATCTCCTCCTCCTCGGGCAGCAGCACCGGCAGGTCGGCCACGGCGGTGGTGGGCGCGGCGACACCCTCGGTGACCAGCCGCACCAGGCGCTTGACGATGCCCTCGGCGGTGCCGCGGGTGTAGAGGTCGGTGCGGTAGCGCAGGTTGAAGCGCATGCCCTCCTCCACCTCGCGCACCTCGAAGGTGGCGTCGAAGGTGGTGGTGGCCGCGGCCAGATCGAGCGGCTCGAGATCGAACATGCCGCCGCCGTCGGAGCTGATCACGCTGAGCGGATCACCGAGGTTCTGGTGGCTGAGCACCACCTGGAACAGCGGGTGCCGATCGCGGCTGCGCGGCGGCGAGACCGCCTCGATGACGCGCTCGAAGGGCGCCGTGGCGTGCACGAGGTCGTCGAGATCGCCGCTGCGGATGCGGTCGACGAGGGCGTTGAAGGGCTCCTCGCCCTTGACCTGGGTGCGCAGTGCCACGGTGTTGACGAACATGCCCACCACGTCACGGAGGCGACGATCGGTGCGGCCGATCACCGGGGTGCCCACGACCACGTCGTCGGCGCCGTTCACCCGGTGCAGCAGCGCGGCGAGCGCCGCGTGCAGCACCATGAACACCGAGACACCGCGCCGGGCGGCGAACTCGGCCAGGGCCTCCCGCTGCGCGGGCGGCAGCACCACGGCCACCTCACCGGCGTCGGTCGATCCGATGGTCGGACGCGGGCCGTCGGCAGGGAAGGAGCTCTCGTCCGGGATGCCGCGCAGGCGCTCGGCGAAGTAGTCCACCGCGCCGGCGTCCTTATCGGCCTGGCCGCGCTGCCACACCGCGTAGTCGGCGTACTGCAGCGGCAGCTCCTCCCACTGCGGTGCGTTCCCCGCGGTGCGCGAGAGGTAGGCGGCCATCAGGTCGCGCGTCAGCGGCACCACCGAGGCACCGTCGGCGGCGATGTGGTGCACCGCGATCGCGAGGATCGAGCCGGTGCCCGTGGGAGCAGTGAGCAGCCGGATCGGCAGATCGCGGTTGAGCGCGAAGGGCCGGGCCACGAACTCGGCGATGGCATCGCGCTGGTTGCTCACGGTGGAGGCGGCCGTGCCCTGCTCGGCGGCGAACTCCTGCACCGCGGGCGCGTCCGCGGCCAGGATCTCCTGGTACGGGCCCTCGGTGCCGGACGGGTAGCGGGTGCGCAGGCTCTCGTGACGTGCGAGCACGTCCCGCAGCGCCTCGTCGAGGATGCGCTTGTCCACCGGGCGCGCCGCGAAGAACGCCGCGCCGATGTTGTAGGTGGGGCCGGGATCGATCTTGTTCTGCAGCCACATCCGCTCCTGCGCAGACGACAGCGGCATGCGGTCGCCGCGCTGCACGCGGCGCAGGCCCTGGTCCTCGAGTGCCGCCTCGTGGGCGATCGAATCGGGATCGCCGGTGAGTGCGGCCGCGATGGCCGACGGGGTGCGCAGGTCGAAGACGGTGCGCACCTCGATGCCGTTGCCCAGCAGGCCCACGAGCTCGTTGGCGGACAGCGAGTTCCCGCCGAGGTCGAAGAAGTCGTCCTCGACGCCGATCTGCTCGTTGCCCAGCACCTTGCGGAAGGCCTCCACGACACGGGCCTCGCCCGGGGTGGTCGGCGTGGCCGCGGCGTTACCGGTGCCGCCGAACCGCGGCTCGGGGAGCGCGGCGTTGTCGAGCTTGCCCGTGCTGCCCATCGGCACGGTGTCGATCACCACGACGGCGGCCGGCACCATGAAGCCGGGCAGTCGGGTGCGCACGAAGGAGCGCACCGCGGCCGGATCGATGGCATCGCCCTTGACGTAGGCCACCAGGGCGGGCTGGCCGTCGGGGCCGGGTCGCACCTGGGTCGAGACGAAGCCCACGCCCGGCATGGTGCCGATGGTGGAGTCGATCTCGCCCAGCTCGATCCGGATACCGCGGATCTTCACCTGGAAGTCGTTGCGGCCCACGAAGTCGATGATCAGGTCGCCCGAATCCGAACGGACCCAGCGAACCACGTCGCCGGTGCGGTACATCCGGGAACCGGGTGCCCCGTACGGGTTCGCCACGAAGCGCGACGCGGTGAGCTGCGCGCGGCGGTGGTACCCGCGCGCCAGCTGCGGCCCGGCCACGTAGAGCTCGCCCGGCATGCCCACGGGCACGGGGCGCAGCAGGTCGTCGAGCACCATCAGCTCCTGCCCGCGCACGGGCGGGCCGATCGGCACGCGTCCGTCGCCCGAGAGGGGATCCGACATCGCCGTGATGATCGTGGTCTCGGTGGGCCCGTAGCCGTTGTGCAGGCTGCGGCCGGCGCTCCACTTGGCCGCGAGTCCGGGGTTGATCGCCTCGCCACCGGCGAGCACGTTCTTCCATCCGGGCACGTTCTCCGGCTCCAGGGTGGCCAGCGTGGACGGGGTCAGGAAGCCGTGCGTGACACCGTTGTCGGCGATCACGCGCTCGAGTTCGCGGCCGCCCGTGGTGGCGGCGGGGACGATCACCAGCGGCGCCCCGACCCGCAGCGCCATGAGGTGCTCGAGCACGGTGGCGTCGAAGGCGGTGGAGGCGAAGGCCATCACGCGGGTATCGCTGCCGGTCTGCATCCGCACGTGCAGTTCCTCGGCGAAGTTCTCCAGGCCGCGGTGGGTGACCACGGTGCCCTTCGGCTTGCCGGTGGAACCGGAGGTGTAGATCACGTAGGCGGCGTCGTCGATGCTCGGCACGATCTGCGGGTCGTAACCCGGGCCGTCCTCGTCGATCCGGTCCATGGCGATCCACTTGAGACCGGGTGCGCCGCCCGAGGCGGTGACGCCGACCCGCGCGCGGATGTCGTCCGCGATGTAGTCACGGCGTTCCTGCGGGTAGCGCGGATCCACCGGGGCCACAGCGGCTCCGGCGAGCGCGATGCCCCAGAAGGCGATCACGGATTCCGCGGAGCGCGGCAGGTCGGTGAGAACCGCCTCGCCCGGGCGCGAACCCGCGGCGATCACCGCGGCGGCCACCTTGCGGGCCTCCGCGTACAGCTCGCGGTAGGTGAGGGTGCGGTCACCGTCGATGACGGCGGGCCGCTCCGAGAAGGTGCGTGCCACCTCGCGCATGAGCTGCCCGAGCGGCGTGTGGAAATCGGCGGGAACGCCGCGCACCGGGGTGAGCTCGGCGAGGCGCTGCTCGGACATGATCGGCAGTTCCGCGATGGTGAGCTCGGGGTTGCCGCCGACCGCGGTGAGCACGGAGACGATCGCGTCCAGGATCGACTCGGCCTGCTCCGTGCGGTAGAGCTCGGAGGCGTAGCGCAGCTCGATGGTGCCGTCGCCGGTCAGGGTGACCTCGAGGTCGAAGCGGGCGATCGGGACGTCGACCGGCACCACCTCGACGTCGATGCCGGCCATCGGGAAGTGCTGGGTGTCGAACGGGCGCTGGTTCAGCATCACCTGGAAGATCGGGTGCCGGCCGGCCGCGCGCGGCGGGTCGACCAGTTCGAGCACCGATTCGAAGGGCAGATCCGAATTGTCCAGCGCCTCCAGGTCGCCCCGGCTCACGGCGCTCAGGTGCTGCGCGAAGGTGGCGCTCTGCGGCGTCCGGGTGCGCAGCGGGATCGAGTTGACGAACATGCCGACGAGGCCGTCGAGTTCCGCTTCGCCACGACCGGCGACAGCGGTACCGATCACCAGGTCCTCCTGGCCGGACAGGCGCGTGATCGCGGCGGCCAGCGCGGCGTGCACCACGATGAACGGGGTGGTCACGTGGGCACGGGCGAGGCCGGCGACTCCGGCCCACACCTCGGGCGCCACGCGGGTGCCGATCGACCTCGCGCCGGAGACCACGCCGCCGGATCGCGGCACCGCGGCTGGCGGTACCGATTCGGCCGGCGGATTGGCGAGGGTCTCGGCCCAGAAGGCGTCGAGTGCCTCGCGGGGGGCGCCGGTGAGACGGCGCTTGTAGGAGCGGGCGTGCTCGGTGTACGTGCGCGGCAGCGGCGCGAAGCGCGGCGCCTTGCCCTGGGTACGCACCGCGTAGGCGGAGGCGAGATCGCCGGCCAGCGGCATCATCGACCAGCCGTCCGCGGCGATGTGGTGGATCACCAGGACGAGCACCTGATGCTTGGCATCGACCTTGTACAGGCGCGCGCGGATCGGCACGTCGGCGGCCAGATCGAAGGGCTCACCGGCGTATTCGACCGAGGCGGCCGTCAGCTCGTCCTCGGCGACCTCGCGCTCGGTGAAGGGCACCAGGTTCGGTCCGGCGGGCAGCACCTGCACCTCGGGCTCGCCCGCGGTGGGTCCGTTGCGGTACACGGTGCGCAGCGGCGTGTGCCGGGCGACCACGTCGCCGAGGGCGGCGCGCATCGCGGAGACGTCCACGTCGCCGCGCAGGTGCAGCGCGACCGGAATGTGGTACGAGCCATCGGGACTGACCCGGTTGCGCACCCACATCTGATGCTGTGCGGGGAGCAGGTCGGCCGCTTCCTCGGCCCGATCCTCGGTGGCGGGATCGGCGTGGATGATGTCCTCGGGCTCCGGGGCGGGCGCGGGGGCGCCGCCGATCGCGGAGGCGAGCCCCTCGACCGTGGGGTGGGCGAAGACGGTGGCCACACTGACCCGGCTGCCGGTGGCCGAGCCGACGCGGGCCGCGATGCGGGTGGCCGACAGCGAGTTCCCGCCGAGGTCGAAGAGCGTGGTGGTGACGTTGAGCTTGTCCTTGTCGACGCCCGGGATCACCTCGGCGAAGGCCTCGGCCACGAGCTTCTCGGCGTCGGTCTTGGGCACGCGGCCGGTGGACGCGGCGGCGACGGTGCGCTCGGGCTGCGGCAGCTTCTTGTGATCGACCTTGCCGTTGACGGTGAGCGGGAACTCGTCGAGCGCGATGATGTGCGCGGGCACCATGTAGGCGGGCAGCTCGCCCGCGATGCTCGCGGTGATCGCGTCCACGGCCGCGGTTCCGGTCACGTAGGTGATCAGCTCCGCGGTGGCGGTGTCGTCGCCCGAGACCACGGTCACGGCGCGTTCGGTGCCCGGTACCCGCATCACGGCGGCGTCGATCTCGCCCAGCTCGATGCGGAAGCCGCGCAGCTTCACCTGGGAGTCGATGCGGCCGAGGAACTCCAGCGATCCGGACTCAGTCCAGCGAACGAGGTCGCCGGTGCGGTACATCCGCGCACCGTCGTCCTCGAAGGGGTTGGCCACGAACCGTTCCGCGGTGAGCACCGGGTTGCCGTGGTAGCCGCGGGCGATTCCCGGGCCGGAGATGTACAGCTCGCCCGCGACGCCGGCCGCGGCGGGGCGGAGGTAGGAGTCGAGAACGTACAGACGGGTGCCCGGGATCGGGCCGCCGAGCCGCACGGGCTCGCCGGCGGTCAGTTCGCCGAGCGTCACCGCGATGGTGGTCTCGGTGGGGCCGTAGACGTTGACCAGGTTCCGGTTCGGCGCCCAGGTGTCGACCAGGGCCTGCGGCACGGTGTCGCCGCCCACGCCGAGCGAGGTGAGCTCGGGCAGCTCGGCCGGATCGAGGGTGGCCAGCGCGGCGGGGGTGATGAAGCCGCCGTTGACCTTCTCGCGCGCCAGGATCTCGGTGAGTTCCTCTCCGCCGTAGACATCGGGCGGCACGACCACCAGGGTGGATCGGCTGTCGACCGCCATGAGCAGTTCGAGCACGGAGGCGTCGAAGCCGGGCGAGACGAAGTGCATGACCCGCGCACCGTCGGGCAGCCCGTGCGAGCGCACCAGCTCGGCCGCGAGGCTCGACAGTCCGTTATGGGTGACGCTGACGCCCTTGGGGCGGCCGGTCGAGCCCGAGGTGAAGATGAGGTAGGCCGGGGTGTCGAGCGAGATCTCGGGCCAATCGGCGGCACCGGAGCCGGCGCTCGCGCCCGGACCCCAGACGCGGGCCAGGTCGGCGGGCGTGACGGTGGCGACGGGCGCCGCGGCCTCGCCGATGTGCTCGGCGCGCTCGGCGGGCAGCTTCGGGTCGATCGGCACGAAGGCCGCACCGGTCTTGGTGACCGCCCACACGGCGATCACGGATTCGAGGGAACGCGGGATACGCAGCGCGACACGTTCTTCCGGCTTCGCACCCACGGACATCAGGTAGCGCGCGAGGCGGTCGCTGTACTGATCGAGTTCGGCGTAGGTGATGCTGCGATCACCGTCGACCACGGCCACCCGATCGGGTTCAGCCGCGGCGGTGCGGCGCAGCAGTTCCGGCATCGGGACCGAGGGGCCGGCAGCGGCGGGGGCGTCGGCGGTGGCACCCGCGAACCGCTTCCAGGCCTCGGCCTCGGACTCGGTGGCGACGGCCAGCTGCGAGAGCGGAGTGGGGCCGGCGGTGGCCGCGAACCGGTCGAGGTACTCCATGAAGCGCGCGTGATGCGCCGCGAGATCGGCCTCGGTGTAGGTGGCCGGGTTGGCCTCCATGTCGATCCGGACAGCGCCCTGCTCGGACTCGTAGACGGTGACGGCCACGTCCTCCGCCGGTCCGGAGGTGAGCAGATTGAGCTTGCCGTCGGTCTCGCCCAGGGTGATCGCGGTCGAGAACATCATGATGTTGATGGTGTCGCCGAAGGTGGAACCCACCACGCCCTCGCGCAGGGTGGGCGCCTCCATCCGGGCCGCTGGGTAGAGCTGGTGCCGCAGGCCGTTGCGCAGGTCGAGACCGGTGCCGTCGACCACGTCGGAGACGGTGGCGCCCTCGCCCACGCGGACCGGGACGGGGAGCACGTTCGCGGTCATGCCGGTGGAGCCGCGCAAGGCGGCGGTGGTGCGGGCCGCGACCGGCACGGCGATCGAGATCTCGTCGCGTCCGGCGATCGCCGCGACGTACGCGCCGAAGGCGGCGATGACGAGGCCGGACCGGTTGGTGCCGAGACGCTCGGCACCGGCGTCGAGGCGGGCACCCATCTCGTGGCTGGAATCGCCGTTGTGGCGCAGGTTCAGCGGGGACGGGCCGCTGATCCGCCGGCCCAGACCCGCCGCCTCGGGCAGGGTGGGGACGATGCCGGACCAGTACTGCGCGTCGCCCTCGGCGCGCGCGGATGCGAAGTACTTCTCCTCGGCGTTGACGAAGCCCTCGGGTGCGAGGGGCTTCGGCTTGAGCGCGGGCGCGTCCTCACCGGTGACGAGCGCGGTGTACAACTCGGCGACCCGGCGCTGCAGCGTGGAGGCGCCGTAACCGTCGATCACGGCGTGGTGCGCGCGGGCGTACCAGAACCAGCGGTCCTCGGAGACCTCGATCAGGCGGTTGATGATCAGCTCATCCGTGGCCAGGTCGAGCGGGCGCGAGTACTCGGCGCGCATCCACTCGACGGCGGCTGCGACGCGCTCCTCCTCGGGCAGGTCGGCCAGGCCGATGTCGATCACCTGGGCACCGGCGTCGATGGTGTGGTCGATCCGCTGGATCGGGGTGCCCGACTCGTCGACGTCGATGCGCACATAGGGAGAGACGAACTCGTCGCTGGCCGCGCGGGTCGCCGCTGTCATCTGCTCGACGTCGAGCGCGCCGCGGAAGTCCACGTACTGCGCCACCGAGTAGGAGACGTCGGGCGACATCTGCTGACTCAGCCACATTCCGTACTGGGCTCCGGTCAGGGAGTGCACCACGTGGTCCACCAAGCTCTCCTACTGTCGCGTTGCAAACTCCGAGCCTTGCAATCGCAAGAATTGTAGGGAGCGTCTCGTTGAAATCGCAACATTCATAACCATGGTTATTTTAGGGGCGCACCGCTTTAAAGACCGCAGGTCGAACGACGTATAGTTTGACGAAGTTCACTACCCAGTAGGCAAGCTGGCGATTTGCGCTGCTGAAGGATCATTGAGAGCGCGTCGTCGATGCAACATTCGAAATAATGCGGTGCTGGAAGTTCACCGACCCCGACTAGATCGTGTTCTAGATCACAGTCGTTGTCATCAGGTCTTCATCGTGCTGACACCGCGTCTTCGCCCCGACTGGACGGCCCGGGGTCCGGATTCGCCGGCCGTGGGTTATCGTGATGGTGTGCAGCGGCGCGCCCTTCTCCTCGGTTGCCGCGGCGGGGCCTGATCCAGACCGGCTCCCCGTCGCGGGTTGAGCCGTGCAACGGCAGCGCCGGTCGAGTCCCTCCCGGCTTCTCCGCCGGCTTTCCTCCCCCTGATCCGTGGGGAGATACGAGAAAGTAGCCTCGTCACCATGAGTCCTGCAGCCGATTCCTACACCTCCGGCGTATCGAAGATCTCCGCACCGGCCGGCCCGCGCAATCCCGGGCAGCCCGCGTGGAACCCGCAGCGCTCGAGCGCCATGCCGAATCACCGGTACCGCTCGTACGCCGACGAGGTCGAGCAGATCTCGCTCCCCGACCGCACGTGGCCCGACAAGGTCGCCCAGACCGCCCCGCTGTGGTGCGCCGTCGACCTGCGCGACGGCAATCAGGCGCTCATCGATCCGATGAGCCCGGCGCGCAAGCGCCGCATGTTCGATCTCCTGGTTCGTATGGGCTACAAGGAGATCGAGGTCGGATTCCCGTCCGCCAGCCAGACCGATTTCGACTTCGTGCGCGAGATCATCGAGGACGGCGCCATCCCCGACGACGTCACGATCCAGGTGCTGGTGCAGTGCCGCGACGAGCTGATCGAGCGCACCTTCGAGGCCTGCCAGGGCGCGAAGAACGTGATCGTGCACTTCTACAACTCCACCTCCGTACTGCAGCGCCGCGTGGTCTTCCGCGCCGATAAGGCGGCGATCAAGAAGATCGCCACCGACGCTGCGCACAAGGTGCTCGAAGAGCAGAAGAAGTACCCGGACACCTCGTGGCGCTACGAATACTCGCCCGAGTCGTACACCGGCACCGAGCTCTCCTTCGCCAAGGAGGTGTGCGACGCCGTGACCGAGATCATCGCTCCCACACCGGAGAAGCCGATGATCCTGAACCTGCCGGCCACCGTCGAGATGGCGACCCCGAACGTCTACGCGGACTCGATCGAGTGGATGAGCCGCAACCTGGCCCGCCGGGATTCGGTGATCCTGTCGCTGCACCCGCACAACGACCGCGGTGAAGGCGTGTCCGCGGCCGAGCTGGGCTACCTGGCCGGCGCCGACCGCATCGAGGGCTGCCTGTTCGGCAACGGCGAGCGCACCGGCAACGTCTGTCTGGTCACCTTGGGCCTCAACATGTTCAGCCGCGGCATCGATCCGCAGATCAACTTCGCCGATATCGACGAGATCCGGCGCACGGTCGAGTACTGCAACCAGCTGCCCGTGCCCGAGCGCCACCCGTACGGCGGCGATCTGGTGTACACCGCCTTCTCCGGCAGCCACCAGGACGCCATCAATAAGGGCCTCGATCAGATGAAGATCGACGCCGACGAGGCCGATAAGGACGTCGACGACATCCTGTGGCAGGTGCCCTACCTGCCGATCGACCCGAAGGACGTGGGCCGCTCGTACGAGGCCGTGATCCGCGTGAACAGCCAGTCCGGCAAGGGTGGCGTCGCGTACATCATGAAGTCGGACCACGGCCTGGCGCTGCCGCGCCGCCTGCAGATCGAGTTCAGCCAGTCGGTGCAGAAGATCACCGACGGCGAGGGCGGCGAGGTGACGCCCAAGGAGATGTGGGACGTCTTCGCCGGCGAGTACATCGACCCGATCCTGCCCCTGGAGCGGATGCGCCAGAAGGTCACCGCATCCGAGGTCGACGGTGGCGTGGACCGCATCGACGCGGTGGTCAAGGTCAACGGCAAGGAGCAGGAGATCTCCGGCGAGGGCAACGGTCCGCTCGCGGCCTTCGTCGACGCGATCGGCACCGTCGGCTTCGACGTGCGGGTCCTGGATTACAGCGAGCACGCCCTGTCCGCCGGTGACGACGCACAGGCCGCCGCCTACGTCGAGGCGATCGTCCGCGTGGGCGACGAGGACCGCACCGTGTGGGGCGTGGGGATCGCACCGTCGATCACCACCGCATCGCTCCGCGCCGTCGTCTCCGCGGTGAACCGCGCGCACGGCAGCGTGCAGTCGGAGCAGGAAGCGGTCGGCGAGGCGTCGACGCGGACGTGGGCTCCGTAGTCACGACGTGACCGTGATGGGTGGAGGTATTGCTGCTCGCTAGGCTTCGCAGAAGCGCTCGCAGCGATACCTCCACCCATCACTCGTTTCTACGCCCGGCCGCGTGCCGGCCCGCGAGGAATCGCGACAGCTCCGCAGCGATACGCGCGGGCTGGTCGATCTGGGCGAGAACGTAAGCGTCGTCGATTTCGACGAGTGTCGAGCGAGGGATCAAACGAATCAGGCGGACGCCGTGGTCTCGGGGCATGACCTTCCCTGCAGCAGACCACAGGACGAGGGCCTCTCCCGGAAATCGCTTCAGCGCTTCGGTGTTCTCAATCAGCACACGCTTGTCGAAGCCAGAGCGAAGGTACTTGAGAAGATCACGCCGGACCCTCGAGTCGTTGAGGCCCGGTTCGGTCCAGCCGCGCACCATGGCGTCGTCCAGCGATGCAGTCGTCATCCATCCGAAGGACATCGGCAGCCTCGACAGCCAGCGGATCCGCATCTGCCACAGGGCGAACCACACGCCACCTGGAAGGTAGGCCGCCGCCCTGGCTGCAACGCCCGGGAGCCCGGGCGGGAAGTTGTCGAAGGCCTCACAGGGTAGGGCGACGATCGCGCCGACGCGTTGATCGAGACCGTAGGCGGTGAGGAAGAGCCCGCCGCCCCAGTCGCTGTGAACCACGGTCACATCGTCCAACTCGAGAGCCTCAAGGAATTCGGCGATCAGCACGTTCAAACCGTGCATCGACAGATCGGCGTCGACCTTCAGAGGTTCCGTGTGCCCGCCCAACGGCAATGTCGGACGGATGCATCGGTAGTGCGGCGGTAGCAGGTCGATCACCCCGTCCCAGACGATGTGGTTCATCAACAGGCCGTGTAGGAAGACGACCGGCGGCCCCTCCCCGGATTCCACGTAGTGCACTCGGCCCGCAGTCAGATCAATGGTCGGCACGGCTCACCACTCCCTAGAATGCTCGTTCTAGAACGATTACTCTAGGCTAGGTGCGTGAGCGACAATCCGTCAAACACCCGCACCCGCCTCATCGTCGCGATGACGGAGTCGCTACGACGCCGCGGCTACAACGGGACCTCGGTGAAGGACGTGACAGTTGCCGCCACGTCCACCATCGGCTCGATGTACCACCACTTCCCTGAAGGCAAGCCCGCGCTCACCCGCTCCGCACTCCACGATGCGGGCGCGGCGTACATGGAACTGCTTCCCGCACTGCTTGATCAGCACGAAGATCTATCGACGACTGTTCAGCTCACCTTCGAAGCAGCGGCACAGCAGATGGAGGCGGCAGGATGGCTGAACCTGTGCCCGGTCGGTACCGTCGCGGGTGAGGTCGCAGACACCGAACCTGAGCTGCGCGCGGCGATCGCCGACATAATCGAGGGCTGGTTCGAGCGTGGTGCCGAGTACTTCGTCGGGCGCGGGCTTCCACCGGAGACCGCACGCGAGTTCACCCTTGCCGCTCTGTCTGCGCTGGAAGGAGCCTTCATCCTCAGCCGGACAGTCCGTTCGACCGCTCCCGTTCTGGCGGCGGGGCGCGCGATGTCGGCCTTCGCCGCGGAGATCACGTCCGATTCGGCATCGATCCGACTGCGCTGACTCCACGACCAGTGCGGGTGCGGATGGCGAGGGCGGCGAAGGCGATCACCGCGAGGCCGCCGAGGATCGTGGACTAGCCGATACTCTCACCCAGAAGCAGAGCAGCCCAGGCGATTCCGAAGACGGGCTGCGCCAGCTGGACCTGGCTCACCGTGGTCATGGGGCCGATCGCGAGGCCGCGATACCAGGCGAAGAAGCCGAGGTACATGCTGATCACGCCCAGGTAGGCGAAGGCGAGCCAGCCGTTGGTGGTCGCGTGCAGGCCGTTCCGGGCGCTGACCGCGGTGAGTACCACCATCACCGGAGAGGCCACGATGAGTGCCCACGAGATCGTCTGCCAGGCACCGATCTCCCGGGACAACAGACCGCCCTCCGCGTAGCCGACCGCGGCGGCGATCACCGCACCGAACAACAGGAGGTCGGAGGCCCGGAGCGAGCCGAAGCCACCGCCCTGCAGCACCGCGAAGGCCACGGCGGCCACGGTGCCCGCCGCGGCGAGCACCCAGAAGCGCAGCGGCGGACGCTCCCCGCCGCGCCACACCGCGACCACGGCGGTGGCCGCCGGGAGCAGGGCGATCACCACGGCACCGTGCGATGCGGACGCGGTGGTCAACGCGAATGAGGTGAACACCGGGAAACCGACCACCACCCCCAGGGCCACCACCGCCACGCGCAGCCACTGCGATCCGCGGGGCAACGCCTGCCGGGTGGCGATCAGAGCGATGGCGGCCAGTGCCGCGGCGATCACCGCTCGCCCGGCGCCCGCGAACAGGGGCGGCAGGCCGCCGTCGGCGACCGCGACCCGGGTGAGCGGGATCGAGAAGGAGAAGGCGACCACACCGACCAGGCCCCAGACCAGGCCACGGGAGGGCGACGGTGACGATATCGGTCGCCGCTCGAGAAGAGTAGCGCTATCCTGTTGATTCATGTTCAACGATAGCAGTGGAGATCGGCTCGCGACAGCGCTGCGCACCTGGATCGCCTCGGCGCCCTCCGGCGCGCAGTTGCCGTCCACCCGAACCCTCGTGGCGGAGCACCAGGTCAGCCCCGTCACGGTGCAGCGGGCGCTGCGTTCCCTCGCGGCGCAGGGGCTCGTCGAATCCCGCCCCGGTGTGGGCACCTTCGTCCGCGGAGAGCGCCCGGCACGCCCCGTCGACTTCGGCTGGCAGACCGCGGCACTCGGCGTGCAGGGGCGGCGCACGCCCGGTACGCCCACCGCGCTCCGGCCGAACGACGGTGACGCCATCGCCCTGCAATCGGGCTACCCCGCTCGGGAGCTGCTACCCGAAAGGCTCGTGCGCGCGGCCTTCGCCCGTGCCGCGCGGAACGAGTCACTGCTCGATCGCACCCCCAGCGCGGGAATCCCTGAATTGCGCTCCTGGTTCGCCACGGAACTGCAATCGCTCACGCCCGCCCGGGTGGCCCCGGCCTCGGCCCGCGATGTAGTGGTCACCCCCGGCAGCCAGGGCGGACTCCTCACGACCTTCCGCGCGCTCGTCGGCGCCGGGCGGCCCCTGCTGATGGAGTCGCCCACCTACTGGGGCGCCATCCTGGCCGCGGAGAGCGCCGGGGTCGACGTGATCCCGGTTCCCAGCGGACCGGACGGCCCGGATCCCGAGGTGGTCGAGCGCATCCTCGCCGAGACCGGTGCCCGCGCCTTCTACGCGCAGCCCGCCTTCGCGAGCCCGACGGGAGCGGTGTGGAGTTCCGAACGCGCCGAACGCATCCTCGACGCGGTGCGCACCGCCGGGGCATTCCTCATCGAGGACGACTACGCCCGGGATTTCAGTATCGACGCGGAGCCGGTACCACTGGCCACCCGCGACGAATCCGGCCACGTGGTGTACATCCGGTCGCTGAGCAAATCCGTGGCGCCGGCGGTCCGGGTGGCGGCGATCGTGGCGCGCGGTCCCGCCCGCGACCGGATCGTGGCCGATATCCAGGCCGATGCCATGTACACGAGCGGGGTGCTGCAGACCGTGGCGCTCGACGTGATCACACAGCCGGCGTGGCGAACTCACGTACGGCGATTGGGGCGTCAGCTCAGCGAGCGCCGCGATCTGTTGCTGCGGTCACTGCACGAGCACGCACCGTCGGTCTCGGTGGACAGGGTGCCGCGCGGCGGACTCGCCCTGTGGGCACGGCTGCCCCACGATGTGGAGCTGGCCGCGGTGGTCGACCGGTGTCGACGGAACGGGCTCATCGTGGGTGTCGGCGACGAATGGTTCCCGGCCGAACCCACCGGGAACTACCTGCGGCTGGCCTACGCCGGACCGGAGCCCTCGCGATTCGAGGAGGCCGCGAAGATCCTGGGTTCCGCGCTCGCCGGCTGAACGTAGTAGACGCCGGCCGCACCAAGGACATCTATCGCACGAACCCGGGACCCGCCTACAGGACCTCCGGCGGCCGCTGCGCCTCGGGCACTGATCCCGGATCCACCCACCGGTGGCCAGGCCCCATGAACGTATGGACGAATCCGCATGCGGCACAGATCGCACCGTCGCCGGACTTGTTCGCCCAATCGAAGCCGAACATCGTGGCGCCACTGGTGTTCATCAGAACCTCGCGCTGCCGGAATCGGGTGCCACGACACACCAGGCAGCTCAGGTACGCCCCCGACGGCTCGATGAGGACCAGCACGGACTACCGCTTGAGTCCGTGCCGCTTGGCCACGATCTTCGAGACCACCTCGATGGGCACGAGTCGCTTGAGCAGGAAGACGAACGGCGCATTGCTGCCCACCGCGTAGAACTCGCGGGGCGGATCAGCCTCGATCGCCTTCACGATCACCTCGGCCACCTGCTTCGGCGTGATCCCCGCGCGTTCGTTCTTGTCGAGATTGTCGATCATGGTGTCGAAGTCGGTGCGGTACACCGAATCATCGGCCACGTACTTGGTACGGCGCTCGCCGATGCCGGTGGCGATCGAACCGGGTTCCACCGTGCTCACCCACACCCCGAAGGGCGAGAGCTCCTGGCGCGCAGCCGCGGCGAAGCCTTTGAGCGCCGCCTTGGCGGCCACGTAGGAGCCGCGGTAGGCGAGCGGAAAGCTGGCGAGCATCGATCCCACCATGATCACGCGGCCGTAACCGCGATCCCGCATGCCCGGGAGCAGCGGCTGCGTCAGCTGGACGGCACCGAAGACGTTCGTCTGGAACAACCGGTCCACCGCATCGGCGGGCAGTTCCTCCAGTGGTCCGGACTGACTCTCGCCGGCGTTGTTCACCACGATGTCCACATCTCCGGCCGCCTTCGCACACGCGGCCACCGACGCGCGATCGGCGAGATCGAGCGCGAGGTACTCGACGCCGGGGATGCGCTTATCGGCGGGCACGGTGTCGGGGTTGCGGCTGGTGCCCAGCACGCGGTAGCCCTTCTGCGCCAGCAGGCGCGCCACCTCCAGTCCGATTCCCGACGATGCCCCTGTCACCAGGGCGGTGCGTGCGCTCATGCCGTCTTCCCTCCAGTCGGATTGCCGGTCGCTGCGGCCGCGGCTCGTCCGGCTGTCATCCCCGAGAATATGCACCCGCCGAGGAAGGTGCCCTCCAGGGCGTTGTAGCCGTGCACGCCGCCACCGCCGAAACCGGCCACCTCGCCCGCGGCGTACAGGCCGGGGACGGGCGCACCGTCGGACCCGAGGACCCGCGCCGAGAGATCGGTCTCGAGCCCGCCGAGCGTCTTGCGGGAGAGGATGTTCAGGCGCACCGCGATGAGCGGCCCGTGCTCGGGGTCGAGGATGCGGTGCGGTTTGGCCACCCGTACCACCTTGTCGCCCAGGTAGTTCCGGGCATTGTGGACGGCCTGGAGCTGCGCATCCTTGCTGAAGGCGTTCGCCACCTCCCGATCGCGGGCCACGATCTGCCCACGCAGGTGCTCGATGTCCACGTGACCGCCGCGGCCGATCCGGTTCATGCCCTCGACGAGTTCCTCGAGGGTATCGGCCACGATGAAGTCCTCGCCGTGTTGCTTGAAGGCCTCGACGGGGCCGGGAGCGCCCTTGGACTTGATCCGACCGAGGGCCAGTTTGAGGTCCTTCTCCGTGATGTCGGGGTTCTGTTCGGACCCGGACAGTGCGAACTCCTTCTCGATGATCGTCTCGGTGAGCACGAACCACGAGTAGTCGTAGCCGGTCTCGAGAATCGCCTTCATCGTCGAATTGGTGTCGAAGCCGGGGAAATTGGGGGCGGCGAAGCGATTACCGTTCGCGTCGAACCAGAGCGACGACGGTCCCGGGATGATGCGGATGGCGTGCTGCGGCCAGATCGGGTCCCAGTTGTGGATACCCTCCGTGTAGGCCCACACCCGGTCCCGATTGACGATGTTCGCGCCCGCTTCCTCGGAGATCGCGAGCATGCGCCCGTCGACGTGTGCGGGCACACCGGCGATCATGTGCTGCGGGAAGGGCCCCAGCCGGTCGGTGGGCCAGTACTTCTCCATCAGTTCGAAGTTGTGGCCGATGCCGCCCGAGGTGACGAGGACCGCCGGGGCCCGGAACTCGAAATCGCCCACCGTATCCCGGTTCGACGCCACGCCGCGCTCGGTATCGCTCTCCGCGAGGAGCGCGCCGCGCACGCCGGTCACGGCACCGTCGTCGCCGCGCAGCAGTTCGTCGACCCGGTGCCGGAAGGCGAACCGGACCAGGCCGGCCTGCTCGGCCCGCTCGACCGGCTCGCGGAAGACGCGCACCACCTCGGGGCCGGTGCCCCAGGTGAGATGGAAACGCGGCACCGAGTTGCCGTGACCGTCGGCCGCGCCGCCGCCGCGCTCGGCCCACCCGACCACAGGAGTGAAGCCGAGACCCAAGCGGCGCAGGTAATCCCGCTTAC
The DNA here is from genome assembly GCF_039525985.1 of Tsukamurella strandjordii. Classification (NCBI taxonomy): domain Bacteria; kingdom Bacillati; phylum Actinomycetota; class Actinomycetes; order Mycobacteriales; family Tsukamurellaceae; genus Tsukamurella; species Tsukamurella strandjordii. The sequence continues at coordinate 488,796 of NZ_BAAAII010000008.1, read as the reverse complement.
GATCGGTGGCGAAATCGACGTACGCACGGGCCCACTGCCGAGGCCAGTGATCCTCGTCGTCACGGTCGAACCCGGCGGAACCGAACCAGTCCTGTAGCGCGAGTTCCTTCGAATCCTTGATGCCCAGGCGACGCTGCTCGGGCGAATCCACGAGGAACAGGCCGCCCAGGCTCCAGAACGCCTGGCCGCCCAGATTGTTGCGATTCTCCTGATCCAGGATCAGCACCCGGCGACCCGCGCGGGACAGTTCGTACGCGGCGACGAGACCGGCGAGGCCCGCACCCACCACGATCGCATCGGGACGGAATCCGTCGGGTCCGGTGTGCTGCGCCTCCGCCATGGATCGCCTCTCGATCGATAAATAGACTGGGTGGTCTAGTTATCGGTATCATGGCACGCACCGATGCCCGGGTCAACGGAATGCGAGGTACTGGTGGCGAAAGGCGACCGCACGCGCGCACGCAGCGTCGAACGCTTCCTCGACGCGGGACTCGCCGTGTTCGCCGAGCGCGGCTTCCACGCCGCCTCGATGGACGAGATCTGCGCCCGCGCGGAACTCTCCCGCGGCGCCTTCTACTCGAATTTCGCCGGCAAGGAGGCGCTGTTCCTCGCCCTCTTCGACCGGCACGCGGAGCACCAGATCGGACGCATCGCCCGCGCGATCGAATCCGCGCCCACGCTCGACGAGGCGATCGCGAACGCCGCACTCGCCGCCGGGTCCGACGATCCCGACGAACGCCGGTGGTCTCTGCTGTCCACCGAGTTCACCATCTACGCCGCCCGCGACACCGCGGCCGCGGCCCGGCTCACCGCGCGCGATCGCGCCGTGCGGGACCGCCTCGCGGCCGCGATCGCCCGGTTCGACGTCGCTCCGGCCGAGGCCCAGGCCCTCGCCCGGTACGCCATCGCGCTGTACGAGGGCGCCATGATGACCCACCTCGTGGACGGCGACACCGCCGCCGCCCGCGGCCTCCTCACCCGCTTCCTGCCCGCCGGGCTGCACACCGTGGAGGGCGCACCGCGCTAGCGTGGAGGGCGGTGCCGAACATCACGAACGACCAGATCATCGGATTCCGCCTGCGCACGCACGGCCTCGCGGAACGGCTCGACGAGGCCGCACTCGCGACCGCGGCCGGACGGTGCGGCGTCCAGGACAGCCCGCCCGGCTCCGCGCTCCTCGCGCTGCACGCCCGGGTGCGCGGCGTGGCCCCCGGCACGGTGGCCGAGGCGCTCGAATCGCGTCTCCTGCTGCGCACCTGGTGCATGCGCGGTGCGCCGTTCCTCGTTCCGACCGCCGAGGCGGCGGTCTTCACCACCGGGGTGCTGCCGCCCACCGAGAGCGCCGCGCGGCATCTCATCCAGGGGGTGGGTCCCGCGCTGGATGCCCTCGGGCTCGGCCTCGATGAGGCCGTCGATCTCACCGCGCGCCACACCGCCACGGTGCTCGCCGATCGGCGACTCGCGATCGCACAGCTCGGCGCCGAGGTGGCCGGCGCGATCGCACCCGAGCTCGGCGCGGAACAGCGCACCGTCTGGGAGGCGGAGGGGCCGCACGCACCGGGTCAGCCCCTCGGCGAGGCCGTCGTGCACTTCTGCGTCCGCATCCTCGCCCTGCGCGGACAGGTCTGCTTCGCACCCCGTGACGGCAACACCGCGCCCTTCGCGCTCACCGACGAGTGGCTGCCCGAGCCGGTGCCCGCCCGCGCGCCCGAGGACGCGCGCGCCGAACTCCTGCGCCGCTACCTCCGCTGCTACGGACCCACCACCCGAGCCGATTTCGCCGCCTGGCTCGGTGTCCGCGCCGGCGACGTGGGGCCCTGGTGGGAGACCCTCGCCGATCGGCTCGAACGGGTCGACACCGACGGCGCCCGCGCCTGGGTGCACACCGACGACCTCTCCGAGCTCCGTGCGTCCGAACTCCCCACGGGCGTGCGACTGCTGCCGCCGCGTGACCCGTACACGCAGGCGCGGGACCACTCCGTGATCGTCGCCCCCGAGCATCACCGCGCGATCTGGCGACCGGTCGGCGAACCCGGCACCGTCCTGCTCGACGGCCGCATCGTGGGGCTGTGGCGGCCCCGCAAGGACGGGGACCGGCTCACGCTCACCGTGACGCCCTTCGCCCGACTGGCCGCGGCGGACCGTGCGGCCGTGAGTATCGAGGCGGAGGCCGTCGGCGCGTTGCGCGGCGCCACCTCGACGGTGGTGGCCTTCGACTCCTAGGACAGCGCCTGCGCGCCGATGCCGAGCCGCCGCGCGAGATGGGTCGGTGGCAGCCGCGGACCGTCGGACGTGCCGAGCCGCTCCCGCAGGGTCGACTGTGCCGCACCCGGTCCGTCGACCAGCCCGCGGCGGCGCAGCTCCGGCACGAGGTGCTCCGCGAGCTCGGCGAAGGTCCCGGGCAGGGTCACGTACATGAAGTTGAAGCCGTCGACGTCGGCCTCGTCCTGCCACTGCTGCAGGCGATCGGAGATCGTCGCCGGGGAACCGGCCAGCACCGGTCCGCGACCCCCGATGCTCACGAAACGCGCCAGCTCGCCCACCGTCCACTCGTGGTCGGCGTCGCGGGTGAAGGCGTCGAGCGCGGATCGATTGGCATCGGTGGTCACGTGCACCAGCGGAGCGTCGGACGGGAGGCCCGCCAGATCCACCCCGGTCCATCCGCCGAACAGGGCGAGCGCCCCGGATTCGCTGGCGGATTCACGGTATTCGAGGAGCGCGGACTCCGCCTCCTCGTCGGTGGCGCGGACGATGGCGGTGAGCCCCGCGATCACCCGTACGGACCGCGGATCGCGCCCCTCGGCCTCCGCCTCCGCGCGGACCGCCGCCACCGTGGACCGCACCGAGGCGGGAGTCGGGCCGATCACGAAGACCGCCTCGGCGTGCCGGCCCGCGAACCGCCGCCCACGCGGCGAGGCCCCGGCTTGGAAGATGACCGGGGTGCGCTGCGGCGAGGGCTCGCACAGGAAGGCGCCCGGAACGGTGAAATACTCTCCCCGGTGGTCGATGTCGCGCACCTGGTCGGGACGGGCGTACACGCCGGTGCCGCGGTCGGCGATCACGGCATCGTCGGTCCACGAGTGTTCCCACAGCTTGTAGCAGACTTCGAGGTACTCGTCGGCGATGTCGTAGCGCTGATCGTGCGGGATCTGCGTGGTGAAGCCCAGGTTCTTCGCCGCGGAGTCCAGGTACCCGGTGACCACGTTCCAGCCGATCCGCCCGCGAGTGAGGTGATCGAGAGTGGTCATCCGCCGAGCCAACGCGTAAGGCTGTTCGTAGGTGGTCGAGACCGTCACGCCGAAGCCGAGATTCCGCGTGGCCGCGGCCATGGCGGACACCGCCAGGATCGGATCGTTCACCGGGACCTGCAGCGCGGAGCGGACCGCCTCGTCGCGGTTGCCGCCGTAGACGTCGTAGGTGCCCAGCACGTCCGCCAGGAAGAGGGCGTGGAATCCCGCTTCGTCGAGCAGGCGGGCGAGCGAGATCCAGTGATCCAGATCGGTGTAGTGGGTGCTCCGGTCCTCCGCCCGGGTCCACAGGCCCGCGGACTGGTGACCCACACAGGCCATGGCGAAGGCGCTCAGCAGCAGCGGCCGGGTCATGCGATCGCCTCCGCCGCAACGTGATCCTGCGGCACCGCGCGCCGCACCGGCCGCGTCTCCGGCGCGAGGATCACTCCCACGGCGGAGAGCACCGCCAGTACGGAGACGAACCCGGCCACCAGCCAGGGCGTTCCGCCGCCGACGGTGAGGAGCGCGGCGGCGACGAGCGGCGTGAGCCCACCGCCCAGAACGGCACCCACCGCGTATCCGATCGATGCACCGCTGTACCGCACGTCGATCGGGAAGAGCTCGGCGAAGAAGGCGCCCTGCGCTCCGTACTGGCTGTCGTGCCCGATGTTGATACCGATCACGAAGGCCAGCACGATCAGCGCAGCGCTTCCCGTCCCGATCAACACGAAGGCCGGTGCGGTGAAGACGGCGGTGACCAAGGCCCCGAACAGGTACACGGGCCGGCGCCCGAGCCGGTCGGACAGTGCGCCCCACAGCGGCGTCGCCGCCAACCCGATGATCGACGCCACGAGCGTGGCCACCAGGCCGATCGGCGCCCCGTCCGAGCGGACCTCACGGACGATGTAGGTGAGCATGAAGACGGTGTAGAGGGTGTACACGGAGTTCTGGCCGATGCGCATCAGGATCGTGAGCCCGACGGTGCGCCGGTGCCGGCGCAGCACCTCGCGGACCGGGGAGCGGTGCACGCCGCCGCTCGCCCGAAGCTCCTCGAACTCGGCGGAGTCCCGCACCGAGAGGCGCACCACCAGACCGACGATCACGAGGACGGCGCTGAGCAGGAACGGGATCCGCCACCCCCACGCCGTGAACGCGGCACCGCCGAGCACGGCGTGCACCGCGGTGTAGATCGAGGTGGCGAGGATCATTCCCGCGGCCGATCCGGCCTGCGGGAGCGCTCCGAACAGCCCGCGCCGATCCGCCGGTGCGTGTTCGACGGCCAACAGAACCGCTCCGCCCCATTCGATTCCGGCGGACAGGCCCTGGAGCAGGCGCAGCAGGGTGAGCAGGACCGGCGCCGCGACGCCGATGGCCGCGTACCCCGGAAGCAGGCCGATCGCACTGGTCGCCAGTCCCATCAGGACGAGCGAGGCCACCAACACCCGCTTGCGGCCGATCCGATCGCCGAGGTGCCCGGCGATCGCCCCGCCCAGCGGCCGGGCGAGGAATCCGACGGCGTATGTGGCGAAGGCGGCCAGGACACCACCCGCCGGCGAAGCCGATGGGAAGAACAACGGCCCCAGGATCAGTGCGGAAGCCGTTCCGTAGAGATAGAAGTCGTACCATTCGACCGACGTCCCGACGAAGGAGGCGAGCGCCACCCTCCGCCGCTCGGCCCTCGTTCCCTGCGCAGTCACACCGGGACGATCCCAGCTCCGTCAGCCCCGGTCGACCGTTGGAATCTGCTTGATGCCAACACCGTCCGCGTGCACGGCGGCGACCTCCTCGTCGAGCGCACGCAGTACCGCGGCCACCGCGGGGCGCCGCTCGGCACCCGGCCGGGTGGCCACCTCCAGGATGCGGGCCGCGAGCACGCCGACGATCTCCAGGCCACGCACACGCGGGTGCGTGACCGCGTGCCGCGCCACCAGGGCCACACCGAGCCCGGCGGCCACCATCGCCTGAATGGTGTGGAAATCGTTGATCCGCTGCACCACCCGCGGCTGCACACCGGTGAGGGTCGCGAGCGAGCGGAGCACATCGTCGACCGGGAAGCCATCGCGCACGCTGATCCAATCGAGGTCCGCGAGCTGCGAGGCGTCCACCCGCCCGGCGGCCGCGAGCGGATGATCGACCGGGACCACCAGATCGATCGGCTCACGCATGAGAATCCGTGATGCGATCCGCGGGCCGCCGAGGGCCGGGGCGCGCTCATCGCGGTGCGCCACCACCACATCGGCGTCGGCGAGCATCGCAGGGAGTTCGGTGCCGGGGAGATCGGCGTCCGCCGCGAGCACCTGCACGCCGGCCGCCGCGGCGCGGCGCAGGACACCGGGCAGGAGCAGTTCGGCGGCGGACGGGAACAGGGTCAGCCGCACCACCCCCGTCGGGGTCGAGCGGTACCGCTCCATCTCGGCCCGGGCACGATCGAGCTCCCCCAACACCGACTCCGCCCGCACCACCAGGGCGAGCCCGGCATCGGTGAGCCGCACCCGGCGACCGTCGGGCTCCAGCAGATCCACCCCGGCTTCCCGGGCCAGCACCTTGAGCTGCTGCGACACCGCGGAAGGCGTCATGTCCATCGCCCGCGCCGTAGCCGCCACCGTGCCGCGATCGGCCAGCTCGCGCAGGATCCGCAGGCGATGAACGTCCATGCCGATCAGGCTACGTCAGTTAAGCGCTACTACATACTCCGTGCAGAAGTATTCGATTGTTCTGAGGATTCATCCGCGGAAGACTCGACTGTCATGAGTCCCCGCCACCGCCTCGTCGCCCTCACCGTCGTCGTGCTGTGGGGGCTGAACTTCCTGGCCATCCGGTACGGGCTCGACTACTTCCCGCCCTTCTTCCTGGGCGCGCTGCGATTCCTGGTGATCGCGATCCCCGTGGTGCTGTTCGTGCCGCGGCCGAACGTCCCCACCCGCTGGCTGGTGCTGTACGGCGTGGGCTTCGGAACGCTGCAGTTCGCGTTCCTGTTCCTGGCCATGCACCTCGGCATGCCCACCGGTCTCGCCTCGCTGGTGCTGCAGTCGTCGGCACCGTTCACCGTGGTGCTGGGCGCGCTGCTGCTCCGGGAGAAGCTGAGCACGCGGCAGATCGTGGGGATCACCGTGGCGGTCGCCGGGATGGGGCTGATCGTGGCCGACCGGGCCGGCCACGGCGCCGCCGCGGGCGTGGTCCCGGTGCTGCTCACGCTGGCCGCGGGTCTCGGCTGGGCCTTCGGCAACCTCGGCAGCCGGCTGGCACGCGCCGAGGAGCCGATGCGGCTCACGTTGTGGATGGCCGTGGTGCCGCCGATTCCGATGCTGATCCTCAGCGCCGTGATCGAGGGACCGACCACCGGCTGGACCCTGCTCGCGCACAGCTTCACCAGCGACGCCGGGATCAAGGCGCTCGGCGGCCTGGCCTACATCGTGCTGCTCGGCACCGTCGTGGGATCGGGCCTGTGGACCTGGCTCATGGCCCGGTACCCGTCGTCGACGGTGGCGCCCGTCTCGCTCATGGTGCCGGTGGTGGGGATCGCCGCCAGCTCGCTGTTCCTCGGCGAGCATCCGTCGGCGCTCGCACTGGTCGGAGCCGCCGTGGTGATCACCGGGTGCCTCGCCGGGATGATGCAGCGGGCCCCGCGGGCGGCACCGTCGGCCGAACCGGCACCGGTCACCGCCTGACCCGGCCTACCGCTGCGCGATGAGCGCGATGGTCGAGGCGCCGAGCTGCACATCGCGATCACCGATCACCCCGGCGAGCGCGGCGCGCAGGGCGGCCTTGCGATCGTCCGGCAGCGTGGAGTGGGCGGAGTACGTGAAGACCAGGTCGAGCCACCGGCCGGCGGGCTGGGTCTCGGTCCAGGAATCCTCGCGCGTGCTCACCGTGAAGCCCGCCGCCGTGAACCGCTCCCCCAGCGCGGCGAGCGCGAACTCGGCCCGCGTGGGGTCGGCGCTCACCGCGTCCACGTTGACGTAGTCCTCGCTCGCGGCCCGCAGCTCCTCGTTCGACGGGGTGGTCGGCCGCAGCTTGTTCCACAGCAGGGCCACGCGCCCACCCGGATTCAGCAGGCCCGCGAGCCGCGGCACCGCGGCGTCGGCGTCCACCCAGTGCCAGGACTGACCGAAAGTCACCAGGTCGTACGTGCGGCCGGCGGTGTCCCACTCCTCGAAGGTGGCCACCTCGGCGGGCACGCCGGAGGCTCGGGCCACCTCCGCCATCGCGGCATCGGGTTCCACCACCAGCACGTCCAGCCCGCGGTCGCGGAGCTGGCGCGACAGGATGCCCGTCCCGGCCCCCACATCGACCGCGGTCGCGGCGCCCGCAGCGATCGCATCGACGGTGGAATCCGCGTAGCGCGGACGGAGCCGGTCGTAGGCGTCGGCGATGGCACCGAAGGACAGGGCCCGGCGACGATCCTCGTGGAGTTCAGCCATGAATCCAGCGTAGGGGCAGGTGGCCTATCCTGGAGCGCATGCCCGGACTCCCCCTCCGCGCCCGCACGGCGCTGCTCGCCGCCCGATCCGCAGCCTGGGCGTCACAGCGCGCAGGCCGGGGCAAGGGCTCGATGATCGGCGGCCTCGTGGCGCTGAAGATCGATCCGAATCTCATGACCAGCCTCGCCGCGGGCAAGCGGACCGCCGTGATCACCGGCACCAACGGCAAGTCGACCACCACCCGGATGGCGGCGACCGCACTCGCCACGCTCGGCCGGCAGGTGGCCACGCAGGCCGACGGCGCCAACATGGACGCCGGCATCGTCGCCGCCCTCACCGCCCACCGGATGGCCACACTCGCCGCCCTCGAGGTCGACGAACTGCACGTGCCGCACGTGCTCGACGCCGTGCACGCCGAGGCACTCGTGCTGCTCAATCTGTCCCGCGATCAGCTCGACCGGGTGGGCGAGATCAACGCCATCGAGCGGAAGATCCGCGCCGCCGTGGACGCGCACCGCGATCTGACCGTGGTGGCCAACTGTGACGACGTGCTGGTGGCCTCGGTGGCCTACGACGCGGCGAAGGTCGTCTGGGTCGCGGCCGGCGCGGGCTGGACCTCGGATTCGGTCTCCTGCCCCCGGTCGGGCGAGCCGATCGTGCGCGACGGTGAGCACTGGTACTCGACCGGCACCGACTTCGCGCGGCCGACGCCCGACTGGTGGGTGGACGAGACGAACATCTACGGTCCGGACGGTTTCGTGGCACCGCTGGTGCTGAAGCTGCCCGGGAAGGCGAACCGCGGCAACGCCGCCCAGGCCGTGGCCGCCGCCGTCGCGATGGGCGCCGACCCCGCCGCCGCGGTGCGCGCCGTGGGCACCGTGGGCGAGGTGGCAGGACGGTATTCGACGGTGACCGTCGGCCAGCACACCGTGCGAATGCTGTTGGCCAAGAACCCGGCCGGCTGGCAGGAGGCGATGTCGATGATCGACGGCACCGCCGAAGGACTGGTGATCGCCGTGAACGGACAGGTGCCCGACGGCGAGGACCTGTCCTGGCTGTGGGACGTGCAGTTCGAGCGGTTCGAGAACGGCAAGGTGGTGGCGTCCGGTGAGCGCGGCGCCGATCTGGCGGTGCGACTCACCTACGCCGGGGCCGAACACTCCCTGGTCGCGGATCCGGTGGCGGCCATCGCCTCCTGCCCGCCCGGGCGGGTGGAGGTACTCGCGAACTACACGGCGTTCCGCGATCTGAACACGGCACTGGAGGGGCGCACCCGATGATCGACTTCTCCGGATCCGAAACGCGGATCACCGATTCCACGCTGGTGATCGGTCTGGTGCTGCCCGATGTGATGGGCACCTACGGCGACGGCGGCAACGCCCTGGTGCTGCGGCAGCGCGCCCGCCTGCGCGGCATCGACGCCGAGGTCCTGCCGATCACCCTCGCCGATCCCGTGCCCGCGTCCTGCGACATCTACACCCTGGGCGGCGCCGAGGACTACGCGCAGCGACTGGCGACGCGGCACCTGTCGAAGTACCCGGGCATGCAGGAGGCGGCCGCGAAGGGCGCACCCGTGCTGGCGATCTGCGCCGCGATCCAGGTGCTGGGGCACTGGTACGAGACCTCCGAGGGGGAGAAGGTGGACGGCATCTCGCTGTTCGACCTCACCACCTCGCCGCAGGCCACCCGGTCGATCGGCGAGATCGAGGGACGCCCGCTCGTGGAGGGCCTGACGCAGCCGCTCACCGGTTTCGAGAACCACCGCGGCGGTTCGACTCTCGGCCCCGCCGCCGCACCGCTCATGCGGGTGACGCGCGGTACCGGCAATGGCGCGGGCGAGCCCGTGGACGGCGTGATCCAGGGCAGCGTGCTCGGCACCTACATGCACGGTCCGGCACTGGCCCGCAATCCCGAGCTCGCGGATTACCTGCTGGCGAAGGCCACCGGCCGCGAGCTCGCACCGCTGGACCTCCCCGATGTGGAGCTGCTGCGCCGCGAACGCCTGCGGCGATAGGTCTACCAGAGCCCGAGGACGGCCTGTTCGATCGAGAGCAGGCGCATCTTCGTGTTCACGCCGCCGGAGGCCGAGAAGCCGCCGGTTCGCCCGCCCGCCGCGGTGACCCGGTGGCAGGGCACCACCGGCGGAAAGGGGTTGTCCCCCAGGGCCCGGCCCACCGCACGGGCGGATCCCGGCAGGCCGATCTCGTTGGCGATATCGCCGTAGGTGCGGGTCTGCCCCGGCGGGATGCGGCGCGCCACCTCGTACACCGCGCGCTGGAAATCGGTGAGCCCGTTCATGTCCAACGCGACCCAGGTGAGATCGTCCGTCAGATCGGCGCCGGCGGTGAGCGCCACCACGGCATCGATCACCGTCTGGATCCGCTGGGGCGGCGTGGTTTCAGCGACGCCGTCCTTCGCCACGAAGGAACGCATCCGCTCGTCGGATTCCTCCGGTAGCCGCACCGCGGTCACCGTGCCCTCGCCGTTCCAGGCGATGCCGCACCGTCCGACGGCGGTGTCAAAGAGTGCGTACCCCGGCGCAATGTCACGCGGCATTTAGTTAGGCTCCAATGGATTCGGTAAATCAGCGATGTACGGCCGCATGGATTCGTCGCGCCACCAAGCCCTGCCATGGCCATGCGCCGCGCGAGCAACAGCGAGATCCTCCTCCAGTACCCGCCATCCGAACGGCTGACCACGGCGCTTCCCAAGGGTCATCAAGACGGCAAGCATCGCGTCATCTTCGCCGGTAAGCCACTCGCCCTCGCCGCCTTTGCCGACCCACGATTTGGTCCATTGACCGCTCTCGTTCCTCCTCCACGTGTACACCCCATCAGTATCCGGAAGCACGATCAAACCGTCCTCGATCACGGCATCCGCGGGCAACCCGAGCGACGTTCTCTGCATCTCTCGGGCGAGATCCTCGGGACTCAACCCCAGCGGGAATCGTGTGGTCAAGGCGGCACCAAGCACCGTCGGGCACGGGTACCGAACCGCACATCCATCGCAGGCCACGCTATTAGACGCCGACTGTTCGAATCGATACCGCGACTGCGGCGAATGCTGATCTAGAAGTCCCGCCAACACGAAGCGTGCCGCCGATGCCGGTGCCGGCACGCCGTCGAGTTCGAACAAGTACAGGCTCAAGATCCGAGCGAAACGCGCGGCCTCCTCGGCCGAGCTGAATGGCGGGGAGGGGAGAGCGGGAGGGGTCGACACGGTCAGACCACGCCCTCAACGACGCGGGCCGCGGACTCGACCCGGGCGCGGTAGGCGGCCCAGTCGTAGTCGGGCGGCAGATTGGTGTTGTCCGGAAGGAGGCCGACGGCACCATCGATCTGCTCCCGCACGATATCGGCCTGACCGGCGTGCCTGCTGAGGTCGAGGATCACGTGCACCGCCAGCCGGTGCAGCGTGACGCCGCGGCCCTTCTCGCCCCACCACGGCACCACACCCTCCGCCGTGAGCGGTAGCGCGGCCACAGTGGCCGTCGCGTGCGCCCGCGCCTGCGCGAACAGATCGCGGATCGCCGCGCTGGATTCGTCCGCGCGGACCCACAGATCGTCGTTGGGATCGGCCTCGGGCCCCAGCGGATCAGGCAGGTTCGGATGCCGGAAGGGCCGGCCGAAGCAGTCGCCGAGGTACCCCGCATCGACCATCGCACAGTGCTTGACCAGGCCCAACAGGTTGGTACCGGTAGGCGTGAGCGGCCGGCGCAGGTCGTACTCGCCGAGGCCGTCGAGCTTCCAGATCAGCGCATCCCGTGCGTGATCGAGATAGCGCTGCAGATCCTCCTTGGCGGCGTCCATACCTCCACCTTGACAGGCCGCACCGACAGGTTGATGCGAACCGCGTCGCGAAACTGTCTCTCAGGGAGCACCGGCGACCACTATGTCGACGTCGGGCCTCCCACGGACAGTTTCGCGACGACGGGCAGACACCGCTCCCGCGTGCCGTCCACCGCGAACCAGCCGCGCTCGAACTCCTGCCAGCGGCGCAGGTTCTCCCGCTCGGCCTCACCGTCGCGGGCGACCGCGCGTTCCAGCCGCTCCGCGGCGGTGCCGCCCTCGATCCACAGGGCCAGCTCCAGCCGGTCGGCGAAGGAGCGACGGGCGCTGGACACGCCCTCCAGCACCACGAGCGGCGCCCACGGCAACCGCACTTCCGGGCCGGGGCGCGGCGTACCGTCGCGCCAGACCATGGGCCGGTAGTGCGCATCCCAGCCACGGGAGAGCGGGACGATCACCTCGTCGATGAGCCGCGGCCACCAGGACACCGGATCGTCCCAGGTGGCGTAGTGATCGGTGCGCACCAGCGCGACGCGGGCACCGTCGGCGCGCAGGTCGGCGACCAACCCTTCGGCGTAGGTCGACTTGCCCGCACCCGACGGGCCGTCCACGGCGACGATGCCCTCGGCGCGTCCCAGCCGGGTGAGCAACTGCGCGGCGTCCACGTCAGCTCGGCGGTGTCTCTTCGAGCACGCGCGGTGGCTCGGCCAGCGAGCGGCGGCCACTCATCGCGCGGCCCAGGGTGAGTTCGTCGGCGAATTCCAGCTCGGCGCCCATCGGGAGACCAGCGGCGGGCCGGGTCACGGCGAGACCGGGGAAGTCGCGGAGCATGCGCACCAGGAAGGCGGCCGTGGCCTCGCCCTCGGTGTTGGGGTCGGTGGCGATGATGACCTCGGCCACCTCCACCCCGTCGACCACGGTGCCGAGGCGGACCAGCAGTTCGCGGATGCGCAGCTTGTCGGGACCGATGGCTTTGATCGGGTTCAGCGCCCCACCCAGCACGTGGTAGAGCCCGCGGTACTCGCGGGTGCGCTCCACGGCTTGAACGTCCTTGGCCTCCTCGACCACGCAGATCTTGGACGCATCGCGGCGGGGATCCGAGCAGATCCGGCACCGGACCTCGGCGGAGACGTTGCCGCACACCTCGCAGTAGCGCACGTCGTCGCGCACGCGGGTGAGGGCATGGGTGAGCCGATCGATCTCGCTCGGCTGCGCCCCCAGGAGGTGGAAGGCGATGCGCTGGGCACCGCGCGGTCCCACCCCCGGGAGCTTGGCGAGCTCGTCGATCAGCTCCTGAACGGGGCCTTCGTACACGAGGTCAGAAGGGCAGGCCGCCGGCCAGCGGCCCCATCTTCTGCTGCGCCAGTTCGGCGGTGTTGTTCGTGAGGTCGGAGAGCGCACCCAGGACCAGGTCCTGCAGGGTCTCCACGTCCTCCGGGTCGACGACCTTGGGGTCGATGACCACGGAGGTCACCTGGCCGTCGCCGGTGCCGGTGACCTTCACGAGGCCGCCGCCGGCCTGTCCCTCGACCGTGGTGGCCGTGAGTTCCTGCTGCGCGGCCATGAGCTGCTGCTGCATCGCGCCGACCTGGGCCATCAGGTCTTCCATCGAGCCTCCGGGCTGCATTGCCGTCTCCCTCCGCCGGTCCACCGACCCGCTATGTCCGATTCGTGTTACTTGTGTTACCACTGCGCCGCATGAGGCGGTACAGTCCGAGCTGTGAAGACCCGTATCGCCCTGCTGGCAGCGAGCCTCGTTCCGGCCCTGATCCTCACCGGTTGCTCCAGCCTATCGCCCTCCGAGCCCGCCCTGGTGAACAACGCGGCGCCGCTCGACGCGGGCTCGCTCGCGGGCAAGAAGATCTTCATCGATCCCGGCCACAACGGCAGCAACGACGCCTCGATCGGCAAGCAGGTGCCGAACGGCCGCGGAGGCACCAAGGAGTGCCAGACCACCGGCACCACCGGCGTGAACGGGCTGGCCGAGCACACCTTCAACTACGCCGTGGCCTACCAGGTGTACCAACTCCTCAAGGCCGCCGGCGCCCAGGTGCTCATGTCCCGCAACGACGACACCTCGGTGGGACCGTGCGTGGACGCGCGCGCCGCCGCCGCGAACCAGTTCGGCGCCGACGCCGCGGTCTCGATCCACGCCGACGGCTCCGCTGCCGGTAACCGAGGGTTTCACGTGAATCTTTCCTCGCCGCCGCTCAACACCGCCCAGCAGAATTCCTCGGGATACGCCCAGGTCATGCGGGACGCGCTGGTCGGCGGCGGCTTCACTCCGGCCACCTACCTCGGCTCCGGTGGGCTGTACCCGCGGTCCGACCTCGCCGGACTGAACCTGGCGACCGTACCGTCGATCATGGTCGAATCGGGCAACCTCAAGGACCCCACGGAGGCGGCGATGCTCGCCTCGGCCGACGGTCAGCAACGCCTCGCCCGCGCCATCGCGGGCGGCGTCGCTACCTACCTCGGCTCGCGCTAGGGCGTCAGCTCCCGCGCGCTCACGAACTCCCGCTCGGTTCCGTCGATCGGATCGACGAAGGCCAGCCGCCGGGCCAGGAGGCGCAGCGGATCGGTGAAATCGCCGTCGACCACCTCGCGCTGCTCCGGGTAGAGCGGATCACCCAGGATCGGCACCCCCAGGCGCGCCATGTGCAGCCGCAGCTGATGCGTCTTGCCGGTCTCCGGCCGCAGCCGGTACCGCCCTACGGAGCCGAGTTCCGCCTCCAGCTCGACGTGCGAGCGCGCGTTGACCGGACCGTCGACCTCGTAGGCCCGCATGATGCCGGGCGTCTTCTCGATCCGGGATTCGACGGTGACCGGCAGGCCGAGATCCGGCCGGACCGGGGCCAGCGCCGCGTACTCCTTACGCGCCAACCCCTGGGCGAAGAGCTGCTGGTAGGGGCCCCGCACCGCGGGGTCGCGGGTGAACAGCAGGACACCCGCGGTGAGCCGGTCCAGACGGTGCGCGGGCGAGAGCCGCGGTTCGTCGAGTTCGCGGCGCAGCCGCACCAGCGCGCTCTGCACCACCCGGGCACCGCGCGGCATGGTCGCCAGGAAATGCGGCTTGTCCACCACCACGATGCGGTCGTCGGCGTAGAGCACCGGCATCGGGAAGGGCACCGGCACCTCGTGGGGCAGCTCCCGGTACAGCCACACCGCCTGCCGCGCGGCCACTGGCGATCCGGGACCGAGCGGCGCACCGTCGGAGGTGACGACGGAGCCGGTCGCGTACTCCCCCGCCAGGTAATCGCCCGTGCCGGGGAACCGCGCCTCGAGGACGTCGCCGAGCGCCTGCCCGGCCTCCTCCTCGGCGATCACCAGCCGGGTGGCATCGACGCCGGCGCGCAGTGGGAGCGGCGGCACCGGGGTGCCCCGATGCCGGCGCCGCCCGCTGCTACCGCGGCGTGCGGTCACTAGCCCTTCTCGAGCTGGACCCTGAGGTTGGTGAGCAGCTCGCCGTAGATGCGGGCCAGACCCTTGGGCGCGAAGGTCTTCTCGAAGAAGCCGCCGATGCCGCCGGCGCCCTGCCAGGTGGTGGTGATGGTGACCGTGGTCTGATCGCCCGCGCTGTCGGCGGCGACCACCCGGTAGGTGGTGACCATCGAGGAGTTCGCGTCCTTCTCGGTCACGGTGTCGCCATCGACGGTGACGGTGGCGTGCACGTTCCGCGAGCGCTTCTCGGTGGCCTGCAGGACCCACTCGGCGACGGTGCCGGTGCCCTGGCCGCCCTCCAGCACGCGGTAGTCACGGTAGTTCGGCGGCAGGATCTCGCCGCGATGGGTGTAGTCGGTGACCGCCGCGAGGACGCGCTCGGGCGTGGCGGCGATCGTGATGGACTTGGTGGCGGTTACCTGGGCCAACGTAGCTCGTTCCTCTGCTCTCGGGTTCGACGTTGAGCCTAGCGAATGGGTGGCCGGACGCGCGCACAGCGGCCGACGGGTATAGCGTCCAAGAGGTGAGTGCTCGCATCAGAACGCAGGCCCGCACTACAGCGCCGATCGCGATCGGGGGCGAGGCCGCGTACCGCGAGGGCCTCGAACGCCTCCTGGCCAGCTATCGAGCGATCGACGTGAATTCCCGAGTGCGACTGGCGAAGAAGACGTCGAACCTGTTCCGCGCCCGTGCCGCGTCCGATGCGCCCGGCCTCGACGTGAGCGGACTCGGCTCGGTGATCTCCATCGATCCCGAGGCGCGCACCGCCGATGTCGGCGGGGTTTGCACCTACGAAGACTTCGTCGCCGCCACACTGCCTTTCGGGCTCGCTCCCACGGTGGTGCCGCAACTCAAGACGATCACCCTCGGCGGGGCGGTGACCGGCATGGGCATCGAGTCGAGCTCCTTCCACGCCGGCCTGCCGCACGAAGTGGTGCGCTCGATGGACATCCTCACGGGGTCCGGCGAGATCGTGACCGCCACCCCGGACGGCCCGAACTCCGATCTGTACTTCGGCTTCCCCAACTCCTACGGCACGCTCGGCTACGCCACCCGGCTCACCGTGGAGCTGGACGAGGTGGAGCGGTTCGTGGAACTGCGGCACGTGCGCTTCCACGACCTGTCGGACCTGCAGACCACGATGAACGCCATCGTGGACGCCGGCGAGTTCGACGGGGAGCGGGTCGATTACCTCGACGGCGTGGTCTTCACCCGCGATGAGGCCTACCTCACGCTGGGCCGCAAGTCCGACGAGGACGGTCCGGTGAGCGACTACACCGGGATGGACGTCTACTACCGCTCGCTGCAGCACGCCGAGGGGATCACCCGCGACCGGCTCACCACGCACGACTACCTGTGGCGCTGGGACACCGATTGGTTCTGGTGCTCGCGGGCCTTCGGGGCGCAGAACCCGAAGGTGCGGCGCTACTGGCCGAAGCACCTGCTGCGCAGCAGCTTCTACTGGAAGCTGGTGGCGCTCGACCGGCGCTACGACATCGGCGACCGGCTCGCCGCCCGCAAGGGCGAGCCGCCCGGCGAGCGGGTGGTGCAGGACGTGGAGGTGCGGATCGAGGAGCTGACCGACTTCCTCGATTGGTTCCTGCGGGAGATCCCGATCGAACCGATCTGGCTGTGCCCGTTGCGCCTGCGTGATCCCGCGCCCGTCGGCGCCGACCCGCAGCGGCCGTGGCCGCTGTACCCGCTGGAACCCCACCGCACCTACGTGAACATCGGGTTCTGGTCCGCAGTCCCCAAGCAGCCCGGCCAGATCGACGGTCGCGCGAACCGGCTCATCGAGGAGAAGGTCTCGGAACTGGGCGGCCACAAGTCGCTCTACTCGGAGGCCTTCTACGGGCGTGAGGAGTTCGACGCGCTCTACGGCGGCCCGGTCTTGGAACAATTGAAGACTCGTTACGACCCCGCGGGCAGGCTGCTGGGGCTGTACGACAAGACAGTCAGGAGGCAGTGAAACATGTCGCGCCACACCAATACCGAGCATCTTCCCAAGCTGAGCCTCGCCGAGGTCATCGAGAAGGTGGCCGGTGGGAATCTGGCCATCCGGGTCAAGGCCTACGACGGCTCGTCGGCCGGGCCGGACGATGCGCAGTACGGCCTGGAACTCCTCACGCCCCGCGGCACCACATATCTCGCCACAGCCCCCGGCGATATGGGCCTCGCCCGCGCCTACATCGCGGGCGATCTGGAGCTGACGGGCGCCCCCGCCGGTGATCCGTACCCCGCGCTGCGCGCCCTCTCGGACGACCTGAAGTTCGCCAAGCCCACGCCGAGGCTGCTCGCGCAGATCGCGCGCTCCGTGGGACCCGAGCGGCTGATCCCCATCGCGCCGCCGCCGCAGGAGGCGCTGCCGCGGTGGCGTCGCATCGCGGAGGGACTGCGGCACAGCAAGACCCGCGATGCAGAGGCGATCCACCACCACTACGACGTGTCCAACCGGTTCTACGAGCTGGTGCTAGGACCGTCGATGACCTACACCTGCGCCTGCTACCCCACCGCTGATGCCACCCTCGAGGAGGCACAGGAGAACAAGTACCGCCTGGTCTTCGAGAAGCTGCGGCTGAAGGCCGGCGACCGGCTGCTGGACGTGGGCTGCGGCTGGGGCGGCATGGTGCGCTACGCCGCCCGGCGCGGGGTGCACACCATCGGCGCCACGCTCTCGAAGGAGCAGGCGCAGTGGGCGCAGGCCGCGATCGAGGCGGAGGGCCTGGGCGAGTTCGCCGAGGTGCGCTACAGCGACTACCGCGATGTACCGGAGAGCGACTTCGACGCGATCAGCTCCATCGGCCTCACCGAGCACATCGGCGTGCAGAACTACCCGGCGTACTTCAGCTCGCTGCGGGAGAAGCTCAAGACCGGCGGACTCCTGTTGAACCACACCATCACCCGGCACGACAACAAGCTGTCCGGCAAGGGTGGCCAGTTCATCGACCGGTACGTCTTCCCCGACGGTGAGCTGACCGGCTCGGGCAAGGTGATCGCCGCGATCCAGGACATCGGCGGGATGGAGGTGCGGCACGAGGAGAACCTGCGCGAGCACTACGCCCTCACCCTGGCCGCCTGGTGCCAGAACCTGGTGGACAACTGGGACGAGGCCGTGGCCGAGGTGGGCCTGGGTACCGCCCGCGTCTGGGGCCTCTACATGGCCGGCTCACGGCTCGGGTTCGAACGGAACGTGGTGCAGCTGCACCAGATCCTGGCGGTCAAGCTGGACGCCAAGGGCGGCGCGGGCGATCTTCCCCTGCGGCCCTGGTGGAAGGCCTAGTTCCCGCCGAGGTACTTCACCACGAGCACGCCCCGCTCCGGATAGAGGTAGGCGCGCACGGTGCCGGGTTCGACCGCCACGAAGGCGTTGAGCCCGGCACTGGTGATTCCGGGGTCGCCGCTGCGGTTGATCTCCGCGGGCACGTCCGGGGTCTCGTGCCCCACCGGGCTCCCCGCGGCGGCGCGCAGGCCGCTGGCGACCTCGTCGTCGCGCAGGGTGATCGAGGCGTCGAGCCAGTAGGAGTTGGGGCCGGGTATCCGCTCGTTGGTGTAATTGCCACTCACCCAGCGGACCACGTAGTTCTCGCCGATGTTCTTGATGCGCTTGTTGATCGGTTCCTTGTCCTTACGCACCACGGTGGGCTCGGCCTGCGGCGCCGGGCTCGGCGAACCGCACGACAGCACCGATCCCGCCATCATCGCTGTCGCGACGACGCCGGCTGCCCGCACCGTGAGCCGCATCAGATGGGCCGCGCTCCGAGTTCGCTGCGGAGCAGTTCGAGCGCGATCTCCTCCGGATCGCGCCGCGGAGCCGAGGAACCGCCGGCCACGGCGTCCTCGCGGGCCGCCTCGGCCATCATCTCCTCCTCGGAGACCTCGGCGACGGGTTCCGGCTCAGGTTCCGGCTCGGGCGGGAGCGGGATGTCGTCGTGGTGCGACGGTGCGCGGTTCTCCCGGCCCGAGGGCCGGGCGTCGGGCTGTTGCGCCTGCTGATCGCCCTGGCGGCTGCGCCGCTCGAAGGTGGGCGCCTTGCGGGCCTGCTCGGCGGGTGGACGCTGACGATTCGCGGTCTGCGGGGCCGCGGCCTGGGGTGCACCCGCACCGTCGCCCACCTCGACGTTCCACTGCGTGCCGAAGACCTCGCGCACGGCCTCCCGCAGGTTGCCCACGTGCTGCTGATCGCTGAACCGCGCGAGCAGCGCGGGGATCGCGAGCGCCAGATGCAAGGTATCGCCGGCGATGCCGACCACCTGCATGTTCGTCATCAGCGTGGCGGTCACCTTGCTGCGGTCGCCCACGGCGCGGAGCACCTTGGGCCACGCGGTGCGCACCTCGTCGAGGCTCGGGCCCGACGGTGCCCCAGCCGGTTCCGGAGCAGCAGGTTCCGGAGCAGCGGGTTCGGCGGCAGCGGACTCGGAGGCTGCGGGTTCCGGGGTGGGCTCGGGCGCTGGGGGCTCCGGCGTCGGCTCCGGTTCCGGACGGTGCAGCACGGGTACGGCCTCGGTGGGCGGTTCCGGTGCGGGCTCCGGCCGCGCGGCGGGCTCCGGCTGGACTGCCGGCTCCGGTTGCGCCACGGGCTCGGCGAGCGGTGCCGGTTGCGCCACGGGCTCGGTGACCCGCTCGGGCTGCGGAGCCGCGGGCGCGGACTGCTGCACGGGCGGTGCCGGCGGATCCTGCGGAGCGGAAGCGGGAGCGGCTGCGGGCTGCGAGGGCGCGGCGGGCTCGGGCGCGCGCTGGCTGGGACGCACGAAGCGCTGCTCACCCGCGGGCGCCGCGGCGGGTGCGGACGCCTCGGCGGGCGCCGGGGCCGCGGACGGACCGGGCGCTCCCGCGGCGGACGGCGCCCCGGCGGGACGGCGTTCCAAGGCCTCGACCCGCTGCAGGAGCGCGGCCTGCGATTCGTCGGCCGCGGGCAGCAGCATCCGCGCGCACATCACCTCGAGCAGCAGGCGCGGCGAGGTGGCGCCGCGCATCTCCGCGAGCGAGGCGTGCGTGACCTCCGCGCACCGGGTGAGCGTGGCCAGGCCCAGCTGCGCGGCCTCGGACCGCATCGTCTCCAGCACGTCGACGGGCACGTCGATCAGGCCGCGATCGGCCGCATCGGGCACCGTGTGCAGCAGGATCAGGTCGCGGAAGCGCTCCAGCAGGTCGGTGGCGAACCGTCGGGGATCGTGACCGGCCTCCATCACCCGCTCGACCGCCCCGAACAGGGCCGCACCGTCGCCCGTGCCGAGCGCCTCGACGGCCGCGTCGATGAGCGCCGCATCGGTGACGCCGAGCAGGCCGAGCGCGCGCTGGTAGGTGACGCCCTCGGCTCCGGCGCCGGCCAGCAGCTGGTCCATGATCGACAGCGAGTCACGCGGGGAACCGCCACCGGCGCGGATCACCAGCGGATACACGGCGGGCTCGACGGCCACGTTCTCCGCGCCGGTGATCTTCTCCAGCAGCGGCCGCATCACGTTCGGCGCGAGCAGCCGGAACGGGTAGTGGTGCGTGCGGGACCGGATGGTGGTGAGCACCTTCTCGGGCTCGGTGGTGGCGAAGATGAAGATGAGGTGCTCCGGCGGCTCCTCCACGATCTTGAGCAGCGCGTTGAAGCCCTGCGGCGTGACCATGTGCGCCTCGTCCACGATGAAGACGCGGTAGCGCGATTCCGCCGGGGCGTAGAAGGCGCGGTCGCGCAGCTCGCGGGCATCGTCGACACCGCCGTGGCTGGCGGCGTCCATCTCGGTGACGTCCAGGTTGCCGGGGCCGCCGGGGGCCAGGGCCACGCACGAATTGCACACCCCGCACGGGGTGGACGTGGGGCCCTGCTCGCAGTTCAGCGACCGGGCCAGGATGCGCGCCGACGAGGTCTTACCGCAGCCGCGCGGACCGGAGAACAGGTAGGCGTGGTTGATGCGTCCCGAATCGAGCGCGGTGCTCAGGGGATCGGTGACGTGCTCCTGCCCCACGACCTCGGCGAACGTCGCGGGACGGTACTTGCGGTAGAGAGCCACGGTGTCAGGCTACCGGTGCCGTCCGACGGTTACTGCGGGCCGTTCGGCTGCTGCGGGAACGACCCCGTGTCCGACGGTGCGGGGGCGGGCTGCTGCACGGGGATCTGCCCGGTCTGGAAAGCCGCCGGGGCCGCCGCGGACACCGACGCGGGAGCGGACCGGCTCGACGACAGCCGGTCCGCCAGGGCCAGCGCCAACAGCATGCACAGCGAGACGAACAGCACGAGCACGAAGGCCGGGTGCACCTGCACCGCCACCAGTCCGCCGATCATCAGGATCGCCCAGCCGCAGCAGCTCGCCACCCTGGCGCCGAGGGAGCCCTTGGCGACGAACACGGCGAGCCCGACCAGCGAGACCAACAGCACCACCAGCAGGACGGCGACGACGGCGAAGACCGCGACCGCGTCGTCGTAGTAGTAATCGGCGTAGCGACGGGGCTGCACGGGCTCCTCGGTCGCCGAGGTCATCCAGTAGATCACCAGGCCGAGCAGGGCCAGGATCGCGATCAGCGCCTGGATCAACGCGAGGGCGCGGTACAGGCGCGGCACCGGGGCCGGGTACGGATACATGGTCTTCCCCTCGTTTGCGTGTGCACCGTCCACGCTAGCGCCCCGTCGGTCCCGGTGCCGGGCCGACGACGAAGCCGCACCCGCGGCGTGCACGGGTGCGGCTTCGAGGTGAGTCGGCTACTTCTTGGTGCGGTCCAGGCCGAGGACGTCCGTGATGTAGAAGAACGGGTCGGTCTGGTCGGTCACGCCCACCACGTTGGCGGCGCCGGGGCCGTAGGCGGCGATGCGCACCTGGCCGCCGGTGTGCTGCTCCTCGCCCGGATCGAGCGAGGTGCCGTAGTTCACCGTGAGGGTCGAGCCGTCCTTGGTGTTCAGGGTGCGGGTCAGGCCCGGGGTCACCGAGCCGGTCTCGATGATCTGGCTGGTGTGCGCGTGGTCGCCGGTCACGATGACGAGGGTGTCCTTGTCCTGCTTGGCGAATTCGAGCGCGGTGCTCACGGCGTCGGAGAGCTGCACCGTCTCACCGATCTGGCCGCAGGGGTCGGCGTCGTGGTTGGCCTTGTCGACCGAACCGGACTCCACCTGCAGGAAGAAGCCCTTGTCGTTCTTGAGCAGGTCGATGGCCTTCTTGGTCAGCGACTGCAGCTTCGGGGTGGCACCGAAGGCCGGGTTGGGCGAGCAGGTGACGGCCGGCTCCTTGCCGCCCTCCTTGGTGGCGGTGGCCTTGTCCCACAGGCGGGGCAGGTTGCCCTCGGCGAACACGCCGAGCAGGGGCTTGTCCTGGTTCGCGTCCTTGATGCCGTCGAGCTCCTCACCCGACCGGACGATCTGGTAGCCGCGCTCCTTGGCCTGCACCTCGAGCGTCTTGCCGTTGTACTCACCGGCATCCGCGGTCTGCTGGAAGGTCTTCCAGCCGCCGCCGAGGGTCACATCGGCGCGGGCCGCGAGGAGCTGCTCGGTGATCGAGCCGGGGCCGCCGTTGGCCAGGGAGTCCGAGCCGCACTTCTCCTTGGTCTCGACGGGGCCGTAGCACTTGCGCTGGGCGACGTGCGCGACCTGCACGGCGGGGGTGGCGTCCTGCAGCTCGGTGGTGGTCACGTTGCCGGTCTTGCGGCCGTTGGCCTTGGCGATCTCCAGGATCGAGCGCTGGGCCTTGCCGTTGACGTCCACGCCGACGGCGCCGTTGTAGGTCTTGGTGCCGGTGGACCACGCGGTGCCGGAGGCGGCGGAATCCGTGGTGTAGTCGGGCTTCTTGGTGTCCTTGTTCAGCGCGTAGGTGGTGTAGTCACCGGACAGCGGCAGCTGGTCGATGCCGGGGATCTGGCCGCCGGCGCCCCACTGGTAGTCGCGAGCGAGGGTGAGTTCCTGGTTGGCGGTGCCGTCGCCGATCACCAGGATGACGTTCTTGGCCTTCGACTTCTGGATCGAATCCGCGATCGCCTTGGTCTGATCGCCGTCGAGGCGGCGGGCCCCGCCGTTGGTGGTGATGTCACCGGCGGCCTCGCGCTTGATGTCGACGCCGGCGGCCGTATCGCCCGACGTGCCGAGACCGTCGCTCTTGTTCCCGCACGCCGCGGCCACGATCGCGACCGCCGCCACCGTGCTCGCGGCCAGCGCCGTGCGCACCTTCTTACCCTCGAATGTCGTCATTCATGCATAGGAACATATGTATTTGAACAGTCGCCGTTGCCGGGATGAACTCTCCGGAACGCGCACCGATCAGCGCTGGCCCCGGCGTTTTCCGGTGAATGCCTGCGCCAGCGCCGAACCGAACAAAAGCCCCAAAGCGAGCGCGCAGATGACGGCGGCCACGTCGACCGCGGTGCGTGCGCCCTGCGCCGGATCGAGACCCACCGAGGTCACCGACAGCAGCCCCAGGCTGCCGGGCACCAGCACCCAGAAGGCGGGCAGGAAGACCACGAGCCGCGGCAGATCGGGGCGGATGGACTCGGCGATGGAGGCGCCGAGGCTCCCGGCGACGGCACCGAGGAAGCCGCCGAGCACCGCACCCGAGAGCTCCTGCCCGGCGAGCTGGGCGCCGAAGGCCGCGGCCACCACGCAGACGATCGGGGGCAGCAGCCGCATCGACGCGCCCTCGTTGAGACACACCCCGATGCAGATGAGCAGCAGGCCCACCGGCGGCCCCCACCAGCCGAGTTCGTTGACGCGCAGGTTGATCATCAGTTCGGGCGCCACGTTCAGCATCGTGGTGGCGCTGAAGACGCCCATGGAGAAGAGCATCAGCTGGACGATGCCGAAGGTGAGCCGTGCCGTGCCCGCGACCATCGCGCCCGCGGCCAGTTCCGACATGCCGGTCACCATCAGCGCACCGGGCAGCAGCACCGCCAGCGGCGCGAGCAGGGTGCGCAGCGGACCGTCGAGCCAGCCGGCCTGGGCCGCGGCGAAGACGCCGGTGGCAACGGTGAAGGCCGCGATCGTGGGCAGCAGGGTGGACGCGAACTGCACCCGCCCGGACAGTTTCACCAGGAGCATCACCACCACGCCGCCGATCGCCGCCGCGGCGATGTTCGCCCACCCGGGCTGCAGCAGCATCGCGATACCGATGGCGATCACCGACCACGAGGCGTCCTGCACCCAGCGGGAGTAGCGGTGCGGCAGCGAGCGCAGCGAGCCGAGCCGGCCGAAGGCCTCGTCGGGCGCGGTGGTCCCGGCCACCAGGCCCCGTCGCACATCGTCGACCACGGCGGACTGTTCCAGCCGCAGCGGACCGTCGATCGATTCGAAGGTGGCCGGGTCGCCGGGGGCCAGGCCCACGGTGAGTCCGGTGGGTGTGGCGCCGACCTGGGTCATCGGGTGGCCCAGCGCGGTGGCGACGGCGCGCAGTTCGTCCTCCACCTCGTGCACGGGTTGCCCGCCCGCGATCATGGCGGCGCCCAGGTAGGCGAGGAGCCGGCGATGCTCGGCCCCGGGATCGGACGCGTCGTCAGGCCGCACGGCCGGACCGGTCCGCCCGGGCGAGGTACCCCGCGCTGCCGATCAGGGTGGCCAGGAACAGCCACACGTAGACACCGCCGGCGAGGGCCTTGAGCACCGGATTATCGAAGGGCCGCAGGAAGATCCCGATGGCGTAGGTGTCGTGCACGGTCTCCACGCCGGTGGGCTGCAGGCCCGGGAAGTAGGTGACCCAGATGAACGTGGCCGCCACCAGCGCGAGCGGCGCCACCAGGTAGGCCAGACGGTGCGACCAGTCCGTCGCGAGCAGCGCCGGGGTGAGCAGCACGATGAGCAGCGGCACGAACCACACCCAGTGGTGGCCCCACGAGAACGGCGAGACGGCGCACGCGGTGAGGCCGACGAGGGTGATCGCGAGCAGCACGTGACCGCGCCGGTACGCCCATGCGGCCACGGCGAGACCGGCGAGCGCGGCGGGCACGGCCGCGAGCAGCCAGTGCGCGGTCGACGGTTCGTCAGCATGGGAGAGGTAGGCGATCAGGCCGTTGATGGACTGGTTGCCCACCTGGTTGGGCTCGCCCACGCGGTTGGCGTCGAGGAACGTGCCCGACCAGTACTTCAGCGATTCCTGCGGGATCACCGCGAAGCCGATGGCCACGGTGCCGGCGAGGGTGATCAGCGCGTTGCGGGCCTCGCGCCACTGCCGGGTGACCACGAGATAGGCGAGGAAGAACAACGGCGTGAGCTTGATGCCCGCGGCGATGCCGATGCTGAATCCCTTGCCGCGCGCCCCCTTCGGGCGTCCGAGGTCCCACAGCAGGATCAGCATGAGGAAGACGTTGATCTGCCCGAACCAGATGGTGGTGCGCACCGGTTCGAGCACCGTGGCCACCAGCGTCAGGCAGATCGCGGCGAACCACACGCGGCCGTCGCGGGCGAAGCCGAGCAGCCGGAAGGCGATCAGGATGCAGGCCAGCAGGGCCGCCATGATCGCGATGGTCCACACCCAGCGCAGCACCTCGGTCGACATCCACGACAGCGGCACGAAGATCACGCCCGCGAAGGGCGTGTAGGTGAAGGGCAGGATGTCGTTGAGCAGCGGACCGTCGTACAGGCCGTCGCCGCCGTGCGCCACGATCTCGCCGCCCCTGCGGTACACCTCGGCGTCGATCTGGTTGTGGAACAGGCCGAACATCGGCGTGGAGAACGGAATCCGCACGAACTGCTGCCACACGGCGACGCCCGCCGCGACGGCGAAGAGGGCCATGACCCACCACTGGCGCGGGAACCGCCGGCTGATGTCGTCCGCCACCGGCGCGATCCTCCTGCTCAAGATCCTTATTGCTGCATCAGTTTTTCAGCAGAAGCCAAGAGTACACAGGTGGCGACGCCGTCCATGGCCGTCTCCAGCTCCTCGATGCCGGGGAACGACGGCGCGAGGCGGATGTTGCGGTCGTGCGGGTCCTCCCCCAGCGGGAAGGTCGCACCCGCGGCGGTGAGGGCGATCCCGGCCTCCTTGGCGAGGGCGATCGTGCGCTTGGCGGTGCCGTCGAGCACGTCGAGGCTGATGAAGTAGCCGCCCTTGGGGTCACTCCAGGACGCCACCTTGGCCTCGCTGAGCCGCTCCTCCAGGATCTCCAGGACCCGGCTGAACTTCGGGGCCAGCAGGTCGCGGTGGCGGCGCATGTGGGCGCGCACCCCGTCGGCGTCGCCGAAGAAGCGGGCGTGCCGCAGCTGGTTCACCTTGTCGGGCCCGATCGAGGTGAGGCCCACGTGCTTGCCGTACCAGGCGAGGTTCTCGGCGGACGCGCCCAGGAAGCTGACGCCGGCGCCGGCGAAGGTGATCTTCGAGGTGCTGGCCAGCACGTACGGACGGTTCGCGTGGCCGGCCTGCGCGGCGAAGCCCAGGATGTCGGGGTCCGACGGTGCGTCGCCCTCCAGCGGGTGCACGGCGTAGGCGTTGTCCCAGAAGATGCGGAAGTCGGGTGCCGCGGTGGGCATGGTGGCCAGCTCGCGCGTGACCTCCTCGGAGTACACGGCGCCGGTGGGGTTGGAGAACTTCGGCACGGCCCACAGGCCCTTGATCGCCGGATCGTTGGCCACGAGCTCCTTGACCACCGTCATATCGGGGCCGTCGGGGTTGATCGGGACCACGATCATCTCGATGCCCAGTTCCTGGGTGATCGCGAAGTGCCGGTCGTAGCCGGGGGCGGGGCAGAGGAACTTCACCGTGGGCTCAGCGCTCCAGGGGCGCTCACCGTCCACGGTGCCGTGGATCCAGGCCAGGGTGATCAGGCGGTGCATGATCTCCAGGCTGGAGTTGTTCTGCGCGTACAGCTGGGCGGAGTCGATGCCGAGCAGGTCGCCGAAGATCGCGCGGATCTCCGGGAGGCCGGCGAGGCCGCCGTAGTTGCGGGTGTCGGTGCCGTCGGCGGCGCGGTAGTCGCCCTCGCCGGGCAGCGCGAGCAGCGCGTTCGACAGGTCGAGCTGATCGGGGGCGGGCTTGCCCCGGGTGAGGTCCAGCGTGAGTCCGGCGGCCTTGAGCTTGTCGTACCTCGCGGTGAGGTCGCTGTGCACGGCGGCGAGTTCCGCCGGGCTCATGGACACATAGGTGGACATTCGCGCCTCCGACGGATCAGCCCCGAACATGAAAGGGGACTCCGCGCACCCGCCAGAGCCCGTTGACCCTTGCTGCGTTCCCGCCCTGGGGGAGTTCACAGGATGGACGCCGCGCGGAGTCCGTCCACCACTATACGGGTCCGGCCGATTTCAGGTGTACGGGGGCCGTCGTCTAGGATGGTCCACGGAGGATTCGCCTAGTGGCCTATGGCGCTCGCCTGGAACGCGGGTTGGGTTAATAGCCCTCAGGGGTTCAAATCCCCTATCCTCCGCCGCGAGAACGGTCCGCGACCAGCATGGTCGCGGGCCGTTCTTCGTTGAGTGGCTCGGTGCGCGTACCGCCAGGACCATCGCCATGGCTCGCGCCGCCTGGTGCGACCTCAGTCTTTGGGTGGCGCGTACGCGGCGCGGAGCACCGAGAGGCCGATCATGTCGCTGTTGTGCCGCCGCAGCGCTTGGCTGTGCCCCCACTCGGCCGTCAGAGTGGCCGCGCCGGGTCAAACACCGAGAAGAGCGCCCTCCCCGTTGACTTCCACCCGTGCACGCCACGTCGCGTCCCGCTGGTCTAGCGTTTGTGGCGTCGGGCTGGCATCCGCGCTGTTGCGTCCCAGCAGCTAACACGGCAAGACAGAACTTCTGAGATCGACCAAGCGAATCGATTCAGCGTTAGGGCCGCCCCAGCAAGATCAACATGAGACGGTTCGCAGTCACCCGAAGGGGGCAGGGTTCGAGCTAAGCGTCGGCATAGCGGAGAACGACGTGCCTACGGCGTCATCGATGTACTTCGAAGCCGTTCCGAACTCTCGGCTCACTTCTTCAGACGGAATTACGAACCAAACCTGTTGAGAGGTGCGGTCCACACACAGGAACCGAACCCACTCTCTATCTCCGAGACTCCACACAGGACACAAGCTGTGGATGTCGGGAAGCTCCGATCTCGGAACACTGTTGCCGTGCTCGTCTTGAAAATCGAAGGGGAACAGATCGGTGTCCGCGGCGGCAATCTTCCGTTCCATCTTCTCTAGGTGCAATCCACCGAGTGGTTTAAACACGTCGACGGGCGCAGGTCCGCCGAACGTCCAGTCATCGAAAAATCCGGCGTGAACCGTCGCAAGTTGCTTGAGGTCGGCCGGGTAACCATCCGGATAATCAACGATCCATGGAAGGGGACCGATTCTTAATGTCAGGTAGGGCTCTTGTTCATCGTGAGCCAGAAACGCATAGGCGAGGACAGGCTCTGGCTTGGCGTTTTCATGGTCGGGGCGCCTGAATTCTGCGATGAACAGGTCAACTGCGTACTCGTAGATGTAGCTCGTCATCAGCGGGAGTGTTTCGCGCAACGCTACGTTGTCGGGATCGTCAAGGAAGGAGCGAACACCTTCGGGGCCGCCTAGCCGGGCGGCGTCGATCCAGGTCTGTGGAACGTTCGCAGGAACTTTGTTGAGGTCGTAGATCGGAGCCAGCGTTCGGCTGGTGAGCTGTTCCATGATGTCTGTGCGCACGTCTTCTGTCTTCCGTCCGAAAGATGCTGCGGTTATTAGTGATTCTATCAGCGGACCGGGCCTTTGCCTCGCCTTGCTTAGCTGGCGGCGATGGTGCGGAATCCGATGTGGGTGCTGGTGGTCAGTGGAGTTGCGTGGCCACGGGCGCTGGTGCGGTAGCGGGCGCAGTAGCCGGCGTTGCAGAGGTAGCTACCTCCCCGCAGCACGCGATCCGGCGCGGCGGGATCGCGAACGAAGGGGTCGGTGACTAACTGCCCGGATTCGGCGCGCTCGCGGTAGGTACCGGTAGCGAAAGTATCTGCGCACCATTCCCACACGTTGCCGACAGTGTTGTAGAGCCCAAAGTCATTGGGCGCGAATGAGCGCACCGGAACCGTCCCTATGGGGTACTCCGGCGGAATACCGGGGAAGGTACCGCGGAATATATTCAGCTTTCGCGGCTCGTCCGCATCGGTGGGTGGCTGGCCGCCCCATGGATAGGGCTGTCCGGTGAGAGTTCCTCGGGCTGCAGCTTCCCACTGCGCCTCACTGGGCAGCGCCCGTCCGGACCAGCGGCAGTATGCGAGCGCATCAGCGTGCGAGATATGTACCACCGGGTGGTCATCGAGTTCGACGACACTGGAGCCGGGGCCGAACGGCTGATACCAGTTGGCATCTTCGGTGATGAGCCACCACCACAATTCCGGTGATGCGATCTTCGCGTTGCGGGCAGTCGTCCTGATCTGTAAGTGGAACACCGTCGATGTACCACCGCGGCGGGGTCGCGCTCGATCTCGAACATCTCCCGAGAGTAGGCGAGACTGGAGCCTCTGGAGAGGAGTCCGACGGTGACGGATCCACGGTTCCGCAGCGACGCGGGAGCCCGCGCGGTGCACGACGAATACGCGCGGTTGATCGCGCAGTACCTGCCCGAGGTGGAGCGCACCGTCGTCGATGGGACGCATGTACTCAGCGCCGGCCCCGCCGACGCTCCGCCCGTGATCCTGCTGCACGGTTCCGGCGGGACCTCGCTGAACTGGACCGCGGAGATCCCACGCCTCGCGGCCTCGCGCCGGGTGCACGCGATCGACCTGCCGGGCGAGCCGGGCGGCACCGTCGTCCCCCGGCTTCCGCTCGACCCCGGAGCGCACGCCTCGTGGCTGGCCGGGGTGACCGAGGCGCTGGCGGCGCCGCGGGCGACGGTGATCGGGGAATCGCTGGGCGGCTGGGTGGCACTCGACTACGCCTCGGCGCATCCGTCGCGGGTGTCCGCGCTGGGCCTGCTCGTACCGGGCGGGCTCGGTCCGCGCCGCATCGCCCCGCTGTTCGTGGCGGGTCTGCTGAGCCTGCTCGGCGAGCCCGGGCGGCGGCGGGCGATGAGCTACTTCACCGGCTGGCACCCATCGGGCGAACCCGGCCTGGAATCCGATCTCGCCGCCTTCAGCGGGCTCACCTTCCGCAATTTCGCACCGCGCACCGACGGCCTGCCCGAATTCGACGATGCGGTGCTCGCCGCCATCTCGGCACCGGTGACGGCGACCTTCGGCGCGCGGGACCGGATGCTCGACGGACCCCGGGCCGCGGCGCGGGCGCGCACCGTGTTCGGCGACGACGCGGTGACCCTGGAGGCCGACGGCGCGCACCTGCTCCCGGACCGGCTCGCCCGGGTGCTCGCCGCGGCGGAGGCCGACTGAGAGCCGTCCCGTTTGGGCGACATGCCCGAATAGTGTGGTCCCTCACAAAACAGTGCTTCCGCTGCGCGCGAGCCCGGTTGTCACTACCCTCGGGTGGCATCCGCACCCATGCCCCCGCACCGGAGACAGTGATGCAGTGGACCGTGATCGACCTCGCCGACGCGATGCGGCTCGCACGCGGCCTGGGTGAGGGCTGGTCCACGGCACCGGAACTCGTGCAGCTCGTGGCAGAGCGCCGCGGGCGGCCGATCGACATCGCCGCCACCGACCTCACCGGCACCGGAATCACCGGGACAGTGCTCGGCGGCCGCGATCGGGACACCATCGTGCACGCCACCGGCCTGCCCCCGTTCTTCACCGAACACGTGATCTTCCACGAGCTCAGCCACCTGCTGTGCGGCCACCTGGACCGTGCCGTCGAGCGTCCGATGCTGCTGCGCAGCGCGCACTCCGATCCCGCGCAGGAGCAGGAGGCCGAGCTGCTGGCGACGGCCTTCGCACAGGTGCGTCGCGAGCGCGGCCGTACCGCGGACCGCGTGGCCGACGACGGCGGCCTCATCGCCACCCTCGCCCCGCACCTGCTGTCGCGATGAACCCGCCATGCCGCCGCCGCCCACCGTCGTCGCGCTGAACAACGCCCTCTTCACGGGGGCGGCGCTGGCCTGCGCACTCGCAGCCCTGCTGATCGCCGCCACCTGCTTCACCCCGGGGAGGGCCGCACAGGTGCGCCGCTGGCTGGCGCTGTCCTTCGCTCTCAAGGCACTCGGATTCGCCAGTGCCGCACCGTGGATCGTGCGCCGAGTGAACGCCGTCCTCGCCGATTCCGCGTCACTGCTGATCACCTACTCCATCTCGCCGCTGTGGTGCGCGTCGATGATCCTGGTGGCCCGGACGTGGCGGCACGGCTCGGTGTCCCGCGCCTTCGGGTTCACCGTGGGCGGTGCCGCGATCGCCTGCACCGTCACGATGATCGTGCTGTGGTGGCTCACGCCGCGAACGGATCTCGTGGGTTCCGTCAGCGCGAAGCTCGCGGAGCAACCGACCGGGGCGGCACTGGTGTTCACCTACGCGGGGTCGCTCGCGATCGGCCTGATCATCCTGCTCGGGGCCTGCCGGTTCCACACCGATCGACTGGGCGACGGCCTCACCCCCACGCTGCGCACCGCCCTGGCGATCATCTCCGCCGGCGTGGTCCTCGATCTCGTCTTCGCCGCCAACCAGGCGGCGAAGGCCATGTCGAGTGCGCACGGAACCCCGCCCGTGGCACTCGAATACCTCACGGCGCCCACGGCGATCCTCGCGGCGCTCCTGCTGGCGGTGGGCTTCGCCTATCCCGAGGCGCGGCACCGATGGCTCGACGCCACGCGGAGTGCCCGAGCGCGCCGCACCTGCCGCGCCCTGACTCCGCTGTGGACGGATCTGAACACCACCCGGGGAGCGATTCCCTCGCCGTGGTTCGCGGCCGCGCACGCGGAGATCCGCGTGTATCGAATGATGGTGGACATCCACGACGGGCTGCTGCACCTGGCGCCGCTGCTGCCCGGCGTCGAGGAGCGATCACACCCACAGTCGAGCGCCGAGTTCGCTCGGGAGATCCGTGGGGCGGTGTTACAGATGCATAAATCGGACACGGGGATCGAGGGCGAGTGCGGGTTCGGCGGCATCACCCGCAGGCCTGATCTACCTCTTGACCAGCAGATTTCGTGGGTGAGCTCGGTGGCCCGGGAATATCGGGCGTTAACGGATCGTAAACAAACCTAAAAAGTGATTCGGGTCACTACCGATTTCTACTGCCAGTAGATACCTTGGTGTGCAGACGCTCCGCCGACGCCGCCGGACGTCGTCCTCCTCCCCGCAACGGGGATGCCCGTACGACCCCGAGGTACTCGCCATGAACGAGAAATCCGTCGTCGAAACCCGAACTGCAACCTTCCGGCGGCCCACCGGCGTCCGGATCTCCTACCGCTACACCCCGGCCGCCGACCACGCGGCCGATATGACCCCGGTCTTCCTGCTGCACGGGACCTTCCAGTCCGCAGGCGTTTGGCGTTCCATCGGAGTGACGGACGCCCTGCACGGCGAGCGCCCGCTGATCGAGGTCGACATGCTGGGCCACGGCGCCAGCGACAAGTCGCGCGATCCGAAGGACTACCTGATCGAGACGATGGCCCGCGATCTGCTCGGCATCGCCGATCTGCTCGGCTTCGACCGGTTCCACACGGTCGGCTTCTCGCTCGGCGCACGCACCTCGCTGCGGATTCCGTTCCTCGCACCCGGACGACTGGAATCCATGGTGTGCGTGGGTGGTTCGCACCGCCCGCAGCCCTC
This sequence comes from Tsukamurella strandjordii, assembly GCF_039525985.1. Classification (NCBI taxonomy): domain Bacteria; kingdom Bacillati; phylum Actinomycetota; class Actinomycetes; order Mycobacteriales; family Tsukamurellaceae; genus Tsukamurella; species Tsukamurella strandjordii. The sequence continues at coordinate 456,373 of NZ_BAAAII010000008.1, read as the reverse complement.
GATGGCCGACCGGGTGTTCTTCCCGGGCGCCCGCGCCGCGTTGGACAGTGGCTCGATGGACACCTTCATGGACCACTGGGACACGCAGCGCGAGCGCCCGCTGAGCGCTGCGGCGCGCGATCGTCTGCGCACCAACGAGCCCGGCGCTCTCGCAGCCTTCTTCGACTCCCAGGAGCTGGACGAGGGCCGCGAGATCGACGACTACGCACGGATCTTCACGCCCGCGCTGTTCCTCGCCGGCGAGCACGACACCGAGCGGTTGGCCGATTCCTGGCTGCTGGCCGGCACCATGCCCGGCGCCCGCCTGTCCGTGCTCGAGGACGCGGACCACGGTGCGTCGATCCGTGCCGCGGCACCGGAGATCCTGCGCCACTTCGACACTCTGGAGCAGCTGCCCGCAGCCGCCTGAGTCGATCCCGCCCGCAGCCCGGCCGACTACTCGTCGGCCGGGTTGTGTGCTGCGCCGCCCGCCGCCGGCAGGCCTTCCAGCTTCCTCGCATTGTCGATGATGGCCACGATGCTGGCCAGACTCGCCTCACCCAGGCCCTCGGCCCGCAGCGCGAGTGCACGGATTCCTGCCTCCCGCATCACCAGTTCGGCTGCGAGTGCGGCTTCGTCGTCGGTGCTCGGCGCGGTCAGGTGATCGATCGGAACCTCGAAGTACGACGCCAGGGCCCGCAGCAGCTCGATCGACGGGTTGGCGCGGCCTCCGTTGCGCAGCGCCGAGAGGTACCCGCCCGACACCCGCAATCCGGGATTGCGGTCCCGGAGCTCCTGGGCGATCGCGTTGTTGGTGCGGGGGCGCCCCGCCTTCGCCTCGCGTTCGTACAGCGCGTTGAGGCGCTGAGCGAGCAGGTGGGCCTCCGCCCCCGCCGCCATCTCCCCGCTTGCCATGACGGGAATTCTACTACCAGTCGTTTTCGTCGACGAATCATTCGCGGGGAACACAGCGCGCTCCTTTCCCGTCACGGTCCGGACAGACCTCCGGCCCGAGCGGACCGAGTGGGGGTGTAGTACCAGGTCAGGCTTGTTCGGCGAGGCGTGCTGCCCGCGCCGACCGCCGCCAGCGGAGCACCTCGCGCACCGCGAGGAAGGCCATGAAGGTACCCAGAACCACGGCGAGTCCTCTCTCCGGAAGGGCGAGCGCGAGGCTCACGCCCACCAGTGCGCCGGGCAGTGCAGCGAGCGCGAGAGGCTTGCCGACGCGCAGGTCGGCGCTGCCGTGCCGGATGTGGGTGACCGCCCCGACGATGGCATTGGGCAGCATCACCAGCAGCGAGGTTCCGGCCGCGGTGTGCAGGTTGGCGCCGAACAGCACGGCCATCACCGGCACCACGAGCAGGCCGCCGCCGAGGCCCATCGCCGCCGAGTACGCACCCACCAGGAGGCCGGTCACCGTTGCCACGGAGACGATCACGGCGGTGCCGTGGAACAGGCCGGACGACGAGCCGACCTGGATGCCGAAGCCCTGCAACAGGAACTTGGTCGCCGACAGCGCGAGCACCAGGACGAACAGTGACCGGAGCACCACCTCCGGGACCTTCGAGACCCAGCGGGCGCCCACGTAGGCGCCCACCACTCCGCCGATCATCAGACCGATACCGGGCACGAAGTCGACGTGACCGCCCCGCAGGGCGTAGACGATGGAGCCGACTAGCGCGGCGGAGACGTTGGCGAGGGTCGAGGTGCCGTGGATGACGTGTCGCGGGAGGGTCGAGTGCCGGTCCAGGGCGGGGACGGTGACCACACCGGTACCACCACCGAGGAGGCCTCCCGAGATCCCGCCGAGGAAACCGATCGATGCGGACCGGCGCGGACCGGGGATCTGCGGGCCGGTCACCGAGGAACCCACGGTCGCGGCGGCTGCTGCCTGGGTCATGACGCCCCTTTCATCGCTTGGCTAACTACTCCCAGGCTATTGCTCTGCGTTCGGTATGAAAACAGCATCTTTTGCAGCGCTACGATGCAAATATGCAGCAATCGACGTCCGCGCGGCAGCACGCCCTCGCTCCCGGGCTCACCGAGTTCCATGCCGTCATGCGGACCGGCAGCTTCGCCGGTGCGGCGGCCGACCTCCAGCTCACCCCCACCACCGTGAGTCGCTCGATCCACCGGCTCGAGCGCCGGCTGCGCCTGCGACTGTTCGTGCCCGAGGGTCGCGGCATCGTCGCCACCCCGGCCGCCGTCGAGCTCGCGCTCTACGCGGAGCGGGCCCTCGACGATCTGGCGCTGGGCCTGCAGCGCGCGGACCTGAAGGCCTCCCCCGTCCCGCTGATCCGGCTCGGCTTCATCCGGACGCTCGGCGCCTCCTTCGTCCCGCGGATCGTGGCGGCCTATCGGCGCCCGCACCCGGACGTGCGGTTCGTCTTCGAGCAGGGTGTCACCGACGATCTGCTCGACGCCGTCGCCGCGCGGCGCATCGACGCCGCCCTCGTCTCGCCACCCCCGCAGCGCGAAGGTCTCACGGTGACACCGCTGTTCGACCAGGCCCTCGTGGTGGTGCCGCCGCCCGACTCCCCGCTCGCCCGGCGGGACGAGGTGACGCTCGCTGAGCTCGCCGACGAGGGCTTCATCCTGGCGCAGGCCGGCCTGGGCACGCGCGCCGCGACCGACGCACTGTTCCTGGGCGCGGGCTTCGAGCCGCGCATCGTGCTGGAGACCGAAGACATGGCGATGGCCCGCGCGATGGCGCAGGAGGGCCTCGGACTGGCGCTGGTGCCCGGCCCGGCCCCCGGCGATCCCCCCTTCCCGCACGGGCACGTGCGGCTGACCGATGCGGCGGCCGTCCGATCGGTCGTGGTGGTGACCGCATCGGGGGACGGACGGACGCCCGCCGCCGAGTTCGCGCGGTTCGTGGCGGGCCGCGGGCACCTCGATGATGAAGGCTGAGCAAGCGATCGATGAATATTGTGAGATCCGGTCATCATCGGCCGATGCAATGACGAACACTGTGCCAGGCTGATCGGCGAAGTCCGTCCCTTCCTGCCGAAAGCTGAGCGATCCATGCCGGAGTTCGTATCGACGTACCGCCCCCGCCGCCTGGCCACCGGGCTGATCGCGCTGCTGAGCGCCATCGCGCTCACCGTCGGCTCCGCCCTCGCGGGTGCCGTGGTCTGGGCCGCCACCACCGTGCTCGTGGTCCCCGGCACGGGCACCAAGAATCCGGCACCGGTGCCGAACTACCAGGAGAACGCCGTCGGCTACTACGTGGCGCCGACCGGTGCCTGCGCACAGGGATGCTCCGCCACCCCGGTCCCGTACATCGCGGAGTTCTGGCCGATCCCGCTCAAGGGCTGGGGCGGCCTCAGCGGAGCCAAGTGGGACGATTCGGTGGCCAGCGGCGTCACCAGCCTCAAGAATGCGTACGGCGCCGCCGACAAGACCTCGCCGATCGTGATCTTCGGCTACTCCCAGGGCGGCACCGTGGTCAGCGAGGTCAAGCAGCAGCTCGCGGCGCAGCCGGGAGGCGTACCCGAGAACGTCTCGTTCGTGCTGATCGGCAACGCCAGTCGCCCCAACGGCGGCCTGTTCTCGCGCCCGTCCTTCCTCGGCCACATCCCGATCCTCGACGTGACCTTCAAGCCGGGCACGCCCACCAACACCTCCACGACGGTGAACACCACCGACGTGGCCTTCCAGTACGACGGCGTGACCGACTTCCCGCGCTACCCCGTGAACCTGCTCGCCACTGCCAACGCGCTCGCCGGTTTCTGGTACGTGCACGGCAAGTACCTCACCCCCAAGGGCGACGATCCGGCCAACGCCACACCGATCGGCTACACCCCCGATCAGGTGCGCAAGGCCGTGACCGCGGCCACCGAGAACTGCACCGCGGCAACCTATTGCCAGGTGAGCGGCGACACCCGCTACGTGACGCTGCCCGCCACGATCCTGCCGATCATGCTGCCGCTGCTGGACCTGGCCGCCGCCACCGGCACCACCGGACTCGTGCGACCGCTCGTCGATCTCGTCTCGCCGGTGGCACGCGTCCTCATCGAGACCGGTTACTCCCGTGGCGATTACGGCCGGCAGACGCCCTTCGGCCTGCTGCCCCTGGTGAACCCGTTCGCGGTGACCGCCGGCCTCGCCGGCGGCGTGGTCGAGGGCGTCCGCGCCGCCGCCACCGGGACCGGCGATGCATCGCGCTACCTGGCCACCAAGCCCACCGAGCCCGCCACCGTCGCACCGGTGACCGCGGCCGGCGAGCCGACAGTGACTGCACCGCAGCGGGTCTCGGCCGAGGTCTCCTCGGGATCGGCGTCCACCTCGGCGGTGACCGCCCCGACGGCGACCACGAGCTCCACCGGCACCGCGTCGGGCACCGCATCGGGCACCGCATCGAGCGGTACGAAGGACACCGGAGCCAAGGCCTCCGAGTCCCCGAGCACCGGGACCGCCGAGACCACGGGCACCGGCACGGCGGCTACCGAGCGGAGCACCTCGACGGGGTCGGCGAAGGACTCGGCCTCGTCCGGCTCGGCGAAGAGCGACACCGGCTCCGAGAAGTCCGGCTCCTCGGCCGAGGCTCCGGTCGAGGTGGCCGCCGCGGCCTAGGCCCTCGCTAGCTTCCCGAGAAGAACGCGGCGGTGCGCTCGCCCTGCGCGCGGGCCTGCTCCTGCGGGACTCCCGCGGCGGCCGTGGCCTCAGCCCATTTCTGGGCGGAGGCGGCCACGAAGGACTTCGCCGTCGCAGTGGCGAAGAAGGCCTCGGCGTCCTCGGGGCGGTCCTGGCCCGTGGTGAGGTAAGCGGCCAGGCCCAGCAGGCCCAGGTCCCAGCCGACGCCTGTGGCGCCGGGGCCGAACTGCTCGTAGAAGTCTCGTGCGTTGTCGCCGAAGTGGGTCAGCGTGAGCCGGGCACCGTCACCGTCGGGGGTCACCGTGACCTCGACCTTCGAGGCGCCGCCCATGATCTCCCAGCTCACCAGGTAGCGGTGCGGGGCCTCGCATTCGAGGACGGTTCCACCGGCGTTGCCCTCCACCTGGAACCGGCCGCCCAGCTCCAGATCGCCGTGCACGGGCGCGAACCAGCGGGGCAGGCGCTCGGCGTTGGTGACGGCGTCCCACAGGTCGGCGGGGTCGGTGGGGTAGGTCTGGCTCAGCGAGGCGGAGACGAAGACGTCGCCCTCGCCGGTGTCGCGGACCTCGGCCGTGCGGGAGACGGCGTCCGGCGCCGCCGAGGCGAGTTCGTCGATGTCGTAGGTCATGATTCCTCCTGCTTGCGCGT
>NZ_BAAAII010000008.1:367029-451117 GCF_039525985.1 Tsukamurella strandjordii | reverse complement strand
CGAATTTCGGCTCCCAGAAGCGTCGAAAAGGGACCAGCCAGTCGTCCACCTCGCGCAGCGATTCGGACTGCACCGCGTACAGGCGGCGCGCCCCCTCGGGCCGCACCGTGACGAAACCCGACTCCCGCAACTGGCGCAGATGCTGGGAGACGGCGGGCTGACTGATTCCGAAGCGCGCCCGCACCTCGTCGCTCAGCTCACCCGCCGACCGCTCGCCGTCGGCGAGGAGTTCGAGCAGGTGACGGCGGACCGGGTCGCCGAGGACGTCGAATGCGTGCACCCGACGAGTATTTCAGTCTTCACTTATATAAGTCAAGAGTGAAATGATGAATCAGGAGACGTTGACGGTGATCGTCCTGGTCACGGTGGGCTCATCGACACGCGTGGTGTCCACCCGGAGCACCTCCAGGCTGTCCTGCAGACCGTTCGCCAGGATCTTCTGCTTGAGCTGGAAGGGCGTCTTCGGACCGGCGATCCCGGCGAGGCCGAAATCGCTGTCGTTGGCGATGTACAGCGTCTTGCCGCCGTCCGTGGAGGTGAGGCCCTCCACCTTGTCGTGGCCGAAGAACTTGCCCTCGGGGTTGAGCTTGTCCAGCATCCGGGTCAGCTCCAGCGCGACCGACTTCTTGACCGGGGTGATGCCGGCGCCCTTGAGTGCGCTCTCGGCATCGGCGGTGCTGCTCACGCCCACGATCGTCTCGGGATTCTGATCGCCCAGCGGGGTGGCGCCGTCGAGGTTGATCTTGTAGATCGTCTTGTTGGCCTTGGGCGCCAGCTTGTTATCGCGCTCGTCCACCAGGAACTCGGTGTTGGAGATCGCGGTGATCTCCGAGACCGCCTTCTTCGTGTCCTTCGGATTGTCCAGCAGGTACACGAACTGCTGAGTGGCCTTGGTCTTGAGGTCGATCGTCACGATCCGAGTGGCCGGCACGTCTTTGGCGTTGCCGCTGAGCCCCGGAACGTTGAGGGCCGATTGCATGATCCCGACCAGCCGCGAACCGTCGGGCGTGAGGGTCAGGCCCTCCATGCCCTGGTTCGGGGTGCGGTTCTTGAGCACCTCGGGCAGCCCGCGGCCGGGCGCGAGGCGCTCGAGCTCCTGGCCGTTGGAGTCGAAGCGGATGAGGAACGGGCCGTACTCGTCGGACACCCAGAAGGAACCGTCGGGCATGGCGACGAGCCCCTCGGAGTCGATGCCGTGATCGCTGGGCGGAATCTCGCGACCGTCGAGGTCGAGGATCTTCTCGCCGGTGGGCGCCGCGGTATCGGTGCGGCCGTTGAGCGGACGGCCGTCAGGGCCCTTGAGGGTGATCACGCTCTGCAGCTTCGCGACGCCCTCCTCCAGCTTGAACCGGCCGATCTGCGGATTGAACTCGGGCGTCACCGCGATCTTCTGATCCTTGTCCGGGCCGTCCACGTTGGGGCCGCGGTCGGTGAGGCCGAAGAACTCGTTCTGCGCGCCCGGCACGGGCACCCAGGAGGAGCCGTAGCCGCTGGCGTCCACGCTGACTCCGCCCACGGTGGCCAGCGGCGGAATGTTCGAGGAGAACAGCTGCACCGCCGGCGAGACGGTGGCCTTGAGTTCGACCGATCCCTTGAATCCGGCGTTCGGCTTGAACACCAGGGCACCGCCCTTCGCGGCCTCGACGGTGCCGTTCTGCGAGGGGGCGACCCCCACCACGGCGCCGCCCGCCCCCAGCTTCGCCAACTGCTCGGCACTGATGGTGAGCGGGGTGTTCACGGCGGTGCTCAGGTCGAGCTTGGCGGCATCGTCGTCGCCCTTGCCGGACGAGCATCCGGCGCTGACGACGACCAGGGTGGCGCCCATCAGGGCGGCTGCGAGCGGGGTGACGATCAGGCGGCGATCAGGCATGCACTGTGCTTACCAGATCCAAGTGAACCGTTCAGGAATCGATGCGATTGCCCTCGGCGTCCCAGTGCTCGGCCACCTTCTTGCTGGGCTGCACCCGCGGCGGCTCGCCCGGCATCTTGGGATAGTCGGGCGGGAAGTTCAGCTCGACGGGGTGCTCATCCCACTTGTCGAGCAGCGGCGTGAGATCGTGTGCCACATCGTCCATCTCGGCCCACGGGTTCCCGTCGGCCAGCCGCTCCGGCACCGAGAACAGGGTGAAGACGTGCGGGTCCTTGAGCCCGGCGAGCTCGTCCCAGGTGAGGGGCGTGGAGACGGTGGCGCCCTGGACGGCGCGCAGCGACCAGGCCGAGGCGATCGTGCGGTCCCGGCAGTTCTGGTTGTAGTCGACGAAGATGCGCTCGCCGCGCTCCTCCTTCCACCAGGCCGTGGTGACACCCGCGTCGCGCTTCTCCAGCTCACGACCGAAGGCGATGGCGGCGTGCCGGACATCGGTGAACTCCCAGCGGGGCTCGATCCGCACGAAGACGTGCACCCCGCGGTTGCCCGAGGTCTTGCAGAAGGCCCGCATGCCCAGGTCGGCGAACAGCTCCCGCGCAACACCGGCCACCCGGACCACATCGCCGAAGTCAGTACCGGGCTGCGGGTCCAGGTCGATGCGCAGCTCGTCGGGGCGATCGACGTCGCCTCTGCGCACCGGCCAGGGGTGGAAGGTGATGGTGCCCATCTGGGCGCACCAGACCGGGATCGCGACCTCGTGCGGGCACAGCTCGTCTGCGGTGCGCCCGGAGGGGAAGGTGATCGTCACGGTCTGCGCGTACGACGGGGCGCCCTTCATCATCCGCTTCTGATAGAAGCCGTCGGCCTCCTTGTCCATCGGGCCCTGCGCGAGCCGGCCGCCGGGATGCACTCCGCCGGGCCATCTTTCGAGAGCGGTGGGCCGATCGCCGATGGCGGACAGCAGCGGCTCGCCGACCGCGGCGAAGTACTGGGCCACCTGCAGTTTGGAGACCGCGGGGGTGAGATCGGTGGCCGGGTAGATGATGCGGTCCGGGCTGGAGACCCGGACGGCGCGCTCACCGTCCGGCCCCGGGACGATCACCTCGGCGGCGGGGGTCTTGGCCATCTACTCGCCCTCCTGCAGCACATCGTCGAGGTCGTAGTTGACCGGCACGTCGAGCTGCTCGTACCCGCAGCTCTCGGGCGTGCGATCGGGACGCCAGCGCTTGAACTTCGCGGTGTGCCGCAGGCGCATGCCCTCCATCTGGTCGTAGTCGAACTCCACCACCAGCTCGGGCCGCACGGGCACCCACTCACCCGTCTTCTCCGGGGTGGCCCAGCGGTTGGGCTCGCCCTGCACGGAGTCGGCGGTGCGCATGGGCTCCAGCAGCTGCAGGTACTCCTCACGCTTGGCGGCCGTGAACGCCCCGATGCCGCCGATCGGCAGCAGCTGATCGTCCTTGTACAGGCCGAGCAGCACGGAGCCGACGGCGTTCGGCTGCGACTTGTGCGGGCGGTAGCCGATCACCACGGCCTCGGCCGTGCGGGCGTGTTTGACCTTGATCATCTCGCGTTTGCCCGGCAGGTAGTGCCCGTCGATCCGCTTGGAGATCACGCCGTCGAGCCCGGCGCCCTCGAACTTCTCGAACCAGTCGGCGGCGGCGCCGGCATCGGTGGTGACGCGGCTGATCTTGCAGGTTCCGGTGCCGGCGTAGGAGGAGACGAGCACCTCGCGGCGGGCGCTGAAGGGTCTACCCGTGAGGTCCACATCGGCCATGGCGATGGCATCGAAACCGATGAAGATGGCCGGGGTCTCTTCCGACAGCTTCGTGATGCGGGATTCCGCCGGATGGATACGGGCCGAGAGCGACTCCCAGTCGAGACGCTTGCGGCCCTCGCGGTGCACGGCGACGGCGATCTCCCCGTCGAGCACGCAGCGCTCGGGGAGTTCGGCCCGCGCGGCGGCGACGACCTCGGGGAAATAGCGCCCGAGGTCCTTGCCGCTGCGCGAGCCGATGAACACCTCGTGGCCGTCGCGGAAGATCAGGGCCCGGAATCCGTCCCACTTGGGCTCGTGGGAGTACCCCTCGCCGGGCACCGCTTTCGCGGCCTTGGCGAGCATCGGATCGAGCGGCGGGTTCACGGGCAGGTCCACGCGTCCGATCGTAGGCCGCGGGACCGACAGTGGGACCGATCCGGGATGGAAGCCCGTTATCCCATGCTCTTCTGGCCGTCGATGCTCTCGCGGATGATGTCGGCATGACCGGAGTGGTGCGCGGTCTCGCCCGCGATGTGCAGGAACACCCGGCGCACCGTCCAGAAGACGCCGGCCGGCTGCCACGGCGCCTCGGGGAGTTCGTACGCGGTGTCCAGGTCGAGGGTGCGCACCAGCTCGTCGGTCGCGGCGGCCGCCTTCTCGTACTCGGCGAGGGCGGACTCGATGGTCTGGCCGTCGGTGAGGCGGAAGGTGTCGGCGAAGGCCGCCTCCTGCTCGGGGGTGATGTTCTCGAAGTCGATGTCGTCCATGGCGTGGCCGTTGCCCAGTGCGAACCGCTGCCACCCCTTCTCCACCTCGGTCACGTGCTTGATGAGCCCGCCCACGGTGAGCGCGCTGACGGTGCTGCGGGTGTTGGCCTGCTCATCGGACAGGCCCTGGGCGGTGAAGCGGAGGAAGTGCCGGCGCTCGGCCAGGAAGCTGAGGATGTCGGCGCGTTCTCCGGTGGCTGTGTGCTGCTGTGTCTCGGTCATGAAACGAGCCTAGAATTCCTTGGTGACAGTTTCTGTCCTCAATTGAGAGAATCCTCGAAGACATGGCGAACACGAGCTCCCGAACCCTGCGACTGCTGTCCCTGCTGCAGACGCACCGGTACTGGCCGGGCACGGAACTGGCCGACCGGCTCGACGTCTCCGTGCGCACGCTGCGGCGCGATATCGAGCGGTTGCGCGAGCTGGGCTATCCGGTGAACGCCTCACGCGGCGTGGACGGCGGGTACCAGCTGGCGGCGGGCGCCGCGCTGCCCCCGCTGGTCCTCGACGATGAGGAGGCCGTGGCCATCGCCGTCGGCCTCCAGACGGCGGCCCAGGGCGGGCTGACGGGCATCGCCGAGACCTCGGTGCGCGCGTTGGGCAAGGTGGCGGCGGTGATGCCGCCGCGGCTGCGCAAGCGGGTGGAGGCCTTCGGTGCCGTCACGCAGCCGGCGGGCTGGTCGGGCGGGCCCACGGTGGACCCGCGGATCCTGACGGATCTCGCCGAGGCCTGCCGCGCGGAGGAGCGGATCGAGTTCGGCTACACCGCCGCCGACGGTGCCGCGACCGAGCGCCTGGCCGAACCGCTGCGGCTGGTATCACTGGGGCGCCGCTGGTACCTGGTGGCCTACGACCTGCACCGGCACGACTGGCGCAGTTTCCGGCTGGACCGGATCACCCGGCCCACGCGCACCGGCATGCGGTTCCGGCCCCGGGAGCTCCCCGCCGAGGACGCCGCGGCGTACGTGCTCGCCTCGGTCGGGCAGCGCACGCCGGGCTACTCCATCGAGTTCCGGGTGCAGGCGCCCCGCGCGGCCGTGCAGACCGCGATCGGCCGGTACGCGCAGCTGACGCAGGACGGCGCGGAGACGGTGGTGCGGATGCAGGCCGACACGCTGGACTGGGCGGCCATGGCCATCGCTGTACTGGGGGCGCCGGCCACCGTCGTGCAGCCGCCCGAGCTGGTGGAGCACGTGGTCGGTTGGGCCCGCACCCTCGGCGCGGTGCGCTCGTAAGCTGGGGCGGTGACAGCCGGACGATACGCACCGAGCCCCTCGGGCGATCTGCACGTGGGCAACCTGCGGACGGCGCTGCTCGCGTGGCTGTTCGCGCGGTCGACCGGGCGTGAATTCCTCCTGCGGGTCGAGGATCTCGACACCGGCCGCACGGCCGACGGCGCCGAGGCGCGCCAATTGGCCGATCTCGCTGCGCTGGGGCTGGATTGGGACGGCGCGGTGGTCCGGCAGTCCGATCGGACCGCGTTGTACGCCGCCGCCCTGGAGCGGTTGGACGTGTACGAGTGTTACTGCACCCGGCGCGAGATCCTCTCCGCACCTTCTGCCCCGCACACGCCGGACGGTGCGTACCCCGGCACCTGCCGCGACCTCACCGAGGCCGAACGCGCGGTGCGCCGGTCCGAGCGTCCGGCGGCACTGCGCCTGCGCTCGACGGTGCGCTCGTTCACGGTGCACGACGAGCTGCACGGCGAATACACCGGCATGGTCGACGATTTCGTGCTGCGCCGCGGCGACGGCACCTACGCCTACAACCTCGCCGTGGTGGTCGACGATGCGGCGCAGGGCATCGATCAGGTGGTCCGCGGCGATGATCTGCTCTCGTCCGCGCCCCGGCAGGCCTACCTCACCGAGCTCCTGGGCGGCGTCGCGCCGCGGTACGCGCACGTCCCGATGGTCCTGGGCCCCACCGGGGTCCGGCTCGCCAAGCGCGACGGTGCCGTCACGCTGGCCGAACGCGGCGGACCGTCGACGGTGCTGCCGGAGCTGGCATCCAGCCTGGGACTGGCCGGGTCGACCCCGGCCGAGATGCTCGATGGCTTCGATCCGCAGTCACTCCCCCGCGAGCCCTGGACGCTTCCGCTCTGAGACAGCGCCCGGTGCCCGGCGCGCACGGCGCCGCCGTGGCGCACCGCGTTGCCCGCCGAGATACCGGCCAACGCATCGCCGATCCACGCGAGGAGCCCTCCACCACTGAGCTTTTCGTTCGCTTCCTTCGTCATGCACCCGACGCTACGGCGGCGGCGGGCGCTCGCACAGTGGCCTAGATGCCATCTATCGTCAAGATATGGCCTGATCGCGATCGGTGCGGAACCGATCCCGGTAGGCGGTGGGATTCAGGCCGGTCTGCCGCTTGAAGTGATAGCGCAGCGTTTCCTCGGCGTCGAACCCGGATCGGGTGGCAACGGCGGTGACCGGCTCGTCGGTGGTCTCGAGCAGGCTCATCGCCCGGTACACCCGCTGCCGGGTGAGCCACTCCAGCGGGGCGGACCCGGTGTGGCTGCGGAACTGCCGGTGCAGGGTCCGCCGGGAGACCCCGGCCCGCGCGGCCATATCGTCGACGCCCGCGACGGAGTCGACCGACCGCGCGAGCGATTCGAGGTAGTCCGCGAACCGCGCATCGACATCGGGGCGGAGCGCATCGATCGTCACGAACTGCGATTGGTCACCGTCGCGGTGCGGCGCGACCACCATGCGGCGCGCGACCTCGTTGGCCACCTCCGAGCCGTGGTCGTCGCGGATCAGCTTCAGGCACAGGTCGAGTCCGGCGGCGGAGCCCGCACCCGTGGTCACGTCACCATCGCGCACGTAGAGGTCGGAGGGTGTGACGTGGATGCGCGGGAATCGGTGCTGCAGCAGGCTGGCGTACCGCCAGTGCGTGGTGGCGCGCCGCCCGTCGAGCAGGCCCGCCTCGGCGAGAGCGAAGGCTCCGCTGCAGATGGAGACCATGCGGGCACCGTTCGCAGCAGCGGCGCGCAGGTGTTCGGTCCACTCGGGATTGGAGTTGCGGCGCGGATCGGTCACGGCGGTCACGATCACGGTGTCGGCGGTCGCGATGTCGGCGAGCCCGTAGCCCGGGTGCAGGATCGCGCCACCCACGGTGTGCACCCCACCCGCCGGGCCACAGGCCCGCACGTCGTAGTCGAGTGTCAGGTCGCCCCACGAGAAGCCCAGCGCCTCCACGGCGATGCCGTACTCGAACAGCGTCATGCCGTCGCAGACCGGGAGGGCGACCACATGAGCCATGGCACGATCCTACTCTTGAGGCGTCTATCGGTCATCGTGTTCCGCAGCTAGTCCGGCTCGTATTCGTATTCCTCGCGGACCCGTTCGATGTCTGCGGCGTGAGCATCGAGTCCGGCTTCGATGATCGGATCGCCCTCGAACCGTTGTCGAGCGGACTGCAAGAGATGCTCCAAGTCATCGGACCACTGTTGCCAGCCAAACCCCTGGGCCGCGAAACCCTCCGAGTGCGGACGCCACGCCATCCCGTGCGCCGCCATGAAGCGGTGTACGGCCGCGATCTCGCGAACCCGATCGGCCAGCTCGTTCAACGAGCAGCCGTAAATTCCCGCCGCGATGGGGTCCGGTCCGAAGACGGACTCGAACTCACCGTCAAGGCTTCCCGTTGCCGATTCCGCGGCATCGACGATCGCCTGCCACACCGTCCGAGCCACGAGCACGAAGACGAGTGGGTCGCCGTCAACCGCGATGACCGGAGGGGCTTTCGGGTCGCTTTCCCTGAACCGAAGCCACACCGACGTATTGCGTTCCAGCAGTTCCATGATGCCATCGAGAGATTCGGTGGTTACCCCGAGAGCCGCGTAGTGCCTGTCCACTGTGATCCGCCCGTCGGCGAGGTCCCTGAAGTACGAAAAGAGAAGATCCGTGTTGCGATCGGGCTTGAACGAGATCGCTCCCGCTCGGTCATGTTTGCCGTACATCGGAAGGGCGAACGGTAGGTACGTCGCGTCATGGCGGCGGCGTAGGGGAACGAGGACTGCGTCGCTGTCACGCAATCCGATTCCAGTCAGGCCGCACGTCGCGTCGAATATCCCCATCGTGGTCCCGCCTCCTGCATCACTCGCTAGTGACGACTCCGGTCGCGTACCCACTCGTTTCGTGAGTACGCGACCGGTTCCTCGGCTGACTAGTCGGACTTGGCGAGGTGCTGCTGGGTGCCCTTGTAGTAGCGACCCAGGAACTCCTCCTTGAACTCCCAGTAGGTGCCGTCGATCATCGACTGCCGGATCTTGGCCACGAGCGAGACGATGAACTGCTCGTTGTGGATGGTGGCCAGCGTGGCCGCCAGCCCCTCCTTGGCCTTGAACAGGTGGTGGATGTAGGCGCGGGAGAACTGCGAGGTGTAGTTCTGCGTCTCCGGGTCCAGCGGCTGGAAGTCGGTCTTGAACCGCGAGTTGGTCACGTTGTAGCGACCGTCCACGGAGTAGATCGCACCGTTGCGCGCCACCCGCGAGGGCGAGACGCAGTCGAAGGTGTCGATGCCCTGCTCCACCGCGGCGAAGATGTCGTCCGGCTCGGAGATGCCCAGCAGGTGCTTCGGCTTGTCCTCCTCCAGCTCCTGGTTCACCCAGCGCACGATGGTCGACAGGTTCGCCTTCTCCAGCGCACCGCCGATGCCGTAACCGCCGAAGCCCAGGCCGCCGCCCTCACGGTCCTCCTCGCTCAGCGCCCGCAGATCGCGAGCGGCCTTGCGCCGCAGGTCCTCGTACTGCGCGCCCTGCACCACGCCCCACAGCGAGATCGCGTCGTGGCGCTGCGCGGTGAGCCAGTTGTGCTCGGACAGTGAGCGTCGCGCCCACAGCCGGGTCCGCTCCAGCGACTCCACCTGGTACGCCCGGGTGTTGTGCAGGGTGGTCAGCTCGTCGAAGGCGAAGATGATGTCGGCGCCCAGCTGGTGCTGGATCTGCATCGACCGCTCCGGCGTGAACCGGTGCTCCGTGCCGTCGAGGTGGCTGAGGAAGGTGACCCCGTCGTCGTCGACGCGGGAGAGCCTGTCCTTGCCCTCGGCGATGGCGTCGTCGCCCTGGAGCTCCTGGTCGCCGTTCATGTCGATGACCTTCTTGAAGCCCGAGCCCAGCGACATCACCTGGAAGCCACCGGAATCGGTGAAGGTGGGGCCGTCCCAGTTCATGAACTTGCCGAGGCCGCCGGCCTGTTCCACGATCTCCGGACCGGGCTGCAGGTACAGGTGGTACGCGTTCGCGAGCACCGCCTGCGCCCCCAGATCGGCCACCGCGTCCGGCATCACCGTCTTCACGGTCGCCTTGGTGCCCACCGGGATGAACGCCGGCGTCAGGATCTCGCCGTGCGGGGTGAGCAGCCGGCCGGCGCGGCCCAGCGGACCGTCGGGGCCCTCGAGGCGCGCGTCGATGTCGAACCGCGTGGGATCGCTGATGTGCTCGTTCTGCAGCCGGGTGCGGCTGGTCATCGAACGGTAGTCCGAGCGCAGCGCGCTGAGCTCGGCGGCGATCGCCTTGTTCTGCTCGCGCAGCTGCGCGAGCTCGTCGCGGGTCCGGTCGGAGCGGGTGCGCTCCGCCTGCCGGATCGGGCCGGTCGTGGTCTCCGCGTCGGTCGGCTGGGCGGGACGCGCCACCGGGTACTCGCCGGTGTCGGGCACCGAAGCGACTGCGGCCGCTGCGGTCTCGTCGTCCTTCGGAGTCTCGGCCGCGGCCGGGATCGGCGCGGTGGGTGCCGCGGCGGGCGTCGGCTGCACCGGCACCTTCTGCGTGGGCACCTGCTGGAGGGGCAGGCCCACCGGAGCGGTCGGCGTCGCGCCGTTGACGTAGCCGTTCACACCGCCGGTCACCTTCACCCGCTCGGTGGCGGGAGCGTCCGCACGGGCGGCCACGGGCACTTCGGTGGTGACGTGCTCGCCCAGGGCGTCCGGGAGCGGCGCCGTCTCGGTGGAGCTCTTCGCCAGCACCGCGGACAGGGACTCGCCCTCGATGTCGACGTTCGGCAGGATCCGGTCCAGCCACTTCGGCAGCCACCAGGCCGCATCGCCGAGCAGCATCATCACCGACGGGATGATCACCATGCGCACCACGAAGGCGTCGAACAGGACGGCCGCGGCCAGGCCGAAGCCGATCTCCTTGATGAACACCGCATCGTTGAGGATGAACGAGGCGAACACCGAGATCATGATGATCGCGGCCGCGGTCACCACGCGGGCGCCGTACTGCACGCCGGTGATCACCGAGGCGGTCGCATCGCCCGTGTGCACGTACTCCTCACGCATGCGGGACACCAGGAACACCTGGTAATCCATCGCAAGGCCGAAGACGATGCCGATCAGGAAGATCGGCAGGAACGAGACCAGCGGCTGCGTGTTGTCGATCAGGCCGAGCGCACCGTCGGTGAAGATCGCCGAGGTCACGCCGAACGTGGCCACCACCGACAGCAGGAAGCCGAGAACCGCGGTGAGCGGCACCAGGATCGAGCGGAAGGCCACGAGCAGCAGCAGGAAGGCCAGGCCCACCACGATGGCGAGGTAGATCGGCAGCGCTTCCTTCGACAGCTTGTCCGAGATGTCCATCTCGATCGCGGTGTTACCCGCGACGCCGAGGTCCATCTTGAAGGTCTGCTTCAGACCGGCATCGCCGTTGGGCAGGTTCCGCAGGTCCTTGACCAGGTCCTTGGTCAGCTGATCCGTCGGCCCGCCCTTGGGGGTCACGATGATCGTGGCGGCCCTGTTATCGGGCGCGAGCTGCGCGATCTGCGCGTTCGCGACCTTCGGCTTCATATCCGGATCGTTGTTCAGCTTGTCCACGATCTGCGCGTACGCGCGCAGCCGCTGATCCGGCTGGGCCTGCGAGCCGTCGACCGCCACCATCAGCTGACCGTTGGAGCCCTTGCCCCAGGCGTCGGAGGTGAGGTCGTAGGCCTTGCGCTCGGAGGTGGTCTTCTCGCTCATCCCCGAACCCGGGAGCGCGGTCTGCATGTCCTTCATCGGGATCGCGAGGATGCCCAGCACCGCGACGCCGGCGAGCAGCGTGACCACGGGAACCTTCTTCACCACATGCGCCCAGCGCAGGCCGTTGGCAGTGCGGCCCTCGCCCTCGTCGGTGTCCTGCGGGTGCAGCCCCTTGACCCGGCCGGCGAAGACCTTGCTGCCGAACAGGCCCAGCAGCGCCGGGAGCAGGGTGAGCGCCACGATCACGGCGATGAACACGCCCCAGGCGGCGGCCACACCCATCTGACCGAGGAAGTCCATGCCGATGAAGGCCAGCGCGGCCAGCGCGATGATCACCGTCAGTCCGGCGAAGATCACCGCCGAGCCGGCGGTGCCCACCGCGACGCCGGCGGCCTCGGCCCGCTGTTCCTTGGTGGTCGCGTTCATCCGCCGCAGTTCGTGCCGGAAGCGGGAGACGATGAACAGGGCGTAGTCGATGGTGACGGCCAGGCCGATCATCGAGGTGAGCACCGTGGGAAAGGTGCCGAGCTCGATGAAGCGGGTGGCGATCATGACGCCGGCCAGGGCCACGGGGACCGCGATGATCGCGTTGATCAGCGGCAGGCCCCAGGCCACCAGCGAGGCGAAGGTGATGATCAGGACGATCGCGGCCACCAGCATGCCGATCAGCTCGCTGGTGATGCCCATGTCTTCCATGCCCTTGGCGGCGGAACCGTCGGCCTCCACCTGCAGCGAGCCCTGCGAGGCGTCCTCTCCCGCGATGCGGGCGTCCTTGATCTTCTGCGCGGTGTCCTTGGGCAGGTCGGTGACCTTGTCGACGAAATCGACCTTGAGCTTGGCGGTCTTTCCGTCGGGGCTCACCGTGGAGGTGACCGCGGCGTCGGCCTTCTGCTGCTCCGGCGACTTGGTGGAGGCGATGTCCTTCTGCTGCGCCGTCATCGCCTCGAGCGTCTGGCGCTGGGCGGGGGTCAGGACGCCGTCGTCGAGCTTGCCGGTGGGGTTGTGCAGCAGGTTGCCGTCCTTGACCAGCGGCACCTCGACGTCGTTGGCGTCCTTCTTGGACAGGGCCCTGATCTGCTCGATCGTCTTGTCGATACCGGCGGCGTTCTTCGGATCGGTGAGCTTGCCCTCCTTCGCGTGGAAGACGAAGGTGGCCGAGGCGGTGGTGAACGGATCATCGCCGCCCTCGCCGCCGAACTGCTCGTTGACGATGTTCGTGGCCTTCTCCGACGGCAGGCCGGGAAGGTTGAAGTTATCGACGGTGGGCTTGCTCAACGAGATCGCCGCCCCGAACATCCCGACCAGCAGGAGCAGCCAGACGGCGATGACCTTGAAGCGGTTCAGGTAGGCGAACTTGCCCAACCGGTAGAGAAGCAGTGCCATGAGAGGTACTCCGGTTCGTCGGACGGCGCGTGGGACTGCCGCGGCCGCGGCTGCGGTTCTGGTGTCAGTGTACCGATGGTTTCACCCTGCAATAAAGTCGCTGACCGGGTCTTTTGTGAGTTCAATCACGGATTCGCCGGTATGGTGGGCCGCATGAGCACTTTGCGCAGGTCTGCAACACCAGTCACAGCAGTCGCAATCGCAACATTCGGCGGGATGCTGCTCGCCGGCTGCGGCTCGTCCTCCACCGACAGCAGCCCCACCACCACGGCCGCACCCGCCGCATCGTCGAGCGCCGCCGCCGTGACCCGCGGCGACATGTGCGGCCAGACCCGCGGTCCCGACGGTCCGCTCTACGTGCACGCCCTCGGCGCCGCCAAGGTCGACTGCGTCGAGGCGATGACCATCGCCGACAAGTTCAGCCCCCAGATCGCCACCGGCAAGCCCGCCACCGTCGACGGCTGGAACTGCTCCTTCCCGACCTCCCCCGGGATGCTGGCCCGGTGCGACAGCACCAAGGGCCCGCAGGCCATCGGCTTCTTCAGCTCGCACTGATCCGGTCGGCCACCACCCGGTCGAGCTCGGCCGCCACATCGTCGGGCAGGTCGATGGCGAAACGCTCGGCCAGAATCGCCCGACGGTCCGCCGCCGGGTACGGCACCGACTCCCGGAAACCGTCCGGGCGGGTGGTGATGATGCTGTCGCCCGTGAGCACGAGCCTGCGGTCGGGGTGGTTCATCACCGCCATCAGGCGGCCGCGGAAGGGCGAGAAGGGCGAGGTCGCCACGTAGTAGTTGGTCATCCGCAGGTCGGTCCAGGTGCGATCGGCGAGCGGGAACCGGTACTGCGGGCGCCATTCACCGCTGCTCGGATCAAGGAAGTCGAGCTGCCATTCCTCGGCGAAGCCCCGCGTCGACCGCCGCACGCGGTAGGTCCAGCCGCCGGCGTCCTGCTCCAGGCCGTCCACCAGCCGCAGCGGCGCGAGCGGCACCGCCCCGAATCCGACCTCCACCAGCCACCGCGCACCGTCGACCTGCACCACCAGGAGCGCATGCGTCGAGGGCGACCGATCGCCCTGCAACAGCACCCGCCCCGCGACCGCGGAGAAGGTGAACCCGTGCCGCTGCAGGACGGCCGCGAGCAGCGGGACGTGGCCGGTGCAGCCGTAGCCGCGGCGGCCGTCGATCATCCGGCGCTGCAGCGCGTCGATCGTGAGCTCGCCGGGGATGCCGCGGACGGCGTCGATGTTCTCCCAGGGCAAGGTGGTCGCGTGCGCTGCGACGAGGCGCGCGAGCCCCTCGGGATCGGTCGCGACCGGGGCGGCGAGACCGACCCGGCGCAGGTACCGGTCCAGATCGAGTTCGTCGGCGCCCCAGGCCTCGTCGTGATTCATGCCTCCATCTCACTCCCACGGGTGAGAGCGCGCCACTCCTCCGGGTGATCCGCACGCCGGTCCGCCGAACCTACCGTCCGAGACATGAAGAAACTGCTGGTCGGATCGCTCATCGTCGCCGCATTCCTCGCCTACGCCCTGCCCGTGTACCTCACCGGCGGCAGCCGCGTGCCGCTCGACGGTCAGCCGTCCTGGTACTACCCGCTGCTGGTCGGCCACATCATGCTCGGCGCGATCGCCATGCTCGCCGGGCTGGTGCAGCTCGGCCGACGCTGGTTCGCGCGCTATCACCGGATCGCCGGCCGGATCTACGTGGCCTGCGCCATTCCCGTGGGGTTGGCGTCGATCACCGTGGGCGCGATGACCCCGTTCGGTCCGGCGAATGCGGTCTCCAACGTGACCCTCGGCGCGCTCATGCTGTTGTTCACCGTGCTCGGCGTGCGCTCGATCCTGGCGCGGGACGTGACCCATCACCGGCGCTGGATGCTGCGCAGCGCCGCGCTGATGTACTCGGTGATCATCAATCGCGTGCTGGCGCCGATCATCTTCCTGACGCTCGACGGCCTGGGACTCGAACCGCACGTGGTGGACGGGCTGGGCGTGGCGCTCACCGCGTGGCTCAGCTGGCTGATCGCGCTCGGCGTCTGCGAGTGGTGGCTGCGGCGCACACCCCGGCGCGAAACCGGCACTCGATCGGGTCGAACCGCCGTAGCCGCCGCCTGAACGAATTCATCGCCGGTTTCGGAAACCGCGGAGACGAAGAAACCCTCCCCGATTCACATCGGAGAGGGTTTCTCTCGGCGGTGGCGGGGGGATTTGAACCCCCGGTACGGGGTTACCGCACACAACATTTCGAGTGTTGCACCTTCGGCCGCTCGGACACGCCACCGTCGGAGTACTTTACCGGAAGTCGCCCCTGGCACTAAATCCGCAGTTCAGGAACGGTGCGGGGCGAAGAACTCGGTGAGCAGGGCGCCGCATTCGTCAGCGCGGATCCCGCCCCGCACGGTGACCCGGTGCGTCACGCGCGGGTCGCGCACCACGTCCCACACCGAGCCGACGGCGCCGGTCTTGGGCTCGTAGGCACCGAACACCAGGTGCTCGATCCGCGCCGAGACCAGGGCACCGGCGCACATGGCGCAGGGCTCCAAGGTCACCGCCAGCGTGCAGCCCCCGAGCCGCCAGCCGTCGCCGAACCGGGTGGCCGCCTCGCGGATCGCGAGCACCTCGGCGTGCGCGGTGGGGTCGCCCAGCTGTTCCCGACGGTTCCCGGCCTGCGCAAGCACGACACCGTCGGGATCGAGGACCACGGCACCCACCGGCACATCGTCGGGACCGGAGAGTCCGGCCGCCTCCAGGGCGAGGCCCATCGCGGACCGCTCGACGTCGAGATGCGGCACGTCAGCTCAGGGCGTCGAGGATCTTCGCCAGCTCGCCCTCGAACTGCAGGCGCTCGGCGATCACCTGCACCTGCTCGTCGGCGTACAGATCCGGATCGGCCAGCAGCACGCTGAGCTCCTGCTCGCCGAAACCGAGATCGCCGAGGATGCTCAGATCGCCCTCGGGCCAGGGATCGGTCTCGTCGACCTCGTCGGGGTCGAGATCGGGCACGTCCACGTCGAGCCGCTCCAGCGTCTGCTCCGCCAGATCGTCGAAGACGGCGGCGGTGGCGTCGGAGAGCAGCAGCCGGGTGCCCGACGGTCCGGGGCGCACGATCACGAAGTACTCGTCGTCGACGTTGAGCAGTCCGAACGCCGCGCCCGCCGCCCGCAACGACCTGAGTTCCTCCTCGGCGGTGCCCACGTTCGCCAGCGCGGCGGGGGCGAGCAGCGAGACGGTCCAGCTCGTCTCGTCGCGCACCACCGCCACGGCGTAACCGTCGATGTTCTTGTAGTGCTCCGGCGAGGTCTGTGCGGCCATGGGAGAACCGTAACCGGATTTACGCCTGAACAGAATGTCTCGAACGCCTTCTTCACGGCCTGTGGAACCCTGGACCCCGTGTCCGTGCAGCGTGCTCCCCATTCCGATGTCCCCGTGTGCGTCCTCGGCCTCGGCCTGATCGGCGGCTCGATCCTGCGGGCCCTGCACCGCGCGGGCCGTCCGGCGTACGGCTGGAACCGCTCGGCGGCCGCCGCCGACGACGCCTCGGCCGCCGGTTTCGACGCCTCCTCCGATCTCGCGGCCACGCTGCGGCGTGCCGACGCGGGCCACATCGTGGTGATCGCCGTCCCCGTGCCCGCGCTCGATCCGGTGCTCGCCGCGATCGCCGAGCACGCCCCGAACGCCTGGCTCACCGATGCGGTGAGCGTGAAGGGCGATGTGGCGCGCCGGGTGGCCGATGCGGGACTCACCGAGCGCTACGCGGGCGGGCACCCGATGGCGGGCACCGCCTTCTCGGGTTGGGAGGCCACCGACGCCGCATTGTTCGACGGTGCCACCTGGGTGGTCACGGCCGACGACGCCACCCCGGCACGGGCCTGGCGGCTGGCGGCCTCGGTGGGTCTGGACTGCGGCGCCGTGGTGGTGCCCGCGGGATCCACCGAGCACGATGCCGCGGTCGCCCGGATCTCGCATTCGGTGCACGTGGTGGCCGAAGCGGTGGCGATCACCGCGGAGCTCGATCCGGCGGCGAAGCAGTTGGCACTCACGTTGGCGGCCAGCAGCTTCCGCGATGTGACGCGGGTGGCGGGCACGGCGCCGTCGCTGGTGAACGCGATGTGCGAGGCGAACCGGGACGCCCTGCTGGACGCGCTCGACGACACCATCGCCGAGCTGATCTCCGCGCGCACCGAGCTGGCCGACAGCGGCACCGTCCGCGATATCACCGAGCGCGGCTACGCGGCGCGCAAGGCCTACGAGAACGCCCGCCGCACCCCGTTCGTCCCCGTGCTCGACGGGGCGGGATGGCAGCGGGCGCTGCGGGAGGCCGGCCACGCGGGAGGCGTGGTCACGGCGCTACCCGGAAGTTAGTCGACGCGGCGGGCGAGACCGGGGTAGTCGAGCACGAAGCCGTCCTCGTCGACCGCCAGCTTGGAGCTGGAGACCGGCGAGATCACGGTGATGCCGTCGGCGGCGGCCGCGTAGTTGATCACGGTCTCCTTCACCTGCAGGCTGGGCAGCTCGACGTACACCACGGGCACGTCGACCTCCTCGATGTGGCTCTGCAGGTCGTAGCGGCGAATGGTGAGCGCGTTGAAGAAGGCCGACTTGAGCACGTCCACGCTGAGCGCGCCGGAGAAGAAACCGCGCTCGGCGCCCTGCGCGCCCTGCACGAGCCAATGGCTCTCGCCGTCGCGGGCGATGGTCACCTGGGCCTCACCGGACGCGGTCAGCGCATGCACGGACAGCCGCTTGGTGACGCCCTCGTCGTCGGTCACCAGGTCGTACGAGGCGTTGAACGCGGGACCGTCGGCGGACGGCGCGGCGATGATCCGGCCGTACGCCTTGATCCGGTCGCCCGTCACCTGGACGCGCACGGACTCGAGGAGGTTCCCGTCGTCCGAGCGGAAGGTGAGCATCCGAGGCCAGCTGCCCCCGGTGATCACGGTGGCACCGGGGTCTGCGGAAGTAGCGTTGGTCACGGGATACACGGTAACCCCTAGCACGATGTGCCCCGGGACACACCGCGCCCGCTACAGGGCGGCCACGGCCTCCAGCTCGACCACCTGGTCGTCGTAGCGCAACCGGCTCACACCGATGATCGATACCGGCGGCACAGTCTCGAAGAGGCCGCTGAGGGCGTCCTCGGCCACCTGCAGATCAACCTGCAGGTGCTCGGAGACGAAGACGGTGAGCCGGGCCACGTCGGCCAGGCCGGCGCCGCGCTCGCCGAGGATGGTCGCGAGGTTCTCGACCGCGCCCTTGATCTGGCCCTGCACATCGCCGGGGGCCACGGTGGTGCCGCCGACATCCCGCGCGGCGACGCCCGCCACGTGCAGGGTGGCGCCCGCGGGCACGGTGGCGCTGTAGGCGTGCGAGACCGCGGTGGTCAGCGTGTCGGAGCCGTTGAGCTGTACGTTCGCCATGATCAGGCCGCGTTCTTCTGCACGACCGCGCCCACGCGGGGCAGGGCGGCGACCACGTTCTCCTTGGCCTTGCCGCGCAGGCTGCCGTAGGCCTTGCGCAGGGCCGGCTGGCTGGTGGATTCGGCGCGCCGATCGGTGACGGCGAGCAGGGCGTCGCCCACCTCGTCGCCGCGGGAGGCGAGGTACTGGCCGAAGTCGCCGGGGCCCTGGGCCTGGAAGTCGGCCCAGAACGGGTCGAGTGCGGACGCGAACTCGGGCAGCAGCTTGGTGAGCGCGGACTCGATCACCGACGGCGAGACCTTCTTCACGGCGCCGTAGGCCGCCTTGATCGCGGTGCCGGAGAGGCCGCTCTTGTCCTTGACCTCAGCGTCGACCACGGAGGCGAAGTCGGCCACCACGGCGGGCTGCCGGGCGGGGTCGAGAAGCGAGGTGGTCAGCGACGTGGACACGGTGGGGACCTCCGGAACGAGACGATTCGACAGGCGCCGGGCGGCGCCGTGATCGAGCTTATAGGCCGCCCGTGGCGCCCGCAGACGCCCCGGCGAGCGGCGACGAAAGGCAACGAATCGGCCACAAACCGGGTTCGGTTTTGTGAGGTGCGTCACCTGTGCTCTAGGTTGAGGCTTGAAGGAAGGGGTTGCAATGACGAGCAGCCGATCCGGCAGGGCGAACGCCCGGCAGGCGCCCGCGCGGGGCCCGGTGCGGTTCCCGCTGTGGGACCGGGGACGCGCGCTCCCCGTCCCCAACCGGGAGCATCACGCCCGCGTCGACCACGTGCTCCCGCTCGGCGATCCCACCGGCGGCGCCGACGCCCGCGCCTGGCGCGAGGCCGTGGACGGCCGGCTCACCTATCCCCGCGTGCACATCGACCGCAACGTCGACATCACGATGTCCGACGGTGTGCGGCTGCGCGCCACCGTGGTGCGGCCCGCGGAGCGCGACGGCCGCCCGGTACCGACGCCCTACCCCGCGATCCTCAATCTGAACCCGTACAACCGCACCGTGGTCGATGCGATCGACGAGAGCACCCACGCCGCCTTCCTGGGCCCGGCGCTGACCAGGGCCGCCAAGCCGCTCACCGCGGGCACGGTGGACCTGTCGGGCGGCCTGCTGGAGGGCTTCGGCATCAATCGCCGGCTGGTGCGCAGCGGCTACGCCCAGGTGATCGTGGACGTGCGCGGCACCGGCACCTCGCACGGGGTGTGGCAGATCCTGGGGCCGCGCGAGCAGCAGGATTCGGTCGAGGTGATGGACTGGGCGCGCGAACAGCCCTGGTGCAACGGCAAGCTGGGCATGGGCGGCTGGTCGTACTCCGCGATCAACTCCTTGCAGGCCGCGGGCCACAACCCCGAGGGGCTCGGCGCGATCTTCGCGATCGAGGGCAGCGAGGACATCGTCCGCGACATCTACATCACGGGCGGCCTGCCGTCGGTGTTCATTCCACTGTGGCTGGGCGCGGTGAACGCGCTGAAGTGGCTGTACAACCCGCGCACGCTGCTGCGGGACACCGTGAACGGCAACGTGATCCGCTGGCTGATGAGCCGCATCGGTTCGCCCGCCACCGAGCTCGGGTCGGTGGTGCGCGGTGTGGTCACCGGCCGCGATCCGCGAGTGAACGACAACCCGTACTTCACCGAGCGGCACGCGAAGGTCGATGCGATCACGGCTCCCACGTTCCTGTTCGGCGGCTGGCACGACCTGTTCGGGCGCAGCACCCCGCGGATCTACTCGCGCCTGAATCTGCCTGCGGGACAGAAGCAGATGGTGATCACCGACGGCTATCACTTCGATATGGGCTCCGGTTTCGGCGGTACCCAGGCGCCGCCGCGCATCGATGTGCTGGAACGGGCCTGGTACGACCGGTGGCTCAAGGGCATCGACAACGGTGTCGACCGCTACGGCCCGGTCACCCTGGAGCAGCAGGGTGGCGGCTGGACCGCGGGCGAGTCCTTCCCCCGCGCGGGCGCCCGCACCCAGCGGCTGTACGCGACGCCGGTACCGTCGGGCACGGCGGAGCACGCGCGCTACGACGGTGGCCTGGCCACCTACCCGGCGCGGCGGCGCGATCTGGCGTCCACGCGGATCGACCTGCGCGGCTTGGCCTCCCCGGATCTGACGCACGTGCTCGCGGGCCTGACGAAGGCGCTGCCCTTCACCGACGATGCGAGCCTGCAGGAGCGCGGCGCGATCTCCTTCACCTCTCCGCCGGCGGCCGCGCCGGTGCAGCTGAGCGGCGCGATCAACGTGCATCTCGTGACGCGCTGCGAGGGCGAGGAGGCGATCTGGACCGTCACGGTGAACGATGTGGCGCCGGACGGCACCTCCACGGTGCTCACCGGCGGGGCGCTCATGGCCTCGAACCGGGCGATCGACGAGGCGCGCAGCGAGTACGACGCCGATGGCGAGTTGCTCGCGCCCTTCCATCCGCTCACCTGGTCGGCGAAGCAGAAGGTGGTGCCGGGCGAGACGATCGAGCTGGACGTGGACGTGGTGGCCACCGATGCGCTGATCGAGGAGGGCCACCGGCTGCGGGTGGACGTCTACGCCGGCAGCGTGCCGCGGTACCTGGCCACCCTGCCCGACCTCGCGCGCACCCGGCTGGGCCGGCAGGACGTGCTGCTACGCCCCGATCGGCCGAGCTACGTGAGCCTGCAACTGGTGGGCGATCCCGGCTGGTGACCCCGCGGGCCTTTGCGCCCCGCAAACCGGCTCCGCGGCGCCCGATTCGGGGCTATCTTCGGTGACAGGATGGTTGCTGCTACTCGGACCGCCGCGCGGAATTCCACCGCGCGGCTGCACAGGATGTTCGTCGACGGTGCGGTCGACGAGTCGGTGCTGCGCGGGTCGGCACTGCGCCGGCTGATCGCCGAGAGCTGGCAGCGCAGCAAGGCCGTGGGCGTGAACCCGGACGGCGAGGCACCGTCGGGCCGGGAGACCCTGGACGGACTGCGCGCCCGCAACCCCCTCAGCACGGTGATGCCGGTGATCCGGCGGCTCCTGGTCGACGACTCCCCCGGCACGATGGTGGCGGTGGCCAATCATGAGGGCACGCTGCTGTGGGTCGAGGGCGACGGTGCCTCCATGCGCCGGGCGGCGGCGATGAACTTCGCCCCGGGCGCGGTGTGGAGCGAGACCGCGGCGGGCACCAACGCGCCGGGCACGGCGCTCGCGCTGGACACCGAGGTGCAGATCTCGGGCTCGGAGCATTTCGCGCGGCTGGCGCACGGCTGGAACTGCACGGCGGTGCCGATCCACGATCCGTTCACGCGCGCGCCGATCGGCGTGCTGGACGTGACAGGCGGTCCGCAGGTGGCCACACCGCAGGCGTTGTCGCTGGTGCGGGCGGCGGCGATGGCCGTGGAGGGGCAGCTCGCGGTGATGCGGTTGACCGCCGCGGCACCCGCGCCGTCGGCCCGGTTGCGACTCCTGGGCGGGCACCCGTCCCTGCAGCTCGACGGCCGGAACGTGCCGCTCACCGGCCGGCACGCCGACATCCTGGCTCTGCTGCTGCGGCACCGCGAGGGCCTGACCGCCGATCACCTGGCCCTGCTGCTCGACGAGCGCGATCTGGACGTGGTCACGGTGCGCGCGGAGATCTCGCGGCTGCGGAAGTCGATCGGCGCGGAGTTCCTGGGCTCGCGGCCGTACCGGCTGCTCAAGCCGATCGAATCGGACGCCGACGGGGTGGCCGTCGCGGTGCGCGAGGGCCGGGTGCTGGACGCACTGTCGGCGTATCCGGGGCCGCTGCTGCCGCAGTCGGTGGCGCCGGGCGTCGCGCGGCTGCGCACGGAGCTGTCCGAGTCGCTGCGGGCGGCGGTGCTGGCCACCCGCGATCTGGGTCTGCTGCGCCGCTGGCTCGACCTGCCGGAGGGCCGTGACGACCGGGCCGCCTGGGAGGCGCTGCACCGCGGGTCGACGGGGATCGCCCGGGCCGAGGCCGACGGCCGGCTCGCGGGCCTCGACTTCGATCTCGCCTGAGGATCTCGCCTGAGCGATTGCGCGGCTGCAACGTCGTTGCAACGCTCGGAGGCCTAGCGTGGGTTGTGACTTGAGTCACCCAACTCACCTGGAGGCACGTCATGACCGTTTACGCACGTCCCGGGGCTCCCGGCTCCCTCATGAGCTACCAGTCGCGGTACGACAACCTGATCGGCGGCCAGTGGGTCGCGCCCGTGAAGGGGCAGTACTTCGAGAATCCGTCGCCGGTGACGGGGCAGGTCTTCTGCGAGGTGGCCCGCTCGACCGCGGAGGACATCGAGCTGGCGCTCGACGCGGCGCACGCCGCCGCCCCGGCATGGGGGAAGACCTCCGCCACCGCCCGCGCCAACATCCTGCTGCAGATCGCCGACCGGATGGAGCAGAACCTCGAGGCGATCGCCGTCGCCGAATCGTGGGAGAACGGTAAGCCGGTCCGCGAGACCCTCAACGCCGATATCCCGCTGGCGATCGATCACTTCCGCTACTTCGCCTCGGTGCTGCGGGCCCAGGAGGGCAGCATCTCGGAGATCGACGAGAACACCGTGGCCTACCACTTCCATGAGCCGCTGGGTGTTGTGGGACAGATCATTCCGTGGAACTTCCCGATCCTGATGGCCGTGTGGAAGCTGGCGCCCGCGCTGGCCGCAGGCAACGCGATCGTGCTCAAGCCGGCGGAGCAGACCCCGGTCTCGGTGCTGTACCTGTTCTCGCTGATCGGCGACCTGCTGCCCCCGGGCGTGGTGAACATCGTCAACGGTTTCGGCCTGGAGGCGGGCAAGCCCCTGGCCTCGTCGAAGCGGATCCGCAAGATCGCCTTCACCGGCGAGACCACCACGGGCAAGCTGATCGCGAGCTACGCCGCGGAGAACCTGATCCCGGCCACCCTGGAGCTGGGTGGCAAGAGCCCGAACGTCTTCTTCAAGGACGTGCTGGCGGCGAACGACGATTACCAGGACAAGGCCCTGGAGGGCTTCACCATGTTCGCGCTGAACCAGGGCGAGGTGTGCACCTGCCCGTCGCGCGCGCTGCTGGAGGCACCGATCTTCGACGAGTTCCTGGAGCTGGGTTCGATCCGCACCAAGTCGATCCGCCAGGGCGATCCGCTCGACACCGAGACGATGATCGGCGCGCAGGCGTCGAAGGAGCAGCACGAGAAGATCCTGTCGTACATCGACATCGGCAAGAACGAGGGCGCCACGCTGGTCACCGGTGGTGAGGCGGCCGATCTCGGCGGCGACCTGTCCGGCGGGTACTACATCCAGCCCACCATCTTCTCGGGCACGAACGACATGCGGATCTTCCAGGAGGAGATCTTCGGTCCGGTGCTGGCCGTGACCTCTTTCGACGGCTACGACAACGCGATGGAGATCGCCAACGACACCCGCTACGGCCTCGGTGCCGGCGTGTGGTCGCGCAACGGCGACATCGCCTACCGCGCTGGTCGCGACATCCAGGCGGGCCGCGTGTGGACCAACACCTATCACCAGTACCCGGCGCACGCCGCCTTCGGTGGCTACAAGGATTCGGGTATCGGCCGGGAGAACCACAAGATGATGCTCGATCACTACCAGCAGACCAAGAACCTGCTGGTCTCCTACGCGCCCACCGCGCAGGGCTTCTTCTGAGCCGACGAGTGACCGGCACCGGGTGAGGGTGTCCGCGGCGCCGTCCCCGATTCGTCGGGGGCGGCGCCGTCGTCTGGGTCGGGCCGTCATCTTCGGTGCGGAACTGTGGTGAGACCGTGCACCCGCACCGCAGTTCCGCACCGAAGTTCCCTCGCCATCGCTGCCGTCCGGGCCTACGGTGCAGTTCATGAGCTTCGATGTCGCACCCGATCGCCGGGTTCGCATGATGAGTGACTACAGCGGACCGCCGCTGTGGTCGCTCTACGGCGGTGTCGACGGCGAGGCGCTCGGTATCCCAGCCCCAGTGAGCGCCGAGCTCGATGCATGGCAGGACCTCTTCGACACGGGATTCCACTTCGACACGGGCTGGAGATCGGACGACCTCGCGCGGGAATACGAGGCAGAGGGACGGCGGCTGCTGCCGCTGGTCGCTGCGGCGCTGCCCGGATTCCTCGTCGAACTGGACCTGTGGCCGGTGCGCGAGGAGAAGGTGAGCGCCGGCGGCTGGTTCGACGGCTGGACGCCGCCGCCTCCGCGAACCGACGGCCAGTGGACGGCGTACCGCCCCGATCCGGGCTGAGCTTTACCCGCTCATGGGTTGCGGGGTGCGACGCGTCGCAGGCAATCTGGCGGGATGCCGTTCTCCTGGAAGTCCCTCCGCTGCGACGTGACGTCGCTGGTCGTCGCCGTGGCGTTGGTCGCGGCCACCGTGGTGTGGGGACTGCTGCTGAACCGTCGACCGATCTCCGAGGCGGACGGCCAGGTGCTGCACGAGATGGTGCTGCACCGCAGCGAGGCGACCACCACGCTGATGCGGGCGATCACGGACTTCTTCTCCCCCACGGTCACTCTCGTGCTCGCCGCGCTGATCGCCGGACTCCTCGCCTGGCGGCGCTCACCGGCGGCGGCGGTCTTCGTGCTGGGGTCGACGGCGGCTGCCGCGGCGATCGCCTACGTCCTCAAGGCGGCGTTCGCGCGTCAGCGGCCGCCGGTGATCGATCACCTCGTCGACGAGCACGACTTCGGCTTCCCGTCGGGCCACGTGACGGGGACGACGGCGCTGCTGGTGGCCACCACGATCGCGCTCACCGTCGGTTGGTCGACGCGGCGCGCGCTGCTGGCCCTGGTGGTGCCGGCGGTCTTCGTCGGTGCCGTCGCGGCGAGCCGGTTGTACCTCGGCGTGCACTGGTTCTCCGATACGGCAGCGGGTGTGGCCATCGGTCTCGCGGGTATCGCGGCTGCGCTCGCCGTGCTCCCGCCGGCATCCTGGGCCGGAATCGACCACCGGATCGCCGCGGTGATCCGCCGCGGCCCCGTTCGGCGCCCGGTGTCGGCGCGCCGCTGATACCGGACGGCTCAGTCCGGGTA
Source organism: Tsukamurella strandjordii (assembly GCF_039525985.1). Lineage (NCBI taxonomy): Bacteria > Bacillati > Actinomycetota > Actinomycetes > Mycobacteriales > Tsukamurellaceae > Tsukamurella > Tsukamurella strandjordii. Next base: position 426,001 of record NZ_BAAAII010000008.1, on the reverse strand, counting down.
CGCGCCCGCCACGAACGCGCCCTTGACGGTGAACTCGCCGCGGGTCTCGAGGGTGCGGGTGTCGATCTTCACCAACCGGGTGTTGAGCCCGAGATACTTCGCGGACCAGGCCTGGTGCTTGGCCTTGTACTGCCAGTCCCACACCGTCGGCGCCCAGAACGGTAGCGGCGGGCCGTCTTCGACCACGCTGATGTAGCCCGTGTTCCCGTCCCGGGAGAAGCCCACGTACACGGCGGCGCCGGGAGTGGACATCCTCCGCTTCTCCTTGCCGGTCTGCGCGTCGAGGATGCGGATGTCATTGGTGCTGTAGTTGCACACCCACAGTTCGCGGCCGTCGGGACTCAGGGTGGCTGAGATCGGTCCGGCGGCGAAGGGTTCGATGGGCACCGTCGCGCGGACGGTCCAACTCGCCGAGTCGATGATCGCCACATTCGAGTAGAAGTTGATCGCGTACTGGGTGCCGCCGTCGGCACTGCTCGCTCCCCAGCCCGGAACCAGGCCACCGAGCAGAAGCGGTGCGCCCGCCACGGCACCGGTCTGTGCGTCGTACCGGGTCGCAGTACCCATCGCCGCGTAGGCGTAGATGTACTTCTCATCGTTCGAGACCTCGATGTGCGCGATCCCCGGCGGCAGCCAGATCGGAACGGTTCGAACGAGTTCGAGGGTCTGCGTATCGAAGACCTGCACAACAGAGGCCGCGGTCGGCACGTACAGGCGCCTGCCATCACGCGACATGGTGATCGTCGCGTAGGCGGCGAGGAGCGTCGGGAGCTTCTTGATGATCCGGCCCGTGGCGGCGTCGATGACCGTCACGCTCATCTCGATCGGTCCGAAGTTGCCGACGAAGATCTTCGACCCGTCGTACGAGGCCTTGGCCACCATGGGGTGGTCCTCGGCGCCCACACGTACTTCGCGCTTCTGCGTCATCGTGGCCGCGTCCACCTCGAGGACGGTATCGGCGCCGTAATTGGGGATCCAGATCGATCCCCCGGGCCCCGTCGAACTTCCCGGAATCGAGGGATTGGCCGCTGCCGGCGCCGCGCCACCGACGCCGGCACCGACCCCGGCAACGAGGATCGTCGCGGCGAGCAGCGCGGTGGCCGCCCTCATCGCGCCGGCTTCAGTGGCGGTACCCACGCGGGGATGCCCGGTCCACGGCCGGTCGGGATCCTGCCCAGCACGTCATCGCTCCGCGGATCGATGACCACGAGGGAGCCCTCACCGAGCGTGCCGAACAGCACCAGCTTGGCGAACACGGCTGCCTCGCCGATAGGGGTGGGATGTCCCAGCGAGGTGGGGCCGAGATCGGAGATGTAGCCGCGGGTTCCGTCGTCGCTGAAGATGATCGACGGGGTGTAGCCCACGGTGGGGATCTCGCGGATCACCGCGTCGGTCCGGGTATCGATCACCAGAACGTTGGGCCGGCCGAACATCGTGACGTACAACTTGCGACCGTCCGGCGAGAGCGTCGAGGTGAACGCTCCGGGGTTGGCCGGGCTGTACTTCCCGTCCTCGGAGGTGTTGATCGTCTTGACCAGGCGCCACGACTTCATATCGATGACGCCGATCGAGTTGACCGTATCGACGTACGCCTTGGACCCGTCGTTGGTGAACGTGTACCAGAACGGGGACACACCTCCGGTGAAGATCGGGGGCTTGACCACGGCGCCGGTCTTCGGGTCGATTCCCGCCAGGAAACCCGTTGAGAATCCCACGTACATCAGACCGTCCGGCCCGGCGATCGCACCGACCGGAACATCGGGGTAGTGGAAGCGCCGCACCACCTTCTCGGTTTTCGCGTCCATCACCTCCACGGTGAATCCCTGTTCGGGCAGATAGATCTCCGTGCCGTCGGCGGAGGTGAAGGCGCCGAGCGGTGTCGAGAGCACCGGCACGGTCCGGTCGACTCCGGTTTCCCGGTTGATCACCGTGACCGTGGGCGGTATCTGGCCGAAGTTGTCCATGAAGATCTTCTTGCCACCCGGGGTGATGGCGGTGACGGCCGGCTTCGCGGCACCGTCCTTCATCGGTATGTAGCGCGTGACCCTGTTGGTGAACGTATCGATGACCGCGATGCGCTCGGAATCGACTTCCGGGAGCCACAGCTCCCCGGGCGGTCCGGCCGGCGGCAGGCCCTCCTTCCCCGAGACCACCGGCGGCGCCGCAGGCGTCGCGGCCGGGGGCGCCAGGAGACTGACGGCCAGCGTCGTGACGACGAGACCCGCCATCAGTCGGATCCGTGCGGGCTGAGAACGATCCATGGGGCGGTGCCTCTCTAGATGTTGGTGCTCATCGGGATGTTGCTGGGCATCAGGTACGGATACGGCCATTTCCGGCGGCTGTTGCGCGTTGTGATCACCGCTTCGGCCTTGGCGAGATTGCTCTTGAAGTCCTTCAGGGGACCGCGTATTCGCGGGTCGACCAACGCCTCGGGGTGCGGGAAGACATTCGTCCGGTAGTCACCGAGCCTGCGGTAGTACACGGTCCCCAGCAGGTTGAAGAAGTACATCTGTGCGAGTGCGGTGAGGAACGTGGGCATCATGTCGAACCAGTCGCGCTCGGTGTAGTTCCGCTTCTCCTTCACCGGAAGGGCCGCGAGCGTCCCGGAATAGTGCGGTGCGTACGACATCTCATCGCGCTGGAGATAGTTGACCGCGGCGTGCTGCGCGCTCGCGGTGAAGATGATCATCGTGATCACCTCGACGAGGGACTTCCTGTTCCGCACCGGAGGAATGCCCGCGATCTTGCCTTGATCCCTCGCCTCGGCGAGCCATCGTCCGAGGTCCGCATCGGCCGCGACCGCGGCGTCGTCGCGGTAGTACACCCAGACGTAGTCGTGCACCCAGCGTTCGATCGCCGACCAGATCAACCGTGCATCGTCCCGGTACGGGAAGTCGATATCGGGATCGTCCATGCCCCGTGATGCCAGGTCGCGTTCCGGAATCGAGTCCGTGAAGTTCCAGTCGAGACGGGCTTTTCCGGCTGTCGATTGGGTGTCCGAGATGTCGGAGGCGAGGATCAGGTCACCGAAGGTCTCGGGCCCCATGATGATCGATGCGGCGAGGTTGTTGATGAACAGGTCGCCTTCGAAGTGGGGGATCAGCAGGGTGTGAAGCGGGTGCCCCGGAGGGAGTTGCCGGTGTGCGGCAACGCAGAACGCCTCGGAGATCAGGTGCGTGCGCGCCAGGTGACTGAACATCTCGTGGTGATTGAAGTCGGCGGTCTGAACGATGGTCTTGGCCATCCGCCAGCCCCAGTAGTCGCTCGACGTGGAGGTCCGCGTGGCGGCGTAGAAGACGGGACTCTCCCCCGGGACCTGCCCCACCTGAATCGCAGCGGGCTTGAGCTGACGACTCCCGCGCGGCCGCCAGAAGATCGCGATCGGCGCGGTGTTCCAATTCGGACCGGTCAACAGCTTGTACGTCGCATCCTCCTTCGCCATGCGCCCTAGCGGGCGATAGTCGCAGAGGAACAGCCGGCCTTCGGCGAGCGCGACGCGCAGGGACTCTCCCGTGGCCGCGGCGAACTTGGCATCGTCGATCTTCGCGCTGCGCGGCAATCGCTCGGAGACCTTCTCGATGATCATGGGGTTGGGGCCCGCCAGCCTGGTGTGCCCGAAGAAGTCATCGTCACGCAGCCTCTCCGCCACCGGCGGAAGCGGAATCGATCCCCACATCGCGTTGTAGCGCTGGAGGTTTCCCTTGTCCCCGATGTCCCCGATCCACAGTTTCTGACCGACCAGCGCACGCTCGACGGCCCCGAACACGGTGCGGCGGATGGCCTGCAATGCGGACAGGATGCCGAGGAGGGCCGTGACCCAGGTGCCGACCACTGCCTTGTCCGTGGCATCGACGACCGTGTCGAGTGTGGCGCTGAGGTACTTCTTCGACAGTGCGTCGACCGCGCGGGCGATCCCGGCGAACTGGTTCTTGAGGGCACGGATCTGCAGACTGCAGGCCAGGGTTTCGGACTTGAGCTGGGGCAGAACGGCGATCACGACGCTGTCGACGAGGTTCTCGACCAGATTGAGGAAGTTGTCGATGAACTCGATCAACCAATCGATCGTCGGATTCTCGCCCAGTGGTAGGTCGGCCGACATCGGCACGCCGACGACGTTCTCGATGGTGGTGGACCAGCGGTAGGTCTGCCTGGCCTCCGCGAGGAGACGGGCCCGGGTAGCGAGCTGATCGGGCGAGCAATCTGCGGTGAGGCGCGGAATCCATTGGGAGGAAGGCTCCGCCGATGCATCAGGGATCGCTGACAACAGCGGCTGGGCGGCGACGACGCCACCGGCGATGAAGGCGACCTTGAACGCACTTCGACGATTCACTGACATACTTCTCACTCCCCGCGGCCCGGATCACCATCCACACGGGCGGATGGCTTCGAACCGTGACCACCTGCACTACAACATCTTCGAAGCGCGAACCTCACGCGGATCACTCCACCGAGGTTGTGCTGCTTCACTCAGTGAAAGCAGTCCTTCGGCATACTGTTTGCTTTTGCAACTCAGGAACCTACCAACTGAAATGCTTGGGCGCCAGCGTGTCTCAGAACACACGTCTGAATTTCGTTTTCCCCTAGGGGATCTCATCACCCGATTTGCGGCACTTGCACCTTTATCTGTGACGATTCCTTGTCGATGCCGTGTCGATTCCGTGAAGCCGAAGGGCCGCCGCTCCGGGCTGAGCACCGGATATCAGTGCTGCGTCGCAGTCTCGGGAAGCGAATCCGCCGGTAGCCGGTGGTGCGGTCCGCTGGTGTCGCAGTTTTCGGGCCGCCCTGTCGCAGATCGGGACCGTTCGCCGAACGGGAGCGGCAGTTCGATCAGCCTTCCGGCGTGGGGCAGGAGGCGGCGATGTCCACCCGCGAAACGAATCGCCGGCCGCTCGATCCCTCCAGTGAGAAACCGGCGGCCCGGCCGGGTACGGCGTCCAGGGTCAGGGTGCTCTTCTCCCAGACCCGCGCCTCCGCCTCGGACACCCACACGGGCACGAGCGCACCGTCGCCCAGGTCGACGGTGCCGAGCCGCACGTTCGCATCGCCGACGCGGAACTCCTCCACGGTGAAGCACATCGGGGCGGAGCCGTCGCAGCAGCCGCCGCTCTGGTGGATCAGCAGCGGCCCGTGCTGCCCCCACAGATCACGGAGCAGTGCCCGCGCCTCCGACGTCGATTCCACGCGCTCGCCCATTACCCTCCTTTTCCGTACAACGACGGTAGCCGGTGCCGGTCGCCCCGTCACGAGATCGTCACCGCCGAGATCACGGAAGGCGCGTAGGCTCGAAGGCAGGAGTCGAAAACCCCACCGGGATCAGCCCGGTGCTCCCGGCTCCGTTCAGCGGGCGAGCCCGATCTCACCAGCAGGGAGCGCCATGACGAAGAAGAACGAACTCCAGCCTCCGCGACGGCGCCGGAAGTGGCCGTGGATCGTGTTCGGAGTGTTCGTACTGTGCACCATTCCCGGATTCATGTAGCCGGGGTGCCTACCCCCCGGAAGTCCCCCGAGGCTCTGCGACGGCTGCTCGAACGTCCGCACGCCAGGCCCGGGCGCGCGGTTCCGGGACGCGTACTCCTGCCGCGGCACCGCACTCGCGCCCGCATGGTCGACGGGGTCTGGTGGCCGCGGTCCCGCGACCTGAGGGCGGAGCTCCCCAGCGTGCTCCCGGCACTCGGCATCCGGCTCCAGACGCTGACCCTGATCCGGTTCTGCACCGCCGATTGGACCACCCGCGCCGCCGTGCTGCACCGTCCCGAGTCCGTCCCCATCGAGCTCGCCCTGATGAACACCGAGGGCCTCATCAGCTTCTCCGGCCCGGATGTCACCGTGGTCTACGGCCTGATCGCGCCGGACGCGAATCTGCACCAGGCGGAGCAGCTGGTCGCCCGCCTCCTCGACGTGCCGTAGCGCCCGGCGATCCCGTGCAACGAATCAGGTCCGGCTCCCTGCTGGGAACCGGACCTGATTTCACTGTGCGCCCGAAGGGATTCGAACCCCTGACCTTCTGATCCGTAGTCAGATGCTCTATCCACTGAGCTACGGGCGCATACCCATTTTCAATTGTCGCCGGTCCGAAGACCGCCGTGGCGGAGGCGAGAGGATTTGAACCTCCGGTCCGGTGTTGGCCGGACAACTCATTAGCAGTGAGTCCCATTCGGCCGCTCTGGCACGCCTCCAAGTAGGACGCGATACGCGAGCGCTCCGTACGGGGCACGCGCAACCGCCGAGCAGCTACTTTACACAACGCTCCCGTAACCCACAAAACCGCAGGCCACGCCGCTTCCGGCCTAGTTCTGCCCGCTGGTCACGAGGTCCTCCCACGTGAGGTCCACGCGCACCTCCACCGGGCCGACGATGCCGGCGAGCACGGCGGCCGCGCGGTCGCGGAGCCGATCGCCACCCACGAACATCGTCTCCGCACGCGCTCCGGTGCCCACGGCCACGAGGTGCACGTGCACACCGGTCACCGCGGCACCGTCGAGGACGAACTCGATATCGGCGATGGCGGCGGATTCGGCCGCCGCCTCGTCGGAGAGCGCGATCGTGAGCGCCTTGGTGAGCGCGAGTTGCGTGATGTCAATACCGGGCTTCGTGGTCGCCACCGGCCGCGAGCGCCGGGGAAGCCCGGAAACCTGGTGGGACACCGCGGAGCGAAGCCGTTCGATCGCGTCGGCACCCCAGCCGGACGCGGCCTCGGGGGCGTCGGACTCGGATGCGGTCAGGCCCGCGAGCCGACGGGTCGCGTCGGCAATCCATTCGTTCGCCACCGGGGCTCCGGGAACGTGGTCTTTTGCTGGAGTGAAACTCATAGCTCCCCCAGTGTGACCACGAATCGTCCGCTTGTACAAGGCCGGAAACCGGCGATCCGCGCCGGAAGGGTCGTCAGATGGGTCATGGGCGGTATCCCTCCAGGGCCTCCGCGAGATGGCGTCGCGTGCGCTGCAGGTGCCCGCGCACCGACCCCTCGGTGGTGCGCAGCACGGCGGCGATCTCGGCGGTCGACAGGCCGTCCACCTCGCGCAGCCACCACGCCGCCCGGGACGGATAGGGCAGCCGGGCCAGCTCCCGGCTCAGTGCGCCGAGGAAGTCGCTGTCGGCGGCCAATTCGACCGGGCCTGGGTCCGTGGTCGCAACGTCCTGCACCATGTCGGACACCACGACCGCATGGCGGCGTCGCAGCACGTCGACGGTCTTGCGCGAGGCGATGGAGAACAGCCAGGTGCGCACGCTGGACCGGAAGGCGAAGGTCGGCAGCGCCTTCCATGCCGCGATCAAGGACTCCTGCACCACGTCGTCGCAGTCGGTGCGTTGCGGGAAGGTGCGCGCCACGAAGCGGAACAGGGCCGGCGCATGCCTCTGAACGAGCGCATCGAAGGCGGCGGCATCGCCGCGCTGTGCCCGCCTGGTGAGGGTCTCGTCGGAGAGCGACGACAACAGCTCCGGGTCGTTCAACCATCCTCCTTCGTGAGATAGGTCACAACCGCGTGCCGATCTCGTGTCCGAGCCGACTCACTCCATAGTGCCGGAAAGGATCCCGGCACATCAGTCGACACAAGGAGACGGAAGATGACCTCGACCACCACCAGCCCTGCTGCCTCGACTGCCACCGAGAAGACCCCCGGCTCGGAGGTCGCGACCGCCAACGGCCGCGGCTCGACCAACATCGCCGATGTCGTGGTGTCGAAGATCGCCGGAATCGCGGCGCGCGAGGTGGACGGCGTGTACGACCTGGGCGGCCAGGCCGCCCGCGTGGTCGGCAAGATCCGCGAGACGCTGCCCGGCGCACCCGACCTGACGCAGGGCGTCACCGTCGAGGTCGGCGAGAAGCAGGCCGCGGTCGATGTGGCGATCGTCGCGGAGTACGGCGTGGCCATTCACGATCTCGCCGCCGGCATCCGGAACAACGTGATCGATGCGATCGAGTCGATGACGGGCCTGCAGGTCACCGAGGTCAACGTGACGGTGCACGACGTGCACTTCCCGGATTCCGACGATGACGAGACCCCCGCCACGGAGTCGCGAGTCCAGTGAGCCACGCACACGCCGAACGCATCGACCGGATCGTCGCCGCGGTGACGGCGGTCGACGGTGTGGCGGGGCTGCACGCCGGGGCCGCGGGCTCGGCCGCGACCTACCTCCCCGGCCGGACGGTGCCCGGTATCCGGGTCGATGACGAGTCGGGGCAGGTGAGCATCGTCGTCGAGTTCCGTGGCGATACCGACCTCGTCGCCATCGCCGAGAGCGCTCGACAGGCCGCGACCGACGCGGCCGGGGTACCGATCCAGGTGATCGTGGCCGATATCCGGGTGCCGGAGAGCACCGACCGTTCGAAGGAGATGACCGCATGACGCAGAACTTCACCGTGTGGGGAGCCGTGATCGGCCTCCTGCTGGCGATCGCCGCAGTCTCCGGGGGCCTCGTGGGATTCCTCCTGGCCATCGTGCTCGGCGGCGCCGGGCTCGCGATCGGAGCGCACTTCGACGGCCTGATCGATCTCACCGCCCTGCGGCGGCGCGACCGGAGCTGACCATGACCTCCGAAGCGGTGACCCCTGACGCCGTGACCTCCGACGCGGCGCCGCAAGGCGAGGCGGCGGACGGTGCGGACCGCGCCTGCCGCGGCCGGACGGTGATCGACGACCGCGTGCGCCAGCGGCTGATCGAACACGCCGTCCTGTCGGTTCCCGGCACGGTGCGGCACCGCGGCCTCCCGCTGCGGCAGCTCCCGTCGATCCGTTTCGCGGACAGCGAGCGGAAGGACGTGCAGGTGCAGGTGGCGGCCGAATGGCCGCTGGACGCATCGCGGTTGGTGGATTCGGTGCGCTGGGCGGTCGACGATGAGCTGGCCCGCAGCCTGGGCGAATCACCGTCCTCCGTGCACGTCCACGTGGCTCGCGTCAGTGGCGAATCGTCGGCTCCGCGACGCGCTCTCGCGCTGCACACCGCAACCGAGACCGAGCCGGAGCCGCACGCCACACTGGACGCCCGGCGCAATGCGCCCCGCCGCGCGGCGGGATCGAGCATCGTCGCGGTGCCCGTGCTGTTCGCCTTCCTGGTGCTCGGCGTCCTCGCGCTGCGCGACAGCCTGGTCTCGCTGGGCTGGGTGGGTGGCGGCCGGTGGATCGACGCGGTCCCCCGGATCGCCGACGACCTGCGGTGGGCGTGGTGGACGTGGCCCGCGGCGATCGCCGCGATCGTGGTCGGCCTCGTGCTGGTGATCGCTGCGGTGAAGCCGCGCAAGCGCAGTCACACGCCGATCTCCGACGAACTCTGGCTGGGCCGCCGAGCGGCTCGCGCGCGACGGAAGGGAGCACGTTCATGAGGTCGTCCACACGGGTCATCGACCGCATCCTGGCGGGCGTACTGGGCCTGGCGCTGATCGCGGGCGGCGCGTGGCTGCTCGCCTACCGGCAGGGCGTGGCGTTCACCACCGAGGCCACGCACCGGCTCGCGCCGGACGTGATCGCGGCCTCGCCCGATAAGCCGTGGTGGCAGGCGTCGGTGGTGGCGGCGGGCGTTCTGCTGGTCCTCGTGACCGCCTGGCTGCTGGTGCGGCACCTGCGCGCACCGGCCTCGAAGACCGTCGACACCGAGGACGGCGGCAGCGTCGACCTCGGGAAGGTCGCCGAGGCCGTGGCCGACGATCTGGCGCGCAGCGAGCTGATCCGGCGGGCCCGCTCGGCCACGCTGGTGGAGCGGGGACACCCGGTGATCCGGGTGTCGGTCACCGTGGCGCCCGGCGCGAGCGACGAGGAATTGGCCGCCTTGGCGCGAGCGGCGCAGCACGAGGTGACCCGGGCGACGAATCCCGATGTGCGGCTACAGGTCCTCATCAACGGTGAGGACACGAGCGATCGGCGCCGCGACCACGCGGTGGCCGGAACACCAGAGGCTTGAGGTGGAGACCCCACCTCGGGAAATGAATGACATCTACCGAGAGGAAGTGCGGCATGGGAATCGCAGATGACGCGAAGAACAAGGCAGAGGACCTCAAGGGCCGTGCGAAGGAGGCGGCCGGCGCCGCCACCGGCGACGACGACCTCAAGGCTGAGGGCCAGGCCGATCAGGGTCTCGCCGCGGTGAAGGACAAGGTCACCGAGGCCGCCGACAAGGTCAAGGAGGGCGTCGACGCCGTCAAGGACAAGTTGACGGGCAACTGATGCCACGCGGCGCCTGAGCCGCAGCACGATCACGAGGCCGGTCCCGATCGCGGGGCCGGCCTCGCCGCGTCGAACCCGCTAGGCGAGCCGGGCGACGGCGCGCACGGGCGCACCGTCGAACGGGCCCACCCGGAGCGGGTGGATCCCCACCTCGCACTCCACGGGAAGATCCGTGAGACCGCGCAGGTTCTCGACGATGAGTCCATCGCGGCCGAGCACCAGGGCGTGCACGGGAAAGCTCTCGGAGTCGATCGGGTCCGGACTGTAGGTGTCCACACCGAGCACCCGCATTCCCCGCTCCCACAACGCTTCCGCCGCCGCGGCCGACAGGGCTGGGTGTTCCCGGTATCCGGGAGTGCCGAACCATCGGTCCCAGCCCGTCGCGATCAGCACGATCGCGGGCAGCCGGGGCGGCAGATCGCCGAGCGCCTCGGGACCGATCACGCCACCCGCAGGAACATCGACACGGACCACCCGGGCGAGGCCCAGGAGTTCTTCGATCCCGATGTCGGCCACGGTGCGCCCGCCGTCGACGGTGTGGCACGGGGCGTCCACATGGGTGCCGCTGTGCGTGGACAGGTGCAGCCGCGTGACCGCCACACCGTCGGCGTCGAGCGTGAGCGCGGGCTCGACGACGATCGGCGGGTCGCCCGGGTACTCGGTCCCGGGGCTCAGCGTGTGCGTGAGATCGACCCAGCTCACGCCGAAACCGGCTCCCGCGTCCGGGTCGCGACGCTCACCGCCCAGTAGAGCCCGGCGCTCACCAGGAAGGTGGGCACGGTGGCACCCACCGGGCTCACCCACAGGTAGGTGATGGCCGAGGAGAAGCCGACGCCCACCAGCCACACGATGACCGCCACCGGGTTCCAGCCGCCGCGGTACCAGTAGTCGCGCGATCCGGCCTCGGCGAGTGAGGCGGCGTAGCGACCGCGCCGCAGCACGTAGTAGTCCACGATGATGATCGCGAACACGGGGATGAAGACGATGCCGATCGCGGTGAGGAAAGCGGTGAACTTGTCCAGCAGCGCCAGCCACGCCGATCCGGCGATCGAGATGATTCCCAATCCCAGTGCGGCTGGGAGGAACCGGATCCGTCCCGGTTCGGCGTTCACGAGCGAGGTGACCATCCCGTACACGGCCATGGTGTTGGTGGCCATCACGGAGAAGAAGACCACGATCGCGAGTGGCACCCCGAACTCGGCGACGATCACCGTCGGGTCGAAGGGCGGGGCGTCTTTGCCGTTCGCGAGCAGCCACGCGATCGCGGTGGCGCCCAGCGCCATCGCGGCCACCGTGGACGCGACGTAGCCCAGGCCCGAGCCGATCACGCCGCCGCGCTCGGTCTTGGCGAACCGGTTGATATCGGCGGAGAGCACGGTCCACGAGATCGCCGTGGCCACCACGATGTCGAAGATCCCGAGCCCGCTGAGGCCTTCGGGATCGCGGAGCAGCGCGTTGAGCCGGTCGAAACCGTCACCGAACATGTCGATGAACAGGTAGGCCATGATCGCCAGGATCACCACGGCCAGAATCGGTTCCACCTTGGCGATACCCGCGTGACCGAAGATCGCGAGCGAGACCACGATCACCTCGCACAGCACGGAGAACAGCGTGGGGTTGGAGTAGCCGGTCTGCTGCTGCACCACGTAGTTCACGGTGACGCCGGCCAGCATGGCCTGCACCCAGCTCCAGCCCATGAGCACGGCGATGTTGGCGGCCACCGGGATCCGGCTTCCGCGAACACCGAACGAGGCCCGGGTGAGTGCCATCGTCGGCAGTCCGGTGCGGGTGCCCACGTTGCCCACGGTCACGAGCACCAGGGCACCGACCACCGTGCCCGCCAGGATCAGCCACAGCGCGCTGCTCAGCGAGACCGACGGGACGAACAGCGTGCCGGTGAGCATCGTGGTCACCACGAGATTCGCGGCGAGCCAGATCGCGAAGACGCGCCGCCCGCTGAGATCGCCGGTCACGGGGGTGCCGTCGTCGGCGCCGGCATGCAGGTGGGCGTCGAGTCGCCGGTAGTAGCGCAGCATCAGGCGGCCGAGAGGTGCTCGTGGACGGCGATGAGCCCGCCGTCGGGGGCCGCGGCGAAGACGATCGATTCGCGTTCGCGGGTCTCGGTGCGGGTGCCGTCGCCGTCCTGGGTCACGGTGCGCACCGAGTGGCTGAACACTGCGGTGGCGCCGACCGTGGTGACCACGCGCTCGCTGCTGTCGCAGGACACCACGTGCCAGCCGGTGTTCACCCAGCCGGACCACAGTCGCTCGTATTCGGCCCGGTCGCCGAGGGTGCGAGGTTCGGTGTGGAAGACGAACGTGGCTCGCGGGTGGAAGCCCGCGAAGTAGCGATCGGTATCGGTGGCGGCGAAGGCCTCGATGATGCGGTCGGCGGCGGCGAGCACATCGCCTTCGGGGATTGAATGGTCCATTTCGTCTCCTGACCTGCGGCTCTCCCGCGCTGGGTCGGCCAACTGTAAGCCCCATCACAGGGTCGTGCAAGCAGTTCGGAACCGGTGAGAATCGATCGACGATCGATCTGCGCATGTGGAGGGCGATCTGGTCTCCATTGGGCGCGCCGAAGCGTGTATGGGTGCACTATTGGAGCAGTGCGCCGTGCGGAAAATGCGGCGTGGAACTTCGGGAGGGGCGATGGACGAGATCGACCGGGCGCTGCTCGACCTGCTCGCACGCGACGGGCGGATGAGTCATCGCGAACTCGCCGCGGCCGTCGGCGTCACCCGCGCCACCGTCGCCTCGCGTCTGCGCCGGCTCCTCGATTCGGGCGCCTTCACGGTGCAGGGCGTGGTGCATCCGTCGGTCCTCGGACGCGGCACCATCTGTTACGTCCGGATCGAGGTGGACGGTCCGGCGGCCCCCGTGGCCGGGGCCCTTGCCGCGCTCCCGGAGGTCGTCTACGTCTCGGTGACCACGGGCCGGTTCGCGGTGGCCGTGGAGATCCGCACGGGCTCCGCGGAGGCCGTCGACGGTGCGCTCGCCCGCCTGCGCTCGCTGCCCGGTGTCGCGCGGGCGGAGACGCTCGCCTACCGGGAGGTGCACCGGGACGCGGTCGGGCCGGTCGGCGATGCCGATGCCCAGCTCGACGAGGCCGATATCGCGCTCCTGCGGAGCCTGGAGCGCGACGGTCGGGCGTCCTACGTCCAGCTCGGTGCCGCCGCGGGCCTGTCGGCGGCCGCCGCCCGGCGGCGGGTGCTGCGCCTGGTGGACGGCGCGGTGGTGCGGATCGGGCCGATCGTGAGCCGCGGCTCGGAGCACGCGATGGGGATGGGGATCCACGTGACCGGCGCGGCGCGCGCCGCCGCGGACGAGGTGGCCGCGGTGGCGGGCGTCAGCTTCCTGGCGCGCACCGTGGGCACGTTCGATCTTCTGGCCACCGTCCGGTCCCCGGCCGCCGCCGGGCTCGCGGAGGCGGTGGACGCGGTGCGCGCCCTGCCCTCGGTGTCCGGGGTGGAGACGTGGTCGCACCTGCGGTTCGTGAAGGAGTCGTACGCCTCGCTCGGGGAATGACGGTGCTCCGAGGGGCGGCGGACCGTCGGACTACCCTGGCGGGGTGGCCTCCGCGAACGAATCCCAGTCCGGACAGCTCGGCATCCGCGCCGATCTCGAGACGCTGCCGGCGTACGTGCCGGGCAAGTCGGTGCCGTCGGCGATCAAGCTCTCCTCGAACGAGGTGGTCGACGGTCCGCTGCCCTCCGTGGCCGCCGCCCTGGCCGAAGCGCTGGCGGGGGCGAACCGCTATCCGGACAACGGTGCCGTGGCGTTGCGGGCCGAGCTCGCGAAGCTGACCGGGGCCACCGAGGAGCAGGTGCACGTGGGCTGCGGTTCGGTGGCGCTGTGCCAGGACCTGGTGCAGGTCACCTGCCGCCCCGGCGACGAGGTGATCTTCGCGTGGCGCAGCTTCGAGGCCTATCCGATCATCACTCGGGTGGTGGGCGCGGTGCCGGTGCAGGTGCCGCTCACCGCCGATGCGGTGCACGATCTGGATGCGATGGCCGCGGCGATCACCGACCGCACCCGCCTCATCTTCGTCTGCAACCCGAACAACCCCACCGGGACCACCGTCTCGGAGGAGCAGCTCGAGGCCTTCCTGGCGAAGGTCCCGCCGCACGTGATCGTGGCGCTCGACGAGGCGTACTACGAGTACCACCGCGGCAACGCGCAGAGCGGTGAGCGGATCGACGGCGTGGCCGTGGTCGCGCGGCACCGCAACGTGATCGCGCTGCGCACCTTCTCGAAGGCCTACGGCCTGGCCGGGGTGCGGGTGGGCTACGCGATCGGCGATCCGGAGCTGATCGCCGCGATGACCAAGGTGCACCTGCCCTTCTCGGTGAGCGTGCCCGCGCAGGCCGCCGCCATCGCCTCGCTCCGTGCGAGCGACGAGCTGCTGGCGCGCACCGAGGGCGTGGTCGCCGAGCGCGTCCGCGTCCGGGACACGCTGCGGGAGGCCGGGTACGACGTGCCGCACACGCAGTCCAACTTCGTGTGGCTGCCCCTCGGCGACGATGCGGCCCGGTTCACCGCCGACGCCGCCGAGGCGGGAATCCTGGTGCGCGGCTTCGTGGGCGAGGGTGTGCGCGTCACCGTGACCATCCCGGAGGAGAACGACGCCTTCCTGGACTTCGCCACGGGCTGGCAGCAATAGATGCGGTGTACCGAGACACCGGACGGAACCGGCGGTGTGCCCGCCCGACGACTCTCGGATTCTGTCCACAGCGGACAATTCCATCGCAACCTGTCCACCGCGGACAGAATCCGAGAGCGCAGCACGGGCATGAACCGCCGAAGGAGAGCAGATCGATGAGCCTGTCCAAGCATGAGTTCGCGTTCACCGCGCACGTCCCGGTGCGCTGGTCGGATATGGATGCCCTGGGGCACGTCAATCACGCGCGGATGGTGACGCTGCTGGAGGAGGCACGCATCCAGTGGCTGCTGTCGGCCGGTGAGAAGTATGCGCCGCTGATCAAGAGCGCATTCATCGCCGATGTGGCGATCAAGTACAAAGCCCAACTGTTCCACGAGGATTCGCCGGTTCAGGTGGGCATGTACATCGCGGGCAACCGCAGCGTCGACTTCACCATCGGCTACGAGGTGCGGGCCGCGGGGGCCGCGCCCGAATCCAAACCCGCGATCCTCGCCACCACGCAGATGGCCGTGGTCGATATCGACAAGCGCGCCCTGCGCCGCCTCACCGACGAGGAGAAGTCCTACCTGGCGTCCTGGTCCCGCGACTGATCCCGACCGTTCTCCGCGGTGAACAGCTGCTTCACCTCGCCCTTCGGCAGCGACCTGAAACGCAACACCGCCGATGTGAGAACGAGGATCGGACCGGCCGACCACGGTTCGCCGAGTGCCGCCGGGATCGCGCCGGCGATCACGAGCAGTACGAAGGCGTTGCACCTGCGCCACCGGTTGGTCGTCGTATTCGTGCCCCAGACGACCCACCCCGCCACCACGAGGGCCACGCTCGCGAAGAACGCGACGACGGCAGTGGTCATGCGGCGCTACCGCTCGGCCGGTGCATCCGGGCCATCGGTCACAGCCGGTGATTCGCCTCGGGGCGCCGACGGAGGCAGGGCCTGCCGTTTCGGCCCGCCGATCTCTCCGCGCACGCCCACGATCTGGCTCGCGACCCGCTTGGCGCTCTGCGTGGAGATCTCGCGTTCGCCGGAGCGCAGCACCAGCTCGTGGATCTGCTGGTCGATGGATTCGATCGACATGCGCCGGGGCCGTTTGGAATCGGCCACGTCCACCAGGTCGCCCACCTTGGTCAGCGCCGTGACCCGGTCCACCAGCTCGTCCCAGACCCGGTCGAGCTCGCTGGAGCGCGTACCGTCGGCCAGTCCCGGGGCGTAGCGCAGCTGGCCCCACACCGACTTCAGCTGCGCCACATCGGCGGAGATCTGCACCAGATCGGTGGGGAGGTCGAGCTGCAGCAGTTGCTCGTCGAGGTCGCCGGAGCTCACCGACCGCGAATAGGTGACCTTGTCGTAGACAAGGCCGGCGAGGAACAGCAGCACGTCGTAGCGGTCCTCGAAGATCAGCAGCCGGGGATCGGGGGCGCCGTGTCCGTCGACCCAGTCGGCCACCTGGGGCGCGAGCCGCAGCACCGGCCCGGCCACGCGGGAGACGGTGCGCGCCGCCACCGCGCCGGCCGACGGCGTCATCGGCAGCGGGGTCTGGCAGAGCGCATCGAAGAGTGCGTCGCGCTCGTCGAGGTCGAGGTGGACCGCGTCCTTACGTGCCTTGCGCACGGCGCGAACACCCGCTGCGAAGGACACCCGGTTCAGCGTGAAGGCGTGGCGGTAGCCCGCCAGCTTGCGGCGGGCATCGGCGGCGCGGATCGCCTCGGCCGCGCTCTTGGCCTGGGCGAGCGGGCTGGGCGGCACCCCGTCGACCGACGGTGCCGGGGGCGGAGGCTCGGCGATCCGCCCGAGCTTGCGCAGCTTGGCGTAGCCGCCGATGTCGGGAAAGGCGCGCTCGGTGTCGAAACGGTTGATCACCACCTCGCGGGCGGCGGGTTGGAGATGGCCGGCGGCGATGAGGAGTGCGGCCTCGTCGGACAGCTCGCGCCGCGGCATGGGGATGGCCCGGGCGTCGCACCAGCGGCGCACGGGCGCCTCGATGTGCACCTCGGGTTCGGTCGCCTCGATCGGCACCTCCCGCGGTTCCGGTTCGGTCATCCGGTCACCCCCTCTCGTCGCTGCTGCGGTCGCTTCCCCCGGCCATTGTCCCCGAACGGCAGCGCCGCGCGCAGCCCCCACGCGAGCGGGACGCTGACCAGCGACGTCGCGACGAAGGCGACGGCGATGTTCCCGGTGAAGGGCGTCCACCGGAAGACGTCGAGCAGCAGCACGTCCATCACGATGAGGTGCACCAGGAAGTACTCGTAGGAGATGCCGCCGAGCCACACCATGGGTCGGCTGCCGAGGAACCGGTGGTAGGGGTCGGCTCTACCGGGGGCGAGGGCGAGCGGAGCTATCAGCGCGGCGGCCACGACGAGGTAGAGCGCGGATTTCACGATGGCCTCGACCGCGCTCTTGGGCACCATGGTGGGCGCGCCTCCCACCGCGGGCAGTGCCGAAACCACGAAGGCGGTCACGGCGAGCACCAGGCAGGCGGGGGTGGCCCAGCGGGGCCAGCCGCGGATCAGCTCGGCGCACACGGTGAGCACCATCCCGGCCACGAACCACCACAGGTAGGCGGGTGGCCACATCCGTGCGGTGATCTGGATACCGGGGGCGATGACCGCCCAGATCGGGCTCACCGCGCCCAGCACCGCGAGCGATCCGAGGAGGAGGCCGGGGCGCCAGCGGTACCGGCAGATCACGGCGGTGAGCACCCACCCGATGAAGGGCAGGGCCACATAGAAGGCCACCTCGACGGCCAGGCTCCAGGCCTGCGTGAGTCCCACCCGCAGGTGCCCGAAGCCGTAGATCTGGATGAATCCGAGGTTGCGGAGGTAGCCGTCGAGGCCCCCGCCCGAGGGGTTGGGCTCGTATCGCACCAGACCCAGCAGGTAGACGAAGGTGACCACCACCCAGTACGCCGGGACCACACGGCGGAATCGGTGCCAGGCGTACCGCCGCAGATCGGGCTGGTGGTGCTGCCCCTCGCGCAGCAGGCGCACCCACGGCCGGAACAACAGGAAACCCGAGAGCGCGAAGAAGATGGGCACGCCGATCTCGAACCGCGCCCACAGGTGCCCCGGGAAGTCGTCGGTGTAGTGACCGGTGGCGAACGCGGCGTGCGTCAGGCACACCGAGGCTGCGGCGACGGCACGCAGCCCGGTGAGCGGCGCTACCCGACCTTGCATCCATCCATTTTGCCCCGTCGGTCCGTCAGGCCCCAGGGGGCATGGCGGCGCTTGCGACGAACCGCGGCGGTCCGATCAGCGCGCATCGTCGGGGTCGATCACGAGGCGCACCATGAGCCGCTCCGGCGGTTGCGCAGTCCGAGCACCGAAACCGGTGTGGGAGTGGCTGGGCCGGCTCATCGCGCTCGCCCGCACCACCTCGCCGCGCACCCGATGGGTCAGCGTGGACAGCAGCCCGTTCTTGCTGAGCCGGACGTCGCCGAGGTCCACCTCGATCACGCCGCCGACCTCGGGCGCGGTCGGGCCGAAGCACGCCGCGGGCCCGGCGAGCACCACGGTGCGCCGGTCGCGGTCCTCGCGGAGCACGCGGGCGTCGATCTCGTCCTGCGTGGGGAAGTGCACGTCGGTCACCCGGATTCCGGCGACCACGCCGGGTGCCGCGGGGCCGCCCGGTTCGGCGCGGTCCTCGGGCCGGCGGGTGGCCTCGCGCACCTCGCGGTACTCGACGGTGCTCGGGTCGATCGTGAAGGTGCCGTCGGGTCCGCGCACGTACCGGCCCGTCTCCTCGACCAGCAGCTCGATCCGTCCGGCCACCTGCGGCGGCAGACCGTGCCCGTGCCAGCCGAGGCTGATGATGATGTCGGTGCGGTACGGATCGGTGACCGAGTGGCCGAGCTGGGCGACCACGTCACCGATCTGCACCAGGCCGCTGCGGGTGTCCCAGTCGTGGACCACCGGCGCGGGATAGCCGGGCCGGTGGCTCGGATAGAGGGTGAGGGCGCCGAGCACCGTCCCGCCGCGCCGCGGGACCTCGCCGCAGCACTGGTACTCCCACCGGGAGATGTGCACGTAGAGCAGCGCCGGGTCGAACGACAGCGATGAGTTCACAATTCTTCACCGGCGCTGGACGATTCGTAACCCTCCGGTGCCACCTCCCGCGCGTCATCGTAACCGCGACCGCTGGAGACGGCAGTGGTCAGGATCAACGCGAGGTGCAGACCACGCGGGTTCAGCAGTAGCCGCAGATACCGGTGGCGGCGAGCTCGGTGAAGCAGTTGGGGCACAGCTTGGCCTGGCGCGGCTCGGGCTTCGCGGGCGCGGAGGCCTTCGCGGGCTTGGCCGCGGCACCGGCGCTCGCGCGGGGCGCCGCGGTGGTGCGGGCCTTGACCACGCGGCCGGACGCCTTCTTCGCCGGACGGGCCTTGACCGCCTTGGCTTGCGCGGCGCGGCGCGCCTCGGCGAGCTTCGGGGTGAGCTGCGGGCCGGCGCCGGCGGGGATCGTCGCACCGTAGTGCAGGTAGCAGGCGAAACGGGCGGCGGCGGCGTGCTCGTCCAGATCGGCCGGAACGGGCAGTCCGGCGGCGGCCACGGCGTAGGCGTATCCGTCGCCGACCGTCTGATCGTGTGCGACGGTGAGCGCCACGAGCGGCGGCTCCCCCGCGGCCTGGCAGCGGTCGGTGACGCGGCGCTGCAGAGCGGCGATCCAGGTGCGGACGGGGGCGCGGGTCGCGATGCCCGCCTCGGCCTGAGCGCGGGCGGCGAGCTCGGCGAAGCTGATGTAGGCGCCGTACCGGCCGGCGGTTTCCGCGAGCACGGCGTAGGCGGCGTCGGCCCACTGGTCGAGCGCCTCGTCGAAGGGCACCGAGAGTTCGTTCGCGGTCCGCCACGCTTCGAGGTCGATCGGATCTTCCAGGGCAGGGACGGCTTCGCTCACTGACCTAGTTTACGTCCGCGCATGGGGTACAACGCAAACCGTTGCGCTCTACGTGAACTGGCGCACAACGTCGTACCCGATCTTGCAGATGAACGCGGAGACCACCACGAGGAAGACGATCTTGACGAAACCGCTCCCCTTCGCCACCGCCGTGCGCGCGCCGAGGTAGCCGCCCGCCACGTTGGCGCACGCCATGGCAATGCCCAGCTTCCAGTAGCCCGCGCCCTGCGGCAGGAAGACCACGAGCGAGGCAAGGTTGGTGGCGAGGTTGGCGACCTTCGCCTTGGCGGAGGCCTCCAGGAAGGCGTAGCCCATGAGGCCCACCATCGCGAACACGAGGAAGGAGCCCGTGCCCGGGCCGAGCGCACCGTCGTACACGCCGATCGCGAACCCGGCCAGCCCGGCCGCCACGAGATGACGGTGCCCCGCGAACCGCAGGGCGGTGCTGCCGCCGAGATCGGGCTGGCGCAGCGTGTAGACGAAGACCACGATGAGCGCCGCCAGGATGATCGGGTTGAACGCCGCGCGCGGGATGTGCGAGGCGATCAGCGAGCCCACGATCGCGCCCGCGAAGGCGGGGACCGCAAGAGCGACCGCGGTGCGGGCGTCGGGTTTCACGCGGCGCCAGAAGGTGATGCTGCTGGTGGTGGTGCCCGCGATGGAGGCCATCTTGTTGGTGGCCAGGAGGTGGATCGGCGCCGCGCCGGGGAAGGCGATCAACAGGGCGGGCAACTGGATCAGGCCGCCGCCGCCCACCACCGAGTCCACCCAGCCGGCGGCGAGAGCGGCCAGCAGGAGCAGCAGCAGGGTGGTCGTGGAGATGTCGGGCACCGACCCATCGTGCTGTAATGGCCTTGTGCATATCAACCCTTACGGAACCGATCCGGTGCTGCTGGCGGTCGACCTGGCGAACCGCCCGCCCGCCGATCTGACCGACCTGGTCCGGCGGTGCGACGAGCACGACATGTCGATCGAATCCGTGGGTGAGGGCGACTTCGAGGGCTGCCGCGCGGTGATCGACGCGTGGCTCACGGTGGTCGATGCCGCCGAGGTGTCCGAGCGGGTGGAACTGCTCAACGCGCTGCTCGCGACGCACGCCTCGCACCCGCGGGTGACCGACCACGCCGGCACCGGCTGGCACATCCACTACCGCGAGTCCGGCGCCACCCTGGCCGGTCAGCTCGCGGTGCTGATCCTGACCGGCACCGCGCTGCACCTCACCGAACGGGGGATGACGCGGCTCGGACGGTGCGCCTCCTCGGACTGCGAGCGCGTCTTCGCGGACGTCTCGCGCAACGGGCGGCAACAGTACTGTTCCCCGCGCTGCGGCAGCCGCGAGGCGGTGCGCCGGCATCGGGCGGGTTGACCCGCGACAAGCATCGGCAGTGATCCTTGGAGGTCCGCACAAGACCTTCGGGACATCCGTCCCCGTACCGTCGCCACATGCCCAACGACACCGCACTCGCCAACCGCCCCCTGACTCCCGAGGAGATCAGCGAGCGCGCGGAGGCCGCCGTGGGTTACCACTACGTGCACCCGGAGACCTACACCGTGGGCCGCGAGAAGGTGCGCGAGTACGCCCGCGCCTCGCAGTTCACCGATCCGCGGTACTTCGAGCTCGACGCCGCGGCGGCCGCGGGTTACGACGATCTGGTGGCGCCGCCCATGCTGGTGAGCGTGGCGGGCATCGTCGCCAACCGGCACCTGTTCGACGATTCGGTGATCGGCTACGGCGCGAGCCAGCTGCTGCAGGCCGACGAGTCGATGACCTACCACCGGCCGATCGTCGCGGGCCACGAGCTGACGATGCACGTGCACGTGGACAAGTACCGCAAGGTCGGCGGATTCGACATGGTCACCATCCGCAACGAGATGTACTCGCAGCAGGACGAGCACCTGGTCACCTTCTCCACCACCCTGATCGGCGGCTCGCCGGACGACGGTGCCGACTACGGCGACGTGGCCGAGAAGATCGTGATGCACGGGGTCATGAACGCCTGACGCGCATGGGCAGCGACGACAGGCCCCGCACGTTCAGCGAGTGCACCCGCTCGGCGGCCTCGAAGTCCACCTCGTAGCCGCGCACCGTCGAGACCACCTCGCCCAGAGCGATATCCGCCTCCAGCTTGGCGAGGTGCGATCCCAGGCAGAAGTGGCTGCCGAAGCCGAAGCTGAGCGAGGCCGAGGTGTCGCGACCGATCCGGAAGGCGGCCGCGTCGTCGAAGATCTGGGCGTCGCGGTTGGCGGAGGCGACCAGCAGCAGCACCCGATCGCCCTCGGGGATCACGGTTCCGCGGAATTCCACCTCGGATGTCGCGCGCCGCAACAGCATCTGGGTCGAGGTGTCGTAGCGCAGGGTCTCCGCCGACCACTCCCCCATCCGTGGCGGTGCGGCGAAGGGCTTGGCGCCCTCGTCGGGAAATCGCGCGCCCCAGTACATCGCGTTCCCGAGGAGCTTGGTGGTGGTCTCGTTCCCGGCCACGATCATGAGGATCAGGATGCCCACGATCTCCGCATCGGTGAGGGCCTGTTTCTCGCCGTCGTCGCCCTCCACCTGCGCGGCGATCAGGGCGGACACCAGATCGTCGGCGGGGCGGCCTCGGCGTTCGGCGACGAGATCGAAGTAGTACCGATAGAGGCCGAAGAAGGCCTCCGCCGCCGGTTGGGGAACGTCGAAAACACCGTCCTCCCTGTGGATCAGCACATCGCCCAGCCTGCGCAGCTCATCCCGATCCGCGATCGGCACACCCATCATCTCGGAGATCACCTCCATGGGCACCAGGGCGGCGAAGTCGGCGACGAAGTCGAACTCGGCGCGCTCCAGGCACGCCGCCCAATGTTCGCGCACGCGGCCCTCGATCCACGGCCGCAGTTCGCCGACTCGCTTGGGGGTGAAGGCCTTCGCCACGAGCCGGCGGATGCGCATGTGCCGCGGATCGTCCATGGCGATGAAGCTCATCGCGTACTCGGCGTCGGGGGTGTAGGCCGCCGGCTCCAGCGTGACACCCCACGCGCTCGACAGTCGCTCCGTGTCCCGGAAGGCCGCACGCACGTCGTCGTAGCGGGAGAGTGCCCAGAAATCGCGCTCCGGGTTGTAGTACACCGGCTGTTCGGCGCGCAGGCGCTCGTACACCGGATACGGGTCGTCATGGAAGGCGTGGGAGTACGGGTCGAGCACGGTCGTGGAACTGGACATGTGTCCAGACAGTAGTCCAGATCCCGCCGAAGTGGAACAGGTTCTCGGTATTCAGTCGCGCATCATCAGGTCGACCGCGCGGGTCAGCGCCGCCTTCGACGCCGCGACATCGATGTATCCCATCCCCGCCTGCACGAGCACACCCGAGTACGCGAGCTCGACGGACTCCACCAGCCCCGACGGTGCACCCGGCCCGAGCGCTTCGGCCAGGCGCCCGCGGATCAGCAGGCCCACCCGCAACCGCACCACCTGCGCATCGGGCTCGTGCCCGAGCAGTGCCGTGTTCACGGCGGTGGCGAACTGCGGATCGATCAGCACCAGATCGACGAGCCCGCAGAGCACCTCCAGGAGCCGATCCCGCGGGGACGCAGACGGATCGGGCTCGACGAGCTCGGCTTCCACCCTGCGGGCGAAGACCTCGGCGATCAGATGGTTCTTCGACGAGAAGTAGGTGTAGGCGGTGGCCGGCGAGACCCCCGCGGCACGCGCCGCCAGCCGCACGGTGAACCCGTCGACCCCGTGCTCGGCCAGCACCGCGGGCACCGCCGCGCACAGCTTCGCGACGGTGTCCGCCTGAGTGGGGGTCAGTCGCCTGCGGGGCAGGTCCGACGGTGCGCTGGACATGCGTCCAGACCCTAGTCCAGACCGCGCACCGGCGGGCTAACGGCGCTCGCGCCAGCGGTCGATCGGGGTCTTACCCTGCTCACCGAGGGGTTCGTCGAGGATCTTCTCGCGCCCCAGGATCGATCCGGTCACCCGCAGCCGCAGCCGCAGGTCCCACAGCATCAGCTTGTTGTAGAGCGTGAGCGCCTGCGGATTGACCACGTCGGCCAGACGCAACAGTCGGAGCAGGCGATCGAACCACTCCTGTTCGGTGTCGGTCCACCCCCAGCCGAGCATCTCCCGGAAAGCGGGCGGCAGATTCCCGCGCGTCATGAAGTGGTTGAGCGGGCCGAAGATCTTGGCCAGAACCCATCCGGGAGGGCCGAGCGCCTCGTTGAGGAACATGAAGTCCGACAACGATTTCAGATCGTCGCGCACCTCGGGGGCGATCGCGAGCGACGGCAGCATCGAGTTCCAGTAGTCCTCGAACTCCTGCCAGCTCTGCGGCCACGCCGACTCCGGAACGTTGACGCCCGTGGCGAGCGGTGCCGCCGCCGGCGTCAGCACGTCGAGCGTCTCGCGATCGAGTGGGCCGTACAGGAATTCGTACTGATCGATGTAGAAGCGGTACAGGCAAGCCGCCACCCACAGCTGCAGTTCGCGCGAGTTCCCGCTGTACTTCACGGGGCTCTTCTCGGTCGAGTGGACGTGCGCGTGCACCTTGGCCATCTCGGCTCGGAAGGCCGCGCGATCCTGCTCGTCGCCCGCAACCGAGACCACGAGGTGCTGGCCGGTAGTGCGGAGCCGCTTGAACGGGTGCCGCCGCGGGCTGCCGGATTCGACCCGGCTCTCGTGCACGCCATGCCCGACCGGCGGCAGCGACAGCTGCATGATGATGTTCGCGACGCCACTGGTCAGCCCCACCATCGTGAGCAGGTCCGCAAGGGTCTGCGGCTGCCGCCGCGCGCGGCGGCTGCGAGTGAGGAGCTGATCGACGACTGCCATATCCCTATCATGCATTCACCACCGCAAAGATGCACCCTTTTCGAGAACACGTCGTAACTTGGCCGCGGCGCCCGGTGTCAGACATCGGCCCCGGGAATCGAACGGCCACCGGTACCGTCGGGGGCACTGCCCCTTCACCGATGGAGCCCTCATGACGGAATGGGTCGAAGTGCTCAAGGTCCTGGTCGACGGGCCGCGCCTGCCGGTCCGCGGGGTCGTCCGCACGCTCCACGCCGATCTGATCGACCGCACCGAGACCTTCGGTTTCATCGGTGCGCCGCCGATGCCGGTGGTTCTCGGTGACCACGACGTCCGGGTCTGGCGCGAAGGACGGCGAGTGCGGGTGGAGCGCCCCGACGGCTCGCCGTACTTCATCACCGACGGCGTCACCGCGTGGGAGTTCTCCGACGATCCCGACGAGAGTCCGACTCACGCCCCCGCGGACCGCGTGTACTACTCGGGCCCCGGTTCCGAACTCCTGATCTCCCGCAGCGCCCAGGACTGGCTCCACGGCGACGATTTCACCCGACCGAACGGCCCGATCGGAGAGACCACGTTCCTCGATAGATCGTGCTGGACAGTCGAACTCGCGCCCCCGGAGCACAAGCCGTACCCGCTCCAGATCATCGTCGACCGGGAATCCGGCGCGATCCTGCAGGAGCGCAACGACGATGCCGGCTTCTCCGTCGAGTACATCGAACTCAGCATCGGAGAACCGGTCGACGGTGCGGTGTTCACCTGGACCGGGCCCTCCACTTCCCTGGATGAACGATGGGCTGCGCGGCGGGCGGAGTACGAGGCTGCGGAGCAGGCGCGGCTGGCGGAGAGCCGCACATGGTTCACCGACCACGTCGCCGCCCCCGCGCTCACCGTGGAGGTGGCCCTCGGATTCTCCTTCTCCCACTTCTACGATCTCGATCGCGCCGACGGCAGCTTCTCCGCGCGGGTCCAGGCCGATCGGGCGGGCGGACCCGACGGGGTTCTGTCCAGGCGCGCCCGATCCACCCAAGAATGGGACTTCGGGAGGGTCGGTTACCCGGTTCGTCGATGGTCCACCAGTGATTTCGATTGGGCGTGCTGGATGTCGCAGGACTTCCTCGATGACAACGCCCTCGGCCAACTACAGAGGCACCTCCACCCGGACGAATCGGCCGTCGATCAGTTCACCGTCGAACCGGACCACACCTGAATCAGTTCAGCCGTTCCGTGAGGTGGACCGTCACCTCGTCACCGTCGGTCTTGCCGATCTCCTTCCGGATCGCGGCGGATACCGGCAGCTTGTGGGTTCCGTCGCCGAGCGCCATGAACGACGAGGTGAAGGGCTCACCGTCGACCGTGCCCTTCACCTTGACCAGCCCTCGCGTGCCGAAGATCGTGGCGGAATCCGGGAGCTGCACGCAGGTCCACGTGTCTCCCTCCCGGACTTTGCCGAGTGTTGCTGTGAAGGTGATGTCGAGCGGGCCTGCCGTGGCTGCCATGAAGCCTCCTTGGAACGAACTGGCGGTGGAGTCCAGTCTCCACCGGCGCGATCGCTGCGTCCGAGCTTCCGACCTGCGGAGGGTGACGGGTTTATCCTCGTCTGACTTGATTCAGGTCGTGGCCTTGCCACACCTCGATTCCGTGAAGGCTCCTTGCGCGTCCTCCGACCCCACGCAAGATTCACTGCTACGGATGCTGCGTGTGACTGCCGTAATGCCGGGAGGGTGGGGCACCCACAGGCCTGAGCTGACAGCGGGACAGCTCAGACAGGTAGTAGCTGGTTCTACTCGCGTCTGCGGAATCGGCAACGTGATTTTCGGAGGCACCGGTGGCATCGCCCAGTGAAATTGACACCCGGATACACCAAGAGCCCCGACCGCGATCCTTGTTCGTGCGGTGGGCGCTGGCCTCGATATCAGTGAGTCGATCCCCCAACAATAGTTAGAGGTGAATATCGTGTTCATAACATACCTTGCTCGCATCGCCCCTCCTCCTCGGGGACCTCCTGGAACGCAGTACGACTGGCATGAAATCGAGAGCCAATTCGTCCGCCTTCCTGATGATTACAAGCTATTTATCGACGTCTATGGCGCTGGCCGATTCTGGGGTGGCAAACTTGGCATCGCGCCTCCCTCCTGGATCGAGGAGAATCGACCAGGTGCCGACAATGGCTACGTGGAATTTTTCTACGATTTCGCTGATGCACGCTCAGTGGACATCGACATCGACGTAGTCGGTAACGCGAGCACTGAAACCGTGTACGGCTCAACGGAAGATACCTACCTGGCGTTCGGTGCTGCCGGCACGGGACAGATGCTGCTCTGGCGCATTAATGATCCAGATCCGAATCGATGGCCTGTACTGGTGACGGATGGATCCGCCATCGATTTACGACGCCAACGGAATGGTCCACTACCCGGTGTATCTGCTAGGTGAAAAGGGGTCGACGGTGGCGTTCGGCGATGATTGGCTTGAGAGTGCGACCCGGCTCAACTCAGACTCTCCTTACGTCAGGATTGATAGACAAAGCGCCGGACAATTCCGGAGTTGATTGGGGCGCGCCCCGGGTCGTCGAGAGTGTTCCCGTCCGAGTTTTCGCCCCCGGGAACCCCTCTCTAAACTACGGAGGGTGCGCTATGGTATTCGAACCTGAGTAGTGAGACTAAGAAGATTCTGTCGGGCGAGATCTGGGCCCTCGCATCACCCTGTAGTTGTAGCGCTCCGCACAGCAACGAACGACCCATAGTGATCGCGGATACCCGAATCATTCACTCGCCGAACCTCGGAGAAGCCAGCTTCTAAGAGCGCAACAGTGAGCTGCTCGGCTCCAAGAATTCGTGAGACCCTCTCGAAGGTGTATTCGCTCTCAGAGATAGTCATCGCCACAGACCAGACCCGCTGACCTGAATGCCGATTTGCTTCGATGACCTCGACGACCTCTACCGGCCGCGCATCATCGAGTGCACCGGTACGAACGCTCCGGCGCACCGACACTTCTTCGGATCCCTCCTCGACGGGAAAGTCGACAAATAGATACCCGCCAGGCTTGATCGCTCCGTACATCCCACTCAGATGTTCGACGAGGCTCGTGAAATCGCTCGGATCATCGACACGGCTATCCCCTGCATCGGCATACGCCAGAGAGTTTCCGCGACACAAGATCAGCTCGAAAACCTGGGGGAACGCGTGCGCAAGCTCATTCCAACGGAGCAGCAGCGGCTTTGCGGGCACACCTGCGGCGTCGGAGTTGGCAGAGAACCGCTTCAGCATCTCAGCGCTTCCATCCGAGCACACTATGCTGTGCCCGAGCTTGAGCAGTTCAATAGTTCCGAAGCCCGTCCCGACCGCACAGTCGAGCACCGGACCTCGGATCTCAAGTTCGCCTGCTAGCCCGACGAACTGATCAACAAACGCCGCCGAATCTGTGCAGACATGGAGGTATGCGTCCAGCACCTCTGCTGGGTGTAGTTCGGTCTTCATCCTCGCGTCACCTCGCTCAACCCCCGAGTGGCCTCAACAAGGCGTAACACGGATGCGCGATCAACCTTGCTGTTGTGCCGCACGTCGGCTGGCAGCGAATCGCCCAGCATCACCACTGTCGGGCGTGGCACACCCGCACGATCCGCTTGCAAGTCAAGTACGAACTGATCAACCTCAGCAACGGAGTCCTTGGGAAGCACGTAGAACAACTCTCCGCGCAGCGCCGAGTACACCACCGCGCTAATCGACGCGCCCGTGGCCATGTTCCACATCTGCTCTAGTGCGTCCGGGTAGAGGTTGGTGCCACCAGGAAGGGGAATCACATCCTTCTTCCTGCACACGAACCACAAACGGCCATCGTCGTCCAGGTATCCAAGGTCGGCAGTGCGATGCCAGACCCGTTCGGTCACGACATCACGCAGTTTCGCGTGGCGCTCAACGTCTTCTCGGCGAAAGTAGGTTCGCGTCACGCGGCTACCTGAGACAACGATTTCCCCGACCACGGCGGAAGTGACACTCGCGCGCGCGATCGAAAAATCTCGTGCTTCGTACTCGACAGGTATGACGGCGACCGCCATCTCGTCAGTGACGGCGCCGAGCGGCACTCCTGCGCCCGCATAGGTCTTCGTACCCGCTAGATACACAAACTCAGTTGCGTCGATGACCGTGATAGGCATGACAGCTTCAGTGCTCGCGAAAGGTATTCTGACTGTTGTGTTCGGGAGCGCGGACGCAATTCGTTCGACTAGGCGCCCGCTCAGGGCCGACCCGGCAGTGGCTGCAACGAGGATCGGTGGCGCAGCCATTCGCGACTCCTGAAGAAAGCGAACCATTCTATCCCAGACGAGCGGCGAGGCAAAAACATAGTCGCAACCGTATTCGACCATTTGGCCGTGTACCGACTCGATAGGGATCTTCAGCGGTTGTAGCGTTGTCACGTCGGGAAGCACCGCCGTTCTGCCGATTGCAATAGCTACGAGCGCCAGGTGCGGGAACAGGCAGAACTCAGTCCGGATCTCGGAGGCCGCTGAGTAGTAGCGAATCTGCGATGAGAGTTCGCGAGAAGACCACGGGACGCCTTTCGGGATGCCAGTGGTCCCACTTGTGTAGAGCATAAGGATCGGGTCAAGCACATCCCAGCTCGAAACCCATTCGCCGAATCGGTCGGTGCTGTCGCTGCAGCGAGAGGTCCCGATCGGATTGAAGTGTCGCAGCCCGAGGGTGTCTACTTCGCTGGTGGTGACCCACACCTCCGCCTCCAGCTCGTCGATGCATTGCTTGAGCGTTACATCCTTCGAGTTCGGGTCCAGCAGTGCAGGCGTAACGTTCACGGTGAACGCGCCGAAGCAGGCGACAACAAAGTCGAGATCGAGCGCTCCCGTCATCACGACGTTGCCACCGGGGCGTGCGCCAGCATTGACCATCCTGCGGCCCGCGGTAGTGGCGCACGCAAGCAGCGCCTCGAAGGACAGTGTTCGCCCCGTCTTCGCTTCCACCACCGCTACGTCGTGTGGACGTTCGTGCGCCGACACGATGACCTCATCCAACAGGACATTGCCCGTCAAGTAGCTCATTCTTCCCCCCGGTAAGGCCACGGGCGGTAAGTGTCCGCCCCTAACGAACGGTCAGAGTAGCGCACGCTGTGCAACCGCAAGGGGCGAGCGACGAATCCTGTTCGCCGACGCTTTACGCGTCAACTATTTGCGCGACTCCTCCGTTAGAGACAACAAGGCCTGTCAGGGGATCGACTCGCGTGTCGCACATGACGCGGGTCACAGACGGATAGGGCCCGCCTGAAGTGCCACGTAGGAGGGAGGAGCGCCCTGGACGACCAAGCGAACCATGGTTCGGATGCTGATCAGCGCCAAGAGCCTGTGATCGAGGTCAAGCTAGTCGATCAGGGATCGAGCGACACGGTCCTCGGTAGCGGACTGTCCAACGATGACCGACTCCGATTCCAGCGCGGACGCTGACGGCGGCGCTGTCTACCTCGACCATTTGCACAGGGTCTTTGCCGAAGATCGTCACCGATACGACCGGGTACTGTCGCGGTCGGAGTGACTAACCCGCACGATACTAACTGGTCTCGTCCCCCTTGTACCGAACCTGAAGGAATAGCTACGCCACTCTTAAGCGTAATCGTCCACCCGAGGAAGAAATCGAGGTCGGATAAATTCGAACAGCACACAAAACGGAGTGTAGATCGGGCAGAACCCGCATACAAATACATCGCACTCTCGTTGAATCTTCGCGGCGAACAGACCGACAATCGCCATGACACCCAGCGAGACTAGAAGACCCCACCGTCCGACAATCTCAGATACAGCGCCTGCTGCAAGCACTGCCACGTAGGTTCCCCAGGACAGGGACGGCGCAGTGACCCCGTTGCCCCAACTGACTGCGGTAGCGACGCCAAGCGCGGTGCCGACAAGAAGCACGATGATTGCCCCTACGAGACATGTCAACCACGAGTCGCCCGTCAACATACTGTGAGCAGTAGACGTCCAACCTGCATCGATGCCGACCTTCTCAAGGCCGGAACCTACCATCTGCAGTGGCGATAGCCTCTCGTTCGGACCTCCCCTTACGACGAGCAGGACAACGACGACAGCAGCCGCGACGTTGACGGCAAACTTGACCGGCAAAAAGCTCAGAACCTTTGACAGTATTTCCATACTTCGACGCTAGCGCGCCCGCCTGACACCTTTCGGCAAGAGTCGCCCCGCGCTAAAGACGTGCACGTGGCCAGTATGACCAGCGTAGTCGACCAAACACGGCGCTCCTGAGCATCGGTGATGGGAATAGCAGAACCCCGCGCTCGCTGACGCTTGCGCGGGGTTCGAATAAGGCACATTTGGCGGAAGCGGAGGGATTTGAACCCCCGGTGGTTTCACCCACGCTCGCTTTCAAGGCGAGTGCATTCGGCCGCTCTGCCACGCTTCCCTGCGCCGAATGCTACCGGACCACGGACCGGCCGACGGCCCACGACCCATCGCCGTGGCGGGTGTGCTACCCATGAACCATGAAGGCGATCGACGTCGATGAAACCACCCAAGACCTGCGGCTCGTCGATATCCCAACCCCGGAGCCGGGGCCCGGCGAGGTCCGGATCAAGGTGGCCGCCGCCGCGGTGAACCGGGCCGACCTCATGCAGCGCCGCGGCCTGTACCCGCCGCCGCCGGGCGCGAGCCACATCTTGGGCCTGGAGGTCTCGGGCACCGTCGACGCGCTCGGCGAGGGCGTCACCAGCCTGCGTCCCGGCGACGAGGTGTGCGCACTCCTGGCCGGCGGCGGCTACGCCGAGTACGCGGTGGTCGCGGCCACCCAGTGCCTCCCGATCCCCGCCGGTGTGAGCCTGGTGGACGCCGCCGCGCTCCCCGAGGTCTCGTGCACCGTCTACTCCAATGTGGTCACCGAGGCCGGGCTCAAGGCCGGCGAGACGCTCCTGCTGCACGGCGGTGGCAGCGGCATCGGCACGCACGGAATCAAGCTCGGCAAGGCGCTCGGCGCCACGGTGGCCGTGACCGTCGGCTCCGAGTACAAGGCGCAGCGCTGCCGCGAGCTCGGCGCCGATATCGTGATCAATTACCGCGAACAGGATTTCGCGGAGGAGCTGGACGGCCGGGCCGACGTGATCCTCGACATCATGGGCGCGAAGTACCTCCCCGGCAACGTGCGCGCGCTCGCCCCGCACGGGCGCCTGGTGATCATCGGCATGCAGGGCGGCACCGAGGGAACGCTGAACATCGCTGCGCTGCTTGCCAAGCGCGGCCGGGTGAGCGCGACCAACCTGCGGGGCCGCCCCGCCACCGGACCGAACAGCAAGGCCGAGGTGGTGAGCGGTGTCATCGAACACGTGTGGCCGCTGGTGGCCGCCGGCGAGGTGAAGCCCATCATCTCCGCCCGCCTCCCCTACACCGAGGTCGACGCCGCCCAGGCCCTCCTCGATTCGCCCGAGTCCATCGGCAAGGTACTTCTCGTCGTGGATCCGCAGGCATGACAGACGATCTCGGTGCACGCCTCCTCGACGCACAGGTCGAGTTCGCGAAGAAGCAACTGCGCGACACCGCCTATCACGCCCTCGTGATCGACGAGGTCGACCACGCGCTCGCCGAGGCCTCGCGACTGACCCTCGCCGAATCCGTCACCCCCGACATGATCAAGGCCGTCGCGGCGAAGTACGCCGTGCAGGTCCCCGTGGAGGGCGCGATCCCGGAACTGGTGGGCGAGATCGCCGGCCGGCTGTACCGGCACTCCGCGAACGAGGAGACCAGCCTCGCCGATGTGGTCGACAGCCGCCGCTTCGACGAGCTCCTCACCGCTGTGCTGGAGATGGAGGTCACCCAGCGGATCCTGCAGCAGCTGTGGGAGAGCCCCGTGACCGCCGATACCGTGAGCTCCGTCCTGCACGTGGCCGCCACCTCCGCGGCCGACGATGCGGCCCGCGTCCTGGACCGGAATCCCGTGACGCGCACCGTCGCCGGTGCCGCGAACCGCGTCTTCGGCCGGGCCCTGCCCGCCCTCGGCGAACGCGCCGACGAGGCCACCCGGCGGGGCGTACGGGCCGTGCTGCGGCGCGCCACCGTCGACGGTGACCGGTCGGTCGCCGAGGCGGTCCGCGACGTGTGGCGGCGCAACCGAGAGAACCCGCTGGCCGCCTACCGCGACATGGTGACCGACGCCGACATCGAAGACGTGGTGGTGCTGATCTTCGAGTTCTGGCGCACCTTCCGCGACACCGACTACTTCCGCGCCCTGCTCGACGAGGGCATCGACCACGTCTTCGACAAGTACGGCGACACCTCGCTGTACGACCTGCTGGCCGAGCTGGGCGTGGGCCGCGAGGACATGATCGAGGAGGCGCTGCGCTTCGGGCCGCCCGTGATCGCCACCCTCGACGAGCGCGGCGTGCTCGACGCCCTACTGCGCCGCCGCCTCGCGCCCTTCTTCGAATCCGACGAGTATCGTGCCGCCATGGAGAATCGCCCGTGAACACCCGCATCGCCGCCGCGGCCGCCGCCGCGGCCCTGCTCGCCACCGCCGCGTGCGGCCAGAACAGCACGCCCGCACCGTCGTCCAGCTCCACCGAGCCGGCCGCCGCATCCAGCGCCGGTGCGTGGTCGTCGTCCGCCCGTCCGGGGCCGGCCCCCGCGGGTGCTCTCGCCTCCCCCGCGCACGGCTACTTCCCCTCGCTCACCGCGACACCGGGAACACCGGACGGGGCAACGGTGTCGATCCCGACCCTGCAGGGCGGCGACCCGGCGGTCACGAAGCGGTTCAACGAGGCGATGAAGGCCTCCCGCGCCGGAATGCCCCCGGCCGATGAGAGCACCACCGCCAGCGACGGCGAACTCACCGGCGGATACCGCAGCGGCGTCTCCCGGATCGGCGCGAATGCCGTGGCCGGGCGCATCGTCCTCTACTGGAACGGCAAGGGTGCGGCCCACCCGAACAGCAGCCTCGGCACCGTGGTGATCGCGACCAAGACCGCCACCCCCGTCACCGTCGACGACGTGTACCGCGACAAGTCCGCCGCGCTCGGCCGGATCCGCGGCCTGCTCCCCGAACTCGACACCAGCGGACGGCTCCGCGCGGACAACGTGAGCGGCGACGACATCCTGGACGCGTGGCTGCCCACCGCGACCGGCATCGAGGTCTACGTGCCCGTGGCGCACGCGGCCGGCGATTACGTGCCCGTCGTGGTCCCGTACGTCAAGATCGCCGATCTCCTGCGGCCGGGCATGCTGGACGTCCTGCGCGCCGACTGACTATAGGGCCGACTGACTACAGGAAAGCCGTGACCACCACGGCCACACCGCAGATCGCCACGATGATGCCGCCGGCGAGCGAGATCATCCGCTGCGTGCGCTCGGTGGACCGCGATCGCAGCGCGGCGCCCACCGCGACCAGCACCTGGCACCAGCCGAGCGAGGCGATACCCACACCCAGCGCGAAGATCCCGGCCACCGCGGGCTCGTGCAGCCGCGAGCCCAGGCCCACGGCGATCGCCATGAAGTACAGCAGCGGCATCGGATTGATCATGGTGAGACCGAAGAACAGCCCGAACCGGCGCAGACCGGTGCGGGCGGCGCGGTCGGCATCGGTGGTCGCGCCCGGGGGCCGTCCGCGGAAGGCGTTGCGCAGTGTCACCGCCGCCACCACGAACAGCAACACGCCGCCCACGGCCGCGGGCCACTTGCCCCAGCGCTCCACCGTGGGCGCCACCACCGACCCCGCCGCGAGAGCGATCACGCAGTAGAGGAAGTCGGCCAGCCCCACACCGCAGGCGGCGGGCGCACCGCGGCGCCACCCCCGATCGGTGCCCTCCTTGAGCAGGAGCACGCCGATCGCGCCGATGGGCACGGTGGCGCCGAGTCCGGCGAGGATCCCGGCCCCGAAGGTCGAGATCAGCTGCGCGGCATTCACCCGGAGGCCGCCGCTACCCGAGAGAGGCGAGCGCGCGGATCAACTGATCGACGTCGTACGGGGTGGAGTACTGCCCCAGCCCGACGGTGACCGCACCGCCGTACTCCGGCACGCCGAGGCCCGCGAAGTACCGGCTGGGCACGTTCGACAGCGCGCACACCCCGTTGTCGGCGAGCCGCTTGGCCGCCTTCGCCGCGGGAACCCCCGGCAACGTGAACGAGACGATGGGCACGCGCCGCTCGGCACGGCCGATGATCGCGACCTGCGGCGTGGACGCCAGCGAGCTGAGCAAGTAGTAGAGCAGCCGCTGCTGGTACTGCCGCAGCCCGAACATCGAATGCTCGAGCCGATCGCGGCGGGTGCCCACGGACGCCTCATCGAGACCGGCCAGATGATCGATCGAAGCGATCAGGCCGGCGAGCATCGCGTACTGGTGCTCGCCCACCTCCAGGCGCTCCGGTCCGGCCAGGCTGCGGTCCGGATTCACCGCGCGCAGGCGCCCGATCATCGACGGATCGCGGAAGACCATCGCAGCCACCTGCGGGCCGCCCCATCGGTTGGCGCTGACCACCAGGACATCGGCGCCGAGGCGTTCGATGTCGAGAAGTTCGTACGGTGCCGCGCTCGTGGCATCCACCACCAGCAACGCACCGGCCCGGTGCGCGGCCTGCGCGGCCGCCGCCACATCGAGCACGGACCCGATGGTCGACGAGGCCAGGGGCATCGCGATCACCGAGGTGGCGGAGTTGGCCAGCTCGTCGAACTGCCAGGCCGGCGCCTCGCCCGTCTCGATATCCGCCTCGACCCACTTCACACGGGCGCCGCCGCGATCGGCCACCCGCAGCCACGGCGCCTGATTCGCCTCGTCGTCCAGGCGGCAAAGCACCACCTCGGCACCGAGGCCGAGCCGCGCGCTCAGCGATTCCGCGAGGCTCGACAGCAGCTGCTCGCGGCTGGGCCCGAGCACCACGCCCTCGGGTTTGCCGTTCGTCAGATCCGCGACCGCCACCCGCGCCGCCTGCACGATGCCACGAGTGTGTGCAGCTGCAGCATAGACACCATGAGGGTTGCTCACGAACCCGCGGAAAGCGTTCGCTACTGCAGATGCAACAGCCCCCGGAATCTGGGCGCCCGCCTGGGGGTCGAAATGGATCCAACCATCCCCCAGCGCAGGGAAAAGCCCCCGGATGCGGGCAACGTCGAACGCCGAGACAGCGACGGCGGACGAGGCCCGACCGGGAGAACCCTGGTCACCTGAGAACGTGTTCACTGCGATGCAGATTACACCCGTCAACCGACGAGTCGGCGGCCCGCCCACGCCGTACTGCCAGAATGGTGCTATGAGCGATCGCAACGACGTGGAGATCATCCCGGCCGAGAACCCGGCGTCCACAACTGGTGGTGCGGAGGCGGCGAGCGACGGCCACGACGAGTTGGCGGGCATGGTCGAGCAGCCCGCCAAGGTGATGCGGATCGGCACCATGATCAAGCAGCTGCTGGAGGAGGTACGTGCCGCTCCCCTCGACGACGCCAGCCGGGCCCGGCTCAAGGAGATCCACCGCACCTCGATCAAGGAACTCGAGGATGGTCTATCGGACGATCTGCAAGCCGAACTCGAGCGCCTCGCCCTCCCGTTCACCGACGATTCCACCCCGTCGGACGCCGAACTGCGGATCGCCCAGGCCCAGCTCGTGGGCTGGCTCGAGGGCCTGTTCCACGGCATCCAGACCGCGCTGTTCGCCCAGCAGATGGCGGCCCGCCAACAGCTGGAGCAGATGCGCCAGGGCGCGCTGCCCCCGGGGATGAACCCCGGACCCGAGTCGCAGACGGGCCACGGCCAGTACCTATGACCTCCCCGGGCGACTCAGGCGAGACGGGTACGCTTCGAACCCGTGCCAGTCGATAGCCCCGCCGAGCAACAGCCGGCGCCCCTCGTCTCGGATTCACGCACCTTCAAGCGCGCGATCCGCGACCTCGTCGACGGCGCCACCGTGCACCGCGAGCTGTGGCTGGAGCTGGGCTGGCAGGACATCAAGCAGCGCTACCGCCGCTCGGTGATCGGCCCGTTCTGGATCACCATCGCCACCGGCGTCACCGCGGGTGCGCTGGCGCTGTTGTGGTCGGCCCTGCTCAACGCCGACGTCAAGACACTGCTGCCGCAGCTCACCGTGGGCTTCGTGATCTGGGCCTTCATCCAGAGCTCGATCATCGACGGCTCCGAGGTGTTCATCGCCAACGAGGGGCTGATCAAGCAGCTGCCCGCGCCACTGTCGGTGCACGTCTACCGGCTGGTGTGGCGGCAGGTGCTGTTCCTCGCGCACAACATGATCATCGTGGTGATCGTGCTGGCGATCTTCCCGCCGCAGCACTGGTCGTGGACCCAGCTCAGCGTGATCCCCGGGTTCGCCATGCTCGCCCTGACCGCGGTCTGGGTCGCGATGTTCTTCGGCATCCTGGCCACCCGGTTCCGCGATATCTCGCCGCTGCTCACCGCACTCACCCAGCTGCTGTTCTACGTGACCCCGGTGGTGTGGACCCTGGACACCGTTCCCGGCGGCAACAGTGAGCGTGCGCAGCTGGTCAAGCTCAACCCGCTGTACCACTACCTGGAGATGATCCGGGGCCCGCTCACCGGCAAGCCCTTCGATCCCCAGCACTGGTACGTGGTGATCGGCTGCACCGTGGTCGGCTGGGCGCTGACGCTGGTGCTGATGAAGCAGTACCGTTCCCGAGTCGCGTATTGGGTGTGAGATGACCGTTTCCATTCGAACGCAGGACGCCTGCGTCGATTTCCCCGTCTTCGATGCGAAGTCGCGGTCGATCAAGCGCGCCGTGATGGGCAAGGCCGGCGGCCAGGTGGTGGCCGACGACAACGTGGTAGTCGTCGAGGCGCTGCGCAACATCACGATGAACCTCAACGAGGGCGACCGGGTGGGCCTGGTGGGCCACAACGGCGCCGGCAAGTCGACGCTCCTGCGCCTGCTGTCCGGCATCTACGAGCCCACCCGCGGCACCGCCGTGGTGAAGGGCCGCGTGGCGCCCGTCTTCGACCTGGGCGTGGGCATGGACCCGGAGATCTCCGGGATGGAGAACATCATCATCCGCGGCCTGTTCCTCGGGCAGACCCGCAAGGCGATGCAGCGCAAGGCCGACGAGATCGCGGAGTTCACCGAGCTCGGCGACTACCTCTCGATGCCGCTGCGCACCTACTCCACCGGCATGCGGGTGCG
Source organism: Tsukamurella strandjordii (assembly GCF_039525985.1). Lineage (NCBI taxonomy): Bacteria > Bacillati > Actinomycetota > Actinomycetes > Mycobacteriales > Tsukamurellaceae > Tsukamurella > Tsukamurella strandjordii. The sequence continues at coordinate 388,376 of NZ_BAAAII010000008.1, read as the reverse complement.
GATCGCGCTCGGCGTGGTCACCTCGATCGACCCCGAGATCCTGCTGCTCGACGAGGGCATCGGCGCCGTGGACGCGGAGTTCATGCGCAAGGCCCGCAAGCGCCTCGCCGCGCTGGTCGAGCGGTCGGGCATCCTGGTCTTCGCCTCGCACTCCAACGAGTTCCTGGCCCAGCTGTGCGACCGCGCCATGTGGATCGACCACGGCGAGGTCCGGCAGGAGGGCGGCATCGAGGAGGTCGTGACCGCCTACGAGGGCCCCGACGCCGGCGCGCAGGTCCGCAAGGTCCTGGACATGCTGGCGGCCGAGGATGACTGACGCCGACCGAACGCCTCGCGAGACCGGCACCGTCGTCGCCGTGGTCGTGACCCACAACCGGCCCGGCCCCCTCGCCGAATCGCTGCGGGTGCTCAGCTCGCAGGACCGCCCCGTCGATCACCTGATCGTGGTGGACAACGCGGCCCAGGACGAGGTGCGCGAGCTGGTGCAGTCCCAGCCGGTGGCCACCACCTACCTGCCCTCGCAGTTCAACCTCGGCGGCGCCGGCGGCTTCGCGCTGGGCATGCTGCACGCCCTCGCCCTGGGCGCCGACTGGATCTGGCTGGCCGACGACGACGGGCGCCCCGAGGGCCCGCAGGTGCTCTCGACGCTGCTGGAATGCGCGCAGCGGCACGATCTGGCGGAGGTCTCGCCGGTGGTCGCCACCATCGACGATCCGGAGACGCTCGCCTTCCCGCTGCGCCGGGGCCTGGTGTGGCGGCGCAAGCGCAGCGAGCTCATCGACCCGGATCTCCCCGCCGGGGATCCCTCGGCCGATCTGCTCCCCGGCATCGCCTCGCTCTTCAACGGCGCCCTGTTCCGCAAGGACGCCGTGGCCTCGGTGGGCGTGCCCGATCTGCGGCTGTTCATCCGCGGCGACGAGGTGGAGGTGCACCGCCGGCTGGTGCGTTCGGGGCTGCCCTTCGGTACCTGCCTGACCACCGCGTACCTGCACCCGAACGGCGCCGACGAGTTCCGGCCCATCCTGGGCGGGCGGATGCACACCCAGTACCCGGACAACGAGACCAAGCGCTATTTCACCTACCGCAACCGCGGCTACCTGCAGTCCCAGCCGGGCATGCGCAAGCTGATCCCGCAGGAGTGGGCGCGGTTCGGCTGGTTCTTCCTGGTGCAGCAGCGCGATGTGGCCGGCTTCCGCGAGTGGCTGCGGCTGCGCAAGCTGGGCCGCGACGAGCGCTTCACCCGGCCCTGATCCGGGGACTCTCGCCGGGCTTCATGAAGGCTTATTGAAGGGCCCTCAACAGACCGGGAGGGCTACGCCTATCATCGTCGGCATGGGAACGAGCCTGGTCTCCGATCTGCTTCCTCAGGGTCACGCACTGCTGCGCATGGTCCAGCGACGGGTCGTCGACCCCGCGCGCCCGGACGTCGCGCTACGCGCCCTCGGTTACAACCGCCAGTACGGTCCGCAGGCCGCGCTGGTGATCAAGGGGGCGGCGGAGAACCCCGACCGGGCCGCCATCATCGATGAGCACGGCACGCTCACCTACGCCCAGTACGAGGCCCAGTCCAACGCGCTGGCCCGCGGCCTGCGCTCCACCGGACTCAAGGCCGGCGATGTGATCGCCGTGCTCGCCCGCGATCACCGCGGCCTCATGCTGATCATCAGCGCCGCCGCCCGCGCCGGCCTGCGGCTGGCCATGATGAACACCGGCTTCGCCAAGCCCCAGTTCGCGGAGGTCTGCGAGCGCGAGAAGGTGCAGGCCGTCTTCCACGACAGCGAGTTCACCTCGCTGCTCGACGCCCTGCCCGACGATATGCCGCGCTACCTCACCTGGGTCGACGACACCGACACCCTGCCCGAGGGCGCGCAGACCATCGATCAGCTGGCCGCGGGCCGCGATACCAAGCGGGTGCCGCAGCCGGCCCAGCAGGGCGGCTTCATCATCCTCACCTCGGGCACCACCGGCCTGCCGAAGGGCGCCACCCGCAGCAAGGTGCCCTCGCTGGCCACCGCGATGCTGGTGGACCGCATCCCCTTCCAGCGCCGCGGCACCGTGGTGATCGCCTCGCCGATCTTCCACTCCACCGGCTTCGCCATGTGGTCGGCGGGAATGTCGGTGGGCTGCACCACCGTCACGATGCGCCGCTTCGATCCCGAGAACACGCTCAAGCTGATCGCGGACAACAAGGCCGACATGCTGGTGGCGGTGCCCACCATGCTCACCCGCATGCTCGCGCTGCCCGCGGAGACCCTGGCGAAGTACGACACCAGCTCGCTGAAGTCGGTCGTGGTGGCGGGTTCGGCTGTCTCGCCGGAACTTTCGGAGCGATTCCAGGACACCTTCGGCGACGTGCTCTACAACGTCTACGGCTCCACCGAGGTGGCGGTGGCCACCGTCGCCACGCCGAAGAACCTGCGCACCGCGCCGGGCACCGTCGGCAAGCCCCCGGTGCTCACCACCGTGCGGCTCTACGACGACAAGGATCAGCTCGTGGAGGGCGTGGGCGAGCGCGGCCGCGTCTTCGTGCGCGCGGGCGCGCCCTTCGAGGGCTACAGCGACGGCCGCACGAAGCAGATCATCGACGGCCATCTCTCGTCCGGCGATATGGGCCACTGGGACGAGAACGGCCTGCTGCACATCGACGGTCGCGACGACGACATGATCGTCTCCGGCGGCGAGAACGTGTATCCGCTGGAGGTGGAGAACCTCCTGGTGACCCGCGACGACGTGGTCGAGGCCGCCGTGATCGGCGTGCCCGACGAGGAGTTCGGCCAGCGCCTGCGCGCCTTCGTGGTGCTGTCCGACGGTGCGCCCGAGGGCGACGGCGCGGAGCTGACCAAGGAGCTCAAGGACTTCGTGCGCGCGAACCTGGCCCGGTTCAAGGTGCCGCGCGACATCGTCTTCCTCGACACCCTGCCCCGCAATCCCACGGGCAAGATCGTGCGCCGCGAGCTCCCCCAGGACTAGCCAGCCCCATTCCGATCCACTGCTCAAGCCTCTTGTTCTAAAGCTGACACTCGGCGTGGCATCCCTCTCAGCCGCTCCAAAGCAGGCAAGATGCTGATGTGGCGAACGAGGCAAGTGGGGCGAGAGGGAACGGTGCGGCTTCTGGTCGTCGATTCCTGATTGACACCAACTTCTTCATCACCTTGGAACCGTTCAACGGTTCGATTGAGCCTGGCCAGCGGACCGCAGCCGAAGTCGTGCGTCTGTGCTCCAAGCAGGGGCACCGAGTCTTCGTACACCCCGCGAGCAGAGACGAGATAGACAACGGCAAGAACCCCGAGAGGGTACGCCAACGACACGCGGAACTTCTGAAGTACGAGATGCTCGAAGACGAGCCCCCTGTAAGCAAGGAGTTGAAACTCCTCGCTGGCGACAGCGAGGTCGACTCGAACAACCACCGCGACCTACGTATCCTTGCGGCCGTGCACGCCAACGCGGCGCACTACCTGGTGACGAACGATCAGGGGCTACACAGGAGAGCAGGCCGTGCTGGTCTCGGTGACAGAGTGCTCACCCTTGCCGACGCCGCGAGCATGCTCGCGAGCCTCGAACCGGACCGATCGAAGAACCCGCCACGAATAGATGAAGTACAAGCGTATGCCCTCGATATAGACCAAGACATTTTTGACTCCTTGAGGTCAGAGTACGGCGAAGAATTCCTACCGTGGCTAGACAAGGTTCGTGGGGATTTCGACAACCGACTATGCTTCGTCATCCGTGATCCGCTAGATCAATCTTATGCAGCGATAGCCATAATAAAGCGTCGCGAGATCGACTGCGAGTATGCGTACATGAACCAATTGGTTTCGAAGATCTGCACATTCAAAGTCATGGATCACCAACGCGGGGCGCGACTTGGAGAGCTTCTACTAAATGCGATCATGCGACACCACGTCGCAGACAACATAGCCAGTACATACGTCGAAGCGTATCGAACGCATCAAGATCTAATCGACTTTCTAGCTCAATTCGGATTCGATGAAGCTGGATCTACAGCTCGAGAAAGTGAGGCCATTCTCCACAAGAGATACAGGCCGACCGCTTCTGAGGCTAGGAAGATGGATCCCCTCGAATTCCACAAGCGATTCGGCGTAGGGTCGATATCACCCAGATCCGGCTGGTTTGTGGTGCCGGTCCAGACAAAGTGGCATGAACAGCTGTTCCCCGAAGCCGCCCACAATGTCCAACCCGGCGAACAAATGCACTTGGGACCAGAACTGGTACCCATATTCCCTTGGGGAAACGCAATCCGAAAAGCCTACATTTGCAATTCTGGAACGACTCAGATATCTCCCGGTGACGCTCTATTATTCTACCGGTCGGGCGGCAGGAAGACCGTTATGGCGGTCGGAGTCGTGGAGTCCACGTTGCGTTCTGAAGATGCAGACGAGGTACTGGGTCTCACAGGTGGTCGCACCGTGTACCCCGCAGAAGATGTCAGGGCGATGTGTCAGCATCCGAAAGGTGCGTTGGTGATTCTGTTCCGCCTTGACAGGCTTCTCGATCCCGAGATCAAACTTTCCGATCTGGTCGAGCACAGATGTCTAAAGACGCATCCGCAATCAGTTACACGTGTAGGAGATGAGGGAACCAGGTGGCTACAGTCACGCTTGAACGTGCTGCAGTAATGTCTATCCATCCGCAGTATGCCAGCGCTATTATGCAGGGTAAGAAGACGATTGAATTTCGAAAGCGTCGACTCGCCTCCGATATCTCAACAGTTTGGGTGTACGCAACTGCGCCCATCAAACGGATCGTTGGTTCGTTCACAATTAAGTCAACAGTTGAGCTTACCCCAGAGGCCATGTGGAAAGAATATGGGACTAGCGGCTGCATCGACGAGGATGCTTTCTTCGCATACTATCAATCCGGACAAACTGCAATCGGACTCTTGGTTGAAGAATTCGCTCCGCTAGATCGTCCAGTTCTACTTGGCGAGATTCTCCCTAGCGGAGTTCCACCGCAGAGTTTCGCGTACGTAGACAACTATCAATGGCCCGCAGCAGTGGTTTGATTCACTGCTTTGGTATGCGCCCAAGCGTACGCGATCCGCGCGCCGGTCAGTTCACCACTTCAATCCCATAGCCCTTGATATCGTGGTGATGCCCCGCACTCCACCTGACCACGATTCGTTAGTACCGCAGGCGCGTCACCAGGCGGGGAACAGCGGGCCGGTGAGGGCCAGCGGCACCGACTGGGTGACGTTGACGAAGTAGAACAGGATCAGGGCGCCGCCGATCAGGGCCATGTTCTTGTTGAAGGAGATCATCTCGGTCTGCTTGATCTGCGGGTCCACGGCCTTCCAGAAGTCGTGCATCATCACGGTGACGGGCAGCAGGAACGCGATGAGCAGCAGCGCGCCCAGGTCGATCCACACGCCCAGCACCAGCGACAGGCCGCCGAGCAGTGCGATCACGCCGCTGCCGACCACGGCGGCCTTGGCGGCGGGCACCTTCTTGGAGAGGGCGTACTGCGCCATGCCGTCCGCGGCGGTGAAGTGGCCGACCGCAGAGAGCAGGAAGAGTGCGGCGAACAGGATCCGGCCGATCAGGAATACGACGTCCATCGTGAGATCTCCTCGTGTGTGGGCGGCGCACCCTGCGCCGCACATGAACCCTTCAACCGGACCATGGTCCGCATCATTCCGATCCCGGCTCGATGTGATGTAGATCACTTCTGATTTCTACAGAGTACGAGCTCGGAGGACCCCGCACCAGAGCGGATCAGCGGCTCACCAGTAGTTGTGCCGCGTGCGGGGCAGCGGCTGCGGATCGGGCCCCACCGCCGGCTCGGGCCGCACCAGGCGCACCACCTGCAGGATGTGGAACTGCTCCTGGTGCACCACCGCGAGGCCGCCGTAGTCCAGCGAGACCTGCATATCGGTGCCCATGAACTGGAACGGCCGGAAGGTCCACCAGAGGTTGCCGTTCTCCCGGCGGAAATCGGCCTCGGAGCGATCGGCATCGGCGAGAACCCAGGCGGCGGTGCAGTTCTCGGCCGCCCACTCCGCCCACTGGTTGACGCCCTTCTCCTTGTCCCAGAGCTTGCCGTCGGTGCGGCGGTCACCGTCGTTGCCCATATCGGTGAGGCCGTCGAACATGCCGGGCAGACCGTCGTGCGCGATCCGCAGCGACGGCCACGCCCAGCTGGGCTGCACCTGGAAGAAGACGCAATCGCCGGGGTTCGCGTTGTCCCGGATGTACTGCGCCGCATAGGTGAAATCGCTGCCGCCCGGCTTGGACAGCGGGCTGTGCTGCCACAGGTATCCGGGGATCGCGGCCACGGCCAGCAGCACCACGACCGCGGCGCCCGCGATCCGTGGGCTCGGCAGCGCGCGCGCCACCGTGGCGGCCGCCACGGCCAGGATCAGCACCAGACCGGGCACGGTGAAGCTCACGTAGCGCCCCACGTACGACGGGACCACCGGCGAGACGATCAGGATCACCGCGAGCGGGACCAGCGCGGCGGCCACGCCGCAGCGCAGCGCCAGCAGCAGGTCCGACGGTACGCCGCGCCGCCACCACAGCACGCCCGCCGCCAGCACCAGCAGCCAGGCCGCGGCGGCGAACAGGTAGGAGTGGTCGAACCACTGATCCACCGCGACATTGGGGAAGATCATCCAGCCCGGCCAGCGCAGCCAGGAGACCTGATCGCGCTGGGTGGCGGCGAAGAAGGCGATGGGACTGATCACGGCGATCGCCACGGCGGAGGCGATCGCCGCCTGCGTGAGCCGCGCCCGCCGCACCCCGTCCGGCGCGGCCCAGGCCACCGCGACGAGCATCGCGGCGGCGAGTGTCGCGGAGTAGAGGAACAGAGCCGACGAGAGGGCGAGGGCCGCGCCGTAGGCGATCCAGTCCCGTCGGGTTCCCGACCGCGCCGCGCGGTGCGCCAGGATCAGCGTGAGCGCCGCCGAGGCGATCACCCAGGAGTACGACCGTGCCTCGACACCGGCCCAGGTGATCCGGGGCAGGATCAGCGCGATACCGCCGGCGATCACGGCCAGGGTCTCGCCGCCCAGACGCCGGGCCAGCACATAGCAGGCGGCCACCGCCGCACCGGCGCCGAGCGCGGAGAAGGCCCGCAGCGCCGCCGGCTCCATGCCGAAGGGCACGGCGAAGAGCTTCAGGACGGCGTAGTACAGCCCGTGGACGGCGTCGATGTTGCCGAGCATCCGCCACAGCTCGCCGGGCGAGCGGTCGATCGCGGAGGCGGTGGCGAGCTCGTCGAACCAGACCGACGGGCGGCCGCCGTGCCACAGCGACAGCAGGACGCCCGCGAGGGCGAGGGCGAGCGGTGGGCCGAACCGTTTCACATCAACCGGAAGATCACCGTGCGCTGGACGATGAAGTTGACGACGGTGGCCGTGCCCTGGGCGAGCACGAAGGCGACGGCGCGGATGGCGTAGCTGCCGAAGCCGTCCTCGGGCGGCGGGAACAGCGCCAGGACACCGAGGTAGATGCCGGTCTGCACCGCGTACATGGTGAGGTACAGCGCCCACACGGCGATGAGCCGCTTCGTGCTCGGCGGCGCCTGGAAGGTCCAGCGCCGATTCAGCAGGTAGGCGGTGGTCGTACCGCAGATGAAGCCGATCGTCTTCGCCGTGAAGTCGTCACCGCCGAAGAGCTTGGTGACGATCAGGGTGATGCCGAAGTCCACGACCGCCGAGAACGCGCCCGTGAGCACGAACCGGATGAGCTGCGTCTTGAGATCGAGCTGCTCCCGATCGGCCGCGTCAGAGGTGGTCACGAAGGATCAGGGTACCGAGCTTCACTCGAAGACGTCGTCCTGCTCACCCGCGGCGGCCTCGCGGCGGCGCTCCTGCCGTGCCAGCAGCGCGCCCAGGGCGCCCGCGATCACGGTGCCCACGAGTCCGCCGACCACCGCGCCCGCGATGGTGGAGGGATCGGAATCGACCATGAGCGAGCACCACAGCGCCAGGTACGGGATGAGGATCGCGATCAACGCCACCATCCGCTTCTTGGTGAGGAAGGACTTCATGATCTCGCCCAGCGGAACATCGTGGCGCACGCAGTACCGGTAGGCCGCGAGCTGCGTGAACACCGCCAGCCACAGCGCCGCGACGGCCGCGATCTTCGCGCCCTCCGCCGCGGCGATCAGCGACAGCACCAGGGTGGCGGGGGCGGTCCAGTAGTAGCCGATGGTCATCGCCCGGTAGTACTCGTCCCGGGCGCGCTCGTCGCCCCACGCGGGGTCCGACGGGGCCAGGATGAACTCCTCGACGCGGTCCTCGACCGAGTGCGAACTCTCAACCGACATGGTTCTCCTCCTTCTCCAACGGGAACAGTTCTTCGACGGTGGCGTCGAGAGCGCGGGCGATCCGCAGGGCGAGGTACACGTTGGGCGCGTAGTCGCCCTTCTCGACGGCCACCATGGTCTGGCGGCTCACGCCCGCGGCAGCGGCCAGTTCGGCCTGCGTCACGCGCCGGGCGCGCCGCCGCATCCGGACGGGGTTCTCGTCTTCCACACCACGAAGTCAAGCACGCTTGACATCTGGAGTCAAGCATTCTTGACATCGAGGTCGTCGGAAACCTCTCCGCGCTCGAATGCGACACGTTTCTGCCCGATTCCGGGCAGAAAATTGACAGCGGAGTCGGCGGCACGGAAGATCGACGTCGTGCCGGACACCGACCTCGTCGACCACATCGCGCGCACCACGGGGCTCACCGCCGCCGAGGCAGTGCGGGTGATCGACGATGTCACGGCCTACTACCGGGAGCCCGTCGAGGACTTCGTGCGCCGCCGCCACCGCGCCCTCCAGGACCGCGGTGCCAAGAACGCCGAGATCTTCGAGACCCTCACCGATGAGCTGCGCAGCCGGCTCGTCGCCGCCCCCGAACTCACCGAGCGGCAGCTGCGCCGCCTCGTCTACAGCTAGGAGCGCACCCCCAGCATGTGCGGAATCGTCGGATACATCGGTGGCCAGACGGCCGTGGACATCCTCATCGACGGGCTCACCCAGCTCGAATACCGCGGATACGACTCCGCGGGCATCGCCGTGCTCGGCCCCTCGGGCGCCAAGCGGGTCCGCAGCGTGGGCCGTGTCCGGGATCTGGAGGCCGCGCTGCCCAAGCGTCTGGCCGGTAAGACCGGCATCGGCCACACCCGGTGGGCGACGCACGGCGCACCGTCGGAGGCGAACGCCCACCCGCACGCCTCCGCCCCCGACGCCGAGGGCCTGGAGCGGATCTTCGTGGTGCACAACGGCATCATCGACAACGCTCGCGATCTGCGGATCGAGCTCGAGGCCGAGGGCGTGGAGCTGACCTCCGACACCGACACCGAGGCGGTGGCCCACCTGATCGCCCGCAGCGGCGCCGAGACCCTGGAGGACGCCGTCCGCCAGACCCTGGCCCGGCTCAGCGGCACCTACGCCCTCGCGGTCCTCGACACCGAGCATCCCGATCGCATCGTGGTGGCCCGCAACGGCTCCCCGCTGATCATCGGCGTGGGCGACAAGGAGATGTTCGTGGCCTCCGACATCTCCGCCGTGGTGCGGCACACCAGCCAGGTGGTGCACCTCGACGACGGCGAGTGCGCCACGGTCACCGCCTCCGGCTTCCGCATGTTCAGCGCGGACGACAACCGCGCCGTCGCGAAGTCGGCCACCACCGTGGACATCTCGCCCGACGAGCTGGAGCTGGGCAACCACAGCCACTTCATGCTCAAGGAGATCGCCGAGCAGCCGCAGTCGCTCGAGCGCATGCTCTCCGGCCGCCTCGACGAGCGCTTCGCCACCGCCCGCCTCGACGGCCTGAACCTGGACGCGCAGGCCATGCGCCGGTTCAAGCGGGTCAAGATCCTGGGCTGCGGCAGCGCCTACTACATGGGCCAGCTGGGCGCCTCGGTGATCGAGGAGCTCGCCCGCATCCCCGCGGATGCCGAGCCCGCCAGCGAGTTCCGCTACCGCAACCCGATCATCGAGCCCGACACCCTGTACGTGGCCGTGAGCCAGTCCGGCGAGACGGCCGACACCGCGTTCGCGGTGCAGGAGGTCAAGCGCAAGGGCGGCACCATCGTCGGCCTGGTGAACGTGGTCGGCTCGACCATCGCCCGCGAGGTGTCCGGCGGCATCTACCTGCACGCCGGCCCCGAGGTCTCCGTGGCCTCCACCAAGGCCAACACCCACATGGCGGTGGGCTTCGCTCTGCTGGCGCTGGCGCTGGGCCGCGTGCGCGATCTGTCGATCACCGACGGTACCCGGATCGTGAAGGCGCTCAAGCAGTTGCCGGCGCAGATCGGCGAGATCATCGCCGCACCCGACGAGATCGAGAAGGCGGCCAAGCTGCTCGCCGAGGCGCCCAGCCTGTTCTTCATCGGCCGGGTGCGCGGCTACCCCACCGCCCGCGAGGGCGCGCAGAAGTTCAAGGAGATCAGCTACCGCCACGCCGAGGCCTACCAGGCCTCCGAGCTCAAGCACGGCCCGCTCGCGCTGATCAGCCCGGAGCTGCCGACCGTGGCGATCGTGCCCGACGACGAGCTGCTGGACCGCAACGTGGGTGCGCTGCACGAGATCGCCGCCCGCGGCGGCGATATCGTGGCGATCACCAACCCGGGCGTGGAGCTGCCCGAGTCGAAGGTGACGCTCACCGTGCCCAAGAGCGAGCCCGAGCTGGACCCGATCCTGCTGATGATCCCCACCCAGCTGCTGGCCTACTACGCGGCGCTGTCCCTGGGCCTGAACATCGACCGGCCGCGCAACCTGGCGAAGTCGGTCACCGTCGAGTAATCACTCCCGCTTCGGGCCCACCCACACCTGCTGGGCGTTCACGAACTCATGGATGCCGTGGCGTCCCAGTTCGCGGCCGTAGCCGGAGCGTTTGACACCGCCGCTGGGCAGCCGCGGATCGGTCTTGACGATGCCGTTCACGCTCACCTGACCGGCCTCGATCTGCGGCGCCAGGGCCTCGCCGCGCTCGGGGGACGTCCACACGCTCGCGGCGAGGCCGTAGGGCGTGGCGTTGGCGAGGTCGAGGGCGTGGTCGGCGTCCACGGCGGTCATCACCGCGGCGACCGGGCCGAAGGTCTCCTCGGCGCAGGCCGCCATCCCCGGCCGCACGCCGGTGAGCAGCGTGGGCGGATAGAAGTAGCCCGCGCCGGTGGGCAGTTCACCGCCGATCACACAGGTGGCGCCGGCGGCCACGGTCTCGGTGACCTGCCGATGCAGGTTGTCGCGCAGATCGGCCCGCGCGATGGGGCCCACCTGGGTGGCCTCATCGCGCGGCTCGCCCACGCGGAGTGCGGCGAACCGGATGTGCAGCAGTTCCACCAGCTGGTCGTGCACGGGACGCTCGACGATGATCCGTTTGGCGGCGATGCACGACTGGCCGGCGTTGATGATGCGGGACAGGGCGATCACATCGGCCGCGGCCTCCAGATCGGCATCCGCGAGCACGATGCAGGGATCGGACCCGCCCAGTTCCAGGACGGCCGGCTTGATCTCGCTCGCGGCCACGGCCGCCACCGCGGCGCCGCCCCGCCCGGATCCGGTGAAGGAGACGGCGCGGATCCGGCGGTCGCGGATCACCGCCTCGACATCGGCGGTGGCCACCGGCAACGAGGCGAAGACCCCGTCGGGCGCGCCGACCGCGCGGAAGGCACCGGCGATCGCGGCCGCGCACCCGGGAACGTGCGGGTCGTGTTTCATCACGCACGTGTTCCCCGCCATGAGCGCGGGCGCGCAGAACCGGAAGGCCAACCAGAAGGGTGCATTCCACGGGAGCACGCCCAGCACCGGGCCGATCGGCAGGTACTGCACGTAGCTGCGGGTGGCATCGGAGGCCACGGTCTCGGTGGCCAGGTACTCGGCGGCGTGATCGGCGTAGTGCTCGGCGGCCCACGCGGCCTTCTCCACCTCGCCCCGCGCCTCGGTGATGGGTTTACCCATCTCCTCGGTCATCATCATCGCGTAATCCGCCGTGCCGCGCCGCAACTCGGCGGCCACCGCACGCAGTAGTTCGGCGCGTTCGGCGAATCCGGTTCGGCGCCAGCGGTCGTACCCCGCCTCGGCGCGGGCGAGGGTCGATTCGACGAGCTCGGGACCCGCGGCGGGGACGGTGCGCACCACCTGCCCGGTGGACGGGTCGATGGCGGTGAGTTCGGCGGTCATGTCTCCTCCGTTCGCTCGGCGGGAATCGGCGGCGCGGCGGTAGCGGCGCCGCCGTGCACGGTGAAGTCCTCGTCCAGGGTGAAGAAGGACTCGCAGCCGGTCTCGGTGATCCGGATGGTGTCGGAGATGCCCACGGTCTTATCGCCGTCCACGCCCCACATCCACGGGATCACGTGGAAGGTCATGCCCGGTTCCAGCGCCGTGAAGTCGCCCGGGTTCAGGCTCAGGATGTAGCCCTCGTCCCAGGACGGCGGGAAGGCGATGCCGATGGAGTAGCCGGATCGCGTCACCAGCCGGGCACCCACCGGATTGTCGGAGATGATCCGCCGGACCACCGAGTCCGCGTCCGAGACCGTGAGCCCCGGGCCCATCACCGCTTTCAGTTCTTCCAGCGCGGTCTTCATGGTCTCCTGCGCGATGGACAGCGATTCGCTGAGCTCGCCGTTCACCGCCGTCCGCATCAGCGCCGTGTGGTACCGGCGATAGCAGCCGCCCACCTCCAGGAAGACGTGCTCGCCCGGCTCGATGGTGCGCCCCTCCCAGGTGGCGTGCCCGATCATCGACCGCGGCCCGGAGGCGACGTAGGGCATCACGGCGGGGAACTCGCCGCCGGCGGTGAACATGGCGGCGCTGATCGCCGCGGCCACATCGTTCTCGGTGTTGCCCGGCACCGCCGCCTCGAGTCCCGCCGCCATACCGGCCTCGGCGGCGCGGGCGGCCTTGCGCATCACCGCGATCTCGGCATCGGATTTGCGCGCCCGCCCCGCCTCGACGATGCCGAAGCAGTCCATCAGCACACCCTGCTGGAACGAGGTGTGCACGCGGTCCTGCTGGTAGGCGGGGAAGAAGTAGCTGTTGCGCTCGTAGCCCACGCGTTTGGTACCGAGCCCCGCCTCCTTCAGGGTGAGCACGAGTTCCTGGATCGCGTCGCCGGTATCCGGGTAGGGCCGGGTGCGTTCGACCCAGGTGCGCGCGATCACGTTGGATTCCTCCATCGCGCGGGTGATCATCACCGGCTCGTCGTCGAGCGGCACCACCAGCGCCTGGAAGAAGGAGTAGCCCGTGGTCTGATAGTCGGTGAGGTACATCAGGTTCTCGGGATCGGTGATCACCACCGCGTCCAGCTGGCGCTTCTGCATCCGCTCGCGCAGCTCGGTGAGCCTGCGCTGGTACTCGGCCGGCTCGAAGGTCATATCGTCACGGACCAGCATCAGCTCACCTCCGCGATGGCCCGCTCCAGGATGCCGAGCCCCTCGGCGAGATCCTCTTCCGAGATGGTGAGCGGTGGAATCAGTTTCAGCACCCGGCCTCCGCTGCCGCACGGCCCGATCAGCAGCCCGGCCTCGAAACAGGCGCTCTGGACCCGCTTCGCCAGCGCGCCGTCGCCCACATCGAGCGCCTGCATCATGCCCTTGCCCCGCACCTCCCAGTCCCGGTCCGGGTGCGCTGCCGCGATCGCGGCGAGCTTCGAGCGCATCGTCTCGCCGTGTGCGGCCACGGCTTTCATGAGGGTGTCGTCGGCGAAGTAGTCGAGGGCCACGGTGCCCGCCACCAGCGACAGGCCCTGCCCGCGGAAGGTGCCGGTGTGCGCGCCGGGCGACCACTGCGCATCGATGCCCGGCTTGTTGAGATTCATCGCGATCGGGGTTCCGTAGCCGCCGAGCCCCTTGGCCAGGGTGATGATATCGGGGTCCAGGCCGTACCCGTCGAAGCTGAAATAGCTTCCGGTGCGGCCGCATCCGGCCTGGATATCATCGATGATGAACAGCGCCCCGGTCTTCTTCGCGAGCTCCTGCACCGCGCGCAACCACTCCGCGCCGGCCACGTTCACGCCGCCCTCCGCCTGGACGGCCTCCACCAGGAAGGCCGCGGGCGGCGTGAGCCCACTCGACGGATCCTCGAGGGCGGCCGCGTACTCGGCGAGCGCCGTCTTCCCACCGGGCGCGGTCTCGAAAGGCAGGCGCACCACATCGCGCAGCGGCACGCCCGCCCACTGCCGGAAGGCCTCGTTCGCGGTGGCCGCCAGTGCCCCCAGGGTCATCCCGTGGAAGCCGTGGCTGAACGCCACCACCTCACGCCTGCCGGTCACCAGGCGGGCCAGCTTGAGCGCGGCCTCCACGGCGTTGGTGCCGGTGGGCCCGGTGAACTGCATGCGGTGATCCATCCCGCGGGGAGCCAGGATCACCTCGTGGAACCGGGCCAGGAAGTCGCGCTTGGCGGTGGTGTAGGTGTCGAGGCTGTGCACCACCCCATCGGATTCGAGGAAGTCGATCAGGGCGCGCTTCATCTTCGGGTTGTTGTGACCGAAGTTGAGGACCCCCGCGCCGGCGAAGAAGTCGATGTAGCTCGTGCCCGCCTCGTCCACCTGGCGAGCGCCGGAGGCGGAGGCGAATACGGTGGGGAACGCGCGACAGTACGCACGCACCTCCGATTCGTGCTGGTCGAATACTGCGGTGTCCATGCGAATTCCTCTCGTTCCGTGCGTTCGTCGGTTCCGTTCAGTGCGATGGATCGGGGGCGCCCGCCAGGCCCACCAGGAGCCGGGCGGCGGTATCGAGCAGCTCGTCGTCGAAGTCGTACTCGGCGCTGTGCAGGGGCGCCTCGGTGGCGGAGCCGAGCAGGGCGAAGGCGCCGGGAACGGCGCCCAGGTAGTAGCTGAAGTCCTCCGAGGCGAGCACGGGGACGGCGGCCCGTCCCGCCCAGTGCGGGCCGAGCACCGCGGCCAGCCGCTCGCCGTACTCGGCTGCGGGCCCCGGATGGTTCACGGTGGCCCCGTACCGCGGCGTGGTCGTCACCCGGATGCCGACGCCGTGGGCATCGGCGGTAGCGCGGGCGATCGACTCGATCAGGTCGAACACCCGGGTCCGGGCGGCATCGTCGGCGGCGCGGATGCTGCCGGACAGTACCGCCTCGTCCGGGGTCACCGTGGGAGCGCTCTCGGCGTGCAGTGCGGTGACGGCCACGACCACCGCCTCGTGCGGCGCGGTCCGGCGGGCCACGATCTGCTGCAGCGCCACCGTGATCGCCGCCGCCGCGAGCACCGGGTCCGCCGTGGCCTCCGGCTGGGAGGCGTGCCCGCCGCGGCCGCGCACCGTCACCTCGAAGGTGCCGTTCGCCGACATCACCGGGCCCGCCGGGCACAGTGCCCTCCCGGGCGGCAGCCCCGGCCAGTTGTGCCAGCCGAAGATCACGTCGACCCCGTCGAGGCAGCCCTCGTCGATCATCCGGCGCGCGCCGTGGCCGCCCTCCTCGGCGGGTTGGAAGAGCAGGGTGACGGGCCCCGGGAGATCCGGCTCGTGGCGGTGCAGCCAGCGCGCGGCCGCGAGCAGTGCCGCGGTGTGTCCGTCGTGCCCGCAGGCGTGCATCACGCCCGGCGACTGCGAGGCGTGGGCGAGCCCAGTGGCCTCGGCGATCGGCATGGCGTCGAGGTCGGCGCGCAGGGCCACGTGGCGCCCCGGCGCATCGGGGGCCAGCAG
The DNA here is from genome assembly GCF_039525985.1 of Tsukamurella strandjordii. Classification (NCBI taxonomy): domain Bacteria; kingdom Bacillati; phylum Actinomycetota; class Actinomycetes; order Mycobacteriales; family Tsukamurellaceae; genus Tsukamurella; species Tsukamurella strandjordii. The sequence goes on along the minus strand of NZ_BAAAII010000008.1, from coordinate 372,764 downwards.
GGCGACGGTGCCGGTGTCCGCGCAGGGCCGCCAGCCGATTCCGATCGCGTCGAGCTCGGCGCGGACGGCGGCTGCGGTGGCGTGCTCGGCCCAGGCGATCTCGGGCCGGCGATGGAGTTCGTGTCGGAGCGTTCGTGCCCGGGCCAGGGTCTCGACCCACGGTGCGTTCATCGGACCTCCTCGGATTGCGGTCCGTCTCGGTCACTTCCAACGTACCGCCGATCGTCGGGCGGCACGCGCTAACGTGACCGAGGGGCCGACGCGCGAGGCGGGATCCGGGCGCGCGGGAGTAGACGAACGGCGGAGTTCCATCGGCCGTTCGGCTGATGTGCGCCCGCTGTGCGATCCCATAGATTCAGCACATGGAGAACCCGACCGCCCGCGATCCGTCCGTGGACGCGCAGCTGCGGGCGGAGCTCCCGGCCGAGTTGTACCGGGTTCTGCAGCTGCGCGTGGTGCAGGGACTCTCGGTCGACGAGGTGGCGGCGATACTGCGCATCACGCCGAACGCGGTGCGGCTCCGCCAGCACCGGGCCCTGGAGGGGCTGCGCCGGCGGTCCTGTGATCAGGGGCGGACACGACAGCGCACCCGGGCCTGAGGCTCCGGGTGCGCCGCGGTGATCGGGGTCCGCTCAGCGCGGGGCCATGCGGATCGCGCCGTCGAGGCGGATCGTCTCGCCGTTGAGCATCGGGTTGGTGATGATCGCCTCCACGAGCTGCGCGTACTCGGACGGGTCGCCGAGGCGGCTCGGATGCGGCACCTGCGCGCCCAGCGAGCGCTGCGCCTCCTCGGGCAGGGTGCCCAGGAGCGGCGTCTTGAACAGGCCGGGTGCGATGGTGTTCACCCGGATCAGCAGCGAGGCGAGATCACGCGCGATCGGCAGGGTGGCACCCACCACGCCGCCCTTGGACGCCGAGTACGCGGCCTGACCGATCTGCCCGTCGAAGGCGGCCACGGAGGCGGTGTTGACGATCACGCCGCGCTCCTCACCCACCGGCGCGTTCTGCGAGATGGCGTACGCGGCAAGCCGGGTCACGTTGAAAGTGCCGATCAGGTTCACCTTCACCACGCGCTCGAAGTCGGCCAGCGGGAACGGCCCGTTCTTGCCGACCGTCTTGATGGCGTTGCCGATGCCCGCGCAGTTCACCGCGATCCGCAGGGTGCCGTCGGCGTTCGCCTGCTCCACGGCGGCCGTCACGCCCGCCTCGTCGGTCACGTCGGCGGCGGCGAAGCGCACGTCCGCCCCGAGTGCATCGAGGGCCGAGGTATCGGCGGAGGGGAGGTCGATGGCCACGACCTTCGCGCCCGACCGGGCGAGGGCGGTCACGGTAGCGAGGCCGAGCCCCGAAGCGCCGCCGGTCACCAGTGCCGTACTGCCTGCGATATCCATGATTGTCTCCTGAAAAGGGTTGAGCGAGAGGATTTCTACAGTCCGCGGGCGATGAGTTCCTTCATGATCTCGTTCGTGCCGCCGTAGATCTTCTGCACGCGAGCGCCCGCGTAGAGCTGGGCGATGGGGTACTCCATCATGTAGCCGTACCCGCCGAACAGCTGGAGCACGTTGTCGATCACGCGGCACTGCATCTCGGTGGCCCACAGCTTCGCCATCGAGGCGGTGCCGGCGTCCAGGGTGCCGGCGATCGCGAGGGTGATGCAGTGATCGACCAGCGTCTTACCCGCGAGCACCTCGGTCTTCGCGTCGGCGAGCACGAACTTGGTGTTCTGGAAATCGGCGATGGGCTTACCGAAGGCCTTGCGCTCCTTGGTGTATGCGATCGCCTCGAGCACCGCCTTCTCGGCCGCGGCCACGCCGCCCACGGCGATGCTCAGCCGCTCCCGGGGCAGCTGGCGCATGAGCTGGTAGAAACCCTGGCCCTCGACGCCGCCGAGCAGGTTGGCCGCCGGGACGCGCATATCGGTGAAGGACAGCTCGCGCGTGTCCTGACCGTGCTGGCCGATCTTCTTGAGTACCCGTCCTCGCTCGAAGCCGGGGAGCCCGTCGGTCTCGGCGACGATCAGCGAGATGCCCTTCGCGCCCTGGCCGGGATCGGTCTTGCAGACGATGATCAGCAGATCGCAGTGGCTGCCGTTGGAGATGAAGGTCTTGCTGCCGTTGATCACGTACTCATCGCCCTCACGAACGGCGGTGGTGCGCACGGCCTGCAGATCGGAGCCCGTGCCCGGCTCGGTCATCGCGATGGCGAAGACGGCCTCGCCGGATGCGGCCTTGGGCAGCCAGCGCTGCTTCTGCTCCTCGGTGCCGCAGTCCTCCACGTAGTGGGCGCAGATCGTCGAGTGCACGCCGTAACCGAAGGCGGAGTCGCCGGACAGGGCCAGTTCCTGCACCACCACCGTGTCGTGCCCGAAGTCGCCGCCGGCGCCGCCGAGCGATTCGGGGAGCTCGGTGCACAGCAGTCCGGCATCGCCCGCCTTGTTCCAGAACTCGCGGTCCACCTGGTGCTGATCGGCCCAGCGCTCCTGATTCGGCGTGGCCTCACGGCGGAAGAACTCGGCCGCGTGCTTGCGGAGCTCGGTGTGCTCCGGGGTCTCCCAGGCGGGGCGGTAGTCGGGGAACAGTGCGGTCATTCGACGGTCTCTTCTCTGCACACGAAACGGACGATACGTTTGTATAGTCTACGATGCAGCTGTATAGCGCAAGGGGGAACCCGCTAGAATCTCGCAGGTAGAAGGGACACCGAGTGACCGATCTCCCCGCGACCGATGATGATCTGACCGCCAAGGCCCGGATCCGCAACGCCGCGCTCGACCTGTTCGCCGCACACGGCGAGAGCGCCGTCTCCCTGCGCGCCGTCGCCGCCCGGGCCGGGGTCACCGTCGGGCTGGTGCAGCACCACTTCAAGACCAAAGAGGGACTGCGCAGCGCGGTGGAACAGCAGGTCGTCGACTACCACGCCCAGGCCATCGCCCGGGTCCCCGACGACGGCACCCCCGCCGAGGTCGCCGCCGCCCGCGACGCCTCCGTGCAGGACATGCTGGCCAGCCGGCCGGCCGTCGTCGACTACCTGCGCCGGTCCTTCCTCGACCCCGGTGGCTCCCAGCTGCTGATCCGGCTCACCGAACTCGGCCGCAGCGAGGTGGTCCGCCTCCGCGCCGCGAACCTCGCCTCCACGGACAGATCCGAATCCGACCAGGTGATCAGCCTGATGGTGCGGCAGATGGGCAGCCTGTTCCTGCAGCCCCTCGTCGACGCGATGTGGACCCACCTGCGGGGGCCGGACGCACCGTCGGACGAGAAACCGCAGCTGTCCGTGATCACCGCGCCGCTCGACCCGCACTGACCCCGCCGCACCGGACTGTGCGATTCCACAGCCGCGTCACAGTTCAGCGTGGTCTCAGGTAGCGAGCGGTATTCTGGCCTGCGATGTCTGAGACAACTCTTCCCTATCTGCCCATCTCGACGCGCAAGCTGGTGGGCTGGTCGCGCACCACGCCGATCGAGGGGCACGTGCTGTCCACGCCGGACGTGGACCAGATCGCCAAGGCGGTCGCCGTCGTGGCCGACGCCGAGGCCGACAAGCCCGCCTACCTGCGACGCGGCGTGATCGCGCGCGGCCTGGGCCGCTCGTACAACGAGTCGGCGCAGAACACCGGCGGCCTGACCATCGACATGACGCCGCTGAGCGCCATCCACGAGATCGACGCGGAGAACGCGATCGTGGACGTCGATGCCGGCGTCGACCTCGACACCCTCATGCAGGCGGCGCTGCCCTACGGCCTGTGGGTACCCGTGCTCCCCGGCACCCGCCAGGTGACCATCGGCGGTGCCATCGCGCACGACATCCACGGCAAGAACCACCACAGCCAAGGATCGTTCGGCAACCACGTCCTCGAGATGACGCTGTTGACCGCCGACGGCACGGTGCTCACGCTCACCCCGAAGGGCTCGTCCGACGATCCCGACGGTGAGCTGTTCTGGGCCACCGTGGCCGGCGTCGGCATGACCGGCATCATCCTGCGCGCGAAGATCCAGATGAAGCGCACCGAGAGCGCCTACTTCATCGCCGACACCGAGCGCACCAATTCGCTGCAGGAGACCATCGACCTGCACCTGCAGGACGGCTTCGAGGACGGCTACGAGTACGCCTCCGGCTGGTTCGACGCGATCAGCGCGCCGCCGAAGCTGGGCCGCGGCACCTTCTCCCGCGGCAACCTGGCCACGCTCGACGAGCTGCCGGAGAAGTACCGCAAGAATCCGCTGAGCTTCAACAACAAGCCGCTGCTCAGCTTCCCCAACATCTTCCCCAACGGGCTGGCGAACAAGTTCGACTTCTCGCTGGTGGGCGAGGCCTACTTCCGCGCCGGGCCGCCCAGCCAGGGCAAGGTGAAGAACCTCGCGGGCTTCTACCACATGCTCGACGCCTTCGGCGGCTGGAACAACGCCTACGGCCGCACCGGCGGCTTCTGCCAGTACCAGTTCATCGTGCCCACCGGCAACGAGCCCGAGTTCATCAAGCTGATCGAGGACATCCAGGCCTCCGGCCACGTGAGCTTCCTCAACGTGATCAAACTCTTCGGCGACGGCAACCAGGCGCCGCTGAGCTTCCCCTTCAAGGGCTGGAACGTGTGCCTGGACTTCCCCGTGAAGCGGGGCCTGGCCGAGTTCCTCAACGAGCTCGACGTGCGCATCATGGCCATGGGCGGCCGGCTGTACACCGCGAAGGATTCGCGGACCACCGCGGAGCGCTTCCACGCTATGTACCCGAAGATCGACGAGTGGATCGCCACGCGCCGTCGCATCGATCCCACCGGCGTCTTCATCTCCGATCTGGGCCGTCGCCTGGAACTCGCCTAAGACCCGGCCGAACAGAACCAAGGAAGCAATCACATGATCAACGCCGTCGGCGTTCCCCAGTCCGTCCTGCTGCTCGGCGGAACCTCCGAGATCGGTCTCGCGATCGTCGAGGAGTACCTCGCCAAGGGCACCCAGCACGTGGTGCTGGCCGCGCTCCCGAACGATCCCCTGCGCGAGCAGTCGGTCGCCCAGGTCAAGGCCGCCGGCGCGGCATCGGTCGACGTGATCGACTTCGACGCCACCGCCTTCGACACCCACGAGGCCGTGATCGACCAGGCCTTCGCCGGTGGCGACATCGACGTGGCCATCGTGGCCTTCGCCCTCGACGGCGACGCCGAGGAGCTGTGGCAGAACCAGCGCAAGGCCGTGCTGCTGGCGCAGGTCAACTACACCGGCGCGGTGTCGGTCGGTGTGCTGCTGGGCCAGAAGTTCAAGGCGCAGGGCCACGGCCAGATCATCGCCATGAGCTCCGTCGCGGGCCTGCGCCCCCGTCGCAGCAACTTCGTCTACGGCTCGTCCAAGGCCGGCTTCGACGGCTTCTACCTCAACCTGGGCCAGGCCCTGGAGCCCTACGGCGCCTCGGTGCTCGTGGTCCGCCCGGGCATGGTGCGCACCAAGTTCTCCGCGCACGTCAAGGAGGCCCCGCTGACGATCGACAAGGACGTCATCGGCAAGCTCGCCGTGGACGCCGCGATCAAGGGCAAGTCGCTGATCTACGCGCCCAGCCCCTGGGGCTTCGTGAGCTTCGGCCTCAAGAACATCCCGCAGCCGATCTTCAAGAAGCTCCCCATCTGATGCGTGCAGCCGCTCGGACGTCGGACCATTTAGTCTGACCGCGTGACTGACACGCACACCGACAGCACCGTTGCGGCCCCCCGGGCACGCGACCTGGCGCTCGACCTGGCCGCCGCCGCGATCCTC
>NZ_BAAAII010000008.1:279547-366993 GCF_039525985.1 Tsukamurella strandjordii | reverse complement strand
GCGGTTTCGGTGATCGGGTGGTACGCCATCCAATCCGTGGAGTGGCCCGCCTACAGCAGCTCCAACGTGACGCGCTCGCTCGCGACCGTCGCGCAGGTGGCCGCGGTGGTGATCCTCACCGGCTGCGCGTGGACGCTGAGCCTCGGCCGGTACGCCCGTCCGCTGCGGCTGCTGTCCTTCGCGACCCTCTCGGGCTTCGTCACCGCGACGCTGGCCCTGCCCCTGGGCGGCACCAAGCTGTACCTGGGCGGCATCTCCGTCGACCAGCAGTTCCGCACCGAGTTCCTGACCCGGTTCACCTCATCGCCGCGGATGGCGGACATGACCTACGCGGACATGCCCCCGCTGTACTCCCCCGGCTGGTTCTGGCTGGGCGGCCGATTCGCGCGGATCTTCGGGTTCGAGGGCTGGTCGGCCTTCCAGCCCTGGTCGGTGCTCTCGCTCGCGGTGGCCGCGGCGCTGGCGCTCGCACTGTGGTTCGCGCTGGTCAGCCCCGCGAAGGCGATCGCGGCGAGCCTCGCGACCACGATCGCGATGCTGCTCTACGGCTCGGCCGAGCCGTACGGCGCCGTGGTCACCATCCTGCTGCCGCCGGTGCTGATCTTCGCCTGGCGCGCCGTGACCCGCGGGGACCGGCTCGCGCTGGCGATCACCGCCGTCTACCTGGGCGGCGCGCTGTGGTTCTACACGCTCTACCTCGGAGTGGCCGCGTTCATCGTGGTGCTGATGGGCCTGGTGGCCCTGATCGCGGCGTGGGCGCGCGAGCACCGGGTCGATTGGCGGATTCCGGCGCGGGTCACCGTGATCGGCCTCATCACGATCGTGATCGGCCTGCCCGCGTACGGCCCCTTCCTGCTGCGGATGGCCAGGGAGCCCTCGGAGTCGCGCGGCTCGGCGTTCCACTACCTGCCCGAACAGGGTGCCGTGCTCCCGATGCCGATGCTGCACTTCTCGCTGCTCGGGGCGCTGGCCCTGATCGGCGTGGTGTGGGTGCTGGTGCGGTTCCGGTCGACCCCCGAGGCCCAGGCCCTGGGGATCGGCATCGTGGGCGTGTACCTGTGGGCGCTGCTGTCGATGGTGGCCACCGTCGCGCAGACCACCCTGCTCGGCTTCCGCACCGAACCCGTGCTCCACGTGCTGCTCGCCGCAGCCGGCGCGCTCGGCGCCGTGGCCATCGCCGGTTCGCTGGGCGAGGGCTACCCGCGCTACCGGCAGGCCGGCGTGATCCTGGCCGCGGTGGCCGCGATCGGTGTGGCGCAGACGATCCCGGCGCAGCTGGCCGGGGAGATCGCCGTCGCGTACTCGGACACCGACGGTGACGGCAACCGCGGCGACCGCCGGCCGGCGGGTGCGGAATCGTCGTACCGCGATGTGGACAAGGCGATCCTGGAGGCGACCGGCAAGCCCCGCACGGACACCGTGGTGCTCACCGCCGACTACGGCTTCCTCGCGATCTACCCGTACTGGGGCTTCCAGAACCTCACCTCCAACTACGCGAACCCCCTGGCGCAGTTCACCGCCCGCTCGGAGGCCATCGAGGCCTGGGCGAAACTCACCTCGGCGGACGACTTCATCGCCGCGCTCGACGGTGCGCCCTGGCGCGCGCCCACGGCCTTCGTCTTCCGCAAATCCTCCGACGGCCTGGCGCTGCGGCTCGCGGAGGACGTGTACCCGAACGATCCGAACGTGCGGCGCTACACCGTGACCTTCCCCGACAAGCTCTTCGCCGACCCGCGATTCACCTCCACCGAGGTCGGTCCGTTCGTCGTGATCGTGAGGAAGTGACCATGTCGGTTCGCCGCACCGTCCAGGAGTTCCTGCAGCGTCGCAGCCTGCTGCCCGGCCCCGTCGACGCCGCACTGTCCGGACCGGGGCGCACCCTGCGTGGACTGCGGATCGTGGTGACCGGCGCCTCGTCGGGCATCGGCCGTGAGGCGGCGATCCAGCTGGCCGAGCGCGGCGCCCACGTGATCGCGGTGGCCCGGCGCGAACAGGAGCTCGAGGAGCTCTGCGCGATCACCGGTGGCGAGTACCGCGTCTGCGACCTGAGCGATACCTCGTCGATCGACGGTCTGCTCACGGGACTCGGCGAGGTGGACGTGCTGATCAACAACGCCGGGCACTCCATCCGCCGGTCGATCGCCGATTCCACCGATCGGCTCCACGACTTCCAGCGCACGATGAACCTCAATTACTTCGCGGCGGTGCAACTCTCGCTCGGCGTGCTGCCGGGGATGATCGAGCGCGGACGCGGGCAGATCGTGAACGTGTGCACGTGGGGCCTGCTGGCCAACACCTTCCCGCGGTTCTCCGCGTACGGCGCCTCCAAGAGCGCGCTGGCGATCTTCGGCCGCAGCCTGAACGCCGAGCGGCCGCATCCGGGCGTGCACGCCACCAACGTCTACTTCCCCCTGGTGCGCACCGAGATGATCGCGCCCACCGAGGAGTACGAGGCCGTGGGCGCCCTGGAGCCCGACGAGGCGGGGCGCTGGATCGTGCGCGCGGTGACGCATCAGCCGATCGAGGTCTCGCCCGCCGCGCTGAGGGCGGTGCTGCCGGTGGTGGACCTACTGTCCCCGTCGGCCTCCGACCGCACCATCTCGTCCCTTACCTGACCGAACTTAGATATGCCTCACCTAAGCGGTGGCGTACGCTACCCCGGTGATGCATAGAACTCTCGCCCGCCGGCTCGCGCCCGCGGTCGTCCTGCTGGCCGCCGCCGTGGGCGTGGCCTCCTGCTCGAACTCGAACGACGGCAAGGGCTCCGGGAACGCCGACGTCGCCACGGGCGGCGAGCGCTTCGGCACGGCCGATGCGGAGACCGCGAAGCTCGGCACCGATGCCAAGCCCGGCGTCTTCCCCCGGTCGGTGCGGCACGCGGCCGGGATCACCGAGATCCCCCGCAAGCCCGAGCGCATCGTCGTCCTCGATACCGGCGAGCTGGATTCCGTTCTGAGCCTGGGCATCAAGCCCGTCGGCATGGTCGAGACCGAGGGCAGCAGCCCGGTGCCGAGCTACCTCGCCGACAAGGTGGAGGGCGTCGAACGGGTCGGCAAGATCCAGAGCGTGAACATCGAGGCCATCGCCAAGCTCAAGCCCGACCTGATCCTCGGCAGCAAGCTGCGCGTGGACAAGCTGTACCCGCAGCTCTCGGCGATCGCGCCCACCGTCTTGTCGATCCGTCCCGGTTTCCCGTGGAAGGAGAACTTCCGCCTGGTGGGCGCCTCCGTGGGCGAGGAGACGAAGACCGTCGAGCAGCTGAACCGGTACGCCGACAACGCCAAGGCCCTCAGCGCGCGGTTCACCGGCGCCAAGCCCACGATCTCGCTGCTGCGGTTCATGCCGGGCAAGACCCGCCTGTACGCGAACAAGTCGCTGATCGGCGTGATCCTGCAGGACGCGGGCCTGCCCCGGCCGGCCGACCAGAACGTCGACGAGTTGGCGGTGGAGATCTCGCTGGAGAACCTGCCCAAGGCCGACGGCGACTACCTCTTCTACTCCAGCTACGGCAAGCCCGACGTGACCGGCGAGAGCACGGCGCTGGCGAATCCGGCGTGGTCGCAGCTGGGCGCGGTGCAGCGCGGTAAGGCCTTCCGGGTGGACGACGACGTCTGGTACCTGGGCCTCGGCCCCACCGGCGCGAACCTCATCGTGACGCAGCTGGGTGAGTTCCTGGCGAAGTAGCCGCCCCGGCGGGGAGCGCGCCTCCCCGCACATCCTCGGCCTCCCCTAGGCAGCTGCGTAGGGGAGGCCGAGGCGTTGTGGGGACACCGTCTCCCTGCCGGGACCTGCGCTTTGACACGCTGTGACATATGTTACAGCTGTGTCGCATGTTGTTCATGTGGTTTTTGTGACTTGGACAACGGAGTTGTTCTAAGGTTCCCCGCATGACCTCCCGTCGGAGTTTCCTGCGCGCCGGAGCCGCGACCCTCGCCGTGGCCGCGACCAGCACCGTGACCACCCGTTACGCCCACGCCGTCCCGGGAATCGCCACCGCCACCGGCACCGCGGGGACCACCCTCGACCGCGTCTGCGTCCCCGGGACCGCCCGCGCCGGCGGCTACCGCCCGCTGGTCCCCGGCACCGGGTGGCCGCTGTACGTGCGCCAGGAGCTGGCGACCGCGGGAGCCGCCCGCGAGACCACCCGCGCGCCCCTCGCCTCCTTCGTGCAGATCACCGATATGCACATCGTGGACGCGCAGAGCCCCGCCCGGTTCGAGTTCGTCCACCCGTTCCAGGGCCCCGCCTTCCGGCCCCAGGAGACACTCACCACCCAGGGCGCAGTAGCGCTCGTGCAGCGGATCAACGCGCTGGCCGGCGGCCCCTTCACCGGCCGCCCCTTCGACTGCGTGATCACCACCGGCGACAACACCGACAACCGGGAACTGGCCGAGCTCAACTGGTTCCAGACGGTGCTCTCCGGCGGCACCATCGTGCCCAACACCGGTGCACCGGACCGCTTCGAGGGCCTGCAGGCCAAGGGCGCCGCACTGTACTGGCAGCCCGAATCGCCGTACTGGGACATGTACAAGGACAAGGGTTTCCAGCAGATCCCCGGATTCCTCAAGGCCGCGATCGGTGCGCACACCAGTCCGGGACTGCGCACCCCCTGGTACGCGGTGGTGGGCAACCACGACGACAGCCTGCTGGGCACCCTGCCCAACGGCATCGCCGACTGGCTCTACCTCTCGCCCGTCAAGCTCGACATCCCGCACACCGATCCGGCGGCGCTCGCGATCGCCCGCGCGCTCACCACCGATCCGTCGCAGCTCGGACCGATGCTGGCCCAGCTCAAGCTGTCCGGGCCCGTCATCCCCGTCACCCCGGACCCCCAGCGGGCACCGTTCAGCCCGCGCGAATTCGTGCGCCGGCACTTCGATCCCGCACTCACCGGCCCCGGCCCCGTGGGCCACGGCTTCGCCAGCCCCGACGGCCCCACCTGGTACACCTTCCAACTCGCTCCCGGCGTGATCGGCATCGCCCTGGACACCACCAATAATCTCGGACTGGCCGAGGGCACCATCGGCGAGAAGCAGCTCGCGTGGCTGCTGGCCCAGCTCAAGGCCCACCCGGACCAGCTGGTGATCGTCTTCAGCCACCACACCTCGAAGTCCATGACGGCCCTGCTGCCCGACCCCGAGGAGCCGGGCGAGAAGCAGTACGACGGCAAGGTGCTCGTGGCCACCCTCGCCCAGCATCCCAACGTGATCGCCTGGGTGAACGGGCACACCCACAAGAACGAGATGATCGCGCATGCCGGACCCACGCCGAAGCAGAGCTTCTGGGAGATCAACACCGCCAGCCACGTGGACTTCCCGCAGCTGGCCCGGATCATCGAGGTCGCCGATAACCGCGACGGCACGCTCAGCCTGTTCACCCCGCTGATCGAAGCCGACAGCCCGGTGACCGCCAATCCGTCCGACCTCAGCGCGCAGGGCCTCGCCAGCCTCTACCGCGAGCTGTCGTACAACGATGTGCACCGCGACGACACGCTGCTCGGCGCCGAGGCCGACCGCAACTGCGAGCTGCTGCTCACCCACCCGCTCCGGTGACCCGTCCCGCGGCGGGTGCGGTTGCGCCGCGCCCTCCCGGGACCGCAGACTGGATGAGTGACAACAACTGTGGGCACCATCCGGATCGCGGGCGCCGGACCCGCCGGCCTGACGCTCGCCGCGGCCCTCCTCGCGGCCGGCACCCCACCCGAGCGGATCGTGGTGCACGAGACGATCGACGAGGCCGCCGCCACCGGCGTGGGCGCCTTCCTCGGACTCTCACCCACGATCTTCGGCGAACTCGGCGAGCGGAGCGAATTCGCCCCGGTCGCCGAGCTGTTCGCCCACGCACCCCGCATCGACGCCATCCGGCTGGTCCAGCCCGACGGTGCCGACCTCACCCGCCCGCTGCCCGCACCGCTGCGCATGGTCACCCGGCACGGCCTCGTGGCCGCGCTGCTGGACGCGGCGCGGGCCCTCGGCGCGGACGTCCGCTTCCGCTCACCGATCCCCGCCACCGACGAGACCTCGACGGACCACTGGACGATCGGTGCCGACGGGGTGCACTCCACCGTGCGCCGGTCCCCCGGATTCGCCCACCTGGCCGCCGCCACCGCGCCCGGGACCAGTGCCCGCTTCGCCCCCGGATTCAGCGGTCCCGCACCCGATCCGGCGCCGAACGTGCTCACCTTCTTCCGCGGCGACGGGGGCTCCGCGGCCGGCTTCCTCACCGACGCCCGCGGCACCCTCGCCTTCACCCGCACCCCCGACGGTGCCCGTCTCGGGGAGCTCGGGTTCAGCCTCGGCCCCGATGTCCTCGCCGCCCTCGACGCGCAATCCGGTCGGCCGATCCAGATCTGGGAGATCGCGCTCCCCGAACGCCTTCCCGGCGGCGGCAATCCGTGGCGTGCGGGACGCTCCGTGCTGATCGGCGATGCGGCACACGCGAAATCGCCCGCCTCCGGCAGCGGCGCCGCCGATGCCATCACCGACGCGCTGCACGTGACCCCCGCACTGCACAGCGGCGCCGAGGCCGCGGTCACCGCAGCCCTCGATGAGCTCCTCGACCGCGAAGCCCTCCGCCGCACCCCACCGCCGCGCTGATCGGGCGCCCGCGGGACGGCACCCCTGCCCACGGCGGCCGCGGAGGCGTAGCGTTGAGGCCAGGAGCCATTCGCAGCTTCCGATCAAGGGAACGACCATGAGCGACAAGTCGCCACGGCAACACATGTCCAAGACCTCCGCCAAGTCGATCAAAGAGAAACGCGCCGACAAGCGCGCGAAGGTGGAACGGACCTTCCACGACCACCTCGATCCGAAGCGGAAATGACGGCGCACCGGGCGCCCGCGACGCTCGGCATCGTCGGCACCTCGGCGAAGGAGAACGAGTACCGCCTGCCCGTGCACCCCGCCCACCTGGCCCGCATCGACCCCGGGATACGCGCCCGCACCACCCTCGAACGCGGCTACGGCGAGCGTTTCGGCTACTCGGATGAGGACCTCGCCGACACCGTCGGCGGATTCGCCGACCGGGAGACGGTGATCGCCGAATCCGATGTGGTGATACTCCCGAAGCCGCAGCACTCCGATGTCGCGGCCCTGCGCGAGGGCGCCGTCCTGTGGGGCTGGCCGCACTGCGTCCAGGATCCGACGCTCACCCAGATCGCGATCGACCGCGGCCTCACGCTGATCGCCTTCGAGGCCATGAACCACTGGGCCGTGGACGGCGGCGTCGGCGTGCACGTCTTCCACAAGAACAACGAGCTCGCCGGGTACTGCTCGGTACTCCAGGCGCTGCAACTGACCGGATCCACCGGCGATTACGGCCGGCGGCTCACCGCCGTCGTGATCGGATTCGGGGCCACCGCACGGGGCGCGGTGACCGCCCTCAACGCCCACGGTGTGCACGACGTGCAGGTGCTCACCAATCGCTCCGTGGCCGCCGTGGGGTCACCCATCCACTCGGTGCAGATCACCCAGTTCGATCACGATGCCCGCGCGCCCTACCTCAGCCATGTGATCACCGACCGCGGCCGGATTCCCCTGGCGCCCTTCCTCGCCGAGCGGGACATCATCGTCAACTGCACCCTCCAGGACACCGACCATCCGCTGGTGTACCTGCACACCGAGGACCTCCGCGAGTTCCGCCCCGGCACGCTGATCGTGGACGTCTCCTGCGATCTCGCCATGGGGTTCAGCTGGGCGCGGCCCACCACCTTCGAGGCGCCGATGTTCGAGGTGGGCGACCACATCGCCTACTACGCGGTCGATCACAGTCCCTCGTACCTGTGGAACTCGGCCACCTGGGAGAACAGTGAGGCACTGCTGCCCTTCCTCGGCACGGTGATGGGCGGCCCGCTCGCCTGGGATCGCGACGAGACCATCCGCCGCGCCATCGAGATCCGCGACGGGCGCATCGCGAATCCGAACATCCTTTCCTTCCAAGGACGTTCGGCGGAGTACCCGCACCGGCCGGGGCTGCCCGCCGCCGGGTGACGCCGTCAGAGCCCGCGGGCCACCAGCGCCTCACCCATCAGGTCCGCATCGCGGATGAGCCGCACCAGCACGGTGGGCAGCACCCTGATCAGCGAGGCGCGCTGCCCGCGCGCCCAGGCCGCCTCGCGGGTCTGCCGCACCACGGCGATCACCGTGGGGATCGAGCGGATCGTCAGGGCCACCAGCAGTTCCACCCGCCAGCCCAGCAGCCGCCCCGCGAGCGAGGCGAGATCGGTGACCCGCGTGGTGAACACCAGCAGGTTGCCGGCCAGCACGCCCACCAGCAGCTGCCCCACGGGGGCGACGGCGGCGCGCGCACCGTCGGGCCAGCCCTGGCTGAGCAGGTAGAAGCCGGTGAGCACCGCGGCGAACAGCAGCGCGGGCGCCACGGCCCGCCACAGGTGCACCGGCCGCAGCCGCGCCACCGGGAAGAGCGCCGCCACGGCCACCGCGGCCACCGCGAGCGGCACCGGACGCGGCACGATCGCGAGCACGGTGACCAGCGCCAACATCGCCACCAGCTTCACCCCGGCGGGAAGCCGGTGGACCGGCGAATCACGCGGAACGTACTGGCCGATCACTGCGCCGCCAACTCCCGGTAGGCGGCGATCGCCGGGGCGGGGGCACCGTCGAAGACGATGGCCCCGTCGTCCATCACCAGCACCCGATCGAAGTCGTCGAGCAGCTCCAGGTGGTGGGTCAGCAGGATCACCTGCTGCTCCAGCGCCGCGAGCCGGGCCCGCACCTTGAGCACGTTGCGCAGATCGAGCAGCGTGGTGGGCTCGTCGCACACCAGGATCTTCGGCTCGGTGACCAGGACGGACGCGAAGGCCAGCATCTGCTTCTGGCCGGAGCTGAGCAGCTGCGCGGGCGCATCGGCGTGGTCGGCCAGGCCGAACTCGGACAGGATCTCGGTCACTCGTGCGGCGATCCGAGCGGACTGCGCACCGTCCGGCCGGGAGCGCCGCCGGCCGCGCGGCCGCAGCGAGAGGGCCACGTCCTCGGCGGGTGTGGGCATCACGATCTGCGCCGAGGCATCGGCGAACATGAAACCGACCTGCGACCGGACCTCGGTGCGGTGCTTGCGCACGTCCAGGCCCAGGGTCTCGACGGTGCCGCGGTCGGGCACCACCAGACCGTTGAAGGTGCGCGCCAGCGTCGACTTGCCCGAGCCGTTGGCGCCGATCACCCCGATCCGGCGCTCCGCCAACTCCGCCGAGACGCCGCGCAGCACAGTGCGCTCGTCGTAGGAGTGCCAGACGTCGTCGAGAACGATCACGCCGCGCGCTGCGCGATCCTGGGATAGGCCCGCACCACCGTGACCGTGACCAGTGCGGTGATCGCCACCTTGATCAGATCGCCCGGCAGGAACTGCACCGCGTTCGTGGCGAGCGCGAACAGGCCGCTGCCGGTGCGCCACGCCGACCACGGGATGCCCACCGCGTAGACGATCACCATGAGCCCGATCACGTTGGCCAGGGCCACCTTCCACACATCGGTGCGTCCCCAGCGGTCCACCAGGTAGCCGGTCACCAGCGCACCGATGATCGCGCCCACCAGATAGCCGCCGGTGGGGCCGGTGAGCACCGCGGGCCCGCCGCGGCCGCCGGCCGCGATCGGCAGCCCGATCACGATCAGCAGCACGTACAGCGCCACCGACGCACCGCCCCAGGGGAACCCGAGGAGCGTGGCCGCGAGCATGAACCCGAGGGTCTGCAGGGTGATCGGCGTGATGCCGCCGAAGCTGATGCCGGGGGGCATGGCGAGCACCGCCATGAGGGCCGTGAACACGGCGATCAGAGCCAGATCGCGAGGGGTGGCGCGGTAGCGCGCAGCGTTGAACACGGTTCAAGAGATAATGGGGCGCTCGGCTACAGTCAAGTCCGTGGCCATCAATCGACAGGACGTGCTGACCTCCGCGATCGGCGTCCTCGACACGGTGGGACTCCCGGACCTGACGATGCGCCGCGTGGCCGCCGAACTCGGGGTGGCCCCCGGCGCCCTCTACTGGCACATCCCGAACAAGCAGTCGCTGCTCGCCGCGATCGCGGACACGATCCTCGCCGATCCCGCTCTCGCGGCCGCCGCCTCGAAGTCACGGATGCGCTGGGACCGCCAGCTCACCGGCTACGCCCACGCGCTGCGCGGCGTGCTGCGCCGGCACCGCGACGGCGCCGAGGTGGTCTCCGCCTCGCTGGCCTCGCAGCTGGGCACCCGCAACCTGCACACACAGCTCGCCGAGATCGCCACCGCCGCGGGAGCCAAACCGGCCGACGCGCACGCCGTGGCCCTCACCCTCGCCCACTTCGTGGTGGGCTTCACCTTCGAGGAGCAGACCCGCGAGGCCATGGCCCGGGCCGGCGCCGCCGCGGGCGAACTCGACGGGCCCGGCACCGACCGGGCCTTCGCGGGCGGGGTCGACCTCATCGTCGACGGCCTGCGCGGGCGGCTGCCCGCCTGAGCCGGGTTCAGGCGATCAGCGCCGCCGCCCGGTCCACCGCGTAGCCGTAGCCGGCGATCCCGCAGCCCGCGATCACCGCGGCCGCCAGCGGCGAGACGTAGGAGTGGTGCCGGAAGGACTCACGCGCGTGCACATTGGAGATGTGTACCTCGATCACCGGGATCTCGGGGATCACCAGCGCATCGGCCAGCGCCACCGAGGTGTGCGTCCATGCCGCCGGATTGATCACGATGGCCGCGAACTCCTTGGACCGGGCGGCGTGATGGATCCACTCCAGCATCTCGGCCTCGTCGTTGGTCTGGCGCACGTCCACCGCGACCGACGCGGCGGCGGCGGCGCGTTCGCAGACCGCGACCACGTCCGCGTAGGTGCTCGACCCGTACACCTCCGGCTGGCGCACGCCGAGCATGTTCAGGTTCGGTCCGTTCAGCACCAGGATGACAGGGCCCATGGAGCGATAGCCTAGCCTCAAAGGGTCCGACACTTTTGAGATCGAAATCCCACGGCGTGCGCAGCAAGGCTTCGGCCATGTAGGGTGCTCTGTATTCGTAAACACTGAAGGGAGGGCCTGATGACCACGTTCGCGGCCAAGCTGAACCGACTTTTCGAGGTGGTACATCCTGCCGACCGCGGTCCCTACACCTCGTCCGAGTTCTGCCGGATGGTGGAGGAGAGCGGCGGCAAGCTGTCTGTTCCCTACCTCTCGCAGCTCCGGTCGGGTCGTAGCTCGCGTCCCGCGTACGACATGGTTGCGTCCATCGCGCAGACCTTCGGCGTACGCGCGGAGTACTTCTCGGACCCGCTGTACGAGCGTGAGGTCCTCGCCGACCTCGAGCTCACCCGCGAGCTCCGCGAGTCCGGCATGCTCGAGATGGCACGCCGCTCGGTGAAGCTCTCGGCGGATCGTCGCGCCGCACTCGCCGGCCTCCTGGCCGAGTTCGAGGCGGAGGAGAACAAGGAGGGCACCGCCGAATAAGGCGGTCCCGCAAGCCACTCGACAGGGCTCAGCGCACCCGCTCCATCAGGGGCGACGTGGTGTGCTGGGCCCTGCTCGTTATCGCGGACACCCAGCGCGCCATGCGCCAGCCCGGAGGCGGCGCCAGATCGGCCGCCGTGATCGATCCGTACGGCGCCGACAGGTCGAGCCACGTGGCCACCGCCCGCGCCCGCTCAGTGGTCGGATCCTCGTCGTGCAGTGGATCGCCCGGACGCGCCAGCAGGGCCCACCCGTCGAGCACCACACCGGCACGGGCGTCCACCGTCTCCACCCAGCCGCCGCCGGGCCGCACCACCGCTTCCAGGTCCGGGAACAGCTCACGGACCTGCTCGTACGCCGGCCGGT
The DNA here is from genome assembly GCF_039525985.1 of Tsukamurella strandjordii. Classification (NCBI taxonomy): domain Bacteria; kingdom Bacillati; phylum Actinomycetota; class Actinomycetes; order Mycobacteriales; family Tsukamurellaceae; genus Tsukamurella; species Tsukamurella strandjordii. The sequence continues at coordinate 355,202 of NZ_BAAAII010000008.1, read as the reverse complement.
ACTTCCACCACTCCCGGGTCGCCACGATCACCGTGCCCACCCAGGACGCCATCAAGACGAGCGCCCAGCTCGCGAACCCCGCATCCAGCATCAGCCGGTTCAGGCGCAGGACCCACACGTTCAGCTGCAGATGCTGGAGCAGGAAACCACCGGCGATGACGTTGGCCACCGCCACCACCGCGAGGATCACGCCGCCGCCCGCGAGGATCCGCAGCTGCGGGCGATGCATCCGGGTACGCCGCGAGGCGCGCCACGTGGACCTCGCCACCACCAGCGCGGTCAGCATCAGACAGCTGTAGACCAGCGCCGACTCCAGTGCCTGGCCCACCACGCTGCTGCTCATCAGCAGGGTCGGATCCGCGTGCCGGACCGCGATCGCGTTGCCCATCACCAGCACCCCCGCGATCACCAGCGGCAGGACCCGCACCACGATGCGCTGCCGGGAGACCTCCCCGTCGAGCGCGAGCGCGAAGACCAGCGCCCCGACGCAGGCCACCAGGAGCAGCAACCGCTGCAGGGTGATGACCTCGGTCTCGTGCAGACCCGCATGGGTCAGAGCACCGATGGCCGCGGGCGTGTCCACGGTGACCATGACGGCCAGTGCGACGGCCGTCAGCAGCGCAGCACCGGCCGGCATGTTCCGATTGGTCTGCCAGCGACTGAACCGTTCCAACGCTCCGAGCCACAGGATCGGAGCAACGAGCGAAGCGATCATCCGAGTAGCTCGTCCACCACCGCGTCCACCGAACCGGCCGTGCTACCCGCGGCGACGCGCCGCACCAGCATGGTGGCGAAGGATTCCGCTTCCCGCTCGGCCTCGGCGGCCTTGCCGGCATCCGGATCGGACGAGCAGCCCTGCGGATGATCCAGCACGAGATGACCCAGCTCGTGCGCGAGGGTCTGCTCGGGTGTCGCGATCCCGGTCGAGACCAGGAGGAGGTCACGGGCGTCGTTCTTCAGCCACATGCCGAAGACGCCGACGGGCAGCGCCTGCCGCCGGACGTCGATCGGCCGGCCCCGGTGTTCCGCGTATGCGGCGACCACTTCGGCGATGGTCCTGGGACCCGCACCGGAGGTCGGAGTGACGGCACGCACGACCGAGCGCACTGCGCGCGTGGGTCGATCGATGCCAGCCATGCCCAAACGATACGTCCGATCGTCCGCGTTCAGTGCAGAGAGCGTCCGCTGAGCAGAATTCGCCAGGAGCGAATGTGCATCCGCCCAGGTCGGCGACCGCTCTCGTGGTCATTGCGACATCGAGACCGGTACGGGCGGGCCGTGCGGCGGCGACGATTAGAATCGCTGAGTGCCCGAACCGTCCACGGCCCAGCGCGCCGCCCGCACCACCGCATGGACGGCGGCCCTCACCGGCGTCCTGGGCGTTCTGTTCGCGCTCCTCACGCCGTTCATGCCCGTCAAGCAGGCGACGGCGGCCCTGGACTGGCCGCAGCGCGGCACGCTCGAGTCCGTCGCCGCGCCGCTGGTGTCCTACGTCCCCGACCGGCTCGACGTGCGCGTGCCCTGCTCGGCCGTCGGCCGGCTCCCCGGCGGGGTGGGCACCCTGGTGGCGACCGGTCCGGTGGATTCCCCCGACACGCTGCGGCGCGGCCTGTCGATCGCGGTGGCCGGCGCCGCGGACGCACCGCCCGAGCAGCGCCGGCTCGAGGTGATCGTCCGCAACACACCGCTGGTCAGCGTGCCCGTCTCCGAACTCGCGAATCCCGCGTGCGGCGAGATCGTCTTCACCGGCGACGCCGAGCGGGTGCAGGCGGAGGTCACCGGGCTCAAGGCCGCCGACGGTACGCCGCTGGCCGGCGGCAAGGAGAACGGATTCGACTACCGCCCGCAGACCGTGGGCGCGTTCACCCAGCTGACCGGCCCGGTGACGGCCGAGACCGCCATCCGCTTCCACGCCACGATCGACACCCGCTACACCACCACCCCGTCGATCCTGCGGTGGATCACGATCCTGCTGGCCGTGGGCCTGATCCTCGCGAGCCTGGTGACGCTGCACCGTCTCGACGTGGCCGCCGACGGCCGTCGGCACCGCCGGGTGCTGCCCGAGGGCTGGTGGCGGCCGAGCAAGCTGGACAGCACCGTGCTCGCGGTCCTGGTGGCCTGGCACTTCATCGGCGCCAACACCTCCGACGACGGCTACATCCTGACCATGGCCCGCGCCGCGAGCGAAGCGGGCTACACCGCCAACTACTACCGCTGGTACGGCGCGCCGGAGACCCCCTTCGGCTGGTACTACCAGGCCTTCGCCTGGCTCGACAACATCAGCCCCGCGAGCCCCTGGGTGCGGCTGCCGGCCCTGCTCTGCGGCATCGCGACGTGGCTGATCATCAGCCGCGAGGTGGTGCCGCGGCTGGGTCGTGCGGCGCGCTCGTCGACCACCCTGTGGGCCGCGGGCGGCGTCTTCCTCATCTACTGGATGGCCTTCAACAACGGCCTGCGCCCGGAGCCGGTGATCGCGCTCGGCGCGCTGCTGACCTGGTGCTCGGTGGAACGCGCCATCGCCACGGGCCGGGTGCTGCCCTTCGCGGCCGCCGCGATCGTCGCCGGGTGGACGGTGGCCGCCGGCCCGACCGGGATCATGACGGTGGCGGCGCTGCTCGCGGGGGTGCGCCCGGTGGGGCGCCGGATCCTGCACCGCGCCCGCACCGGCTCCGTCGGGTTCCGGCTGGGCCTGATCGCCAACGCCGCGCCCGTCTTCGCGGGCGGGGTGCTGCTGGTGCCGATCATCTTCTCCAAGCTCACCGCCGCGGCCTTCTTCGCCAAGACCGCGATGCAGTCCTCGGTGGGCACGGTGGTCGACACCAAGAAGTGGTACAACGAGATCGACCGCTACTCGGCACTGTTCACGTTCACCGCCGACGGCGGCGTGGCCCGGCGGTTCGCGGTCCTGATCACCCTGTTGTGCCTGCTGCTGGCCGGTGCCGTGCTGCTGCGCAAGGGCCGGGTGCCGGGCACCAGCCTCGGCCCCGGACGCCGCGTGGTGGCCGTGACCTTCGGCGGGCTGCTGCTGCTGATGTTCACGCCCACCAAATGGACGCACCAGTTCGGTGCCTTCGCCGGCCTCGCCGGTGCCCTCGCCGCGCTCACCGCCGTGGCGATCGCCCCCGTCGCGATGCGCAATCCCCGGAACCGGGCGATCACCGCGGCCTCGGTCTTCTTCGTCCTCGGGCTCTCCTTCAGCGGGCCCAACGGCTGGTGGTACGCCAGCAACTACGGCGTCCCGTGGGGCACCTCGACGGTGCTCGCGCTCGGCACCGTCTTCTTCGTGGCCTCCGTGCTGTCGGTGTTCGCCGCGGGATGGCTGCACTTCCACGAGCCGCAGCAGGCCCCCGCGCCCGCCCTCGTCACGCGCATCGTCGGCTTCTTCGGCCGGCAGTCCCCGATCACCTGGGCCTCGGGCGCGGTGGTGGTGCTGTGCGTGGGAACGCTCACCGCGACAACGGTGCTCACCCAGTTCTCCTCGTACTCGGTCGGCAAGGGGAACCTGCGGGCCCTGGTGGGCGAGGAGTGCAACATGGCCGATTTCGTGCTCACCGAGCCGGATGCCACGGGCGGCCTGCTCACCCCGATCGGCGGCGACGTTCGAGGCGGCCTGGCCGGACCGGGCACCGTCGGCGTGACGCCCGACGGGGTGCCGCCGGTCATCAACGCCACCACCTCGTCGGGCACCGACGACTCGTCGACCTCGCTGGACGCGATGGTCCGGCTGCCGCAGGAGACCACCTCGGGCCGCACCGACCGCGCCGGCATCAACGGCTCGCACATGAAGCTGCCCTACGACCTCGATCCGGCGCGCACGCCCGTGCTCGGCTCGTACTCGGCGGAGCAGCAGGAACGGGCGAAGATCGTCTCGCAGTGGTACCCGCTGCCCACGGGCGACGACCGCCCGCTGCTGACCATGTCGGCGGCCGGCCGATTCACCGACGACGAGCTGTACCTCGAGTACACGACGGCGCCGCCCACCGGCCCGGATCTGCCGGTGGCGGGCAAGAAGGGCTTCATCGACATCGGACCCAAGCCCGCGTGGCGGAACCTGCGCCTGCCCCGCACGGACCTGCCCGACGGGGTGACCGCCGTGCGCCTGGTGGCGATCGACGACGATCTCGCGATCGATCACTGGCTGGCGGTGACGCCGCCCCGGATGTCGAAGCTGGTGACCGCCCAGCAGCTGATCGGTTCCACGGACCCGGTGCTGGTGGACTGGACGTCCGGTCTCAGCTTCACCTGCCAGCGGCCCTTCCTGCACCGCGACGGCGTCGCCGAGGTGCCGCAGTGGCGGATCACGCCGGATCAGAACCTGTCGCCGGTGACCACCGAGTGGGAGGGCACCCTCGGCGGCGGTCCCGTGGGCTGGACCCAGATGCTGCTGCGGCAGGAGAAGGTGCCCGCATATCTGAAGGGCGACCTGGGGCAGGACTTCGGTGAGGTGATGCGGCTGACGCCGTACACGCCGGCCCGGCCGGCCGATCTCACGGTGGGCAGCCGCACCGTGTGGGGCACCCATGTGGAGGCCCCGATCCGGAAGGACAAAACGGACTCCTGACGGCCCGTTCCTGACCGCCGAGGGGACCGCGGGCTGAGAATCCGCTGAACGAATCCGCACGTAGGCGGGCCGGAAGGCGGAGATTCGCGGTGTCTCGAATACCATGAGCATCCGTGTCCGTGCCTACTTCGCGCTCCGACCGGGAGCCCGACCCGCAGCCCACCCCGCAGCCCGATGGGCAGTCGCGGGTGCGGCTCGCCCGTCTCGTGGCGCTCGCCGCGGGTGTGGTCGGCCTGTTGCTCTGCCTGCTGACCCCGCTGTTGCCGGTGAAGCAGGCCACCGCCGGCCTCGATTGGCCGCAGGCGCGGCCCGGCGCGACGAGTGCCGATGTCACCGCCTCGCTGGTGACGCAGTCGCCCGCGAACTTCACCGCGACGGTGCCGTGCTCGGTGCTCACCGAGCTCGCCGCGAAGGGCGGGGTCGCCCTGTCGACGCTGCCGATCGGCACCTCACAGGCCCGCGAGCTGGGGCTGAGTGTCTCGGTGGGCGCCCCCGGTCCCGCGCAGTCGGTGACGGTGGCCTCCCGCAACGCGGTGATCGCCGCCGCCCCGATGGACCGGCTGCGCGGCTGCGCGCAGCTGCAGGTGTGGTCGAACCCGGCTGAGGTGGGCGCCCGGTTCGAGGGCACCGACGTGGCCGGGACCACGGCCACGGAGAACCGCCCGGTGATGGGCGGCGTCTTCACCGATCTCACGCCCGCCCAGGTCGCCGCGGCCGGACCCGGGCTCCGCGCGCACGCCGAGATCGACACCCGGTTCGAGCTCGCGCCCTCGCCCGTGAAGGCGCTGGCGATCGCGCTGGGCCTGCTGTGCGTGCTGGCCTCGTTGATCGCCCTGTGGCTGCTGGACCGGGGCTACGGCTACCACCGCCGGGCCCCCAGCCGCGGCTGGAAGCAGATCCTGCGGCCCCGGCCGGTCGACGTGGCCGTGGTGGGCGGCCTGGTGCTGTGGACCTTCCTCGGCGGCGGCGGCTCCGACGACGGCTACATCCTGTCGATGGGCAAGGTCGCTTCGGAGGCCGGTTACACCCCGAACTACTACCGCTTCTTCGGTGCCCCCGAGGCGCCCTTCGATTGGTACTACAGCTTCCTCGCGCAGTGGGGCTCGATCAGCGCCAACGCGCTGTGGATGCGGATCCCCGCGCTGCTCGCGGGCATCGCCGTGTGGTTCCTGCTCTCCCGGGTGCTGCTGCCGCGGCTGGGTCCGGGTATCCGCCGCTATCCGGTGGCCACCTGGACCGCCGGGGCGATGCTGCTGGCCTTCTGGTTCCCGATGAACTCGGGCCTGCGCTCGGAGCCGATCATCGTGCTCGGCACCATCGTGACCTGGGCGGCGGTGGAGCGGGCCGTGGCCACGCGGCGCCTGCTTCCGGCCGCGATCGCCGCCCTGGCGGCGGGGATGACGCTGGGCCTCGCGCCGCAGGGCGTGGTCGCGGTGGCGCTGCTGCTGGCCTCGTCGGCGGCGGTGCTGCGCGTGATCGTGGCGCGCCGGAACGAGGCGGGGATCGCCGCACTGGTCCTCCCGATCCTCGCCGCGGGTGCGGTGATCGTGCCGATCGCCTTCCGCGACCAGTCGCTCGCGTCGGTGGCCGAGGCGATCCGGATCCGCCTGGAGGTGGGTCCGGTGGCGCCGTGGACGCAGGAGTACCTGCGCTACTTCTTCCTCACCGTGGAGACCACGGACGGTTCGCTGGTGCGCCGGGTGCCGGTGTACCTGTTCATCATGTGCCTGTTCGTGGCGCTGTTCGTGATGTTGCGCAGCAAGCGGATTCCGCGGATCGATCCGGGTCCGGTGTGGCGCCTGGTGGGTGCGGTGTTCATCGGGGCGGCGCTGCTCTCGCTGACGCCGACCAAGTGGACGATCCACTTCGGTGTGTACGCCGGACTCGCCGCGGCCCTGGCCGCCGTGACCACGGTGGCGGTCGTGGAGGCCGCGCGCACCTCGGTCCGCAACTTCACGTTCTTCCTGTGCGGCATGCTGTTCGCGCTCGCCGCGGCCTTCGCGGGCTTCAACCTGTGGCCGTGGCCGTACCCGTGGGGCGTGCCGTGGTTCGACCGGCAGCCCGAGGTCGCGGGCCTCACGTTCAGCACGGTGTTCCGTGACCTCGCCTTCGTCGCGGGCGCGCTGGCCGCGTGGCAGCACTTCCGGATGGACTTCCGCCGGCGCGGCGAGGGCGGCCTGGCCGACGGCGATCTGGTGAACGCCGATGACGCCGAGCTGGCCACGCACACCCAGGCGGAGCAGGACGGTGCCCGGCGGGCCCGGCGCCGGCTCCAGTTGGCCTCGCTGCCGCTCGTGGTGGTGCTCGGCCTGCTGGTGCTGGGCGAGGGTGCGATCTTCGCGAAGGCGATGGTCTCGAACCCGTCCACCTACACCGTGGCCAAGGGCAACCTGGACACGCTGCGCGGCGACAGCTGCGGCATGGCCGAGAAGGTGCTGGTGGAAACCGATCCCAGCTCCGACCTGTTGCCCTCGGCGGAGGGCCGCCCGGCGGCGCAGGCGCTCACCGGCAGCGCGAGCCACGGCTTCCTGCCCGACGGTCTGCCCGACGAGCTCAAGCCGCTGGCGATCAGCTCGGCGCCCGGCCAGATCAACATGGCCTCGCCGATCACCCAGCCCTTCACTTCCACGGCGGCGACCGCCGGGACGGGCGGCGGGCGCGGACCGCGGACCATCAACGGCAGCACCGCCGCGCTCCCCTTCGGCCTGGATCCGGCCCGCACGCCCGTGGTGGGCTCGTACGGCCAGAACACGGTGCCCGCCGAGCTGTTCAGCGATTGGTATACGGTGCCGGCCCGCTCGGCGGATCGCCCGCTGGTGGCCTTCGCGGCCTCGGGCGCGATCTCCTCGGTCGGTCCGACCGGCAAGAAGGAGTACGGCCAGCCCGTGACCTTGGAGTGGGCGGAGCGCCGTCCCGACGGTTCGCTGGGCGCGCAGGGCGTGCTGGATCCGATCGATCCGGGCCCGAACAAGCCCTGGCGGAACCTGCGGGTGCCGATGGACGCGATCCCGCCGACCGCGAACGTGGTGCGCATCCACGTGCGCGATCCGAACCTGGGCGAGCAGCAGTGGGTGGCGGTCACGCCGCCGCGCGCGCCGCGCCTGCGCACGCTGCAGGACGTGGTGGGCAAGCAGGACCCGGTGCTGCTGGATCTGCTGGTGGGCCAGCAGTTCCCGTGCCAGCGGCCGATGGCGATCCGCAACGGTACCTACGAGGTGCCCAAGTGGCGCATCCTGCCGACGCGCAAGGACGCCCTGTCGACCTCCTCGACGTGGCAGGCCCGCGAGGCCGGCGGCCTGCTGACCGTGCCGGACACGCTGCTCAGGACGACCACGCTGCCGACCTTCATGACGGGCGATCTGACCCGGGACTGGGGTGAGCTGCAGCAGTACACCCCCATCGCCGCCGACGCCCCCGCCGCGGATCTGACGGTCGGGACGCAGACGCGGTCCGGGCTGTGGCGCGAGGGCCCGATCCGCGCCCTGACGAACCAGACGGTGAGGAACTGATGACCAGCGAGAATTCGACCTCCTCGCCGTCGGGCAAGGACGGGGACGCACCGAAGAAGGCCGCCGCGCCGACACCGCCGTCGAAGGCACCCTCGACCCCGCCTCCGACACCGCCTTCGAAGCCGACGTCGACGCTGCCGGCGGAGCAGCGCTACGGGAAGTGGCGGATCGTCGCCGCGGTGGCCGGCCTGCTGGGCTTCATCCTGGCGATCCTCACGCCCTTCCTGCCGGTCGAGGAGAACACCGCGGCGGTGAATTGGCCGCAGAACGGCAAGGTCGCGAACGTCGACGCTCCGTTGGTCTCCTATGCGCCGATCCGCCTCGACGTCACGCTGCCGTGCTCCGTCGTGGATCAGCTCCCGGCGCAGGGCGGCACGCTGCTGCGCACGCTGCCCAGCGACGGTCCGCGGCCGGGCCTGCAGGGCCTGGTGATCCGCGCGGATGCGCAGAACGTGCTCATCGCCGATCGTGATGTGGCGCTGGCCACCGCGAACCGCGCCGATGTGGCGCGCGCGGGCGCGGGCTGCGCGATCCGCTTCGTCTCGACGCCCGAGGCGACGACGGCCGAGTTCACCGGCATGCCGGCGGGAGCGCAGACCTCCAACCAGCTCTCGAACACGGTGGCCGATCCGAACCTGCGGCCGCAGATCACCGGCTTCTACACGGATCTGCCGGAGTCGACCCCGGTCGCGGGCATCGACGTCACGACGCAGATCGATACCCGGTTCAACACCTCGCCGTCCACGCTGAAGCTGCTCGCGATCATCGTGGGCGTGGCGTCCACGATCCTCGCGCTCGTGGCGCTGGGTTTCGTGGACATGCGCGACGGCCGCGGTCACATCCGGTTCATGCCGCAGGGCTGGCTGCGCCCGCGGCCGGTGGATTTCACGGTGATCGGTGTGCTGGGCATCTGGTGGCTGATCGGGCCGAACACCTCCGATGACGGCTACCAGATCACGATGGCCACGCAGGCGAAGTACAGCGGCTACATGATCAACTACTTCCGCAGCTTCGGTGTGCCGGAGAACCCGGTGGGGTGGAACGACTACCTGTTCACCGCGATCTCGCACTTCACCACCGCGGCGCCGGCGATGCGGCTGCCCGGGTTGGTGTTCGGCCTGTTGACCTGGCTGGTGATCTCCCGCGAGATGATCCCGCGGTTGGGCCGCGCGGTGCGGAACAACCCCGCCGCGCTGTGGGCCGGTGCGGGCGGCTTCCTGCTGATCTGGCTGCCGCTCAACAACGGTCTGCGCCCCGAGCCCGCGGTGGTCTTCTTCTCGCTGCTCACCTGGGTGTCGGTGGAGCGCGCCATCGCCACGGGCAGGCTGCTGCCGGTGGCGATCGCCGTGCCGTCGGCCGCACTGTGCGTGGGCGCAGCCCCGGGCGGCCTGATCGCCGTGGCGGCTCTGCTCGCCGCATCGCGGCAGATCGTCACGCGGGTCATCAAGCGCCGCAAGCGTGATGGGCTGTTGCCGCTGATCGCGCCGATCCTCGCCTCGGGCATGGCGTACCTGTTCTACGCCTTCTTCACGCCCACTTTCGCTGCACTCCGCGAGGCGATCGACGTCAAGAAGGTCACCGGTCCCACGCTGGAGTGGTACGAGGAGGGTGTCCGGTACTACTACCTGATGCTCGAGACCGAGGACGGCTCGGTGATCCGCCGAATCGGCGTGCTCACTGCCTTCCTGTGCCTGTTCACCGTGCTCACCTTCATGTTGCGGCGCAAGCGCCCGGCGGGGATCTCCTCGGGACCGGTGTGGCGCCTGATGGCGGTCTTCTTCGCCACCATCGTGATGCTGGCCTTCACCCCCACCAAGTGGACGCACCACCTCGGCCTGTACGCGGGCTACGCCGCCGGGATCGCCGCTGTGGCCGCCACACTCACCATGACGCCGATGATGCGGTCGAAGCGCAATCGCGTCTTCTTCGCCGCGGCGGCACTGTTCGTGGCCGCGATCTCGTTCTCCTCGCGCAACGGCTACTACTGGGCGGGTACGTACGGGATCCCTTGGAACAACATGCCTCCCGAGCTGTTCGGCGTGCAGTTCTCCTGGGTGCTGTTCGTGATGTCGGTGGGTACTGCCCTGTACGGCCTATGGCTGCACTACCGCCGCGACTACCTGCCCGAGCCCACGCGGGCGAACTCGCGGGCCATCCCCACGCTGGCGATCCTCACCATGCTGGTGGTGCTGTTCGACGTGACCACCGTGGCCAAGGGCGTGTACTCACAGCGCGGCAGCTTCTCCTGGGGCGCCTCGAACGCCCGTGCGCTGCAGGGTGACACCTGCTCGATGGCGAACTACGTGCTGATGGAGCAGGACCCGAACGGCGGACAGTTGCGGCCCGCACCGCGGCCCGACGGTTCCGTGCCCGCGGCGGCGCAGGCCCTCAGCGGGCGGTCCACCGGATTCACGCTCAACGGCGTTCCCGGGTGGGCCTCGCCGGTGAAGTCGAACCCCGGGCACAACACCGATGTCACGAATCAGGACGTGCCGGAAGTTCCCGGCGGCAAACGCAATCCGGACTTCAAGACCGACGGCGTCCCCCTGCCCTTCGGCCTGAATCCCGCCACCACGCCGGTGATCGGCAGCGCGGGGGCACCGGGCCTCGCGAACGTGACCACCGACTGGTACGCCCTGGGACAGATCACCGACCGCACCCCGCTGGTCACGCTGTCCGTGGTCGGACCCGTGGCGGCCACCGGACTGAACGGCGTCAAGCGCGACGGCCGGACCCTGTTCCTGGAGGCCGGCCGGCGGGCGCCCGACGGCGGCGTGCAGCCGCTCGGCCGGTTCGTGCCGATCGACGCCTGGAGCAACAACAACTGGCGCAACCTGCGGTTCCCCACGGCCGATCTCCCGGCCGGGACGAACACGGTGCGCGTAGTGGTCGACGATCCGGTTCCGTCGCCCGATGCGATCGCGTTCACGCCGCCGCGCATGACCACGATGCGCACCGCGCAGGAGGTCTTCGGCCGCGACACCGTGGTGGCGCTGGACTTCATGGTGGCCTTCGCCTTCCCGTGCCAGCACCAGACGCGGGCGGTGAACGGAGTCTTCGAGCGGCCCGAGTACCGGGTCTCGCCGGATGTGGGCGCCACCATCTCGACCTCGAACACGTGGCAGGGCTGGAAGACCGGCGGCCCGCTGGGCGTGACCGACGCGATGTACCACGAGCAGGTCGTGCCCAGTTACCTGCAGAACAAGTGGGCGATGGATTGGGGCACGATCACCAAGTTCACGCCGTGGACGAAGGCCGAGCCCGCGCAGTTGGAGTTGGGGACCACCACTCGCAACGGCTGGTACACGCCCGGTCCGATGCGGTCGGCGAACTACTGACGGAGGTGTGGCGGCGTGCCCCGGCGCCGAACCGGGCGCGGGCGTAGCGTCGGGTCATGCCCCACACAGCCGGTCGCCGGATCGAGGAGCTGACACCGCGCACCGTCGCGCCCTCGCTGGCCGTGATGGCCCGCGCCTTCGCCGACGATCCGGTGCTGCGCTGGGTGCAGCCGCGGCGGTTCGCCGATCGGATCACCTTCGCCGGGATGTACCTGGCCTCGCACGGAGCACCGGGCTCCGGTGACGTGCTGTACGAGGACGGGGCGATGGTGGGCGCCGCCTACTGGGATCCGCCGGGCTACGAGCCGCCGGCGCTGCGGCAGATCGCCTCGCTGCCGGTGCTCCTCGCGGGTGTCGGCACGGGTCTGCGGCGCGGTAGCCGCCTGGTGAGCGCCATCCTGGAGCGGCGGCCGAAGGAGCCGCACTGGTACCTGTCCACACTCGGTGCCGCCACCCCGGGCCGCGGCATCGGCTCCGCGCTGATCGAGCGCGGCCTCGCACGGGTTTCCGGTCCCGCCTACCTGGAGTCCAGCAACCCGCGGAACGTGCCGCTGTACCAGCGCCACGGTTTCGAACCGCTGCAGCCGATCCGGCTGCCGGGCGGCCCCGAGCTGATCCCGATGTACCGGCCCGCGCAGGACGGCTAGCGGACGCCGTCCCAGAGGGCGCGGATACCGGCGCCGGGGTCGGTGACCACGCCGTCGTGCGGCCCGCCGAAGACGCGGACCGTGCGTTCGGCGCCGTAGGGCGCCCAGCCCGGATCGTCGCCGCGGGTGAACCGCACCCACGCGGCGTGCGTCTCGTCGGCGACCTCCTGCGAGGGCGCGGGTCCGGTGAGGTTCGTGACGCCCTCGGCGGCGAGGTTGTCGAAGACGAAGGCGAGTTCGACGGCGTGGCAGGCACCGAGCCGGCCGACCAGGGCGGTGGACGGCTCGTCGAAGCGGTAGACGAAGGTGTCGGCGCCGCCGGTGCGGGCCTCGGCGATCCGGACGGCGGGGATGCCGAAGAACCAGTCGGCCATGATGCGCGCGAAGATGGTGCCCGGGGCCGCATCCGGTTCGACGGCCCGGTACGCCGCGACCGCACCGGCCGGATCGGGCAGGCCGTACTTGGCGGCGGTGGGTTCCAACGCCTGCTCGGGCAGGTAATCGATGAGCCCGCCCGGGACGAGGAAGAACAGCGCCTCGTCGGCGTTCGCGCCCACCAGGACCCGCACGCCGGAACCGGCACCGGCGCGGATGGATTCGATCGGCAACCGGGGCACCACATCGCCGTCGATCACGGGCTCGAAGATCATCACGTTGGTGGTGAGCTCGCCCCACACCGCCGGATCGGGGTTCGCCTGGATCTCCGCATCGAGGGCGGTGGACGCGGAGATCAGCTCGTTATCGGGCACACCGGCGAAGGCCTCGCGGGTGGGCTCGATGCCCAGTTTCGCTGCGAGGGCGCGGGTCACCGTCTGCGCGGTCTCCCGGGTGAGGGCGTGGTGGCCGGCGCCGCTCTGCAGGACGGCCTGCCCGAACAGGCCCTCCGCGTGCGGGGAGCCGAGCAGCGAGCCCACGCTCATACCGCCCGCGGATTCACCGGCCACGGTGACGCGCGCCGGGTCGCCGCCGAAGGCCGCGATGTTGTCCTGCACCCAGCGCAGCGCGGCGAGCTGGTCGCGCAGGCCGAGATTGGTGTGCTCGTCGCCGGTGTCGAGGAAGCCGAGAGCGCCGAGCCGGTAGTTGAGGGTGACGCACACGACGCCGTCCCGGGCGAAGGCGGCGCCGTCGTAGTAGGGGCTGCGGCCGCTGCCGTTGCGGAAGGCGCCGCCGTGGATCCACACGAAGACCGGCGCGCTGCCGGCGACGTCGGGGGTCCACACGTTGAGGTTGAGGCATTCCGGCCCCGGGAAGTCGGGCTCGGCCGTGAGGATCTCGGCCACGGGCCCCTGGTAGCCGGGTTTGGGCACCGTCGGGCCGAGGACGAGTGCGTCCCGCACACCGGACCACGGCGCCGGGGGTTCCGCTGGGAGGAACCACCCGGCGCCGTCGAACGGTGCGGCGTACGGGATCCCGAGGAATCGGGTCACGCCCTCGCGGGCGTCGCCGCGCAGGCGGCCGGTGCGGGTATCGACGATCACGTCCATACCCTCATCGTGCCGGACGCTAGGACTTCTGGTCGCCCTTCGTGATAACCACGCGCACATCGCCGCTGGCCTCCACGGTCTTACGGGCCGCCGCATCGTTCTCGGCGTCCGCCTCGTAGACCTCGACCGCCACCATCTCGCCGGTGTGGGCGGGGTGGTAGAGATCCTCGGGGACCTCGCCGTCGACGTACACCGGGACGTCCTCCGAGGGTAGGACGTCGGTCGAATCATCGGTCACGGCAAGGGTGTTGGCGTGCACCCGAACCCGCAGCCCCAGATCGTCGCGGCGCTGCCGCTCCGCCACGATCAGCGGATCGTGCCAGAGGTCCATCATCAGGGCCACGCACATGCCCAGCATCACCACCAGGAAGGGTGCCGCGGCGATGATGGCCATCTGTTTGATGCCGGTGAGCGCGTCGTCGCCGCTCACCCACAGCAGCAGCGCGGCCACGCCACCGGTGAGCACGCCCCAGAAGATGGTGATCAGCCGGTTCGGTTCCTCCGCGCCGCGTTGCGAGAGGGTGCCCATCACGATGGACGCCGAATCCGCACCGGAGACGAAGAAGATACCCACCAGCAGCACCACCAGGAAGGCGGTGAGCGTGGGCCAGGGCAGGTTGCCCAGCACGTCGAAGAGGAGGTCCTCCTCGTTCGCGGCCTTGCTCACGCCCAGGCCCGCCTGCTCCTCGTTGATCGCGGTGCCACCGAAGATCACGAACCACACCAGCGACACCAGGGTGGGCACGGCCATCACGCCGATCACGAACTCGCGGATGGTGCGGCCCTTGGAGATCTTCGCCAGGAACAGGCCCACGAAGGGGGTCCAGCTGACCCACCAGGCCCAGTAGAAGATCGTCCACGAGGCCAGCCAGGAGCCCGCCTCGGGCTCGTTGGCCGCCGAGCGGGCCGACATGTCCATGAAGTCCGCCGCGTAGGCACCCATGGTGGTGGGCAGCAGGTTCAGGATGAACACGGTGGGACCCACCACGAAGACGAAGACCGCGAGCACCAGGGCCAGCACCATGTTGGTGTTGGAGAGCCACTGGATGCCCTTGGCGATGCCCGAGACCGCGGAGGCCACGAAGGCCAGCGTCAGGATGGCGATGATCGCCACCAGCAACAGCTTGCTGGAGCCGTCGCCGACCCAGCCGAGGCGCTCGATACCGGCACCCACCTGTGCGGCACCGAGACCCAGCGAGGCGGTGGTACCGAAGAGGGTGGCGAAGATGGCGAGGATGTCGATGATCCTGCCGCCCACGCCCTGCCCGCCGGTGCGGTTGAAGATCGGCGCGAAGACCGAGCTGATCAGCTGGCTGCGGCCGCAGCGGTAGGTGCTGTAGGCGATCGCCAGGCCCACCACCGCGTAGATGGCCCACGGGTGGAAGCCCCAGTGGAACATCGTGGTGGCCATCGCCACCGCCACATCGTGACTGTTCGTGCCCGGAGGCGCGTTCACGAAGTGCTTGATCGGCTCCGCGGCGCCGAAGAACATCAGGCCGATACCCATACCGGCGCTGAACATCATGGCGATCCAGGAGACCGTCTTGTACTCGGGCTCTTCACCGTCGCGGCCCAGCGGAATGCGGCCGAAGCGGGAGAACGCGAGGAAAGCTGCGAAGAGAACGAACAAGGTGGCTGAGATCAGGAACAGCCAGCCCAAATCAGTAATGATCCAGTCAAGGACATCGGAGGTCGTTTTCTTCAACCCGTCCGAATCAAGGAAACCCCACACGACGAACGCGAGCACCGCCACGGCCGTCACACCGAACACGACCCAGTCTGTTCGCTGATGGTTTCCTGTCTCGTTAGTAACAGTAGCCATGAGCCCACTAGATCACAGGTCGTATGGGCAGTACCAAATCTCCTGCAAAGCCGTACCCTGCACAGATGCGCCAACTAGACTGCGGCGCTTCCGGGTTCGAACGAATTCCGGTCAGGCGGACGGGACCACGGAACGGACCCATCCCTCGAGCCCACGGGGGTTGCGGGTCTGCAGCAGCACGCGACCCGGTCCGGTGAACTCGAAGACCATGCCCTCGCCCGATTTGGCCGACTGGATCCACTTGCCCTGGACGGCGCGGCGCATGGCGAACTGCATGCTCAGGTCGTACGCGACCACGTGGCCGGTGTCGATGACCACCTGTTCGCCGGGCTTGAGGTCGATCACGTCGATCGCGCCGTAACAGGCCACCAGCACCTCGCCCTGGCCGGAGGCCTGCAGGCCGAAGGCGCCCTCGCCGCCGAAGAAGGTCTTGGCGCCACCGAACTGGGCGGCGGTCTGCACGCCGTACGAGCTGGCCAGCCAGCCGCCGCGGGTGATGTAGAAGGGACGGTCCGGCTGGATCTGCAGGGTCGCGATATCGCCGGGCAGCGTGCCGGCGATATCGACCCAGCCGCCGGTCGGCGGGGCGGTGAAGGTGGAGACGAAGAAGGACTCGCCCGAGAGCAGGCTGCGCTTGAGGCCCTGCATGATGCCGCCCTGGGCCTGCGATTGCAGATGCATTCCGGCCGAGTGGGCCACCATGGCGCCCGATTCGATGGTCATCGGCTCGTTCGGCGCGAGATGGCAGCGCGCCATGGTGAACGACGGGTTGTGCCGGAGCTGTACCTGCATGCGGAGGAATCTAGCGCACGCCGGAGGCGACGGTGCCGCGTTCACGCCGCGCCGCATCACGGGCCAGAGCGCGGTCGCGCGACTCCTCGAAGCGCACCGCCTTGGCATCGAGCTCGTCCGTGAAATCGCAGATCAGATCGCGCATCCGGCCCGCCTCTCCGGTGAGATCGGTGCGATCGAAGAGATTCCAGGTCCGGAGCACCGGGACCACCACGGAATCGCGATGCTGACGCAGGTCGTAGATCCCGTTCTTCGCCATCAGCACGGCGTCGCGCCGGAAGTGCGGCAGCGCCGCGCCGGGCATCTGGAAGTTGGTGAGCACCGTGTACACCGCGGCCAGGGCCTGCTCCGGCGCCAGGTCGATCGCCGCCGAGAGGATGTTGCGGTAGAAGAGCATGTGCAGGTTCTCGTCGGCGGCGACGCGGCCCAGCATCCGCTCGGCGATCGGATCCGCGCAGACCACGGCGGTGTTGCGGTGGCTGATCCGGGTGGCGAGCTCCTGGAAGGTCACGTAGCTCACCGACAGCAGCATCGAGTTCATGCCCGGGGCGAAGCCGTGCTGCATCTGCGTCATCCGCAGTTCCTCCAGCTCCACCGGGTCCACACCGCGGGTCACCGTCAGATAGTCGCGCAAGACGATCGAGTGCCGGGCCTCCTCCGCGGTCCACCGGTGCACCCAGTAGCCCCACGCACCGTCCAGGGAGAAGTTCTCGGCGATCTCGCGGTGGTAGCTGGGCAGGTTGTCCTCGGTGAGCAGGTTCATCGTCAGGGCGGCGCGCGCCACCGGCGACAGATCGGAATCGGATTCCTCGAAGTCCGTGCCGCCCAGTGCGGCGAAGTCCCGGCCGCGGCTCCACGGCACGTAATCGTGGGGATGCCAGTCGACGGCGTGCCGCAGGTGCCGGTCGACCTCCGTCTCCGCGGTTCCCGCGAGCTCGTGCAGCAGTTCCAGGTCGGTCAAGTCGGTCATGGTTGTCGATGCTTCCGGCCGGCGCCCCGGCGGGCCAGGCCGTCCCGTCCCCCGCGGCGTCCCGAAGTCCTTCGGGGCGCGGCGATACCGCGAACGGGGACGTCGGTCATCGGCTCCCGGTACATATGTCCCGGTGGGCGGTCCGACGGTGCGCCGCGGGCCTATCCTGGACGTCATGGCCACCGTCTTCCTCGTCGACGATCACGAGATCGTCCGCCGGGGCCTGACCGACCTGCTGACCTCGGACGGAACTCACCGGGTGGTGGGCGAGGCGGCCACGGTGCGCGCGGCGCTGGCCCGCATTCCCGCGGTCGCGCCACAGGTCGCGGTGGTCGATGTGCGCCTGCCCGACGGTTCCGGGATCGACCTGATCCGCGCGCTGCGCGAGCGCGATCCGCGGCTCCCCTGCCTGGTGCTCACCTCCTACTCCGACGATCAGGCCCTGCTGGACGCGATCACCGCCGGAGCACAGGGCTACGTGCTCAAGCAGATCCGCGGCAGTGAGCTGGTCACGGCGATCGCCACGGTGGCGGCGGGCGGATCGCTGCTCGATTCCGCGAGCACCACCCGTGTGCTGCAACGGATCCGCGACGCCGACCGCGTCCCCTCCCCCGCCCGCGCGGGCCTCACCGGCCAGGAGGAGGCGGTGCTCGAACTGCTCGGGGAGGGATTGTCGAACAAACAGATCGCCGACCGGATGTTCCTGGCGGAGAAGACGGTCCGCAACCACGTGACCGGGGTACTGGCGAAACTGGGCGTGGAGAACCGAGTGCAGGCCGCGCTGCGTGCGGCGCAGTGGCGCGAATCCCGCGGGCCCCGGCCGTGACCGCCTCACACCAGCGAGGACCGCGCGTGCGACCAGGCGTCGACCGCCGGTTCCCCGCGGCGCGTGGCACGTTCGGCGAGCAGCCTTCCCAGCAGGCCGCACACCAGGTACTCGAGGTCCATGCCGTGCACCGCCGCCGTGGTGCGCAGCTCGTTCCACCGGGTGACCCGGCCGGTGTAGGCGGCCTCCGCGAGGTCCACCACGAGGGCCCGCAACTCCGGCCGGTCGAGGGGGTCGACATCACATCCGTTCATGGGCACCACGATCCCGTGCGCCGGCGGCCGGTGACAGGGGCGTTCGTCCCGTCCCGCTTCCCGATCCGGACGCGCCAGGAGGCGCGGTGAGCGAGCAGCCCGAACGCGCAGACCTGCAGGACATCCTCAGCGCCGTGCTGGCGGTGGCGCAGGGGCTCGACCTACCCAGTACCTTGCGCCGCATCGTCACCTCGGCGATGGCGCTGGTGGACGCCCGCTACGGCGCGGTGGGCGTGAGCAACGACGACGGCTCGCTGCAGGAGTTCATCTACGTGGGCGTCGACGCCGAGGCCGCCGCGCTGATCGGCGATCCGCCGTGCGGCCGCGGCGTGCTGGGCTACCTGCTGCGCGAGAGCGAGCCGCTCCGGCTCGACGAGCTGTCCACGCATCCCGCCTCGGTGGGCTTCCCGCCGAATCATCCGCCGATGCACACCTTCCTGGGCGCGCCCATCATCGTCAACGACGATCTCTTCGGATGCATCTACCTCTCCGAGAAGGCGGGCGGGCGGCTGTTCACCGCGGGTGATGCGAAGGCGATCGAGGTCTTCGCGGCTGCCTCGGCGGTGGCGATCGACAACGCCCAGATGCACACCGCGGCACTCGCGCAGCAGGAGCGGGTGGGCGAGCTGCAGGTGATCGAGGAGCGCGAGCGCATCGGCCGCGATCTGCACGATCACGTGATCCAGCGGATCTTCGCCGCCGGGCTGGGCCTGCAGGTGGCGCGATCGGCCGCCGACGAGGAGCCCGTGCGCGAGCGCCTCGATGCGGTGATCGGCGAGCTCGACCGCACCATCGCCGACATCCGGTCGACGATCTTCGAGCTCTCGGATCACCGCACCGAGCTGCGGGCCCGGCTGGTGCGGGCCACCCGGTCGGTGGCGCACGGCGGCGATCTGGCCGTGGACATCGGCTTCTCCGGACCGGTGGAGAGCGCGGTCTCCGACGATCTGGCCCGCGATGTGGAGGCGGTGATCATCGAGAGCGTCTCGAACGCTGTGCGGCACAGCGGCGGCACCCGGGTCTCGGTGACGGTCTCGGCGAGCGGCGATGCGGTGGCCGTGGAGGTGGCCGACGACGGCGCCGGCATCCCCGCCGACGGACGGCGCAGCGGCCTACGGAATCTCGCGACGCGGGCCGAGCTGCGCGCTGGCCGGTTCGAGGCCCGCCCGGCCGAGCCGGGCACCGAGCGGCCCGGCACCGTGGTGCGGTGGGAGGTCCCCCGCGAGGACTAGCCGACCAGCGTGGCGGTGAGGGCGTGGAAGCCGCCCTCCACATCGGCGGCGCGATGCAGGCCGATGTCCCGCAGCGCCGCCGCGGCGAGTGAGCTGGTGTACCCCTCGGAGCAGATCACGAGCCAGCGCACGTCCCAGTCCACCGCCTCGTCGATCCGGGCGGCGGAGGCGGGGTCGAGGCGCCATTCGAGCACGTTCCGCTCGATCACCAGGGCGCCGGGGATCTCGCCCTCGGCGGCGCGCTGGGCCGCGGGCCGGATGTCCACGAGGTGAGCGCCCGCGGCGAGCTCGCGGGCCACCGCCGCAGCCGGGACCCGCTCGATCCGGCCGCGGGCGGCGGCCAGCAGGGCGTCGATGCCGCGGTGCTTCGGCGGGGCCTCCGGCTCGTCCGTGAGTTCACTGCGCACGCGCCGCAGCCGCCCGTCGGGACGCACCTCGTAGTACGACATCGCCGTCAGCGGCGGCGAGTAGGCGTGCACCGACAGCGTCGGCTTATCGGCCTCACCGGAGGCGGCGTCGTGCGCATCGGGGTGCCGGGTCACATCGTGCACCCAGCCCCGGTCGAAGCCGGCCTGCCCGCCCGGATCGATCCGCCGTTCGCGGAGTCGTTCGCCGTCCCAGCTGCGTTCGGACAGCGCACCGTCGACCACGGTGAGCGCGCCCAGCGAGCCGGCGTGGTCGTGCAGTTCGGTGGACCGCTCCGGGACCCAGGAGATCAGCCAGACATCGACCTCGTCGTCGCCCCAGAGCCGCGCGGCCCAGCGTTCGCCGGGCGGCCAGGCATCGGGGATGAGGTGGTCGTAATCGCCCGCGCGCACCCTGTCCGCCTCGGCGGCGGTGAGCGCCAACAGGTCCGGTACGTGCTCGGTCATGCACCTCAGTGTCGGCGGGGCGCGCGATACCGAGAACCCTTCCGCTCAGCGCGACCGCAATGCCGATCGCCGCTGGTCAGCGGACGAGGCCCACCTGGCGCAGCCAGGCGGCGGCCACATCGGCAGGATCGCGACCTTCCAGATCGATCTGGCCATTCAGTTCCTGCATTGTCTCAGTGTTCAGCAGCCGACTCACCTTCCCGAGCACGTCAGCGATAGCGGGGTACTTGGCGAGCGCGTCCGAACGCACTTCCGGCACGCCGTCGTAGGGAGGCAAAGACTTCCGGTCATCCTCCAACAGCTCCAACCCGAGCTTGCGGATCCGGCCGTCGGTGGCGTAGACATCGCCCGCGAGACACGTACCGCCGGAGATCGCCGAGTAGATGACACCGGCATCCATGGTGGTCACACTGTTCGGCAGCGTACCGCCCCCCAGGGGCACCTCGTACTTGGCCAATACCCGGCCGAGGCCATCAGGGCGGGACTGGAACTCGGGATCGACACACAGTGTCCGCTGCGGCGGTGGCAGCCGGAACAGATCGCTGAGCGTGCGCAGGTTCAACTGCGCCTTCTGCTGCGGCGTGACCGCGAAGGCGTAGGTGTTGTTGAACGGGGCGGGCGTGAGCACCTCGATGCCGTTGGCCCGCTCCGCATCGCGAACCCGACGCCATTGCTCCGCCGAGTCACTGATGATCTCGGTCTGCTTGAGGTAGCTCACCCAGATGGTGCCGGTGTACTCCCAGGAGACATCGGCGGCCCCGCTCGTCATCGCCTGGCGCGAGGACATCGAGCCGGGGGCGTTGGTGATATCGGTGATATCGGCGCCGGAGGCCTGCAGCATGGTGGTGGTGATCTTGCCGAGCAGCACGCCCTCGGAGAAGGACTTCGAGGTCACCGAGATCTTCGCGCCCGCCAGGGGCTTCTGGCCGTCGGCCGGTTCGGCACGCACGAAATGTCCCGAGGAGCTCTCCAGCCCGCAGGCGCCGAGCGTGAAGGTCAGCGCCGCAACCAGGGCGACGATCAGCGGCCGGCGGCTCATGCGGGCACTCCTCGCAGGCCGCGCGGGGACAGCAGGTACTCGGCCATCCGCGCCACCCAGTCGATCCCGAGCGCGAGCAGCGCCACCAGGAGAGCGCCGGAGAACAACAGCGGCGGCAGGTACAGGGTGACGCCGGTGGTGATCAGTACGCCCAGGCCGCCGGCACCGATGAAGGTGCCGAGGGTGGCGGTGCCCACCAGGATCACCAGCGCGGTGCGCACACCGTGCAGGATCACGGGCACCGAGAGCGGGAGCTCCACCTTGAGCAGCGCCTGAAATGCTGAGAATCCCTGTCCGCGGGCGGCTTCGATCACCCGGTCGTCCACCTGGCGCAGGCCCACGATGGTGTTCTGCAGGATGGGGAGCACGGCGTACACCACGAGCGCGGCGACGGCCGTCCAGCGCCCGGTGCCGAACCACATGGCGAAGAGCACCACCATGCCCAGCACGGGCGCGGCCTGGCCGATATTGGCCAGTCCCACGACGATCGGGGAAATGCGGGCGAACCGATTGCGGGTCACCAGGATTCCCAGCGGGATCGCGATGATCACCACGAGCACGGCCGAGACCCCGGTGAGCCAGATGTGCTGCCACACCGACGTGCCCAGGGCCGACCACTGCAGCTGCACCGCCTCGGTCTCCGAGAAGGTCTGGGTGGCGTGCCAGATCAGGTAGCCGACGAATCCGACCACCACCAGCAGCGGTTCCAGGATCAGGTCGAAGGGCGGGCCGCCGGCGAACCGGTTCTTGGCCTCGGTGTCCACGGTGGCGGTCATGGCGCCGCCCGGTAGGTATCGGCGGCCTGCTCCGGATTGGCGATCGCCTGACGCTCGCGGATGCGGGAGGCCACCTGCTCGATGGTGAGCGATCCGGTCACCCGGTCGCGATGGGTCACCAGCACGCCGCCCTGGCTCGCGGCGAGCATCACGTCGAGGGCGTCGGCCAGCGTGGCGGTGCGCTCGACCACTGGGAGCCGCTGATCGACGTAGTCGGAGATCACCGGCTTGCTCAACACCTCCGAGACCGAGGGCCAGGCGCGGGGCCGGCCGTCGGCATCGGTGACCACCACCCAGCTGAGCTTGGCCTCCTTGGCGCGCGCGGCGACCTCCTCGGAGTCCTCACCGGGGTGGGTGAGCACCACGGGAGCGCTGGGGATCTCGCTCACGGTGGTGAGCGTGAGGTGACGCAGGGTGGCGCCGGATCCCACGAACTCCTCGACGAACTCGTTCGCGGGGGCGGTGAGGATCTCCTCCGGGGTGGCGAACTGCTCCACCTGGCCGCCCTCCGACAGGATCAGCACGCGGTCGCCCAGCTTGATGGCCTCGTCCACATCGTGCGTGACGATCACGATGGTCTTGTGCAGGTCCTCCTGGATCGCGAGCAGCTGATCCTGGAGCCGGACCCGGGTGATGGGGTCGACGGCGCCGAAGGGCTCGTCCATGAGCAGCACCGGCGGATCGGCGGCGAGCGCGCGCGCCACGCCCACGCGCTGCTGCTGGCCGCCGGACATCTCCTTGGGGAAGCGTCCGCGGAACTCGTGAGGGTCCAGGCCGACCAGATCGAGCAGCTCGTTCACGCGGGTGTCGATCCGGGACTTGTCCCAGCCCAGCAGCTTCGGCACCGCGGCGATGTTCTTCTCCACGGTCCAGTGTGGGAACAGGCCGCCGGCCTGGACCACGTAGCCGATGCCCTGGCGCAGCTCGTCGGGATCGACGCCGGTGGCATCGGTGCCGCCGATGATCACCTTCCCGGAGGTGGGCTCGATGAGCCGGTTGATCATCTTCAGAGTGGTGGTCTTACCGCAACCGGACGGTCCGACGATGGCCACCGTCTCCCCCGCGGCGATCTCCAGCGTGAGCTCCTTGACGGCCGGCTTCTTCTGGCCGCGGTAGCTCTTGACCACCTTGTCCAGGGTGATCGATACGCCCGTGGTCTCGGTCATGCGGGGATCCGTTCAGTCGGGGACACGGGGCGGTGGAAGGTGGTCATTGCAGCCCCTTCGAGACGGTGAACCGGCCGAGCAGCACCAGCAGGCCGTCGAGCACGAGCGCCACGATCACCACGAGAACCGTGCCGGTCAAGGCGGATTCGAGGGCTCCCGCGCCGCCGAGGCGGGCAAGGCCGGAGAAGATGAGGGAGCCCAGGCCCGGGCCGAGCACGTAGGCCACCACGGTGGCGACGCCCACCACCAGCTGGGTGCTCACCCGGATGCCGGTGAGGATCACGGGCCAGGCGTGCGGCAGCTCCACCGTGGCCAGTACCCGCCAGCGCGGCATACCGATGCCCCGGGCGGCCTCCACGATGTTCGGCGGCACCGCCCGCAGGCCCACGATCGCGCTGGTGAGGATGGGGAGCGTGGCGTAGAAACCCAGCATCGTGACCGACGGGGCCACGCCCAGGCCGAAAACGAGGAGCAGCAGCGCGAGCAGCGCCAGGGAGGGGATCGTCATGCCCACCGAGGCGATCGCCGTGGCGATCGCGGACCCGATGCGCGAGCGGTACACCGCGGCGGCCAGGACCAGCGCGATCACCACCGCGACCAGCACGCACTGGATCACCAGCGAGGCGTGTTGGTAGGTGAGGAAGGCGAGCTGATCCCCGCGACCGTCGAGGAATCTGCGGAGGTCCACTCGAACGAACCTACAGTTGTTCGACGAATCGTGTGCGGTTGGCGATCAGACTGGTTCGAAGTCGGAGGGACCGGATCAGCCCTTGATCCAGTCCAGGGCGATCGCCACGACGGCGGCGTTGAAGAAGAAGCTCAGCACGCTGTGCGCGATGAGCCGGCGCCGCATCGGCGTGCTGGTCACGGTGACATCGGAGACCGCGAACGAAGTGCCCACAGTGAACGAGAAGTACAGGAACTCGGTGGCCTGGGGGTTCTCGCACCGCGGGAAGTCGAGGCCGCCGTCGGTGTAGAAGGCGCGCGCGTAGATCTGCGCGAAGGCCATGTGCAGGAGCACCCAGGACAGCAGGACGGTGGCCGCGGCGGCCGGTTGCAGCCATGGGTCGGCCGTCGAGTCGTCCCGGCCGGCGATCATCAGCATGCCGCCCGCGAGCCCGGAGCCCGAGGCCACCAGCGCGAACAGGGTGGCCTGCCAGGCCGGGGCGCGGACATCGTTCTCGACCGACTCTTCGTCGGGGATGTTGCGGCGCAGCGCGACCCAGGTGAGCACGATGTACCCGGCGGCCGCGACGTCCCAGGTCACGAGCAGGCCGACTGCCGAGCGGCCGAAGAACAGCACCAGGGCGAGCCACACCAGGCCCAGCGCGGTGAGCAGGGATTCCAGCAGCGGCACGAGCGACTTCCTCATGCCGACAGCTTGTCATCAGTGCGGTGGGGCGCCGCGCACGATGCGGCAGACCCCGTCCTCGCACACCGTCTCCGGCGGCGGCACGTCCGCGCCACGGGTTCCTCCCGGGGCGCTCCCCGGGCGGATCTCGTCACAGGTCGCCGCGAAACCGGCGAGCGTGCCCTCGTCGGCGCCCGCGGATGCGGCGATCGCATACGCGCGCTGCGCGTGGAGCAGGGCGTGCTCGGTATCGCCGGCGGCGGCGAGCAGGACGGCTTCGAGCTCCGCGTCCATCGCTTCGGCGGGGCAGCCGAGGTCCCGTTCGATCTCCGCGGCCGCTGCCGCCGGCCGGATTCCCCGCTCCTTCGCCGCCGCCAAGATCTGCAGCCCCTTACGGGCGAGGCGAGGCCCCGGCCTCCCCCACCCCGTCAACCCGGCGATATAGGTGGCGAGCCGTAGCAGCCCGAAGGGCTCGTCCCCGGCCTGCGCCGCCAGCCGGTCGGCGTACCGATCCGCGGCGTCGTCGTCGAGCCGGGCCAACTGCACCAACTTGCCCACGCCACCCACCTGCGACCATTCGAGTTCGGGGCAGGAGCCGAAGGCCTCGTCGTAGGTGGCGACAGCAGCCGCGGCATCGTCGGCCTCGAGTCGCTGCAGGGCGGCCTCCAAGGCGTAGGTCTCGCGCACCAGTTCGCGGTCCATCTGCTCCTTCTGGCGGGCCGCAGCCTCGTCGCGATCGAAGGCCCCCGCGACGATCGCAGCGATGTCGTCCTCGGCGAGATCGTGGGGGTACCCGGACCACGCGATACACCCGTCGGTATCCACGACCATCACGTACGGGATGCCCTGTACGTACGCTGGCGCGAGCCAGGTGCGCACCATGACACCGTCATTGGGGGAACCACCGGCATCCGGAGGCGCGGGCGCATCGACTGCGACGCGGTAGCCCATCGCGTCACCCATCTCGTCGACGTAGGCCCGCACCCCGTCGATTCCGTCGTCCTCCCAGACGGCCACTCCGATCACGCGGACCTCGGGGAAGCGGGCCTGCAGCGCGGTGAGTGCGGGGATGCTCTCGCGGCACGGGCCGCACCAGGTGGCCCAGAACTCGATCACGTGCACGATGCCGTGCTCGATGCGATCGACCGGCTCGCCCTTGACGAACTCCTCCACCCGCAGCGGCGGAGCGATCGAGCCCACAAGGAGTTCGGAATCAGGGGCCGGTGTGCTGTTCATGACCCGACGCTAGCCACGCGCGCGGCGCCGGTCACCCGCGATCGCGCGGGTACGGGCGAGGTGGTTGTGCCGCCGATTCTCGGGTCCGCGCAGGTCAGGGGCGCAGACGATGCTCCGCGACGGTGCATGCCCCGGCTCAGATTCCGACCGGACGACGGGGGTTCCACCAGCCGATCGGCGGGTCTGTGTCAGACGGAATCTCCACGGCGATAATGTCATTCGCTCGACCTGGGGCATCCGGCGAACCGCGCCACGAGACCACTCACATTTATATGCGCACTTACGCATGTATTGTGAAGGGCGTGATGGTCTACCGCGTCATCGCCGTTGTGCTGTACCTGCTCGTGCGACTCCTCCTGGCGGGGTGCCGCCGGATCGGGCGCGCCTTCCATGTGGGCGCGCTGCCGATCGCGTCGGCGCTCACCGTCGCGACGATCGCCGCCGTCGCCGCGATCCACCTCACCCTGCTCCGCGAGCAGGGCGCGCAGCCGGTGGTCCTGCTGTCGATCACGATCCCCGCGCTGGTCGCCACCGGTGCGGCGCTGCTGTGGCGGCGGCACACCTACGATCCGGTCCGGGCGGCGCACCGCTACGACGGCTGGATCGACAATTGACCGCGACCGCGCCTTCCAGCTGGAGCCGGATCAGGGAACGATCACACCGTCGGAACCCGAGTGTCGATCGCGGTCCGCCGCGGCCTGCCGCCGGTCGCGAGCACGGAAATCGAGATCGCTCGGGTCGTGCGTGAGCCATGCCAGGACGACGACGAAGGCGACGAGTGCCAACACGCTGACCATGTCCACCCCTTTCACGAGAGCCTGTTCACCAGGCGATAGAAATAATCATCAAATCTATCGCTGCGCGCCGCAGTGTTCCAGGTGATGCTCGCCACGGTGCGCCCCGGCCGTCCGCGGCGCCGAACCACCGCGACACCGAATCGTGCACGGGGTCACAGCTTTCGATCCGCAACATCCGCTCAGAAAGGCGATCCCATGCCGGACTCCTCCACCGCCGACACCGGCCGTCTCCGCGGCGTCCTGGGCACCCTCCCGGCGGCGGCCGCGGTACTGGTGCTGATCAACGCGATGTACATCACGCTGGTCGCGATCGGCAACATCACCGACTTCCACACCAATCTCGCCTTCGTGCAACACGTGATGTCGATGGACACCACCAACTTCGGTCAGCCCGCGGGGGTGGGCCTGGACCAGGACGTGATGTGGCGCGCGATCGACGATTCGACCCTGTGGCACATCGGCTACGCCGCGATCATCGCCGCCGAGGCCCTCGCCGCCGTCGTCCTCATCGTGGGCCTGGTCCACTTCGCCCGCGCGCTCTTCGGCTCGGCGAGCTACGACCGCGCCCGGCGTTGGTCGAGCGCCGGACTCACGCTCATCGTGCTCATCTTCGGCGGCGGCTTCATCGCGATCGGCGGTGAATGGTTCCAGATGTGGCGCTCCACCACGTGGAACGGGCTCGACAGCGCCCTGCGATACGTGGTGCTCGCGGGCCTCGGGCTGGTGCTCCTGCACCTCCCCGACCGGGCCTGGGGTCAGCCCTTGGCCATATCGACGAACCGGGAGTAGTGCAGTTGGTGACCGTGGTGGCCGTCCTCGCCCGTGGGGTGACGTCGCCCGTCCATGCAGCGCCTCGTCATGCGGCAACACGATCCGTCAGACGCCACCATCTTGCGCGTCACTACTCTCCGCTCATAGCGATTCGCTGCAGCACCTTTTCAGCGTGTCGAAATGCGACCGCGCGGTCGTCAGTTAGTAACTTGTCGGAGCCCCGGCTTCTCGGAGATTTTCCACCGACGGATACTTTGACGTCAAATTCCCATTTGGCGACCCTCTTCCTTTTCCGGAAGGAGGCAGACCACACCTTTCCATCAAATCCCGCCCCCGACCATTCAAGCTCATCTGGGGCAAGTTCGGACATTTGCCAGTCAACGCGTGGGCGCGCGGCCTCTAACGCGCGCCGGAACTCTTCGACGCCTTCGAATCTGGAACCAGGGTTCGCGTGCATCGCCTTGGCGATACATGCCCTAAGCTTCATCGGAATATGTGGCAGCCACGTCTCGGATGCCACCGATGTATCCGCATTCAGAATGCTTGATCGAACTCTGATATCCCCATTTAGTATTCGGAACGCTGAAGCGCCTAGCGCGTACAAATCGCCCTTCGCCGTTGTAATTCGACCTTCACTTATCGACTCGGGCGGAAGATGTGGCCAATACGCGATCCCTGTTTCCAACGCCGCCCCGCGAGCGCAAGCAAGCCCAAAGTCGCTGACCTTGACCTCATCGTTTGATGTCAAGAGCATGTTGGCCGGCTTGATATCCCTATGCAGGAAACCAACTGCATGAATTCGGGCGATCCCCCTGCAAGCAGTCTCCAGCATCTTTACAGCTGACCGGATCGGGCAGGCCTCGCCGCGCAAGTAGTCTGCCAGACTACCTCGTTCGAGGTATTCCATTCGAATTACTGGATGGCCGTCGCTAGATAAGTCGGCCGAATAGACCGAGACAACATTGTCATGCCTCCCAACTTCCATCGCCCGCGCTTCGGAAAATTCGTCGGTATCGATTTGCCTAGTGACGTACTTCGCGGCGCACATACGGTCCAATGAGCGATCCCACTCAAGGTCCACGTGACCAAAGTGTCCGGCGCCCAGGTTTCGGACATACTCGTACTGACTCACCACTATCCCAGCTGCGATACCGCGAGCAACAGCTCAGGCCGGTGACTTTTCGGGGCCTGCGCGATCAAGTCGATCGAATTTTGTAGTTCTTCAAATTCATCGCGTTTTATGCCGAAGGCGCTGGCCAATGAAACCTTCTTGATCGACTTACCGGGAACACCTAGCTCCCCCAAGACAGACCGAATGACGCCCTCTACCTCGACCCTAGCCACCGTTGCATCAGAGATTCCGTTCGGCGATCCGCCGACTGCCTGAATTACGACACTTTCTGGCGCAAGACTCACTAGCAATTCAGTAAAGTCCCTCCTTACCCACGCCAGTTCATTTTCACGGACGTCGGCTGGAATCTTCACAACCTTGCGCTCGATCAGCTGTGCCATAGCAATGCTAGTGCCTTCCACGAGCACCCACGTGTAGCGATCCTTCGCGCAAACAACTCCCATTGGACGCACGATGCCCCTTTCGGTTAGCCCTTGGCCATATCGACGAACCGGGAGTAGTGCAGCTGGTGCGCCACGGTGACGGTGGCGGTGGGACCGGCGCGGTGCTTACCGAGGATGAAGTCGGCCTCACCGGCGCGCGGATCGTCGCGCTCGTAGGCGTCGGGACGGTGCACCAGGACGACCATATCGGCGTCCTGCTCCAACGAGCCGGACTCACGGAGGTCGGCCACCTGGGGCTTCTTATCGGTGCGCTGCTCGGGGCCACGGTTGAGCTGTGCGACGGCGATCAGCGGGACCTCGAGCTCCTTGGCCAGCAGCTTGAGCTGGCGGGAGAACTCCGAGACCTCCTGCTGACGCGATTCGACCTTCTTGCCGGAGGTCATCAGCTGCAGGTAGTCGATCACGATCAGTTTGAGATCGTGCCGCTGCTTGAGCCGGCGGGCCTTGGCCCGGATCTCCATCATCGTGAGGTTCGGCGAATCGTCCACGAACAGCGGCGCCTCGGAGATCTCCGACATGCGGCGGGCGAGGCGGGTCCAGTCGTCGTCGGTCATCTTGCCCGAGCGCATATCGGCCAGCTTGATCCGCGCCTCGGCGGAGAGCAGGCGCATCACCACCTCGGTCTTGCTCATCTCCAGGCTGAACAGGGCGCCGGCCATGCCGTTGGCGATCGAGCAGGAACGCAGGATGTCCAGCGCCACGGTGGACTTACCGGCGCCGGGACGGCCGGCGATGATGATCATCTGCCCGGAGTGCAGACCGTTGGTGAGCGCGTCGAAATCGGTGAAGCCCGTGGGAACGCCCATGCTGACGCCGCCGCGGGAAGCGATGGCGTCGATCTCGTCCATGGTGGGCTGCAGCAGCTCCTCCAGGACCACGTAGTCCTCGGAGGCCTTGCGCTCGGTCACGTCGTACACCGCGGCCTGCGCCCTATCGACCACCTCGGCCACATCGGCGCCCTCGGACCCGGAGTAGCCGTACTGGACGATGCGGGTGCCCGCCTCCACGAGGCGGCGCAGGATGGCCTTCTCCGCGACGATCTCGGCGTAGTAGCCGGCGTTCGCCGCGGTGGGCACGGTGGAGATCAGGGTGTGCAGGTACGGGGCCCCGCCGACGCGCTTGAGCTCGCCCTTGCGGTCGAGCGTCGCGGAGACGGTGACGGCATCGGCGGGCTCACCCGCGCCGTAGAGATCGAGGATCGCGTCGTACACCGACTGGTGCGCGGGCCGGTAGAAGTCGCCCGGGCGCACCACCTCGAGGACGTCCGCGATGGCGTCCTTGGACAGCATCATGGCGCCCAGCACCGACTGCTCGGCGGCGATGTCCTGCGGGGGCTGCCGGCCGAAGTCCTCGGCGGGCGGCGCCTCGGACGGCGGAGCATCGGGGCGACCCGCCGGCCCCGGTGTGAACTCCTGCTCGTCCGTCACCGACATCGCGCACCCGCTCTCGCCTCAGGTCCGCGCTTCCCTGTGGGGCCGCGCGGACGCACTCGTTCCAACACCGGGTCTACCGCCACGCACTGACAGGTTTTCACCCGCGCGCGCCCGAGACCGACGCCCGTGAACGCTAGGCGCTGCCGTCGCGGACGCAAAGTCCGGCTGTGGACGAACTTGGGGACAGGGTGTGGAGGACGCGCGCTCCGCATGTGGGCGCCGGTGTGGACCGATGGGGAAAACCTGTGGATACTACGCGCGTTGTTGCACGACGGGGCAGGTCAGACGGGCCAACGATCATCCACCGGCTGTGGAACGAGAATCCTCAGCGTGTCGTACTATTCCGACATTCGGGCGTGTCGTCAGTGCATCGTTGGTCTCCGCGCGAACAAAACCACCCCTCGTTGTTACCCGCCGGTCACCTGACACCGGCCCCCACCTGCACGGACGCATCACTCGCGCGAGATCGGACTTCAATGCGGCATTCGTACCAAGTACCCTGAATCGAGCATCAGGCGCTACGGAAGGACCCCCGATGAACAGCTCCAAGATCACGACGCGCACCGTCGGCGTCGCGGTCGCGCTCGCGGCCGTCGCCACGTGCGCCATCGGTCCCGCCGGCGCCGAACCCGCGCCCGCGCCTCCGAAGCCCGCACCGGTCACCGCGACCGCCACCTGCTCGAGCGGCAACCCCATGTTCGTCATGGGCAACGACACGCTGAACTGGAAGGTCAACGCCAAGGTGCTGCGGCCCGGCCGCGTCGAGTTCTCCGGCACCGGCACCGCCGGCGCCCGTGACTTCGTGCTCAGCCAGTTCGCCTCACTCGCGACCCTGTCCTGGAACAACACCACCACCGGCAAGTTCGGCAGCGTCAAGTTCGGCGGCACCGGCGGCCTGCCCACGCTGAACCGGGTCGCCATCGACACCGGCAAGGGCGCGGTCACCTACAACGTGGTGATCCGCACCGGCGCGGGGACCGAGTGGATCGGCACCCAGGTCAGCACCCCGTGCGTGGGCACCATCGTGGCCTGACGCACCGTCGCCCCGGGGAACCGGGCCCCGAACACGAAGAAGCCCCCACCTCGCGGTGGGGGCTTCTCACGTCGATCGATGCTTAGTTCGCCGCGACGTTCAGCGAGAACTTGGCGCGCACCTCGGGGTGCAGCACCACGACCACGGGGAAGGTGCCCGTGGACTTGATGTGCCCCTGCGGCAGCTCGATGCTGCGCTTGTCGACGACCGGGCCACCGGCGGCCTTGAGGGCGCCGGCGACATCGGACGCGGTGACCGAGCCGAAGAGCTTGCCCGACTCGGCCGTCTTCACGGTCAGGTTCACGGCGGCGAGGCCCTCGATGGCCTGCTTCAGCTCGTTGGCGTGATCGAGGCCGCGCACACGCTTGGCCTCCTGGCTGCGACGGATGCCCTCGACCTGCTTCTCGGCGCCGCGGCTGGCGACGATGGCCAGACCGCGGGGCAGCAGGTAGTTGCGGCCGTAGCCGTCCTTGACCTCGACGGTGTCGCCGGGCGCGCCCAGGTTGTCGACATCAGCGGTGAGAATCAGCTTCATGACTTCTCTCCTTATCGAGTGGTCGACGTGAACGGCAGCAGGGCCACCTCACGCGAGTTCTTGACGGCGATCGCGACGTCGCGCTGGTGCTGGACGCAGTTGCCCGTCACGCGACGGCTGCGGATCTTGCCCCGCTCCGACAGGAAACGACGCAGCAGCGTGGTGTCCTTGTAGTCGATCTTGATGTTCTTTTCCTTGCAGAACGTGCACGCCTTGGCCTTGACGGCCTTCTCGACGCGCACCTTCCGGCCATTGCCCTTACCGGCCATGGTGTTGGTACTCCTTGATTAGGTCATATCCGGGCCGCGATGGGCCCGGCACAGTTCTCGATCCCGGGGATCAGAACGGCGGGTCGTCCGAACCGCCGCCGAAGCTCCCGGCCGCGGGGGCGCTGCCCCACGGATCTTCCTGCGGCTGGTTCTGCCGGGGCGCCGACTGGGCTGCGGGCTGGCTGAAGTTGCCACCGCCGCCCTGGCCACCGCCGGAGAAACCGCCGCCACCGCCGCCGCGCTGCGTGCGCGTCGGCTTCGCCGTGGCGTACCGGAGAGAGGGGCCGATCTCATCGACCTCGAGTTCCACCACCGTGCGCCGCTGGCCCTCGCGGTCGTCGTACGACCGCTGCTTGAGCCGACCGGAGACGATGACGCGCGTGCCCTTCGTGAGCGATTCGGCGACGTTCTCGGCCGCCTCACGCCAGATGTTGCAACGCAGGAACAGCGCCTCGCCGTCCTTCCACTCGTTGGTGTTCCGGTCGAAGGTGCGGGGCGTGGAGGCGACGGTGAAATTGGCCACCGCAGCACCCGACGGGGTGAAGCGCAGCTCCGGGTCCGCCGTCAGATTGCCGATGACCGTGATGATCGTGTCGCCCGCCATGGTGTCTCTCCTCGTAGTTCGGTACGCGTCCGGTAGAGCTAGCTCTGCCGCAGCACCTTAGTGCGGAGCACCGATTCGTTCAGCTTGAGCTGACGATCGAGCTCGTTCACGGTGGCCGGCTCGGCGGTCAGATCGATCACCGCGTAGATGCCTTCGGAGTTCTTGGTGATCTCGTAGGCCAGACGACGCTTGCCCCAGATGTCGATGTTCTCCACCGAACCGCCGTCCTTACGGACCACGTTCAGGAAGGTCTCGAGCGAGGGTGCAACGGTGCGCTCATCCAGGCTCGGATCCAGGATCACCATCAGTTCGTACTTACGCATGGGCTTTTCGCCTCCTCCTATGGACTATGCGGCCGCGGACTCTCCGCGGCAGGAGTGTTGCCGTGTCGGCAACCGCACCAGGCTACCGCATGGGCTCCCCACCTGCGAAATCTCGATTCGACACGGGACATCGCAGGTATTTGTGCGTAAAGTCACACCCGGACCGAGAACGATGCCTAACATAGGTGGCGTTCAACAACCGGGAGGGAAGGCGAAAAATGGGGGTGGATTCCGCGTCGTCATCGGCGCCGACGCGTCGGCCGAGCGATACCCGGATCTTCCTCGACAACATCGATCGCAACGCCCTCGGCCCGCTCCGCACGCTGGGCCGCACGGCCCAGCTCGCGGCCACCACCGTGATGGCCGCGGTGAGCGACACGATCCGCGGCCGCCTGGCCCTGCGCGAGACCGTGATTCAGGCCTGGTTCCTGGTGTCGGTCACCGCCGTCCCCGCGTTCCTCATGGCCATCCCGTTCGGCGTGATCGTCACCATCCAGGTGGGCAGCATCGTCCAGCAGATCGGCGCGTCCTCGCTGCTCGGCGCGGCCAGCGGCCTGGCGGTGATCCAGCAGGCGGCCCCGCTCGCAGCAGGACTGCTGCTCGGCGGCGCCGGAGCCTCCGCGATCGCCGCCGATCTCGGCGCCCGCACCATCCGCGACGAGGTGGACGCGCTGCGCACGATGGGCATCGACCCCGTGCACCGGCTGGTGGCGCCGCGCCTCATCGCCGCCGTCGTGGTGGCGCCGCTGCTCAACCTGTTCATCGTGGTGGTCGGCATCATCGCCGCGTTCTACGTGGCCGTGCTCGGCCAGGACGTGACCCCGGGCAGCTACTGGCTCAGCTTCGGCGCCTTCGCCACCGTGCGCGACCTGCTGTTCTCCATGGTCAAGGCCGCACTGTTCGGCGCCATCATCGCGATCGTGGGCTGCCAGCACGGCCTGGAGGCCAAGGGCGGCGCCCGCGGTGTGGCCGATGCCGTCAACGCCACCGTCGTGGTGTCGACGGTGGCGATCATCGTGCTCAACTTCGCCCTCACCCAGGCGTACACGGTCTTCTTCCCGATGAAGGTGGGCTGATGGTCACCCACGCACCGGTCTCGCCCATGAGCCACCCACTTCACCCCAGTACGAAGGTGGGCTAGCCCGTGTCCGTCGCAACCTATCGCCCGAAGGGCACACGCACGATCGCCCGCGTCTACGCGTGGCTGCGCACCCTGCTGGCCCGGCTCGGCCACATGATGGGCTTCTGCGTCCAGGCGATCGTGATGATCCCGCACGCCGCGCGGCACTACAGCCGCCAGACCATCAGCACCGTCACCGATCTCACCTGGGGCCGCGGCGCCGTGATCGTCGGCGGCGGCACCTCGCTGATGATGGTGGTCCTCGGCCTCGCCGTCGGCGGTACCGTCGCCGTCCAGGCCTTCGCCACCCTCGACCTGCTGGGCATGGGCCCGCTCACCGGCACCGTCAGCGCGCTCGCCAACACCCGCGAGTTCGCCCCGATCCTCGCCGCCGCCGGATTCGCCGTGCAGGCCGGCTGCCGGATGACGGCCGAGATCGGCGCCATGCGCATCAACGAGGAGATCGACGCGATCGAATCGCTGGGCCTGCGCTCGATCTCCTTCGTGGTGAGCACCCGCGTACTGGCCGGGCTGATCGCGGTGATCCCCACCTTCCTCATCGCCATCGTGGTGAGCTTCTTCGCCTGCAGCGTGATCGTCACGGTGGCGCAGGGCGAATCGGTGGGCGCCTACACCCACTACTTCCGGCAGTTCCTCTCCGGCCCGGACATCCTGGCCGCCACGGTGAAGGTGATCATCTTCCTCGTGGTGGTCATCCTGATCCACTGCTACCAGGGCTTCTTCGCCGCCGGCGGGCCCGAGGGCGTGGGCGTGGCCTCGGGCCGCGCGGTTCGTGCCTCCATGGTCGCGATCGTGGTGCTGGACATGATCCTCACCGCCGCGATCTGGGGCTTCAACTCGCCCGTGGTGTTCCGGGGGTAGGCATGGCATCGATAGCTTCGGTCCCCGGAATGACCGTCGAACCCAAGGAACTGGTTCGACGGGGCGCGCTGACGCTGGCCATCGTGCTGATCCTGGCCCTGCTGGCCTGGGGGATCACCGCGCTGCTGCGGCCCACACCGATGCGGATCACGTTGCTCACCAACGCCGTTGCGCCGGGAGTGAGCAACGGCACGCAGATCGAGATGAACGGCGTGCAGATCGGCAGGGTCTCGGGGATCACCCAACAGGGCTCCGGACGGCTCGGCATCGGGATGGACCTCGACCCGGACAAGAGCAAGGGGCTCACCGACGGCTTCGTCGCCGATTTCACCCCGAACAACATGTTCGGCATCACGTCCGTGCAAATCACCCCGTCGCCCACGGGACAGCCGCTGCGCGACGGCGCCTCCGTGCTGCCGGCCACCGCGCCCACCGACTCGACGATGTCCGGCCTGTTGCGCTCGCTCGCCGATATGGAGTCCACCGCGCTGCGCCCCTACATGTCGGACCTGCTGCGCCAGAGCGACACCGCCACCAAGGGATTCCTGCCCATGGTGCGCGCGCTCGGCGCCGTCGCCCAGACGAACGCCGAGACCCAGAAGGTCCCCACCTCGTACACGCTGCCGATCCTGGCGAACGCGCTGCAGGGCATCGGGGCCTCGTCCGACGATGTGCTCAGCGCGATCAAGATGATGTGGGACTGGCCGGGTCCCGACGCCCCCGGTTACCCCGCGGCGCAGACCGCCACGATCGACGCGCTCACCAACAAGACCTCCCCCGATCTGGCGAACCTGGTGAAATCGCTGCAGCCGCTGGCGCCCACGCTCGCCGTCCTGGTCGACGCCGAACGGCGCGTGGTCTCCTCGATGCCCGATGCCGCGCGCAACGGCCAGCAGGTCTCGGACCTGATCGAGGCGATCCGCCGCTCCATCAAGGACACCCCGAACGGCAAGGTGCTCAACCTGGACGTGCAGGCCCGGCCCGTGCCGATCACGCCGCCGCAGGGAGGTGGACGGTGACCCGCTTCCGCTCCTCGCTGATCCGATTCCTGGTCTTCGTGGTGATCGTGGTGCTGGGCACCACCTTCACGGTGCGGGCGCTGCAGCGGCCCGCTCCCGGCACCCAGGTGGGCTACACGGCGCAGTTCACCAACGCCTCGGGCCTGCGCACCGGCGACGATGTGCGCGTGCTCGGCGTGCAGGTGGGCAAAGTGAAGTCCGTGGAGCTGCGCCGGGGGGACGGCGGCCGCGGCTCCTACGCCGAGGTGGCGCTGTCGGTGGAGAACGATCAGAGGATCTACCGCAATTCCAAGCTGGCCATCCGATTCCAGAACCTCACCGGCCAGCGGTACGTGGATCTGCAGCGCGCCGCAGCGACGGGCGATCCGATGCCGGAGGGCGCCACAATCAAGACCGACCAGACGGTGCCCTCGTTCGACATCACCACCGTTTTCAACGGGCTGCAGCCGGTGCTGTCGACGATGCGGCCCGAGGACATCGACCACTTCGCCGAGTCCGTCGCGGTGGTCATGAACGGTGACGGCTCCGGCCTCGGACCGATGTTGGGCGCGATCGACAAGCTGGCCACCTTCACCGACAACCGGGCGGCGCTGTTCGAGACGCTGATCCGCAACTTCTCCGACCTCTCGGAGTCGATCGGCGGGAAGTCGGGTTCGGTCACCACGCTCGTCGGGTACCTGCAGCGGTTGGCCCGGATCATGGCGGAATCGGCGCCCGCGTACCGCATCCTGTCCGATCAGGGCGCCCAGGTGATCACCGCGGCCGATGCCCTCCTGGCGAACCTGGGCATGACCCCGAACACCAATCCGTGGCTCGACGACCTGCTCTCCCCCGAGGCCAAGAAGCTCG
Organism: Tsukamurella strandjordii; assembly: GCF_039525985.1. Lineage (NCBI taxonomy): Bacteria > Bacillati > Actinomycetota > Actinomycetes > Mycobacteriales > Tsukamurellaceae > Tsukamurella > Tsukamurella strandjordii. The sequence continues at coordinate 318,117 of NZ_BAAAII010000008.1, read as the reverse complement.
GGCCGCTGGTCGATCTCGCGGCGCTCATCCCCGGCCTGTTCGCCCTCCTCACCGGGCAGGGCGTCCCGAAGGCGAAGGGCGACAGCAGGTGCAGTAGGGGCGAGAAGGCCCTGCCGGCCGAGGTGCAGATGTTCATCCGTGGAGCGAAGGTCACACTGTGCAATCCGTGACGACCGGGGATCCGAACGATCCCGACGACCCGAACAACGCCGACTTCGCCAGCCGGGCGGTGGCCGGTGCCCTGCGGCGGCGTCCGCCGCGGCGGGTGTGGCGGCGCACCTGGTTCCGGTTCAGCAACGATTCCGGGCGTCAGCTCGGCTGGGGCATCGCCTCGGCGATGGTGGCGGCCGTCATCGTGCTGGCCGCGGGTTACCTCTCGCTCGCGCCGCCCGGAACCACCTCGTACGCGGTGGACATGAGCGAGACCGGCCAGCTCCGCAAGGGCGACGATGTGCGGGTGGCCGGCGTCCCGGTGGGCACGGTCTCGGCGGTCGACCTGCGCCGCAACGATGTTCGCGTCACCATCCGGGTCAATCGCAGCGCCTTCATCGGCGATCAGTCGACCGCGGCGGTGAAGATGCTCACCGCGGTGGGCGGGTACTACCTCGACATCGATTCGCTCGGCGCGAATTCGCTGGGCGGCTCGTCGATCCCGGCGATGCGGGTGCGCCTGCCGTACACGCTCACCGAGACCTTCCAGACCGCCGGGCCGAAGCTGGCCGCCGTCGACGGGCAGCCCCTGCGCGAGTCGCTGGTGCAGATCCAGCAGGCCGCGAGCGGCCAGCCGGGTCAGCTCAATCACGCGATCACCACGCTGTCCGGGATGGTGGAAGCGCTGGGGCGGCAGAAGGATCAGATCGGCCGGTTCATCACCACGGTCTCGGAGTACACCGGCGCCGTGAACGCCAACGGCGACCGCCTCACCGCGATCATGCAGGACATGAGCACCTTCCTGTCCACCGCCTCGCTCAACATCTCCGGCTACAAGGCCTTCATGCGCGGCCTGGAGATGACCCTGCTGCGGATCAAGCCGGTGGCCGATCTCTACATGCGCGATGTGGACGGCTTCGAGAAGCAGCTGCGGGTGATCTCGGGCCAGATGCAGGAGCTGCTCCGCAAGTTCGAGCCGATGATCGACGAGGGGAAGAAGGCGCTGTCCCGGATCAACGAGGCGGTCCAGCCCGACGGCAGCATCAAGGTGGGCGGGAAAACGGTGCTGGCCTCCTCGTTCTGCATTCCTATTCAGGGGGTGAACTGCTGATGTTCCGTTCGGCACTCGGATCGAAATGGCTGATCAGCGGGATCGCCGTGTTCGTGGTCGTGGCGCTCGGCCTGGGCGGCGCCTGGTACCTGCGCGGCGGCACCGAGCGCACCGTGACCTACTGCGCGCAGATGCCCGACGCGGTCGGCCTGTTCGAGGGCAATCCTGTGACGCGGCGCGGGGTGACGGTCGGGAAGATCACCTCGGTGGCGCCCAACGGTGCGAAGGCCCGCGTGGAGATGTCCGTGGACGCGAACCAGCGGATCCCCGCGAACGCCGGGGCCGTGACCGTCGCCAAATCCCTCATCGCCTCGCGCCAGCTGGCCCTGATCGGCGACGACAACGGCGGTCCCACACTGCAACCCGGCAAGTGCATCGCGGACACCAAGACCCCGCTCTCGCTGACCAAATCGCTGGAGGGCGTCTACCAGCTCACCTCGCAGATCACCACCGGCGGCGGACCGGAGCAGACCCTCCAGGCGCAGCAGGCGTTGGGCGCGCTGGCCAAGGAGACCAACGGCACCGGCCCCAAGATCAACGGCATCCTCACCCAGCTCGCGACGGTGCTCGACAACCCCGGCCCCGGGATGGACGATCTCGCGCGGGCCTTCGACGCCCTGGCGCCGCTCACCTACGGCATGACCTCGAACTGGGGCGATATCAAGTCCCTGTTCAGCAATCTGCCCGCCTACCTGGTGAACGTGATGACCCCGCTCGGCTCCACGGTGGGCGCACTCGCCACCACCCTGATGCCGCTGGGCAAGATGCTCACCAACCTGGTGGGCCAGTACGGCCACATGATCTTCCCGGTGCTGGACATGGCGGTGCCGGTCACCCGCCTGGTGGCGGCCGGATTCCGCAACTACGGCGACCTGCTGGGGATCGTGCCGCCGCTCATCTCGGCCTTCAACGTCAACTACGACCAGGCCAATGCGCGGCTGAAGATCGGTTACCAGCCGCTGCCCGATACCGCCTTCCCGGCGGCGAACCCGGAACTCACCTGCACGAACGTGAACCGGATCGTGCCCGGCCAGTGCCAGGTGCTGCCCGGCGGCAAGATCCGGGTGGACATCATGTCGGTGATCCTGCGAGGAACGGGGGCGGCATCATGAGCACACGCATCCGCGCGGTGTGGCCGGCACTGCTGGCCGTCGTCCTGGTGATCGCGGGTCTGTGGGGGTTGCGCGGCATCGGTCCCTCGACGCTGCCCACGCCCGGTGCCGCATCGTCGGGATGGCAGCTCAAGATCCAGTTCCCGGACGTGCTCAACCTCCCGGACCGCGCCAAGGTGCGGCTCCTGGGCCGCGACGTGGGATCGCTGGAGGGCGTGCGGCTCAGCGAGAAGAAGGCCGAGGCGACGCTGCGGATCGAACGACAGACCCGCGTCCCCCGGTCGGCGATCGCGGAGCTGCGGCAGGACACGCCGCTGGGCGACATCTACGTGGCGCTCACCCCGCCCGCCGACAACCAGGGCAGCTCGTTCTTCGCCGACGGCGATACCGTGCCGCAGTCGCAGACCCGGGCCCCGGTGCAGATGGAGCAGATGCTCACCAGCCTGGCCGATTTCCTCGGCAGCGGCAGCCTGAGCCAGATGGGGAACACCTTCGACCGGCTCAACAGCAGCTTCCCGGAGGATCCCGCGCTCACCCGCAAGATCGTGGGCAACCTCACCACCACCGTCAACGCCTGGTCCAACGACACCAAGAGCCTCGACATCGCGCTGGTCTCCCTGGTGCAGCTCACCGACAAGCTCGCGGAGCAGCGGAATCTGCTCGGCCAGTACCTGGCCCCCGAGGCGATGCCGCGCTGGCGCACCGTGATCGAGACCGGCGATATCGTGGGCGTCTTCGCCGCGCTGGCACCGGTGTTCGCGAACGCCACCTTCCTGGTGCCCACGCTGCGCGAGACCAACACCTTGCTCAGGGCCGTGGTGCGGCCCCTGCTGTACTTCGACCGGCCCGCCGGATCGACGCGGCCGGACAACATCGTCAATCTGCGCAACCTGCTGCGTGACACCGTGATCCCGTACCTCAGCGAGGGCGCGAAGGTGAACGTGGTCCGGCTCGGCATCGGCGATCAGATGCCCAGCGGCGAGCAGGCCGATCAGGCCGTGAAGACGCTCCGGATGCTGGGGGTGGTCCGATGAAACGGGAATTGGTGGCCAACATCGTCACCTTCGTGGCGGTGCTCGCGATCGGCCTGAGCGCCCTGGTGTTCGGGTACATGGGGGTGCGGCCCGGCACGCAGTACACCACCGTGACCCTGCAGCTCCCCCGCTCCTCGCAGCTGGTGACCGGATCGTCGGTGCTGCTGCGCGGGGTGCGGATCGGGGAGGTCGAGCGGGTGGACGGTGATACCCGCGGTGTCTCGGTACGCCTGAAGTATCCGAATTCCACCCAGGTGCCCGTCGATTCCGATGTCTCGATCGAGCAGCTCAGCGCGCTCGGCGAACCGTACGTCGAGTTCGCGCCCCAGGGAACGGCGGGCCCGTACCTCACCGACGGCACGATCGTCGATCCGAAGCGGGTGTCGGTGCCCACCTCGATCCCGGAGGTCTTCCGGTCGCTCGCCGCGGTCAGCAAGATCGCCGACGTGGGCCCGCTGTCGGAGATCGTGAAGACGATGTGGCAGGCGACCACCGGGACGGAGGAGTCGATGCCGCGGCTGACCCAGGCCGGTGAGCTGCTCACCTCCACCCTGATGTCGCGGATGCCGCAGATCCGGCAGATGTTCACCCAGACCCAGGTGTACTCGGCCGATCTCGAGTGGATGGGGCCGGCGATCACCGAGTTCGGCCCGGCCTTCCGCAGCACGATCGGCGTGATCCGGCCGGCCGTCGACAAGGTGCTGGCACTGGTCACCGAGCTCGGCCTGCCCGGGCCCTTCAGCGATGTGCTGCACCCGTTCTTCGTGCGGTTGCAGCCCTACCTCGAGGAGCTCATTCCCAAGATCGCCGAGATCCTCGGCCCCAGCCTGCCGATCGCGAAGGCGATCAACGGCACCGTGCCGCAGATCGATCTCAGCGCCTTCCTCTCCTCGGCGCTCGCGATGGTGGGCAACGACGGTGCGCCCCGGCTCGAGGTGACGATCCCCGTCCCCGGCGGGCCCGCGCCCGCTGCTGCGCCGAAACCCTCGGCGGCACCGTCGGGCTCGGCGGTACCGTCGACCACGGCGACGCCGAGCACGACGACGGCGCCGCGGCCGGGCGCACCGTCGACCCGCCCGTCCCCGCCCCCGACCGCCCCGACGACCCCAAGGTGACGATGCCGAACGACCCGACGCCCGAGCAGACCGACGCGGACACGGTGCCGGAGGATTCGCCGGCCACCGAACCCGCCGAGGCCGAACACCCGGCGGCCGAACCCGCCGAACCCACGGAGGCCGGCGAGCCCGCCGCGCCGGCGCCGGTGAAGCCCGCCCGCAAGTCCGCCGCACCGCGGAGCGCCGACCGCGGAACCGCGGCCCCGGCCACGGCCGGCGCGGGGGCGCCGCGGACCGGAAAAGCGGTGGCGCTCACCGTGATCGTCGCGCTCCTCGCGGTGGCGGCCGCGGTCTCCACGTACTTCGCGCTGGACTATCGCGGCCAGGCCCGCGACCTGCAGCAGAGCGCGGCCGATCGGGCACGGGCCGAGGAGATCGCCGGGAAGTACGGGGTGGGGGCGTCGACCCTGGACTTCAACGATCTCGCGCCCTGGCTGCGGTCGATGAAGGACGGCGTCAGCGATGAGCTGGCCAAGAAGATGGACGGCATCGCCGAGACCATGCGCCAGGTGGTCACGGCGGTGCGCCTGCAGTCCACCGGGAAGCTGGTGGTCACCAAGGTGACCGACGAGGCGAACGGGGTCTACAAGGTGGCCACCGTGGTCGATATGTCCGCCACCAGCGTGCAGGCGCCGCAGGGCACCGTGACCACCACGGCGTACGTGATCACCGTGGACCGCAATCAGGACTGGAAGATCACCGACTACGGGAACAGCCTGGGCAACACCCCGGTCCCGGTGGGCGGAGCAGCTCCGGCGCCCGCGCAGCCTGTGCCGAGCCCCTAGGAGTCGAAGAGCACGGCGCAGATCATCGCGAAGACCTCGGCCTGGAACTGCGGGTCGGGGTCGAATCGCCGGGTGCGCCCCACGTCGAAGACCACGGCGAAGGCCGCGTGCACGAGGAAGACCGCCTCGGCCTGGGTGAGCTCGGGGCGCACGGCCATCACCGCGTCGGCGAAGGCGGCGATGTTGGCGCGCTGCACCCCGGCCAGGCGGCTGCGGTCGGTGTCCGGCACATTGCCGATCTCGCGGAAGTACACCGTCATCAGCTTCGACTGCCGGAAGGACAGCTGGACGTAGGCCTGCGCGAGGGCCGCGAGCCGGGCGCGCGGGTCCGGGTTGGCGTCGACCACCGCGGCGACCGCATCGACCAAGGCGGCGCCGGAGCGCTCCAGCGCGCTCACCAGGATTCCGGCCTTGTTCGGGAAGTAGCGGTACATCCCGGAGGGGACGATGCCGGCGGCCTGGCCGATCTGGCCCATGCTCACGTTGTGGAAGCCGTGCGTGAAGATCAGCTCGATCGCCTCGTCGAGCACCTGGCCCTGGCGTCCGGTCTCGGCCTCCGGTTCGGCGGCGGGTGCCACCGAGTACTCCAGCGGCGGCGCCGGGAGGGCCAGTAGTCGGCGGCCCGCGGCGGCGAGCACGGCCTCGGCGCGGCGTTGCGCGAGCACGGTGCGATGCGCGGTGACGCTGCCGGTCACGCTGATCACTCCGACGCACCGCAGCTCCAGATCCGCGCGATCGACCGAGGGCAGAGCCGGCTCCGCCGCATCGGCGAAGGCGGCGATCATGGCGGTGAGCTGGTCGCGGATGCGGTCGCGATCCTCGCGTTCGAGCAGCCGCTGCTCCCAGCGGAACAGGCCGCCCGTGTTGCGCCGTTCGAAGGCCACCCGCAGCGCGGCGTCTTCGATGGCGTCGATCCGTGCGTCCGCGGCCTGCCCCTCGGTCTCGGTCGCGGCCCGCGCGACCGCGGTGCTCAGTGCATCGGAGGCCGAGGTGATGGCGTGTTCGAGGAGGGCGTACTTGTTCGGGAAGTGCCGGTAGACCGCAGGCCCGGAGATGTCCAGCGAGGCGGCGATCTGCTCGATGCCCACGCCGTGGTAGCCGCGCCGGGAGAAATCCTCGGCCGCCACCCGCGCGATCTGCTCGCGCCGATCCTTGGGCCGCTTGCGCCGCGCCTGGGTCACGTCAACTCCTCATCCGCCGTCCGCATAGAGAGTACTCACTGACGTAAGGCCCTCCTCGGTGTACCGTCAAGCCTATAAGTAAGTGAACATTCACACACCGCTTCGGTGCGAACACTTGGAGGAACCGCTCATGACCACGAGCGCAGAGCGCATCGTCACGAGCCCCGCTGATCCGGCGGCCGCGCACCCGGCCGCGGTGGCGGGCCTCGTCGACCCGGTCGCGCAGGGGTACCGGATCCCGATCTCGACACCCGCGCGGGCGGCGCACGTACTCACCACGCTGGCGGATTCGATGACCGCGCCCTCGTCCGCGGCCGGCCCGGCGAACGTGGTGATGCAGCTGATCGATCCCCCCGTGGCCTACGGCGTGATGGAGTCGCCCGTCGAATCGGGGGCGCTGTACAAGCATCCGATCAAGCGCACCCGCACCACCTTCACCTACCTGGCGGTGGCCGTGCTGGGCACCGCGGACGATAAGAAGCGCTACCGGGAGGCCGTGAACACCGCGCACCGTCAGGTCCGCAGTACCGAGAAGAGCCCGGTCAAGTACAACGCCATGGACCGCAACCTGCAGCTGTGGGTGGCCATGTGCCTGTACGTGGGCTTCGAGGACACCCACACGCTGCTGCGCGGCCCGATGAGCCCCGAGCAGCGCGCACTGTTCTACCGCGACGCCGCCCCGCTCGGCACCACGCTGCAGGTGCATCCCGATCAGTGGCCGGCCACCCCGGAGGAGTTCGACGCGGTGTGGGTCGAGCTGTGCCGCACCAAGATCGCGCCCACCCCGGATACCCGCGACTACCTGCGCCAGCTGGTGGACCTCACCTTCGTGGGCACCGTCCCGGGTCCGCTCAAGGCCTTCTCCCGGTTCCAGACCGCCGGTTTCCTCGCGCCGAAGTTCCGGGAGGCCATGGAGATCGAGTGGTCGGCGCGCGATCAGCGGCTGTTCGACGGCTTCTGGCGCCTGGTGGGTTTCGCGAACCGGTTCGTGCCGACCGCGATCGGGCAGCTGCCGTACCGGCTGCTGCTCACCGATATGCGCACCCGGGCCAAGCTCGGCCGTCCGCTGGTCTGATCCGATCCGACGAAAGCCGGGCTCCCGTGGGGGAGCCCGGCTTTCGTGGTTCGCGGCCGGATCAGCTGAACTGCTGGCGCAGCGTGGGCTTGGTGATCTTGCCCGTGGGGTTGCGCGGCAGGGCGTCGATCACGATCACATCGCGCGGGTGCTTGTACCGGGCGATGTGCTCGGTGAGGAACTCCGAGAGGGCCTCGACGGTGAGCGCGGCGCCCTCGCGCAACTGCACCACCGCCACCACGGCCTCACCCCACTTCTCGTCGGGCCGGCCGATCACCGCCACCTCGGTCACATCCGGATGCGCCGCGACCGCGTTCTCGACCTCCTGCGAGTAGATGTTCTCGCCGCCCGAGATGATCATGTCCTTGGCGCGGTCCACCACGTAGACGAAGCCCTCGTCGTCCATCCGCACCAGATCGCCCGAGTGGAACCAGCCGCCCGCGAAGGCCTCCTGCGTGGCCTGGAGGTTGTTCCAGTAGCCGGACATCATGTTCGGGCCGCGGTACACGATCTCGCCGATCTCGCCGCGCGGCACGTCGTTACCGTCCGCGTCGATCACGCGGGCGGCGACGGTGCGCACCACCCGGCCCACGGAGCCGAACTTGCGCAGCGTGTCGGCGCCGGAGAGCGCGCAGGTGACCGGCGACATCTCGGTCTGCCCGAAGACGGCGCAGATCTCGGCGTCGGGGAAGGTGGCCGTGAGCTCGCGCAGCAGCGTCTCGCTCGCGGGGGCGGCGCCCCACCACACGTAGCGGAGCTTGAGGTTGCGCGGCCGCGCCTTCTGCTCGTTCACCGCGAGCTGCCACTGCATCGGCACCATGAACATGCTGGTGATGCCCTCGCGTTCGAGCGCATCCAGCGTCTGCGCCGGATCGAAGGCGCCGAGCGGGAAGATCACGGAGGTCAGGCCCTGCAGGAAGGCCGTGGCCAGTACGCCGAAGCCGGCGATGTGGAACATCGGGACGGCGATGGCGCCCACGGCGTCGGGGTCGACCGAGCCGGGGGCGACCAGATTGGTCCAGCCCTGCGCGGCCATGTTGATGTGGGTCAGCACGGCGCCCTTGGGGCGGCCGGTGGTGCCCGAGGTGTACATGATCAGCGCGGGCGAATCCTCGGGCACGTCGATCCGGGGATCCGGGCGGCCCTCGGCGATCAGGTCCTCGAAGCCGAGCGCTCCCGCGGCCTCGTCGGCACCGTCGAACCGGATGCGCAGGCCGAACTCGGCGCCCGCGCCCGCAACGCCGGCGACCAGCGGATCGAAGGGCGCCTCGTAGACCACGGCGCTGCACGCGGTGTCCTGCACCAGGTACGCCACCTCGGGCGGCGCCATGCGGAAGTTGACCGGCACCGCGATGGCGCCGAGGGCGGTGACGCCGAGGGCCGCCTCGACGTACTCGATGCGGTTGAGGCCGAGGATCAGCACCCGGTCGCCGGCCTTGATGCCGCGCTCGGCGAGGGCGCCCGCGAAGGCGCCGATGCGGTCGGCGAAGCCCGCCCACGTGACGCTCTTGTCGAGGAACCGCAGGGCGGTCTGATCGCCGCGCATGACGGCGTGGTTGCGGACTTGATTGTTCCAGGTATTGCGCTGGGAGCTGCGGGGCTCCTCGGTGCGGGGATACCAGGCGATGTTCTCTTCAGCGGTCATGTATGCGATTGTGTTCTAGAACATGTTCGATCGGAGCCGAATCGCTAAAAGTTAGAGAATAGTGATTCACTTGTGATGCTCCGACGGGACAGCACACCAGGAAGGAACACCGTGTCCGACGCATTCATCTACGAGGCCATCCGCACTCCGCGCGGTAAGCAGCGCGGCGGCTCGCTGCACGCGACCAAGCCGATCGACCTCGTGGTCGGCCTGATCGACGAGGTCAAGACCCGTTTCCCCGCCCTCGATCCGGCGGATATCGACGACATCGTGCTCGGCGTCGTCGCCCCGGTGGGCGAGCAGGGCGGCGTGATCCCCCGCGCCGCCGCCATGGCCGGCGGCCTGCCGGACACCGTCGCGGGCGTGCAGATCAACCGCTTCTGCGGTTCGGGCCTGGAGGCCACCAACACCGCCGCGCAGAAGGTGCGCGCGGGCTGGGACCAGCTGGTGCTCGCCGGCGGCGTCGAGTCGATGTCGCGCGTGCCGATGGGGTCCGACGGTGGCGCGATGTTCCAGGACATCACCACCAACTACGACACCTACTTCGTGCCGCAGGGCATCGGCGCCGACCTGATCGCCACCATCGAGGGCTTCTCCCGCGATGACGTCGACGAGTTCGCCGCGCAGAGCCAGGCCAACGCCGCCAAGGCCTGGGAGGAGGGCCGCTTCGCGAAGTCGGTCGTGCCGGTCAAGGACATCAACGGCCTCACCATCCTGGACAACGACGAGCACCGTCGCCCCGGCACCACCCCGGCCGATCTCGGCAAGCTCAAGCCGGCCTTCGAGGGCATCGGCGCGATGGGCGGCTTCGACGCCGTGGCGCTGCAGAAGTACTACACCGTGGAGAAGATCAACCACGTGCACACGGGCGGTAACAGCTCGGGCATCGTCGACGGTGCCGCCCTGGTGCTGGTCGGCAGCGAGGCCGCGGGCAAGAAGGCCGGCCTGAACCCGCGCGGCCGCATCGTCTCGACCGCGATCACCGGTTCCGACCCCACGATCATGCTGACCGGCCCCACCCCGGCCACCGAGAAGGCCCTCAAGCAGGCCGGTCTCACCAAGGACGACATCGACGTTTGGGAGCTCAACGAGGCCTTCGCCTCCGTGGTTCTCAAGTGGATGAAGGACTTCAAGCTCGATCGCGAGCAGGTCAACGTCAACGGCGGCGCCATCGCCCTCGGACACCCGCTCGGCGCCACCGGCGCCATGCTGGTGGGCACCGTGCTCGACGAGCTCGAGCGCTCCGGCGGCCGCTACGGCCTGATCACCCTCTGCATCGGCGGTGGCATGGGCATCGCCACCATCATCGAGCGTCTCTGACCGCCCCGGACTACGAAGGATTCGAACGAACATCATGGCAGACAACATGATCCGCTGGGAGCAGGACGCCGACGGCATCGTCCTCCTGACGATGGACGACCCCACCAGCTCCGCGAACACGATGAACGACCTGTACCGCGAGTCGATGGCGGCCACCATCGATCGCCTGGAGGCCGAGAAGGACTCCATCACGGGCGTCGTGCTCACCTCCGCCAAGAAGACCTTCTTCGCCGGCGGTAACCTCGGCCTGATCCGCAAGGCCACCAAGGCCGATGCGCAGGCCCTCTCGGACAACGTCGAGTCGATGAAGGCCGCGCTGCGCCGCCTCGAGACCCTCGGCAAGCCCGTGGTCTCCGCGATCAACGGCGCCGCGCTCGGCGGCGGCCTGGAGATCGCGCTGGCCACCCACCACCGCATCGCGGCGGATGTGCGCGGCTCGCAGATCGGCCTCCCCGAGGTCACGCTCGGCCTGCTGCCCGGTGGCGGCGGCGTGACCCGCACCGTGCGGCTGCTGGGCCTGCAGGGTGCGCTCATGGGCGTGCTGCTGCAGGGCCCGCGTCTCAAGCCGGCCAAGGCCAAGGAGGTGGGCCTGGTCCACGAGGTCGTGGGCACGGTCGAGGAGCTCATCCCCGCCGCCAAGGCGTGGATCAAGGCGAACCCCGAGGGCGGCGTGCAGCCGTGGGACGTCAAGGGCTACAAGATCCCCGGCGGTTCGCCGAACTCGCCGGCGATCGCCGCGAACCTGCCCGCCTTCCCCGCGAACCTGCGCAAGCAGCTCAAGGGCGCCCCGATGCCCGCGCCCCGCGCCATCATGGCCGCGGCCGTGGAGGGCGCGCTGGTGGACTTCGACACCGCCAGCGTGATCGAGGGCCGCTACTTCACCTCGCTGGCCACCGGCCAGGTCTCGAAGAACATGATCAAGGCCTTCTTCTTCGATCTGCAGCACATCAACGGCGGCGGATCGCGGCCCGACGGCTACCCGAAGTACCAGGCCAAGAAGGTCGGCGTGATCGGCGCCGGCATGATGGGCGCGGCCATCGCCTACGTCTCCGCCAAGGCCGGCATCGAGGTGGTCCTCAAGGACATCGACATCGAGGCCGCGAAGAAGGGCAAGGCGTACTCGGAGAAGCTCGAGGAGAAGGCGCTCGCCAAGGGCCGCACCACCGCCGAGAAGTCGGCCGAGCTGCTGGCCCGGATCACGCCCACCGTGGACGCCGCCGATTTCGCGGGTGTCGATCTGGTGATCGAGGCCGCCTTCGAATCGGTCGAGGTCAAGAACAAGGTCTTCCAGGAGATCGAGGACATCGTCGAGCCCGACGCCATCCTGGGCTCGAACACCTCGACGCTGCCGATCACCATCCTCGCCGAGGGCGTCAAGCGCTCCGAGGACTTCATCGGCATCCACTTCTTCTCCCCCGTGGACAAGATGCCGCTGGTCGAGATCATCAAGGGCGAGAAGACCTCCGACGCCGTGCTGGCCAAGGTGATCGACTACACCCTGCAGATCAAGAAGACCCCCATCGTGGTCAACGATTCGCGCGGCTTCTTCACCTCCCGCGTGATCGGCACCTTCGTCAACGAGGCGATCGCCGCCGTGGGCGAGGGCGTGAACCCGGTGCTGATCGAGCAGGCCGGCCAGCAGGCCGGTTACCCGGCGGCGCCGCTGCAGCTGATGGACGAGCTCACCCTGACGCTGCCGCAGAAGATCCGCAAGGAGACCCGCGCCGCGGCCGAGGCCGCCGGCAAGCCGCTGCCCCCGCACGGCAGCGACGCCGTGGTGGACGCGATGGTCGACAACGGCCGCACCGGCCGCAAGGACGGCGCGGGCTTCTACGACTACGTGGACGGCAAGCGCGCCGGCCTGTGGCCCGGACTGAAGGATCTGTTCCCGGCGGGCAAGGACATTCCGCTGCAGGACATGATCGACCGGATGCTGTTCATCGAGTCGATCGAGACGGTGCGCTGCTTCGACGAGGGCGTGCTCGAATCGGTGGCCGACGCCAACATCGGTTCCATCTTCGGCATCGGCTTCCCCGCGTGGACCGGTGGCGTGATGCAGTTCATCAACGGCTACGAGGCTCCCGACGGCTCCATCGGCCCGAAGGCCTTCGTCGCGCGCGCGAACGATCTGGCCGCCAAGTACGGCGCCCAGTTCACCCCGCCCGCCTCGCTGGTCGCCAAGGCCGAGGCCGGCGAGACCTACGAGTAGACCCGCGCCGCACTGATTCACGGAAAGGGCCCGGCACCGTCTTCTCGACGGTGCCGGGCCTCTCCCGTTTCGTTCCCGCGCGTCATGCAGAATCCGCACACCCCACGCCGAGACTGCATTCTGCGACGGATTCCCGGCCGGAAGCGTCCCGGAACGCAGTTTCGATGGAGTCGGGTGCGGGCTCGCTACGCCTTGTCGAAGCGGATGCCCGCAGGCTCACTGTTCAGCAATCCGACGACCAGCCCGGTGAAGCCGCCGAAGAACGGGATGAACACACAGAGCAACCACCAGCCCGAATTGTTGGAATCGTGCAAACGACGGACGGCCAGCGCGATCAACGGGACCACCGAGAGCAGGTATGCGAGGACCGCGACCCGCGCCAGGTTCTCGAACACGGTGTAAGCCCACCCGGCATTGCTCTCGACTGCGGCACCGAGAGCACCGAAGACGACGAACGCGACGAAGAGCAGGAACTGCGCGAGCACCGCCCACCAGAACTCACTCCGCGACGCGCGGCCGCTGTAGCGGAAGGTGTTCTTGACGAATCGCACCGTTGCTTCACCGAACGACGCACCGTAGAGCGGCTTCGCTAGATCGTCAGGATCGCGCGTGGGCGCGGGCGCGTACTCGTACTGCTGATATGTCATTGAATTCTCCCCCTGGCAACGAACGATGTGCGAAGGGAAAGATACCGGTAGCTCCAGTAACCAACAACGTGGGTTAGGTCACGGCGGCGACCGGCCGCGGACGCACGAACCCCGCGACGAGCAGCCGTCGCGGGGTCGTGCGTACCCGAGGGGTGGGTACGGTCAGCGGGCGAATTCGGGGCGGCGCTTGCCGAGCATGGCGGCCACCCCCTCGCGGTAATCATCGGACTGGAGCAGATCCACCTGGACCGCGGTCTCACGATCCAGCGCGCCCTCGAGCTGCGCCAGGGTGGTGGCGTTGATGGCGCGCTTGGTCTGGGCGATGGCGTCCTTCGGACCGTGCGCGAGCTGCGCGGCGGCCGCGGCCACCGCACCGTCGAGCTCGGCGGCCGGGAGCACCGCGGTGACCATCCCCGTGGCCAGCGCCTCCGGGCCGTACACGCGGTTGCCCAGCAGGGCCATCCCCATCGCCCGGGTCCGGCCGATCACGCCCGGCACCAGTGCCGAGGTGCCGGCGTCGGGGATCAGGCCGATCCCCACGAAGGGCAGCAGGAAGTACGCGGTCTCGGCCATGAAGATCAGGTCCGAGGCGAGGGCGAGTCCCACGGCCATGCCCGCACACGGACCGTTCACCTTGGCGATCACCGGGATCGACGCCGCGGCGATGGCGCGGACGTAGGAGTTCACCGCGTCCATCGCCTCCTGCGGCGTGGCCGGCTCCCCCGCCAGATCGGCGCCGGTGCAGAAGGCCTTGCCCTCGCCCGTGATCACCACCACGCGGATGTCCGGATCGGCATCGGCGTCGTTGATGATCCCGGCCAGCTCGCGCGAGGCCCCCACCCCGAAGGCGTTCATCCGCTGCGGACGGTTGATCGTGACGGTGAGGACCCCGCCCTCGACGCTGCGGAGCAGATCCTCGCTCATGCCACCGTCTCCCGCGCCCCGACCATTCCCGCGAGCCGGCCGGTGATGATCTGCTGGGCCTCGGACACCATGCGATCGATCAGCTCGGCCACCGAGGGCACATCGCGGATGATGCCCTGGCACAGGCCCACGCTCCAGATACCGGCCTCGACATCGCCGTCCTCGAACACCTTGCGGCCCCGGGCCCCCGCCACCAGGTGCCGGATGTCCTCGAACTCACAGCCCTTCGCCTCGGTCTCGACCACCTCGACCGAGACGGAGTTCTTCGCGACGCGGGCCGTATTGCCCAGGGTCCGGAAGATGAGCTTGGTATCGAGCTCCGAGTTCGCCACGATCTGCTTCTTGACCTCGGCCGCGATCGGCGACTCCTCGGTGCACAGGAAGCGGCTACCCATGTTGATGCCGTCGGCACCGAGGGCGAGCGCGGCCACCATGCCGCGCGCATCGGCGATACCGCCCGAGGCCAGGATCGGGATCTCCAGCGCATCGGCCGCCGCGGGGATCAGCACGAGGCCGGGGATGTCGTCCTCACCCGGGTGCCCCGCGCACTCGAAGCCGTCGATCGACACCGCGTCCACACCGATCGCCTGCGCCTTGAGCGCGTGCCGCACGCTGGTGCACTTGTGAATCACCTTGACGCCGTTGTCCTTGAGGTAGGGCAGGAACTTGGCGGGGTTCGAGCCGGCGGTCTCGATGATGGTGATGCCCGACTCGACCGCGGCCCGCAGGTACTCCTCGTAGGGCGGCGGATCGATGGTGGGCAGCACGGTGAGGTTCACACCGAAGGGCTTGCTCGTGAGGGTGCGCGCCCGCGCGATCTCCTGGCGCAGCGCGTCCGGGCTCGGCTGGGTGAGCGCGGTGATGATCCCCAGGCCCCCGGCCTCGGAGACGGAGGCCGCGAGTTCGGCGCGGCCGACCCACATCATCCCGCCCTGAACGATCGGATACTGCACACCGAAAGCCTCGGTGAATCGAGTCGAGAACATGGTCCGGAATGTAACACATCTGAGAGAACGCTCTCTAACTTTTGCGAGTTCTCCATTTCCTCGCCGCCCACCGGTGCGCGCGCTACCATGCGGGAGAACAGGAACTAACTTCCGTGGAGGACCGATCATGACCGCAGCTCCCGAGACCTCGACCGGAGAGCTCATCTCCACCAACCCCCGCACCGGTGCCGAAGTGGCCCGATTCCCCGTCGCCGATGCCGCCGCGGTGAACGCCGCCGTCGCCACCGCGCACACCGCAGCACAGTGGTGGGGCGGCCTCGAACCGAAGGCCCGCCGCAGCTGGCTGCTGCGCTTCCGCGCCGAGCTCTCGCGCCGCGCGGAGGATCTCGCCGCGGTGATCGCCGCCGAGACCGGTAAGCCCGTCGACGATGCCCTCCTCGAGGTCATGCTCGCCGTGGTGCACCTCGATTGGGCCGCGAAGAACGCCGAGAAGGTGCTCGGCCGGCGCAGCGTCGGCACCGGCATGCTGGGTGCGAACCTGGCGGCCACCGTGGAATACCGCCCGTTCGGCGTGGTCGGCGTGATCGGCCCCTGGAACTACCCGGTGTACACCCCGATGGGCTCGATCTCGTACGCGCTGGCCGCCGGCAACGCCATCGTCTTCAAGCCCAGCGAGCTGACCCCCGCGGTGGGCCAGTTCCTGGCCGATACCTGGGCCGCCGCCTGCCCCGGACAGCCCGTGCTGCAGGCGATCCACGGCTCCGGCGAGACCGGCGCCGCCCTGTGCCGTTCCGCGGTCGACAAGCTGGCCTTCACCGGTTCGGCCGCCACCGCGCGCAAGGTGATGGCCACCTGCGCCGAGAACCTCACCCCCGTCACCATCGAGGGCGGCGGCAAGGACGCCTTCATCGTGGACTCCGATGCGAACATCGACAACGCGGTCGACGCCGCGGTCTTCGGCGCCTTCGGCAATGCGGGTCAGACCTGCGCCGGCGTCGAGCGGGTGTACGTGGTGGGCGACAAGTACGACGAGTTCGTGGACAAGCTCGCCGCCAAATCACGCGAGATCCACGGCGGCTCGGACGATTCCGCCGACTACGGCCCGGCCACCATGCACAAGCAGCTGAAGATCATCGCCAGCCACATCGACGACGCCCTCAACCGCGGCGGCCGCGCCCTCGTGGGCGGCCGGGAATCGGTGGGCGAGAACACCGCCCAGCCGGTGGTGCTGGTGGACGTGCCCGAGGACTCGACCGCGGTGACCGAGGAGACCTTCGGCCCCACCGTGGTGGTGAACCGCGTCAAGGACATCGACGAGGCGATCGACCGCGCCAACAACAGCACCTACGGGCTGTCCGCCGCGATCATGACCAAGGACCTGAACAAGGGCCGCGAACTGGCCCGCCGGCTGCGCACCGGCGCGGTGGCCGTCAACTCCTTCCTCTCCTTCGCCTCGGTGCCCGCCCTGCCCTTCGGCGGCATCGGCGATTCCGGCTTCGGCCGCATCCACGGCGCCGACGGCCTGCGCGAGTTCAGCCGCCCGCAGTCCGTGGCCGCGCAGAAGTTCGCGCTGCCGATGAACCTGCTGACCTTCAACCGCAAGGAGCGCGATATGAAGACCGTGCGGATGATGCTGGCCAAGGTCTACTCGCGGTGAGCCGGCGCAGCCATCTCGAGCGGATCGCCGCCCTCGACCCGGTGCGCGATCACCAGGAGATCCACCGGATCACCGCGATGTACGAGTTCCCCTGGGACTACGTGCGCGCGCTCGAGTTCGCGCTGTTCCGCACGTACTGCGTGCCCACCATCAGCGCCCTGCTGTCGAAGACCGGAGAATTCCGGGAGCGACCGCAGAAGCGCTACGACGACACCGCGATGCTCATGGCCGAGCTGATCGAGTACGGCTACGACGCGCCCCGCGGCAAGGCCTCGCTGCGCCGGGTGAACCAGATGCACCACCGCTACGACATCAGCAACGACGATCTGATGTACGTGCTCACCACGTTCATCTACGACCCGCTGGACTGGATCGACGCCTACGGCTACCGGCCGCTGCACCCGCACGAGAAGATCGCCGCATTCGAGTTCTACCGCGAGGTGGGCAAGCGGATGGGCATCCGCGACATCCCCTCCGACTTCCACGAACTCCAGCAGTTCAAGGAGGACTACGAGCGGCGCACCTTCGTCTACACCGACACCAACGCCGAGATCGGCAGGTACACCGTGGATCTGCTGGCGTCCTGGTACCCGGTGCCCCGCGGGTTGGTCGCCACCGCGGTGGAGGCGCTGATCGACGGCCGGATGACGCAGGCCTTCGGCTTCCCGAAGCCCCGTCCCGGGCTGGGTCCCGTGCTGCGCAGCGCGCTGCGGCTGCGCGGCCGGTTCGCCGGGGCCCTGCCGCAGCGCACCGTCTCCGCCTTCCAGACCACCGACGCGCGCTCGTACCCCGAGTTCGCCGGGCGGCGGGCCTCGATCGACCCGTCCACGCTCGGCACCTTCGCCTGACGGCGCCTAGAACGTGGTCGTCTTCGCGACGTCCACGCTGACGCCGTGCCCGTCCCGGGTGAAGACCGTCCGCTCGGGGCCGGCGGTGACCACCCAGCCGTAGGCGGAGTAGGCGCTCCCGTAGCGCAGGGTGGTGGCCGGCGCGGTGACCGCCATGTTGCCGTAGTACCAGCCGAGTTCGCCGCCGCGGTAGACGAATCCGGTGGCCGGCTCGCCGGTCTTCGCGCGGTAGCTGCGGCCGAACTCCTCGGACTGGCACTCCACCAGGTCGGCGCGGATGTTGCAGGTGGTCTTGCCCGATGCGGTGAGCACCCGGCTCGCGCCGCCGGGACCGGGCGGCAGCGGCGTGGGCGCCACCGTGTCGTTCGCCGTGACCGGCACCGTCGGCGAGGTGCTCGGGTCCGCACCGCCCGGATCGCCGGACGGTGCCGTGGTCACGGTGACCGTGGGACTCGCCGTGGTCCCGGCGCCGCCGCAGGCCGCGGTGAGCAGCAGGGCCGCGGCCAGTGCCGTCGTTGCCGTGAAACGCGTCGATCGGTGCATGCCCGGCCTCTCCTCGGTGTACGCACTGTGATCGCCCGCAGCGGCTGATGCGTTAGCAGCGGACCGGAACCGGACATCGCGGCCACGGGCGATAAGGTGGACGCCATGCCTCGTCCCACGATCCGCTTCGACCGGGTCGCGTGGACCGTGCTCGGCCTCACCGCTCTGGCCCTGGTCATCGGCTATCAGATCAAGGCCCAATGCACGGGCGCGCCCTTCGACGAGTTCGGCCGGTCCATGGGCTTCGCCGATACCCCCACCCGGATCTGCTACTCCGACCTGCAGTACCTGTGGTCCGGTCGCGATGTGAACAACCACGTCTTCCCGTACCTCACCGGCTGGATCGATGCCGACGGCAAGCTGCAGGGCGGCGCGATCGAATACCCCGTGCTCAGCGGGCTGCTGTTCTGGGTGGGTGCGATCGGCGCCACCAACGACGCCGAGTTCCTGGCGCACATGGCGCTGCTGCTGGCGCCGTTCGGCCTGCTCACCGGCTGGATCCTCGCCAAGGTCTCGGGCCGCACCGCCGCGATCTGGGCGATCACGCCGCCGCTCGCGCTGTACGCCTTCCACAACATGGAACTGCCGGTGGTCGCGGCGGCCACCGCCGCCTTCGGCGTGATGGCCTGGGCCGACCGCAACGGCGGCTCGATCCGGCTCCCGGCCATGGCCGCGGCCGCGATCCTGGCCATCGGCTTCGATCTGAAGATCTACCCGGGCCTGTTCGTCGCGCCGCTCGTGCTCTACGTGCTCACCCACGGCCGGGGCGGCACCGTCGCCCTGCCCGACGGTCCCGGGCCGCGGGCCCGCGTGGACTGGCGGCTGCTGGACTGGGTGGGCGCGGCGGCCACAGCCGCCACCGCCGTGGTGGTCGCGGTGGCGATCAACGTGCCCTTCATGGTGTTCGGATACGAGGGCTGGCGGGCCTCACTGAAGTTCCAGGAGCTGCGCACGGCCGACCTGTCGACCAACTCGGTCTGGTACTGGGGCGTGCGCGAGATCTTCGGCGACCCGGCCGACTACGACGACTTCGTCTCCGGGGCGTCGCCACTGCTCATCGTCGCGGCGATCGTGGTGCTCCTGGTGGTGGGCTGGCTCCGGTACCGGCGGACCGGCGTGTACCCGTGGCTGGGCGTGAGCGGCGCGATCCTGGCCGCGTTCATGCTCTTCCACAAGGTGCACTCGCCGCAGTACGTGCTGTGGCTGCTGCCCTTCTTCGTCCTGCTCAAGGTGGACTGGCGTGCGATCGCGGCCTACCTGGTGTTCGACCTGAGCCTGGAACTCACCGTGTGGAGCTACTTCTCCGAGCACGCGGCGAACCAGCCGATCACGTGGTGGGTTCAGTGGGGCGTGTGGATCGGCGTCTGGGGCCGGGCCGCGATGCTGCTGTTCTTCCTCTGGTACCTGCCCGGTCGGCCGCTGCGGCTGCGTAGCGACTGCGGCAGCGAGGACGAGTCCGGCGCACCGTCGAGCGGGCCGCCCGCGGGATCGTCCAGCGGCGGCGAGAACGGCCCCGGGAACGTGGACCGCACCAGATCCTCGTCCGGATTGTAGATCTGTCGGATCACCAAGGCGCACAACCCGATCACAGCGATATCTCGGAGCAGGACCGCTCCGGTGAAGGCCTGTTCGGGCAGACCCTTGTTCTGCATGCCCAGGAAGTACATCATCCGCGGTACCCACACCAGCGCATCGATCGTCATCCACGCCAACAGAATCCGCGTGTGCGGGATCGCCAGCACGGCCAGCGGGACCAGCCACAGCGAGTACTGCGGGCTCCACACCTTGTTCACCAGAAGGAATCCCGCGACCAGCAGGAAGGCGAGCTGGGCCACCCGGGGACGGCGCGGCGCCTTCAGCGCGAGGTAGCCCACGCCCACGATCACCAGCAGGAACAGCACCAGCGTGATCATGTTGGCGGTCGTGGAGGCGCCGCCGCGTGGGCCGGTGCCCCCGAACACCCAGCCCCCGGTGAAGGAGCTGATCACCGCGTAGATCGAATCCATATCGACGGCGCGGATCGAGTTGCGGTGGAAGAACTCCCACCACCCCTTCGGCCACAGCGCGAGCACCGGCAGGTTCACCGCCAGCCAGGCCGCAGCGGCGGACGCAGCGGCGGTGGCCCAGGGCCGCAGCGCGCCCGCACGCAGGCACAGGAACAGCAGCACCACCAGGAGGAAGGCCGGGTACAGCTTGGCCGCCGCGCCCAGGCCGAGGATCACGCCCGCCCACGCCGGACGGTTCCGCGCCCACAGCAGCATCCCCACGGCGGTGGCCGCCACGGCGATCGCGTCGAAGTTGGTGAAGGCGTGCACGATCACCAGCGGCGAGGCCGCCATCAGCATGACGTCCCAGGGCCGGCGGGCGGCCCCCGATAACAGGGTGGTGGCCCACACCGCGATCAGCCAGAACAGCGCCAGGCCCACCGCGGCCACGGTGAAGAACAGCACCACCTCGATGGCCGCCGGCACCCCCCACTGCTCGTGCAGGTAGGTCCACAGCTTGGCCACCCGCATCGACAGGTACTGGTACATGCCGGTGAGCACCGGGTACTCCATGTACCGCTCCTGCGGCTGTCCCAGCGGATCGGTGTCGAAGAACTGCGTCTTGTAGGGCATCAGGCCCTCGTTGAGCCGCTCCGCGGAGTACAGCGGCACGGTGTCCGAGTAGCACATCGACGCGTACGGTCGGTTCGCCGACCAGTCCAGCACCAGGTTGCCGTTGTCGTTCTTCTGTTGCAGGCAGCCCGCCTTCGTGGTCCAACCGAGCGCCAGAAAGAGCACCGCGACCAGCAGGATCAACCGCAGCGGCGTGAAGAACCGCTGGAATCCGATCAGCGCGTGCGCGCCGACCGGGCCGCCCAGCGCCGTCGAGAAGTCCCGCGCGACCGGGTTCGTGTAGCTCGGGATGTCACGGTCGGGTTCGGCCACCGTGGCCGGGTCGAACCGCCCCGGGCTCACGTGCAGCCGGTCGTCCTCGGTCTGATCCGTCGCGGGCTCCGACGTCACGGCACCGGGTTCGGGACCCTCGGCGGCACCGTCTGGCCCGGGTTGTTGTTAGGGCCCTGGCCCGGCACCGGGCGCCGCGGCGGCGTGGTCGGCTGCCCCGGGTACGTGGGGTAGCCGGTCTGCGGAGTGGTGGTCGGATCCCACGGGAAGGTGGGCATCGGCACGCCCGGCAGGCCCGGGATGGTGCGCGAGGTCTCCGGACCGCTCGGATCGGCCGACGAGGACGCCGACGCCGAGGCCGGGCTGCTGCGCCGCGTCTCGACCGGCACACCGGCCTGTCCGCCGATCGCGCCCGGCGTCGGGAAGGTCTCGTAATCGGTACCCGACAGCGCGCCGTCCATCGTCTGCTTCCAGACGGTCGACGGAACGCCGGAACCGTAGATGCTGCCGCCCCACTGGTTCTTGATCGGGCCGCCCGCATCGTTGCCGACCCACACCGCGGTCGAGATCGACGGGGTGTAGCCCACCATCCAGGCGTCCTTGTTCTGGCCGGTGTCCTGGTACTGCGCGGTGCCGGTCTTGGCGGCGGAGGCGCGCCCGCCGGCGAGGCCGTTGCCGTTGGAGTACGAGGCGATCGGCTGCAGGGCGGCGGTGGTGTTGTTCGCGACGTCCTTGCTCATCCGGCGCTCACCGGGATCGCTCTGCCGGTCCAGCAGGGTGCGGCCGTCGGCGGTGGTGACCTTCGAGATCAGGTGCGGTGCGCGGTAGATGCCCTCGGCGGCCAGCGTGGCGTACGCGGACGCCATATCGATCGGCCGGCTCTGGTACTGGCCCAGCACCACGCCGCCCTCGACGCCGCTGCCGTCGTTCTGCTGCAGGGTCTTGGAGATGCCGCCGAAGCTCTCGGCGATGCCCGCCTTGTGCGCGGCGTCGGCGACGTCCTGGGCCTGGTTCCGCAGGTCCATCATCAGCCGGTAGTACACCGTGTTGAGCGACATCTTCATGGCCGTGGCCAGGTTGCAGGAGCCGCAGGACTCGCCCTCGGAGTTGGTCACCGTGACGCCGGTGGTCTTCAGCGGCGCCGAGGAGTACACCCGCGACAGCGGGATGCCCTGCTCCAGGCCCGCGACCAGCGCGAACACCTTGAACGACGATCCGGTCTGCAGGCCCGCCTGGACGCGGTCGTAGCCGTTGCCGTCCTCGCCGCCGTAGTAGGCCATGACGCCGCCGGTCTTCGGATCCACCGAGACGATGGCCGTGCGCAGGTCCTTCGGCTGGTTCTCGGCCATGTTCCGGGCCGCCTTGACCGCCGCGGCCTGGGCCGCCGGATCGATGGTGGTGGTGATCTTGAGGCCCTGGGTGTTCAGGGTCGACTCGTCGATCCCGGCGTCCTTGAGCTCGCGGAGCACCTGGGTGCGGATCAGCCCGTTCGGGCCGGCGGACAGCTCATCGCCGCCCTGGTTCTTCGACTGCTGCGCCACGCGCGGGAACTTCAGGGCCTTGCGCTGCGCGGGGTCGAGGTTGTTCATCTCGACCATGCCGTCGAGCACCTGGTTCCAGCGGCCCGTGGCGTCCTTGAGGTTGGTGGCCGGGTCGTACATCGACGGTGCGCGCACCATCGCGGCGAGCAGCGCCGCCTGATCGACCTTGAGGTCCTTGGCGTCGACGTTGAAGAAGGTGCGCGAGGCCGACTGCAGGCCGTAGGCGCCGCGACCGAAGTAGATGGTGTTGAGGTACGCGGCCATGATGTCGTCCTTGGACCAGCTGCGCGACATCTTGGTGGAGATGATGAGCTCTTTCCACTTACGGGTCAGCGAGGATTCGTCGCCGACGACCGCGTTCTTCACGTACTGCTGCGTGATGGTGGAGCCACCGCCGGCGTCCTGTCCGTCGCTGGCGACGCCCGGGATGCGCAGCCACACGGCGCGCGCGAAGCCCTTGAGCGAGAACCCGGGGTTGGTCATGAAGTCGCGGTCCTCGATGGCCATGATCGCGTTCTTCATGACCTGCGGGATCTCTTCGGACGGGATGATGGTGCGGTTGCCCTCCGGCGGAACCACCCGTGCGATCGGGGTGTTGCCGTCCTTCATGACGATGGTGGCCACCTGGTTGGTCTCGATCTCGCCCGGCTGCGGCACATCGGCGCGCCAATACCCGATACCGAAGGCCACGACGGCCACCACGAGGATCGCGGCGACCGCGGTCACGCCGGCGGTCACCACCTTGCGAATCGTCGATCCACCCACGAGTCCGCGCAACCCCTTCCGGTCGGGTCCCTCCTCGCCGTTTCCGGCATCGTCTCCGCCGTCGGGCCCATCGGGACCCTTCGGGCCGTCGGGACCGTCCGGGCCGTCGGGACCCTTCGGTCCGTCACCGCCCGATCCGCCGCCGGTGGCGGGGACGGCGGGATCGATACCCCGGGAGACGACGGGCGGCTCCTCGGCCGGCGCCTCGGGTTCGGGTCGCGACGCACCGCCGCGATCGGCCTCGGCCGCGAGTTCCTGCTCGTCGACGGGGCGCCCGGAGAGCGGCTGGTAGGCCGACTTCGCGGGGCCGCCCGGCAGCGGGACGGGTTTGGGGGGTGCGGGCTTGGACGCCGCGGGTTCGGTCCGGGGAGCCTGCGCCGGGGTCGTGGGCTGCGGGTCCGAGGACTGCGGAGCCTGCGACGGAGGCACAGGCTTCGAATCGGCGGGCTTGGGGTCCGCGGGCTTCTGGGCCGCGGGCGTGGGGTCCGAGGGCTGGGGCGGCACGACCGGGAACTGCGCGGTCGGCGCGGCCTGCGGAGTGGGCGACTGCGGGGGCCGCGGACCGCTCGGCTGGGGCCGCTGCGGGCCGCCCTGCGGCGGGCCCTGCGGACCGTTCTGGGGCGCGGGGCTCTGCGGGGGCCGGTTCTGTCCGGCGGGCCCGGGGGCATCGCCCTCGGGGCGCGACGGTCGCCCGACCGCCCCGTTCCGCTCGTCGTTTCCGCCCGGGTTCGTCACCGCTTGCTCTCCGCTCCGTCTTTCGTCGTGATCGTTCTACTTCCCCCGTGCGCGCTCATCCGGGCGCCGCGCGGCGCTTGCGCTTGGGCCGCGGGGGCAGCCCGGCCACGTAGGACTCCACCAGATGATTCCAGTTGCACGACCGGCAGACCTCCACCACGTGCACCGAGAACTCCGGCCGCGACGATTCGAGCTCACCGAGCTCTGCGTCGCTACGGGCCGATCCGGAGGCCGGACCCAGCGAATCCCCGAACACCCAGGACACCAGCGTCAGCTGTTCCTTGCGGCAGATGGGGCACAGCACCTCCGACGGTCGGCCGTGGAACTTGGCCGCGCGCAACAGGTACGGATCGGCGTCGCACACCGACTTCACCGCAGTGCGCCCGGCGTTGACCGACGCGAGCAGCGATCGCCGCTGCAGCGCGTAGTCCACCGTTTGCCTCTGCGTTCGCACGGATCCAATGTACGTGCCCCGGCTGGGATACGCCTCGACAAGGGGATACCGCCCGCGGCGTGCCCTCACACCGCCGTGCCATTGCAACGCCCATCACACGCTGGGGTATCGTCCTATATATCGGCGCGATACAACAGCCGATCGCATTGAAGAGATAGATCCACTCGCGTCAGCCCCCTGCGGCCCGGCGCCGCGCAGGAAGGGAGGCGTCACATGCTCGAACTCGCAGTTCTCGGCCTGCTGCACGACTCCCCGATGCACGGCTACGAGATCCGCAAGCGGCTGACGGAACTGCTGGGCCCGTTCCGCGCCTTCTCCTACGGTTCGCTGTACCCCGCCCTGCGCCGCGCGCAGGACGCCGGGTACATCGTCGAAGAAGCCGCGCCGGGCCCCCCTGCAGCTGCCCGCAAGCGCCGCGCGCGCCGTGTCTACCAGCTGACCCCCGCCGGTCAGGAGCGGTTCTCCGCCCTGGTCGCCGACACGGGTCCGCAGAACTACACGGACGACGGCTTCGGCGTGCATCTCGCCTTCTTCACCGCCACTCCCGCCCAGGCCCGGCTCCGCATCCTCGAAGGACGCCGCCGGCAGGTCGAGGAGCGGCGGGAGGAGCTCCGTCGGGCCCTCGCGGCCGGGGGTGCCAGCGAGACGTACACGCGGCAGTTGCACGAGCTGGGACTGGAGACGACGGAGCGTGAGGTGCGGTGGCTCAATGAGCTGATCGCCGCTGAATCGCGCTCCGACCAATTGGATCGGCCCGCTCGCTCCGCTCCCGGAGCCGACCGACTGACACCGAATGAAGGGAAGAACGGTGACTGACAATTCCACTAAGGTGCGCGTTGCGATCGTCGGCGTGGGCAACTGTGCCTCGTCGCTGGTGCAGGGCGTGCAGTACTACAAGGACGTGGCCGACGATGCGAAGGTCCCGGGCCTCATGCACGTCAAGTTCGGCCCGTACCACGTGCGCGACGTCGAGTTCGTCGCCGCGTTCGACGTGGACGGCAAGAAGGTCGGCTTCGACCTTTCCGATGCCATCAACGCCTCGGAGAACAACACCATCAAGATCGCCGACGTGCCGCCCACCGGCGTCACCGTGCAGCGCGGCCACACCCTCGACGGCCTGGGCAAGTACTACCGCCTGACCATCGAGGAGGCGCCGGGTGAGGGCGTCGACGTGGTGCAGGCGCTCAAGGACAACGAGGTCGACGTCCTCGTCTCCTACCTGCCCGTGGGCTCCGAGGAGGCCGACAAGTTCTACGCGCAGTGCGCCATCGACGCGGGCGTGGCCTTCGTCAACGCGCTGCCCGTGTTCATCGCCTCCGACCCGGAGTGGGCCGAGAAGTTCCGCGCGGCCGGCGTCCCGATCGTGGGCGACGACATCAAGAGCCAGGTGGGCGCCACCATCACCCACCGCGTGATGGCAAAGCTCTTCGAGGACCGCGGCGTCACGCTGGACCGCACGTACCAGCTCAACGTCGGCGGCAACATGGACTTCAAGAACATGCTCGAGCGCGACCGCCTCGAGTCGAAGAAGGTCTCCAAGACGCAGGCCGTCACCTCGAACCTCACCGGCCCGCTGTCGGGCAAGGTGCACGACAAGAACGTGCACATCGGCCCGTCGGACTACGTGGAGTGGCTCGACGACCGCAAGTGGGCGTACGTGCGCCTCGAGGGCCGCGCCTTCGGCGATGTGCCGCTGAACCTGGAGTACAAGCTCGAGGTGTGGGACTCCCCCAACTCGGCCGGCATCATCATCGACGCCGTGCGCGCCGCGAAGATCGCCAAGGACCGCGGTATCGGCGGCCCCGTGATCCCCGCCTCGGCGTACCTGATGAAGTCGCCGCCCGAGCAGATCGCCGACGATGTCGCGCGCAAGCAGCTCGAGGAGTTCATCATCGGCGCGGACTAGTCCCCGCGTTCGACTCGATCAGCCCGTCACCCCCGGTCCGTCCGGCGGTGGCGGGCTTTTCGCTGCCGGCGAAAGGTCCGATTCTTCATACTTCTGTAAGCCGCGGGGCACGCGCCGTCGGTAGCGTCGAAGACATGGAAATCGTGCTCGTCCTCGTCGTGATCGCCGCCGTCGCGTTCGCCGGTGTGAGCGTGGCCCGCGGCCGCAACAACAAGGCCGAGGCCCTCGCCGATGCACAGGCCGACGCCCGCGCCACCATCGAACGGCTCTCCGGCCAGGTGAACAACCTGGTCGGGTCCAACGAGGCCGCGCAGCAGGCGCTCGCCGATGCCGGCGAGCGGTACAACGCCGCGGGCTCCCAGATCGCGCAGGCCACCACGCCCGCGCAGGCCCGGCTCGCCAAGCAGACCGCGCTGGAGGGCCTGTACTACACCCGGGCCGCCCGGGTGGCCATGAATCTCGATCCGGGGCCGCCGATCCCCGAGCTCGACGGTCAGCGCGCCGCGGGCTCCGTCACCGAGGACCGCACCGTCGAGGTCGAGGGTCGCGAGCTCGCGGCCTCCCCCGGGCCGTCGGACCGCACGCCGAACTACTACCCCGGCGGCGTCGTGGCCGGCCGCCCCGTGCCCGCGGGCTGGTACAGCGAGCCCTGGTGGAAGCCCGCGCTGGTGGCCGGCGCCTGGGGCGTGGGCAGCTACCTGCTGTTCAGCTCGCTGTTCGCCGGTATGGCCGGGGTCGGTCCGGCCGTGATGGCCGACGGTGCCGGCATGGACGGCGGATTCGACGGCGGCGACACCGGGGGTGACATCGGCGGAGGCGACTTCGGCGGGGACGGCGGCGGTTTCAGCGACTTCGGAGGCGGCGACTTCGGCGGCGGCGACTTCGGAGGCGGCGACTTCGGAGGCGGCGACTTCGGAGGCTTCGACTTCTAGTCCCGCGCACCGTCGGCCCGCACTCTCGCTCCCGAAACGAACTCCCGCTCCCGGAATTCCGGGAGCGGGAGTCTGTTCTGGGAGCGAGAAGATCGTCAGCCCTCCGCGGCGGCCAGCTTCTTCGTGCGGGTGTACAGCACGTAGATCACGCCCACGAAGATGAGCGCGCCCAGGGCCTCGCCCCAGTGCAGGTAGCCCTCGCCGATGAAGGGGAGCGCGAGGGGCTCGTCCTTGTTCGAGACCACCACGATGGCGGCGTACAGCACGCCGAACAGCGATTCACCCACGATGAGGCCGGTCGCGAGCAGCGTGCCCAGGCGCTTGCGCCCCTCGGCGTTGGCCGACTGGTCGGCCCAGCGGTTGTAGTAGTAGCCGAGTGCGGCACCCACCGGGATCATCAGCGTCACGCTCATCGGCAGGTACATGCCCATGCCCACGGCGAGCGGCGGCAACCGGAACTTGCCGGCGCGGGTGAGCACCTCGTCGATCACGATCACGACCACGCCGATCAGCGCGCCCAGGCCGATGAGGCCCCAGTCCAGATCGCCGCCGAAGACGCCCTCGGAGAGCTTCGCGAGCAGCGAGGCCTGCGGTGCGGCGAGCGCGTTATCGCCCGCGCCCGGAGCACCGACGAAGCCGAAGCCCTTCTGCAGCAGATCGAGCACCGGCGGGATGATCGCCGAGCCGAAGGCGACACCGATCACCAGGGCCACCTGCTGCTTCCAGGGGGTGGCGCCCACCAGCTGACCGGTCTTGAGGTCCTGGAGATTGTCGTTGGAAATGGTGGCGATGCCGAAGACGATCGCACCCGTGAAGAGCGTGTACGCCACGAGCGCCAGCGATTCGTCGCCGGTCGAGGGGCCGTACACCGCGCGGATCAGCAGCGCGGCGGCGATCACCACGAGGATGCCGACACCGGAGATCGGGCTGTTGGAGGCGCCGATCAGGCCGGCCATGTAGCCGCACACGGAGGCCACGAGCAGGCCCAGCACGAGCACGAAGAGAACGCTCAGCGCGATGATGCCGCCGGCCTTCCCGTCGAGCGCGGTGTCGGTGGTGAACAGCCACAGCAGCACGCCGACCGGAACCATGGAGACCAGCACGACGCCGGCCACGTAGGGGAACGGAATGTCCCGCTCGGTGATGTCCACCAGCTGGCCGTCGCGGCGCTTGCGCGCCGAGGCGATGGATTCGCCGATGCCGCGCAGCACCGGTCCGAGCACCTTGAGCAGCGTCCACACGGCGGCCACGCCGATCGCACCGGCGCCGATCAGCCGGATGTCGTTCTTGAAGACGCTGTTGACCACGTCCGAGAAGGCCTCGCTGCCGCCCAGATCGCCCGCGGTCCAGATCGGGAGGAGCACGAAGTAGGAGATGACCAGGCCCACGATCATCGCGATGCCCACCGTGACGCCCACCAGGTGACCGACGCCGATCAGCGCGAACGACAGGCCGGGAACCACGATGGTGCCGCCGCTACCGATCTTCACCGGGATCGAGATCGACTCGGCGACCACCTTCATCTTCGCCAGCAGCGCGTAGCCCGCGGAGGCCAGCGAGCCGACGAGGATCAGGCGCAGGCCGGTCTTGTTCTCCTTGGCGCCCTCGGCGGTGTCGCCCACCTTGAGCACCTCGGCGGCCGCGACACCCTCGGGGAACGGTAGATCCGATCCCGTGACCAGTGCCCGCCGCAGCGGGATCGAGTACATGACGCCCAGGACGCCGCCCACCAGGCAGACCAGGGTGGTGGTCCAGTACGGGAAGCCCTGCCACCAGCCGATCATCACCAGGCCGGGCAGGATGAAGACGATGGCCGAGAGCGTGCCCGCGGCCGACGCGATCGTCTGGACGATGTTGTTCTCGATGATCGAGTGGTTCGCGAAGTAGCGCAGCAGCGCCATCGAGATCACGGCGGCCGGGATCGAGGTGGCGAAGGTGAGACCCACCTTGAGCCCGAGATAGGCGTTGGCGGCGGTGAAGACGAGCGTGATCACGGCACCGAGTGCGATGCCGCGGACTGTCAGCTCGCGCACGCCGGATCGCGGCGCGGCGGAAGCCGGACTGGACATGTGTACCCCTTATCAGCGGTGAGGGTCGGGTCGACCGACGAGAAAACCCTAGGACCAAGGCCGCGATCGTATGCCGCAAACGGGACAGGTCGTGCGGTGAGGTACCGAGTCGTAGGCTGGCGGGGTGCGAAATCCCCTGCGTTTCGGTGTGGTGATCCTGCCTCAATTCCCATGGCCCGAGGCCCGGCGGCGGTGGCGCAAGGCGGAGGAATTGGGCTTCGATCACGCCTGGACCTACGACCACCTGTCCTGGCGAACCCTGGCCGATCAGCCCTGGGGCGCCACGATCCCCACGTTGACGGCGGCCGCGCTGGTGACCGAGAAGATCCGTCTGGGCACCTTCGTCACCTCGCCGAACTTCCGGCACCCGGTGCCCTTCGCCAAGGACCTGGGCACCGTCGACGAGATCTCGGGCGGCCGCCTGGTGTTGGGGATCGGTTCGGGCGGAACGGGTTTCGATTCCTTCGTGCTCGGGCAGGAGGAGCTGAGCCCGCGGCGGCGGCACGAGCGTTTCGTGGAATTCACCCGCGGCCTGGACGCCTTGCTGCGGTACGAGACCGAGCCCGGCGGCATCTCCTTCGACGGTGACTTCTTCCGCGCCGTCGACGCCCGCATGGTGGGCGAGCCGGCGCAGCGCCCGCGGATGCCCTTCGTGCTCGCCGCCAACGGCCCGAAAGGCCTGCGACTGGTGGCGGAACTCGGGCAGGGCTGGGTGACCACCGGCCCCGACGGTGACGGCGGCGACGCCTGGTGGTCGCGCGTCGCCGAGCTGAGCACGCGGCTCGACGATGCACTGGCCGAGGCCGGGCGCGATCCGGCGAGCATCGAGCGGCACCTGTCGATCGACTCGGGCGGAACCTACAGCCTCAGCTCACCCGATGCGGCCGACGATGCCGTGGGGCGCGCCGCGGAGCTGGGCTTCACCGACGTGATCCTGCACTGGCCGCGCCCCGACGAGCCCTACCTCGGGACCGAGGACGCCCTCGACGCCTTCGCCGCGCGGCACCTCACGCCCGCAACGTCCTGATCGGGAGACTGGGCCGGCTTCACCGCACGGAGGTTCGTCCCGGCGCAGTGGTAGGTAGCGCTACGGTTTGACCCTCCCGTCACGGGAGGCTTTACGGTCGCGGTATGGAGATCACGGTCCTCGATACGTACACATCCATGCTGACAGTCCTGCAGGCGCCTGCCGCTGAGCGCCCGGCGCTACTTGAGCGAATGTGGCAGCCGATGATGGGGATGTACCGGTACTTCCCCGGACCCGTGGACTTGGCGGCGATGCACCGGGCCTCGTCGGGATTTCCGCTTGACCGTGACACGGAAGCTTGCATCGACGCCGTCGAGCGTCTGCATGCGGCGGATGCCTGGGGACGGGTCGAGCGAGCGCTTCATGAGGCCTCCGCCTGGCTCCAGGATGGGCTGGAGCGGGTCGATCTACCGGCAGTCACAGTCCTGCTGGTCGTGGGCGACCCGGGTGATCGGATCTTTCTCGAGGAGGCGCTCGGCCTCACCGCGAACGGCAGCGTCACCGGCTATCTGTATCTGAATATCTGGCCATCCCCGGAGAATCTCGAGCGGGTCGAGGCAACGGCCGTGCACGAATTCGACCATAACGTGCGGTATGCGCCAGGCGGCGTCGTCTGGGACCCGACGACGGTCACCGTCGGCGAGCAGATCGTCTCCGAGGGGCTAGCGGATGCACTTGCCCGCCAGCAGTTCGGCGACGAACTCGGAGCCTCCCGGATCGGCGTGCGTCACCGTCACGACGATGCGCTGTTCGCGACCGTTGCCGACCATCTGGATGTCACGGGGATGCAGAACTTCGCCTCATGGGTGCTAGGCGACGCGATCGCGGGCCGGTTCGGTGCCCCTCCTCTCGGGGTGCCGACCGGTGCCGGCTACGCAGTCGGCAATCGGCTCGTCGACACCTATCTCGCCGTGCGCAGGATTACCGCCGCTGAGGCGGTGCACACCGACGCGCAGGAAGTCATCGCTGTTGGCCTCCCCGAAGACCGCGGCTGACCCGCTCACAGCTCGGCCACCACCGACTGCTGCGGTCACCCGACGCCGCGTCACTACGGCCCTGTGAGCGTGCGGGCTACGAGCGGCGTAGGTTCGATGTGCGAACCAGCTCGGTGACCCACCGAGCCCGACCCCATGGAAAGGCGCCCGGTGGCACTGCGGACCTTCGGCCTCTCGATCGTCGTCACGATCGCCGCCCTGATCGTCGCGTACCTCTACGGCGGCCCCCAGGCACTGTTCCTCACGGCGATCCTCGGTGTGCTGGAGATCAGCCTCTCCTTCGACAACGCCGTGATCAACGCGACGGTGCTGCGCCGGATGAGCGACTTCTGGCAGAAGATGTTCCTCACCGTGGGCATCCTGATCGCGGTGGTCGGCATGCGACTGCTGTTCCCCCTGGCCATCGTGTGGATCACCGCCGGGCTCGATCCGGTGCATGCCATGCGGCTCGCGCTGAACCCGCCGACCGACGGCTCCCCCACCTACGAATCGCTGGTGACCGCGGCGCATCCGCAGATCGCGGCCTTCGGCGGCATCTTCCTGCTGATGCTGTTCCTGGACTTCGTGCTGTCGGAGAAGGACGTCACCTGGCTGAGCTGGATCGAGAAGCCGCTGGAGAAGATCGGCCGGCTCGATCAGCTGTCGGTGGTGATCGCCTGCGGCGCATTGCTGTACACCGCGATGTACATCGCCCACCCGGGCGAGGAGACCACGGTGCTGGTGGCCGGGTTGCTCGGCCTCATCACCTACCTGGTGGTGAACGGGCTGGGCGAGCTCTTCCACATCGACGAGGAGGCGGAGATCGCCGACCTCGACGCGCAGAGCAAGCCGAACAGCGGACCGTCGGACCTGGCGAAGGCGACGGGCAAGGCGGGCTTCTTCCTGTTCCTCTACCTCGAGGTGCTCGACGCCTCGTTCTCCTTCGACGGGGTGATCGGCGCCTTCGCGATCACCGCCGACCCGATCATCATCGCGTTGGGCCTGGGCCTGATCGGTGCGATGTTCGTCCGCTCGATCACGGTGTACCTGGTGCGCCAGGGCACGCTGTCGCAGTACGTGTACCTGGAGCACGGCGCGCACTGGGCGATCGGCGCCCTGGCGGTGATCCTGCTGTACTCGATCGGGACCCCGGTACCGGAGGTGGTCACGGGACTCATCGGCCTGGTGCTGATCATCGCGGCGATGATCTCGAGCGTGATCCGCAACCGCCGGATCGCGGCGGGGCAGGTTCCCGCGGACGCCGCCTGACGGTACTTTGCCTCCGCGTTACCAAGACTTTCCCTGCCGCTCACGTGGCCCTGAGACATTGTCGCTGATTCACTCAGCCGATCCCCGCCTCAGCCCCGAGGGAGCCTCATGCGTCTGCCCAATCTGCGCCTGCTCGTCGATCACGACGGCCAGTCCACCCGCTCGCACACCACCTGCAAGTACAAGTGCGGCGAGCAGTGCTTCCGTCCGCACGACAACACCTCCGAGAACGAGTACTTCGGCGATCTGACCCGCCGCACGGTGCTCAAGGGCGCGGGCATCGCCGCGGTCGGCGTGGGTGCGACGACGGTGCTCGCCGCGTGCGGTGATGCGAGCACGGGCTCGGCGGGTTCGTCTTCGTCGGCAGGTGCGGCGCCCGGCGCCGATATCAAGGCTCCCGGACTGAATTTCACCTCGGTCGCCGCGAACAGCGAAGACCGCGTGGTGATTCCGCAGGGGTACGAGCAGGCCGTGGTGATCGCTTGGGGCGATCCGGTGCTGCCCGGTGCGCCGAAGTTCGACTTCGACAACCAGACTCCCGAGGCGCAGGCCCAGCAGTTCGGCTACAACAACGATTTCACCGATCTGATCCCGGTGGACGGTAAGCCGGACACCTTCCTGATGGTGTGCAACCAGGAGTACACCACGGGCAAGCACATGTTCAAGGGCTACGACGAGAAGAACCCCACCGAGAACCAGGTGCGCGTGGAGATGGCCGCACACGGC
Source organism: Tsukamurella strandjordii (assembly GCF_039525985.1). Lineage (NCBI taxonomy): Bacteria > Bacillati > Actinomycetota > Actinomycetes > Mycobacteriales > Tsukamurellaceae > Tsukamurella > Tsukamurella strandjordii. The sequence continues at coordinate 284,528 of NZ_BAAAII010000008.1, read as the reverse complement.
CTGGCCGTGGTCGAGGTGAAGGGCGAGCCGGGTTCCGGCAAGCTGACTCCCGTTCTGGGAGAGTACAACCGGCGCGTCACGGCCTCGACGGAGTTCGAGCTGCGCGGCCCGGCGGCGGGTTCGTGGTTCTGTAAGACGGCGACCGATCCCACCGGCACCCGGGTGCTGGGCACCATCGCCAACTGCTCGGGCGGCATCACCCCGTGGGGCACCATGCTGTCCGGCGAGGAGAACTACACCAACTACTTCTCCGGTGCCGACACCCCGCCGATCGACGGCCTCAAGGAGGGCTGGAAGCGGTACGGCCTGGGCAAGGATTCGGACTACCACAACTGGGGCAAGTACGAGGACCGGTTCAACCTGGCCAAGGAGACCAACGAGGCCAACCGATTCGGCTACATCGTCGAACTCAATCCGCACGATCCGCGCTCGACCCCGGTGAAGCATTCGGCCATGGGCCGGTTCAAGCACGAGGGCTCGAACATCCACGTGACCTCCAACGGCACCGTGGTGGCGTACTCGGGCGACGATTCGAAGTTCGAGTACATCTACAAGTTCGTCAGTTCGCGAAAGATCCAGGACGGCAAGGGTCCCGCCGCGATGGAGTCGAACATGCGGATCCTCGACGAGGGCACGCTGTACGTCGCGAAGTTCGACGGCCCCAAGGTGGAGGACGGCAAGGTGCCCGCCGGCGGCTACAAGGGCACGGGCAAGTGGATGCCGCTGCTCACGGTGGACGCCGCGGGCAAGGCGACCTCGCACATCGACGGGATGCCGGCCGAGAACGTGGCGGTGTACACCCGGGTGGCGGCCGATAAGGCGGGCGCCACCAAGATGGATCGTCCCGAGGACATCCAGCCGCACCCGAAGACGGGCAAGGTGTACTGCGCGCTCACCAACAACAGCGATCGCGGCGCGGAGGGCAAGGCCGGGATCGACGCCGCCAACCCGCGGGTGAAGAACAAGAACGGCCAGATCCTGGAGATCACCGACGATCACACGGGCACCGAGTTCTCCTGGGACCTGCTGCTGGTGTGCGGCGACCCGGCCGCGGCCGATACCTACTACGGCGGCTACGACAAGACCAAGGTCTCCCGGATCAGCTGCCCCGACAACGTGGCCTTCGATTCCTTCGGCAATCTGTGGATCTCGACCGACGGCACGCAGGACACCTTCAAGAGCAACGACGGCCTGTTCGGCGTGGTGCTGGAGGGCAAGGACCGGGGCCTGACGAAGCAGTTCCTCACCGTGCCCTACGGCGCGGAGACCTGTGGTCCGGTGATCCGGGATAACCGCGTTCTTGTCGCAGTTCAGCATCCGGGTGAGACAGACGACGGCGGCGCCGGCAGCCCCACCTCGCACTGGCCCGACGGCGGGACGAATGAGCCCCGACCTGCGGTGGTGGCGATCTGGAAAACAAACGGGAGCATTGGTTCGTAGCGCGATCGCAAACTCTCCCGCCATCTGACGGTGTCGGTCCGGCCGTTCGGGGGACCGGCACCGCCATAATCTGTGCCTAGTATCGGAGTCATGACCCCCGCGTCCCATGACTCCGGCGCCGCCTCCACCGCCGCACTCGATGCGAGCATCGGTGAGCTGGCCGCCCAACTGCGCTCCCCACTCCTGCAGCTGCACTTCCTGATGAAGCGCACGACCCCGGGGCCGGATCTGACTCCGGCGCAACAGTCGGCCCTACAGAGCCTGTTGCGGCTGGGTCCGGTGCGGATGGGCGAGCTGGCCCGCTTCCTGCGGATCCGGCTGCCCTCGGCGACCAGCGCGGTGGACGGTCTGGAACGGCTCGGCCTGGTGCAGCGCAGCCCCGATCCGGACGACGGGCGGGCCGTGGTGGTACAGCTGTCCGAGCACGGCCAGCAGCTGACCTCGGAGCTGATCGCGGCGCGCAACGCCGTCCTGGCGCGGCACCTGCACGAGTTGTCGGAGGAGGACCGCGTGCATCTGAACGCGGCGATTCCGGCGCTCAACCTGCTGATCGACCGCTACCGCGAGGACGGCTGAGGAATCCGTCACAGGAGCTTGCTCTTCGTGAGCCATATTGCTTAGACTTTCGTAGTAATACGAGAGGAGCTGCACGTGACGATCACCGCCGAACAGAACGCGGACCACGCACACCCGAGCTTGCGCGACACACTTTCCCACCAGCCCAAGGCGGTGTGGGTCACGGCGTTCGCCGCGGTGATCGCGTTCATGGGCATCGGCCTGGTCGATCCGATCCTCGAATCGATCGCCAAGGGGCTCAACGCCACCCCGAGCCAGACCACGCTGCTGTTCTCCTCGTACCTCGGCGTGCAGGTGATCGCCATGCTGTTCATCGGCTGGTTCACCTCGATGTTCGGGGCCAAGCGCACCGTGATCGCGGGCCTGCTGCTGATCGTCGTGGCCTCCGGCGCCTGCGCCCTGGCGGGCTCGATCGGTGAGCTCGTGGCCTGGCGCGCCGTGTGGGGCCTCGGCAACGCCCTCTTCATCGCCACCGCGCTCGCCGTGATCGTCTCCGCCGCCACCGGCGGCCAGCAGGGCGCGATCCTGCTGTACGAGGCCGCGCTCGGCGTGGGCCTGGCCGTCGGTCCGCTGCTCGGCGCCGTGCTCGGCGGCATCTCCTGGCGCGGTCCGTTCGCCGGCACCGCGACGCTGATGCTGATCGGCGCCATCCTGTGCGCCACCATGCTCACATCCGATGCGGCCGAGGCCAAGGCGAAGCGCGCCACCGAGGGCACCGTCTCCCCCATGGCGCCCCTGCGTGCGCTGCGCCAGCGCGGGTTGTTCCTCACCGGTCTCGGCTCGGCGTTCTACACCGCCGCTTTCTTCACAGTGCTCGCCTGGTCGCCCTTCGTGCTGCACAAGAGCCCGTACTTCGTGGGCGCCGTGTTCGTGGGCTGGGGCCTGCTGGTGGCGGTGAGCGGCGTGTGGCTCGCCCCCAAGGTGGCCGCCTCGCTCGGTGAACGACGGGGCGCCATCGCCGCCGTCCTCGGGTACGGCGTGCTGCTACTGATCGCGGCGATCGGCCACGAGAACGTGGCGGTCGTGGTCACCGTGGTGGTGCTGTCGGGTATCCCGTCCGGCGTGCTCAACACCCTGTTCACCGGCACCGCGATGTCGATCGCGGATGCACCCCGGCCCGTGGCCTCGGCCGGCTACAACTTCCTGCGCTGGGCCGGTGGCGCCATCGCCGCGACCGGTGTGGCCCACGTGGCGCAGTGGTTCGGCAGCCCGGCGGCGCCCTTCTTCGTGGGCGCCCTGGCCTGCGTGGTGGCCGCCGTGGTGCTCACCCAGGTGCGCGACAGCAAGGCCGATACCCACGAGGTGCCCGCCGAGGCCGCCCTGGTGGGAGACCAGGAGTTCTGATCCGTTCGCGCGCAGAGCGGCACCGTCCACGCCGGACGGTGCCGCTCTCGTCGTTCGGCGGTGAACTACCGTGGAGCGCATGAGCGAACAACGCCCTCTCGCCCTGATCACCGGCGCCTCCCGCGGGCTCGGCGCCCAGATCGCACGGCAGCTCGCCGAGACGCACGACCTGGTGCTCGGCGGCCGCCCCTCCCCCGAACTCGACGCGCTCGCCGCGGAGCTCGGGGCACTCACTTTCGCCGCCGATCTCACCGACCATGCGACGGTGGCCGCTCTCGCGCAATCGATTCCACGCCTCGACGTGCTCGTGCACAACGCCGGGATCGCCTCGATCGCACGGATCGAGGACACCACCGCAGACGACTGGCGCACCATGTTCGAGGTGAATCTGCTGGCCGTGGTCGAGCTGACCAAGGCACTGCTGCCGGCACTGCGCGACGCGGGTGGCCATGTGGTACTGATCAATTCGGGCGCGGGCAAGCGCGCGAACCCCGGCTGGGGCGCGTACGCCGCCAGCAAGTTCGGCCTCACCTCGTTCGCCGAGGCGCTCCGCGCCGAGGAGCCCGCCCTCCGGGTGACGAGCATCTTCCCCGGCCGCATCGACACGCAGATGCAGGAGGGGATCTTCGCCCTCGAAGGCCGGGACTACTCGGCCGACAACCTGCTGCGCCCCGAGACCGTGGCGCGCGCGGTGGTGCAGGCCGTGCACACCCCCGCCGATGCGCACCCCACGGAGATAGTCCTGCGCCCGCGCTGATCGTCACCGACTGGACCCACCTCCCGCAGCGTGCGGCCTCGATCACAGCGCTGCGTCGATCGCCTCCGCCCGCAGCACGTGATCCAGGATCAACGTAGCGCTCCCCTTCACGCTGGACATCTCGCCGTGTGTCGACGGAAGGATCTGAAGTTCACGGGTCGCCAGCGTAGTGGCGTTGCCGTACACCGATTCCCGGAGTCCGGCTACGAAGAGGTCGTAGGCTCCGGCCATATCGCCGGCGATGATCAACGCGTCCGGGTTGAGCAGGTTCACGGCGCCGGCGAGCACCTCGCCGATATGGCGACCACTGTCCCGGATCAGCCTGCGCGCCTCCGCATCACCGGCGATCGCCAAGTCCACCAGATCGCGGACGTGCGCCACTTCGCGACCCTGATCGCGTAGGTCGCGGACGAGTGCCCAGCCCGCGGCCACCGCCTCCAGGCAACCCGTGTCGCCGCAGCGGCACGAAATGCCGGCGGCACTGGGGATCTTCGTGTGCCCGAATTCGCCCGCGCCGCCGCGCTTACCGCGTTGCAGCGCGCCACCGGCAACGATGCCCGCGCCCAGTCCGGTGGACGCCTTGATCAGCAACATGTCGTCGAACCGATCGCGCTGTCCGCGACGCTCGGCCAGGACGATCACATTCGCATCGTTGTCCAGCAACACGGGCGCAGCCGTGATCGATCGCAGATAGGGCGGCAGCGCGATGCCGTCCCAACCGCTGATCGCAGGAGAGTCCAGACTGCATCCGCGCTGCGGATCGGCGGTGCCGGGAATGCTCATCCCCACCCCGCGGACCTCCTCGGGGCGGCGACCGCTCTCCCGGAGGAGATCCTCGAGGCGAGCGACCAGGTCCGGCATCAG